>JBDRKE010000018.1:0-34182 GCA_043814315.1 Candidatus Omnitrophota bacterium
AACTTATCAGCCATCTCATACTTTTATTTCAGAGCTTTATCTCTATCAGGCAAATATGGAAGGCGCGGCTTTCGGCTTTTATACTGGCCCCTTAAATGCTGTAGTAACTCATCTACGCCTAACGGGCGAGAATGAATACAAGGGAGAAGGATTCTCCGTAATTTCTTATACAAGCACTCTTGGACAGGGAGAAGGATTTGCTTATAACCAATTCATCTCTTCCGGCAAAACTGAATTCCGGGGCCTATTTAAGGATCCGCTTTTGGGCAAGTTATCAGCGCTTTTAGATGAAAATAAGTCTTCCAAGACTTTAACGGGGTCAATAGAGAAAGTGGATTTAGGAACAGAGCCTAAGCCAGATCTTAAAGTTAAAGTATGGAGTTTACAGAATGTCAGTCCCGGGCAAAGAATAAATTATATCATTGAATATAGGAACGATGGAATTATTAGCTCTCATGAAGTTGCAGTGGTTATGAATTTATGTCCTTTTGTGCAATATATTTCAAGTTCACCGGGTGCTGAATATGTAGAAGGCAATAACGAGGTAGCTTGGGATATAGGAAGTGTGTCTGCTAAAACCGTAGGTTATTTAGCTATTCAAGTAGAAATTATGTGGGGTTTACCTGCGCATATATTTTTAAATAATTATGCTTATATAGAAAGCTTTCAATGGCATTCGCAAATAATAGGAACAATTCGAAATGGGGTTGGTCTCCCTCGAGCAGAATATTATGATCAAAATAATGTAAGTGTGCAAAGAGCACAGTATAAGTCTTGGCGCTCGGCAGCAAGTAAATACAATTCAAATTGGCAGCCTATACTAAATACGGAAAACGATCCTTTAAATTTGGCTGATTCACTTCACGCTGCTTTAGCCTCTTCGCTATTCGGAGATGGAGAAGAAAACCCTATTCCTACTGACTTTAATGGACTAAATCAAAATAGCGAATCTCGGGATTACTCCATTGAATATAGCGGCGGTAATGCCGTAGGTGATGGGGCACTTAAATTAGGAAGGGAGACAATTATAACAAGTGAGGGAAAAGACTTTACAAGATACAAAGTGTCTTCGGTTTTATTTGATCCCGAAAAACTTTTACCATTGTATAAAGAGAAGGGTATTAATAAGGTTGTGTTGTATCAGTCTAAATACGATGACTTAATGGCGTTTAATGGTATTATTTACTACGATCCGAACGTTGGTTGGATCATAAAAGACCAAGAAGGAGGAACTTTAAGCGGATTGCCTTCTGGTTTTATGGCTAAAATATTCGGAGCAAGCGATGTTATACATTTATTTGAAGCCCAAACTGGAAAACAAGTAGAATGGTTAAATCTTATTTTGTCAACTCAGACTGACGGAAAATATGGCTCTGATTTATTGTCTATAAAGATATCTGATCAAGATAAGCCCATTTCTCTTTTTCTTCAAGGCGATCCTAAGACAGGAAAATTGTTTCAGCAAAGCGATTTTGCTAATATCGAAGGAATAGAAATAGAGGTAAGAGATAGGTCTGAATATAGGGTTCCTCATAAAGGTTGGCAGACTTGGATGCTTAACTGCGAAGATATTTTAACTGGGGTCATAGATAATAATGCTGCTACTAATTTCGTTGGTGTAAGTTTTAATGAAAATACCACTGCCCACGACCCCAATGAACTCCTCGTTTCCCCTGAAGGCGATATCAGGGCAGGAGACAAGCTTAACTATACTATCAACTATGAAAACGAAGGAGAAGGCGTAGCCTTTGGTGTCTATATTACAGATGCACTAGAAGAAGATTTGGATGATTCTACTTTAACGGTTAACAATGGCGGTATTTACAATGCCGCAACCCGAACCATTACCTGGTTCATCGGAGAAGTTGCCTCTAAGCAGCAAGGCTCAATTAGTCTCAGCGTAAACGTAAACTCGGATGCGCAAGATAACGCCGAAGTAATTAACTTTGCTACCGTCTATTTCCCATCCGTTCCTGAAACTACCCGCACCAATGGCACAGTAAACATGGTCACTACCTTTATTGATAACATCGCCCCAACTACCACTATGAACCTAACACCTTCTGCAAACACGGCTGGCTGGAATAACGTTGATGTTACTATAACCTTGACTACCGCTGATAACAATGGAGGTTCAGGGGTAGCCAAAACCGAATACGGTTTTGATAATATAGACTGGACTTTCTATAACAACCCATTCATTATTCTCAATGAAGGGTTAAGCAACGTTTATTACAGGTCTTGCGATAACGCAGATAATATCGAATTATCCAAATCAGTTGAAATCAAGATAGACAAAACCCAACCAACTATAACTTCTCAGGTTTCTCCACAACCCAATCTATCTAGCTGGAACAATACTGATACCACTGTTTCCTTTGCTGCCACAGATAATCTCTCGGGAGTCACAAGCATTACTGAGCCTATTACAATAACTACAGAGGGAGCAAATCAGAACATCGGAGGAGAAGCAAGGGATGCGGCAGGGAATACCTCGACTACCTATGTAACCTTAAATATTGACAAAACACCGCCACAAGTTTCCTTAACTTCTCCCAAGGAAGACCAGGAATACTTCCACACTGACACTATCCCCTTAGATTACAGCGTTTCTGATACTCTATCAGGAATATCTTCTTCGCAACTTACTCTAGATGGTGTTGACATAACCGGCCAAGCCAATATCCAAACCAGTGTCGGTAATCACGTCTTAACCCTTACTGCCATAGACCAAGCAGGCAACCAGACAACTCTAAACAGGAACTTTACGGTAAAATTACAAGCAAACGTCACCATCATGCCCCGGGTCTTCTTAGAAGGTCAGGGTATATTCATTGCCCTGGTCAAATTCCCTCAAGGTTACAATATCAGAAGCATAACCGATGCCGTCTGTGATGGTGCTCCCAGCAAAAAGATAGTCTTTCCCTTTAATTATGCTATAATCTTATTCAAGAAAGAAGACATAACCCAGCTTCCCCTGGATACAACCTTTACCTTAAGAGGCCATTTCAACAACGGGTTAGTCTTTGAAGGAACTGACACCATCAGAAGAGTCATTAAAAAAGGCTCGCTCTTTAAATTACTGTTTGAGAAACTAAAACGAGCAGAAGATAAGGAACTCAAGCCTTACAAGGCCATGGCAAATTTTTAAAGCTGTAAATCAAAGGTAAGATTAAACAGGACCGGAGGGTAATAAATGAGCATAAAAACAATAGGAATTTTATTGATAGGATTGACAAGCGTAATATTATCTATGGGTGCTATAACCTTTGGATTCCTTAATTTACCATTTAAGTTTTTGATAGATTCTTTCAATTATGGTAGTATAGCAGTTCCAAAACTTAGTGTTTTTATTCGTATCCCCTACATTCATTTCTTTGACTATATTTTTAGTACCATTTTGATTATTTCAGGTATAGGCACAATCTTGGTAAAATCATGGGGAAAGACCTTTGCTTATATTTATGCAATAATAATAATAATGCTTTCAGGAATAAGCGTGTTGGTTATTTTACCGGGGTACATAATTATGTACAGTAAGATGATTAAACAGGGTTCGCTTTCATTGTTACCTGTATATTTTTTTGGGGGAGCATATCTTTTTACGCTCATGGGTGCTTTATTATACCCCGTGATATTATTATTTTTCTTTTCTCGTCCTAAAATTAAAGAACAATTTAAACTCAAATAGAAATAGAAGAGAGAAAAAAGGGAAAAAGGTGGGAGGTTTCTAATTTCTCAAGTAAATACTTAATAGAGGCAAAAATCCAGATCCAAGACGCTGTTGCGACCTCCCCCAAGACCGTTTCTAAATAACCTCCTGCAACACAAAGAGCTCCATTAGAACTGTCCCTCCTCTGTAAAATTTCCTGTTAGATTTTCCCTCTTTATGCGTCTATTATGAGAGAAGGAGGGATTGTTATGAGTAGAACCAAAAGGCTCTATTACAGCAATGCCGTTTACCACGTTTCCCTAAGGGGCAACAACAGGCAGATGGTTTTAAAAGAGGACTCAGACAAGATTGAATTCTTAAAGACCTTGAGTAGATTTAAAGAGCGTTTCAAATACAAGCTTTTTGGCTTTGTCGTTATGGATAACCACCCCCATCTTGTCATAGGAGTCAATGGAGTCATCAACATCTCAAAGATCATGCAGGCCATAGCCCTATCCTACAGCCAGAAATTTAGGCATAAATACAAATACACAGGTTATGTCTGGCAGGGCAGGTTCAAAAGCAACGTGATAGACTCTGGTGAGTATATCCTCCATTGCTTAGAATATATCCACAATAACCCTGTCAGGGCTAAGATGGTGAATCATCCAGAAGAATACCGCTGGAGCAGCTACAGATTCTACCAAGAAGGGATTAACTCTCTCCAAGAATTCATCCTAATTGATAAATTTACTCCTTGACCCTGGGACAGTTCTGTTGTAACCTATTGCTGGCATTAGGGTAAATTAGAAACGGTCTTAGTGGAGATTTGCATTTGTGGCTATCGCTATCGGCGTGATGACTGCCGGCCTGATCATCATGGCCTTATGCCAATTGGGCATAATGAGTTGGAACGCCCTGACGCACTGAGAAAAGAATTTTTGCGTAACTTATTGCGCCCCCCCTTTTTCCCGCTATTTCCACGCAATGCCGACGCTGACTTATCTGCAACAAACAAGGCCATTAGGGCCTGGCATACCAACCCCATCATCCCAGATGCCTGCTACATAATACCCTACATTACACATAACATTGCCCGTGACAGTATAAGTAATTCTATAACAGTTTCTCTGCTGATAATTGAAATATCCATCAACTCGTGCATCACCCGCAACGTGCAACCTCGCTCCCGGATTTATCGTCCCGATGCCGACTCTGCCTTCAATCCAGACATCTCCATCGGTAGTAGGAATATCAGCAGAAGTAAGATTGCCATCGTTGTTGTTATCTCCTACGCCAAATTTATTTGTCTGCAGAGAATCATAACTGCCATAAGGAGAAGGGTAATAGGTAGTGATGGTCAAAGCCTCTTGAGCAAAAACAGGGTAAAAAAGTAAAAGAAAAACTAAGAAGAAGGGGAATAGAAACATCTTGGGTTTAAACATAACACACTCCTTTTGATTATGTAGAGTTTTGACACCTGATCTTTAAAAATCTTAACTTTATTGATGGTGGATTTACTCTTACGGATAATCTAATATAGAAATGAAACTTAGTCAATGAAATTCTGATTAGAAAAACCCAAGCAGCCCCAAGCCAATTTCTAATCCAATCGGGACAGTGCCCTGGTTCATAGGGGAAGCCAAGAAAAATAAACGCTCCTTTCCCTTAAAAATTATTCTTGACAGAAAACTAATTTGGCTTATAATTTCTATAAGCAAAGGAGGATTTAATGTTAGCATTAAGTTTAATACTGATCGGAATTATATTACGTGTTATGCCGCATGCGGCAAATTTTACGCCTGTGGCAGCCATCGCCTTATTTAGCGGCGTGTATTTAAAGAAAAAATACGCTCTTTTTGTGCCCTTGATTCTTATCATCGTCACCGACCTTATCATCGGTATGCACAACGTCGTATTTTTCACCTGGGGCACTTTTGTTCTCATGACGTTGATGGGTTTCTGGGTCAAGCAGAAAAAAACGGTTACCAGAACCGTATCTGCATCCCTTTTGTCATCCATTTTATTTTACCTTACAACCAATTTCGGCGTGTGGCTGGCAGGTTGGTATACGCGCGACCTGAAAGGCCTCATTCATTGTTACGTTATGGGCTTGCCGTTTTTAAGGAATTTTGCCGTGAGTACGCTGATATACACGACGGTATTCTTCTTGACTTACGAGCTTATCGCCAAAACCGTTAAAGATACAAAGTTTTCCAAAGTTTTGTTGTCATCTTAATTGAGATTTACCGGTGAGGGAAGGCCGTTTCATGCGGCCACAGTCCCGCTGCTGTAAGGAGGGACGAAATTCCGCGAAGAGCCACTGGCTGTCGTAGCTGGGAAGGCGCGGAAGAGTAGGTTGATCTCCGAGTCAGAATACCTGCTGGTAAACGCAAGTCCGATACAAACCCAAAGCCCGCGGACAGGCCTTAAAGGGTGAATAAATCAGGGTAACCCTTGAAGCATGGTGCTTCAAGGGTTTTTTGTTTTAGGTCCGAGAAAGGAAAGGAGAGATGTTAAATTCTAAGAAGTTGGCAAAGGCTGTAGGCATATTGATGTTAGTGTTCTTTAGTATAAGCGTGGCTAATGCTCAAGAGGGGATAGAATTAGAAAAAATTATAGTTACGCCTTACCGTTATAGCGAGGATATTTCTAAAACAGCGTCTTTCGTGACTAACATCACGCAAAATGATATCAAAAATTCCAATGCGCAGAAGATTATAGACGTTTTAAGGCCTGTAACAGGCCTGGTCGTTAGGGATTGGTATGGCAATGGTAGCAAGGCGTCGGTAGATATCCGCGGTTTCGGAGAACAGGCCAATTTGAATGTCCTGGTTTTGATCAACGGGCGGCGCGTTAACGAGGTAGATTTGAGCGGGGTGGACTGGAGCCAAATACCGCTTGATCAGATTGAAAGAATAGAAATCATCCGGGGCGGTTCAGGGGGCGTTCTCTACGGGGATAACGCCCAGGGGGGCGTCATCAACATTATCACCAAAAAGGGAAAAGGCGAGCCGCTCGCCCATTTTGCGGCGACTTACGGCAGTTATGACCTGAACGCGCAGGAGTTATTCTTAAGCGGCTCAACAAAAAGTTTGTCCTATTTCTTATCATCAAGCCGCGAAGGGACGCATGGATACCGGAATAATAGTTTTTACAAATCCCAGGATTTTTATTCTAATCTGGGATATGACCTTAACGAGGACGCCTTTTTACGTTTTAATTCGGGCTATCATAAATCAAACTTCGGCTTGCCGGCTTCGTTGAAGCAGGACGTGATAGATGAATTTAGCAGACGTTACGCGAGAAAATCCGACCGGGCCAACGAAGAAGATTATTATTTCCTTCTCGGAGGTAAAAAAGAATGGGCGGGGACGGGGGAGTTGGATACGGATGTCTCTTACAGGAGGCGCAGGGCGAATAGCTATTTTCCTACCGACGGGCTCTATACGCTGCGCAGCGCCATCAGCACCATAGGCATAACCCCGAAATACATCCTGACCCGGCAGGCCTTTGGGCACGACAATAAGCTTATTACGGGACTCGACCATTACCTCTGGGATTACTGCGGTAATAGTTATGACGCCGTCACCGACCAATTGCAGAATTTTACGGACACGAACAAAATGTCCCTGGCTGGTTATTTACGCGATGAATTCTACATCTTGGATAACCTTGTATTCAGTTCAGGATACCGGTATGAGGCCGCGAAATTCGAGTTCGACTACCATGATAACAGTGGCTGGAACCCTGATATCGATAAGAACGCCAATGAGAACCAGGAGGCCTTTGATGCAGGGCTCGTCTATGAATACGCGAAGGACTCGAGTATTTTCATAACCCTAAGCCGTAGTTTCCGCTTTCCCGCGGTCGATGAATTCACTTACAACGATGCGTCCTGGCAACAACAGCTGAATCCGGAATTAAAGCCCCAAAGTTCCCTTAATTATGATTTGGGGATAAGGCACAGGTTCAGCGAATGTTTTAAGCTCAACCTATCCGGCTTCCTGATGAGATTAAAGGATGAACTTTATTTCAATTCGACCGGAGGCCCAACCGGTTTCGGCCAGAACCTGAATTACGACAGGACCATTCATGAGGGTCTTGAATTCGGGTTTGAGGCAAGGCCCAGGAAAGAAATCATTTTATCCGGAAATTACTCTTTTGTCAGGGCTATTTTTGACGGCGGTGAATTTGACAAGAGTGAGATACCTCTGGTATCGCGCCATAAAGGAGGCCTTGGGCTGAGGGTGCTTTTTCCTAACAGCTTCACCCTGAATATCCTGGCAAATTACGTGGGCAAAAGGTATTGCCTGAATGACCAGGCGAATGCCTTTTCAAGGCTTAACGGCTATTTGAGGGTTGACGCGAATATTGATTATAGATTCAAGGATTTGACCGTCACATTTTGCGTCAATAACATCTTAAATAAGAAGTATTCTGAGTTCGCGGGAGTTGACCACACGGATAACCAAAAATTTTATTATCCTTCCCCTGAACGAAACTTTAGCCTAAAGTTGGAATATTCCTTTTAAATAGCGAAAGCTTAAAAAAATTCCCTTGACATCGTAAATTTTTGGTATTATTATGGTTAGAAACGTTAGGCAACTCCTCGCATGAGCAAGTCAAGTGAAGCTTATGCTCGGAGTCATTTTCGTACATGAAATAGCTGGAAAATGATGAGGGAGGTGAAAAAATGACAAAGAAGGATATTATTTTAAAGGTTTCCGATGGAACAGGCCTAAAGCAGATAGATGTCAAGAAGGTCGTGCAGAAGACATTTGATACTATCGTCGAGGCGCTTATCCGGGGAGAAAAGATAGAATTACGGAATTTCGGCGTTTTTAAGATCAAGCAGAGAAAAAGCCGCACAGGTAGGAATCCTCGCACCAATCAGGTCATTCCCGTCCCACCGAGAAAAGTGGTAATTTTTAAGGCTGGCTTGGAAATGAAGCAAAAAGTGAAATAATCGGCCCACACCGCTAGGCAAAAGTATATTTTATATGTTGTATAGAAGAGTAGCCGGGACAAAAGATATTTTGCCCGAAGAGGTTTGCTTTTGGCAAAAAATTGAAGAGGCAAGCCGCCGCATTTTTTCTCTTTACAATTACCTGGAAATCCGGGCGCCTTTAATCGAAGAAGAGCCTTTATTCAATCGTTCTTTAGGCCCATCCTCAGAAATTGTTCAGAAACAGATGTTTCTGATGAAAAATAAGGATGAGACTTATGTCCTGCGGCCGGAAGGAACGGCCTCTATTGTGCGTGCCTATGTGGAGAACCATCTGGATAAGGCCTTAGGCTTCGCAAAATTCTATTACCTGGGCCCTATGTTTCGGCTGGAGAGGCCGCAAAAGGGAAGGTTGCGGCAATTCCACCATATCGGCTGCGAGGCCATCGGTTCTTACGACCCTGATGTGGATGTGGAGATTATAAGCTTGGCCGGGAATCTGCTAAAAGGTTTTTCTATCAGCGGTTACGTCATAAAATTAAACAGCTTAGGGTGCGCCAGGGACAAAAAAGAACTAAGCTCCATTTTGCATAAGGGCCTGAAGGACAAATTAAGCAAGCTCTGCGAGGATTGTCAAAAAAGATTCAAGGCTAATGCGCTAAGAATCCTGGATTGCAAGAATGAAACCTGTCAGGAAGTGGTCAGGGAATTGGATATCAAGGATTCCTATCTTTGCCCTGATTGCCTCAAGCATTTTAATCAAGTCAAAGAAGGCCTGGATTCCTTAAAAATCAAATACACCGTAGCTCCTTATCTGGTTCGCGGCCTGGATTATTATACGCGCACGGTTTTTGAAATTACGCATAAGGACCTGGGCGCTCAGGATGCTTTGGGCGCAGGAGGCCGATATGATAACCTGGTAAAGGAATTAGGGGGGCCTGACGTTGGGGCCATGGGGTTTGCGTTTGGAGTGGAAAGATTGTTGTTAGTGCAAGGTGCCTGCCTTGTCGGCAGGCAGGCAAGGTGCGAGGTGCAAGGTAAAAGCTTGACTTATCTGATATCCTTAGGACAAGAGGCTGAAAGAGAGGGTATTAAGATATTGGAGAATTTGCGCAAAAACGGAATTGCCTGCGATACGGATTACGAGAGCAAATCCCTGAAGGGCGCTATGCGCCGCGCCAATGACTTAAATGCAAGGTTTGTTTTAATCTTAGGGGAGGATGAACTCAAAAAGAACGTTGTGACTGTGAAAGATATGACTTCGGGGGAACAAAAGGAAGTAACGCAACAAGAATTGTTGAAAGAACTATAATATGCAGTTCAAATATACAAATCACAATTTACAAATCACAAACAATATACAATACCAAATATGCAAATCACAAACAATATTGGATATTGTGATTTCGGTATTGTGATTTGTTTGTATATTGGAATTTGTGATTTGTAAATTTTAAGGTAATATGCTACGCACTCACACTTGCGGAGAATTAAACTCAAAATATATCGGTCAAGAGGCAACGCTCTGCGGCTGGGTCGCTACGCGCCGTGACCATGGCAAGATTATTTTCATTGATATCCGCGATAGATACGGTTTGACGCAGGTTGTTTTTACGCCCAATGATGCCGGCGGAGGTTATGCGTCAGCCCAGGATTTAAGGAGTGAATATGTCGTAAAGGTCACCGGCAAAGTTAATCCCAGGCCCAAGGGAAACATTAATCCGAAACTGGCCACAGGGGAAGTGGAGTTATTAGCGGAAAAGTTGGAAATCTTAAACGCCAGCCTCACCCCGCCGTTTGAGATTCAGGAAGATCTTGATGTCACTGAGGAGATGCGGCTTAAATACCGCTATCTGGATTTAAGAAGAAGGAAGGTTTTGAATAATCTTCTTTTAAGAAGCGCCCTTTATATGTTGATACGCAATTTTATGGCGCAACATGATTTTGTTGAGTGCGAAACGCCGATTCTTACCAAATCCACGCCTGAGGGAGCCAGGGATTACCTGGTGCCTTCCCGGATGAATCCGGGGCAGTTTTATGCGCTGCCCCAATCCCCGCAGTTATTCAAACAGATCCTGATGGTGGCAGGCATCGAACGGTATTACCAGATTGCCAAGTGTTTTCGCGACGAAGATTTGCGCGCTGACCGCCAGCCTGAATTCACGCAGCTGGATTTAGAGATGTCTTTTATCAGCGAAGAGGACATCTTTGGCCTGACCGAAGAGTTGATGAAATTGATAGTCAAGGAGATAAAAGGCATAGATATAAAGGTGCCTTTTTTGCGCATAGCTTTTGATGAGGCACAAAAGAAGTTTAATTCGGATAAGCCGGACCTGAGAAAAGAGATGGCTTGTGAATTTGCTTTTTGTTGGGTTGTGGACTTTCCTCTGTTTAAATATAATGAAGAGGAAAAACGCTGGGAGAGCGAGCATCATCCTTTTACTTCACCGGCCCAGGAACATCTGAATATTCTGGAACAATCTCCCGAAAAAGCCAAATCGCGTTCTTATGACCTGGTGCTTAACGGCATAGAGATTGGCTCAGGTTCCATAAGAATCCACGATCCGCAATTGCAAGAGAGGATTTTTAAAATTATCGGTATGAATAAGGAAGAGGCCCGTAGGCGTTTCGGATTCCTTTTGGAGGCTTTTCAATACGGCGCGCCCCCGCATGGCGGAATCGCCTTTGGCCTGGACAGATTGATGTCCATTTTTGCAGGCGAAGAAAGCATCAGGGAAGTTATCGCCTTTCCTAAGACGAGCGCAGGGATTTGTCCTTTGACCCTTGCGCCTTCCGAGGTAGATGAAAAGCAGCTAAGGGAATTAGGATTAGCTGTCAAGATAAATCCCAAATCCCAATGACCGAAACTTGCATGTTTGGAATTTGCCTGCCTGCCGCCTGCCTGCCGGTAGGCAGGGTAGGCAGGGTGCTTGGAAATTGGAATTTAATTAAAAGGAGGAGTGAAATGATGAGTAAGTATTTGTACGGGCTACTGGGTTTATGCGTTTTGCTGTCAGGTTGTACGGTCAGGACATATCCCTTGATCCGGGACAGGGTGGACCAGGATTTATCGACGGGTAACCGCGGCTATCTTCAGGGAATAGCCCCGGCTGCGCCTGAAAGGAAATCCAAGCGTACTACCAGAGTCGTAGAGATTGAGCTGTCTTCTCCTATAAAGATTGACAAGCGTTCAAGGGAAGAGGTTGCCGAGTCTTCAACCACAACGGCCGCATCAGATGAAGAGTGGTTAGAAGATGAAGATAATAACCAGGGTTATATAACGCAAAGCCTGGTACCTGTGATGAAAAAACCTTCGCAAATGGCTTTCGAAAAGTACACCGTCCAAAAAGGGGATACGTTACAGAAAATCTCTCAAAAATACTTTGGGACCACCAAAAAATGGCAGAAAATCTACGAGGCCAACACGAATACCTTAAAAGGCCCGGACAAGATTTACGTGGGGCAGGTTTTAGATATCCCCATGGATTCTTCGAAGGGATTACCGCAAAGGATTAAATAAGGAGCCATGGAGAAGGTTATAAAATTAGAAACTCTTCAGGAGTCAAGAAATCTTTTTGGCTTGCATGATGAAAACCTTAAAACCCTGGAAAAAGAGTTTAAGGTTAAACTGCATGCGCGCGGTGAGCATTTAAAGGTCAACGGTACCGCTACCAACATAAAAAAGGCCTCCCGCATTATTGAATACATACTGGATGCCTATCGAAGCAGCCATACAGACTTAGGAAGGCAGGATTTAGCTTACCTGATATCAGATTTTAAAAAGTCCGGCAAAGAGGCAGTTGTGGCGCCTATGAATATTCAGCCCATCATGCGCTCTTCCAGCGGCAAGCAGGTAGGCCCGAAAACAAAAGGCCAGCGCGAATACGTAGAGGCGATCAAAAAATTCGACATCGTCTTCGGTATCGGGCCAGCCGGAACCGGCAAGACGTATCTGGCTATGGCTTGCGCCGTAGAGGCGCTTAAGAAACAGGAAGTGCGCCGTATCATCCTGACGCGGCCGGCCATTGAAGCAGGTGAGTCTTTGGGGTTTCTCCCCGGGGATATGTACGAAAAGATATCCCCGTATTTAAGGCCTTTGTATGATGCGCTTTATGATATGATGGAGGTGGAGCGCATTGAAAAAAACTTAGAAACCGGTATTATTGAAGTGGCGCCGCTGGCGTATATGAGAGGGCGCACCCTTAACGATGCCTTTATCATCCTGGATGAAGCGCAGAATTGCACGGCTGAACAGATGAAGATGTTTCTGACGCGCTTGGGGTTTGACTCCAAGGCCGTGATTACGGGGGACATTACGCAAAGCGATCTTCCCGACGGAAAACCGATTGGCCTGCTTCAGGCGCAGGATATATTGAAGCCTATCGAGGGGATTCATTTCATTTATTTTAGCGGTTCGGATGTGGTCCGGCATGCGCTGGTCCAAAGAATCATTGAGGCCTATGATAAAAATAATCGATAAAACCAAAATTAAGCAGAAAAGGATTCTTATTCTTTTCTGGATCGTGCTCGCTTTTTTCATCAGCTACATGAATCAGGTCAACCTGGTGGTCCCGCTGTTTTTGGCCTGTCTCTTTGCCTACGTTAAATTCAGGAAGCTTAACGTCCGGTTCATGCATTTGATTTTCATGTTCTTAATCACTTTTGTGAGCAGCTTTTTTATCATCAACGAAAGGTTGCCTATTTATTTCCATTCTTTTTCAGCGATTCCTATGCTGGCGGCTCTTTTGTTCAATAACCTGGAGATCGCTCTTCTGCTTGCGTTGGCCTCAGCGGTATCCGTGGCTTCCTTAGGCAATAGCAGCCCGTTACAACTGTGCATTCTATTTTTGGTCGGCGGAATCATTTCCAGCCCTCTGGTCATGGGTGCCCGCAAGCGCACGACGATTATCCGCGCAGGGCTTCTAGTGGGCATTGCTTGCGCCCTGTCTTTGTTTTTCATGCAGGGATTTGGGTTTTACCTGCCCAAAAGGTATATTTTTCTTATATTGAACGGAATCATATCCAGCGGCGTGGTTTTATTGTTGCTGCCGGTTTTTGAGTATCTTTTTCAAACCGTGACCAACATCAGTTTGCTGGAGCTGGCCGATTTTCAACACCCCCTGCTGCAGCGCATGGTGATGGAGGCGCCCGGCACTTATCATCATAGTCTCGTGGTGGGCAATCTCTCGGATACGGCCTGTGAGGTCGTAGGCGCGAATTCTCTTCTTGCCCGCATCGGCGCTTATTATCATGACATAGGCAAACTTCAAAAGCCGAATTATTTCAGCGAAAATATGGATATCGAAAGCAGCAAGCATGATGCGTTAGCCCCTTCCATGAGCAAGCTCATCATTATGAATCACGTTAAAGAGGGCATGGAACTGGCCAGAAAATACAAGTTGAAGCCTCCTCTGATTGATTTCATCCAGCGGCATCACGGCAACAGCCTGGTGTTTTATTTTTACCAGCGGGCCCTTGAAAAACTTGAGGAGGACCAGGAGGTTAAAGAGGAGGGTTTCCGTTATCCGGGCCCGAAACCCAATACGAAAGAAACAGCCATTGTTTTGCTGGCAGATTCCGTAGAGGCGGCTACGCGTGCCCTTAAGGAGCCGACCCCCAAAAAAATCGAAGAGGTGGTGCATAAGATTATCAACAATAAATTCATTGACGGCCAGCTCGATGAGTGCGATTTGACACTGAAAGACTTAGAGAGGATTTCGGCCGTCTTTATTCGTATCTTGAGCGGCATCTACCACAGCCGCGTCACCTATCCCGAAGAAAACAAAAGTGAGAGTAACCCTAAAAAATCATCAAAAGAAAATTCCGCTCCATCCGAAAAGGATAAAACAAGTCATCCTTAGGGCCCTGTCGTCAGAGTTGACAAAAAAATCAGGCGAAATCACGGTCTGTTTCGTTAATGACAAAAAAATCAAAGAACTAAATCTTAGGTATCTGCAAAAAAATGAGCCGACGGATGTCCTGGCCTTTGACAGCGGGGACATCGTGGTGTCCACCGACGCGGCTATTCGAAATGCGAAAATCTTTGAAACAGAACGCCTGTATGAGCTTTATCTGTATATCATCCACGGGGTTTTGCATCTTTCCGGCTACGATGACAAGACACCTAAGCTTAAGAAAAAAATGGATAAAAAGACTAAAGAGATTTTTAAAAAATGTGGGAGTTTTAACGCAGATTTACGCAGATCTAATGCAGATCAACGCAGATAAAGTTCTATCTGCGACAATTTGCGTGCAATCTGCGATTATTTGCTTTTAAAATATTACTTATGGGCCTTCACAAAACAGAAGCCATTGTCTTAAGCCGAAGGGATTTTCGCGAAACGTCCCTGATTGCTAATTTCTATTCGCGGGAGTTTGGCAAGATGAGCGGTTTATGCAAGGGGATCCGTACGGAGCCGGCTAAATTTGCCAGTACCCTTGAGCCATTTTCTCTCAACGAAATCATTTTTTATAAGAAAAGAAATTCGGAATTGCACCTTGTGGCCCAAGCGGATCTTACGGATAGCTTCGATGAGGTCCGCAAGGATATCGTCAAAATAAGCACGGCCAGCCTGATGATGGAGCTTCTGTCGGTGCTGATGCCCGTGGAAGACAAGAATGAAGAGGTGTTTCATCTGGCTCTCACCTGCCTTCAGGAACTGAAGAATCCAACGAACACGGAAAAAATCATGACCATTTTTAAGATCAAGATGCTGGTCCTTTCGGGCTTTAAGCCTCATTTTGATTCTTGCATCTGTTGTCAGGATAGAATTTTAGGCCAGTCAAAATTCAGCCTCGCTCTGGGAGGTCTGCTTTGCTCACGGTGCTTCAAGAGGGATTTGAGCAGCCGTCACATTTTCAGGGGGACTGTGGCGTCCATTTTGCATATTGAAAAAAGCGAATTCAAGAATACGCTCAATTTGGGAATGAATCCGCAGATTAAGAAAGAGCTGGAGGTGATTTTGAACGCCTTTCTGAATTTTCATTTAGAGAAGGAGCTCAAGTCCCAAAGAGTTTTGAATAAATTGGCCGTGTCCGTTTAGTATAGTATTCAACTCACATGTGTAATCCAAAATCCAAATATTACCAATACTACCAAACAAATCCCAAATAGTTTTGGATTTTGGATTTGGGATTTGTTTTGGATTTGGTATTATTGGGATTTAGGATTTTTTGGGGGGAGTCTGATATGAAAATAGTGGTGGTGGGTCCGGGAGCCATGGGTTGTTTGTTCGCCGCCTTTTTATCGAAGTCAAAAGAAGAAATCTGGCTTTTGGATAAAAACAAAGAGAGGGCCGGGCGTATCAATCAGGACGGCATATCGCTGGAGGGTGTCTCCGGAAATTGGCATGCCCAGGTGAAAGCCACCAGCGAAGCCAAAGAAATAGGCGAGGCGGATTTAGTTATTATCTGCGTAAAGTCTTACGATACAAAACAAGCCGTAGCGCGTTCAAAGGCGCTGCTGGGACAAAATACAAGCGTGCTGACGCTTCAAAACGGCATCGGTAATATTGAAATTATCGGTGAAGGGGTAGGCAGCGATAAAGTCATCGGGGGCGTGACAAATGAAGGTGCTACGCTTCTGGATACAGGCCGCATTCGCCATGCCGGAAAAGGGGAAACCGTGGTCGGCCGCATTGACGGCAAGATTCCTGTTCAGATGCGCTTCCTACGCGAGATTTTTAATAAGGCGGGGCTTGAGACAAGAATATCCCGGGATATAAAAGGGCTTTTGTGGTCCAAGCTTATTATCAACGTGGGTATCAATGCGCTTACCGCCATCACGCGGTTAAATAACGGAAAATTGGTAGAGTTTGAGGGGACGCGCAAAATCCTCAGAGACGCGGTCACGGAAGCCACGCGCATAGCTAAAAGAAAAAGAATAAAACTTATATACGATGATCCCCTGGCTAAAGTTGAAGCAGTGTGCGAAGCCACCGCAGGCAATGTGTCCAGCATGCTACAGGATGTCTTGAGGAGGAGGCGCACGGAAATAGATTTTATCAATGGGGTGGTGGTGCGTCAGGCTCAGGAGCTGGGCATCCCTGTGCCGGTCAATTCCATTCTGCTTGGTTTAGTAAAGACCATTGAAGAAAGTTATAATCTTTCCCTCTAACCCCCTTCCCCAAAACGTTTCTAATTTTGTTCGTAAAACTGCTTTGAGTTCAAATTTAGAAACGTTTCAGCTACAAATGTAAAGCAGTTTTGAGTTCAAATTTAGAAACGTTTTGAAAAGGAACTATAGAGTTCCTTTGGAGCGAGAGGAGTTAGGTTGAAAAATCAGGAAGTAGCTGATATATTCAGGGATATGGCGAAGATTTTGGAGATAAAAGGAGACAATCCTTTTAGAATCCGCGCTTACGAACGGGCAGCGCAGAATATCGAAGGCCTGTCTGAAGGCATAGAAGATTTTGTCCGTAAGGACACTCTCCTGGAGATCCCCGGAATCGGCAAAGACCTTGAGAGTAAGATTAAAGAGATTGTAGCCACCTCAAGGTTAAAGTTTTACGAAGACCTGAAAAAAACCATACCCAAAGGCCTCCTGGGCCTGCTCAATATTCCTTCCATAGGCCCCAAAACCGCCAAGCTTCTTTACGAAAAATTGAAGATAAAAAGCCTTTCTGAATTAGAGAAGGCGATCGCAAAGAATAAGCTTCAGGGAATCTTCGGCATAAAGGAGAAAACCGTAGAAAATATTCAAAAAGGCATTTCCCTGCTGAAGAGGGGCAAGGAGCGCATGACTTTAGGCCAGGCTATGAGAGTAGCAGAGGAATTTGCGAGTGTTTTGAAGAAACTGCCCGAAGTCAAGAAAATCGCCTTTGCCGGAAGCTTGCGCAGGCAAAAGGAGACTGTCCGGGACGTTGATATCCTGGTGATTTCCGATAACCCTTCAAAGGCCATGAACGCCTTCACGAAAAACCCTTCCGTGAAAGATATCTTGGCGAAAGGAGAAACAAAATCCTCCGTGCGCACCCAAGAGGACGTGCAAGTCGATTGCCGGGTGGTTAAACAGAAATCTTTCGGCGCAGCCCTGTTGTATTTTACCGGCTCAAAAAATTTCAATATCAAATTACGGCAGCTGGCAATCCGCAGGGGTTTAAAGATCAACGAATACGGGATGTTCAAAAAACAAAAATTCGTTGCCGGAAAAACAGAAGAAGGAATCTTTAAGAAACTGAATATGGCTGCCATTGAGCCAGAGATGAGGGAAGATAATGGAGAGGTGGAGCTGGCACTTAAATTCGCGCTGCCGAAATTAATCGAGCTTAAGGATCTCAAAGGAGACCTGCACGCGCATTCCGCCTGGTCTGACGGCAACCATTCCATCGAAGAGATGGTTAAGGCCGCCAAAGAATTGGGATACGGTTATATCGCCATTACCGACCATTCGCAAAGCTTGAGGGTCGCCAACGGCTTAAGGCCCGCGGATTTAAAAAAGAAAAAGCGGGAAATAGAGAAACTGAACGTAAGGCTCATCAACTTCAGAGTCCTTTACGGCACCGAAGCCGATATTGATTCCGAAGGAAAGATGGATTACAATGACGATATTCTTAAGGAATTCGATATCGTAGTGGCAGCTATTCACACGGGCTTTAAGCAGTCCAAAGCCCAGCTTACCCGGCGGCTGGTGCGCGCCTGTAAAAATAAACACGTACACATTTTGGCGCACCTGACAGGCAGGCTCTGGGGTGTGCGCGATGCTTATGATATCGACCTGGAGGAGGTGTTGAAAGCAGCTAAAGATACGAATACGCATCTTGAAATCAATGCCTTTCCCCAGCGGCTGGATTTGAATGATGTGCATGCCCGCCGTGCCAGGGAGATGGGCGTTAAGCTATCCATCGGCACGGATTCGCATGAAACCTCGCAGCTGGACTTCATAAAATTCGGCCTGGCCGTGGCGCGCCGCGCATGGCTAACTAAAGAAGACGTCATCAATACGCTGAATGTTGAAGAACTGCTGAAGGAAATAGAGAAATAGTACCTTAAATCCAAATGTCAAAATCCAAAATCCAAAATTCAAAACAAAGGATTTTTTATCTCTATTTTGTGCTTTGTGCTTTGACATTTGAATTTCTATGCGGCTGCCAAAATAAGCAACTTTATAATGAGCGCCGCATAGCCATGGGCACTTTTGTGGAAGTACTCTCTGACCGCGCGAATGCGGCAGGCATTGTCTTCAAAGAAATAAAACGAATAGAGGGCTTACTCAGTAAATACAACCCCGACAGCGAAGTTTCGCTGCTGAATAAAGCCGGGATGTTAAAGGCGAGCCCCGAAACTTTTACCGTTATAAAAAAAGCCAAAGAATTCTGGCAGGAGAGTGAAGGCGCTTTTGACATTACCGTAGCCGCTCTTATGGACCTGTGGGGGTTCACGAACCGGGAATATGTTGTTTTGAATCAGGAGCAAATAACGGAATCTCTGAAAAAAGTTGGTTCTGATAAAATTGCTTTGAATGAAACCGATAATGTGATAAAATTCCTTGATTCGGGAATCAAAATTGACCTGGGGGGTATTGCCAAGGGCTTTGCCGTAGATTGCGCCGTAAAAAAATTAAAGGAGGCGCAGGTCAAAAGTTGCTTGATAAACGCCGGCGGGGACGTGTACTGTTTAGGAAAAAAATCCGGCCGGGCCTGGAGAGTGGCTGTCCAAAACCCGCGGCATCCGGGCGTCATTAATCAGTTTGAGCTTAATGACCAATGCGCGGCTACCTCCGGAAATTATGAACAGTATTTTACCCTGGGCGGTAAAGAATACGCTCATATCATCAACCCTAAAACCGGCTCTCCGGCAGATTCGGGTTTAAGTTCCGTAACGGTTATCGCACCAGACTGCCTGACAGCCGACGCGCTTGCAACCACTATTTTTGTTTTAGGAAAAGAAAAAGGAGAGGCCCTGGCTGAAAAATACCCGGGCGTTCATGTAGAGTTCATAGAAGATGAAACAAGATAACCGTTAAAAGCTATGTTTAAGGTATTAGAAAAAAAAGAACTGGCAAGAGAGATTACCCAGTTTTCGGTAGAGGCCCCTGTGATTGCAAGCAAGGCCAAGGCCGGCCAGTTTGTAGTTGTCATATTAGACGAACAGGGAGAGCGTATTCCTTTAACCCTGGCAGGCTGGGATAAAGAAAAGGGCAGCATTACCCTGATATTGCAGAAGGTGGGTTTTACGACAAAAAGATTAGGGGCTCTTAATGCCGGCGATTCTATCGCGCATATCCTGGGGCCTCTGGGGCATCCCACAAAAATAGAAAAAATCGGGGAAGTTTACTGTATAGGCGGGGGCGTAGGAATAGCTGAGGTTTATCCGGTTTGCCGCGCTTTTAAAGAAGCAGGCAACCGAGTTACGGGAATCATCGGAGCGCGGAGGAAGGATCTGGTTTTCCTAGAAAAGGAAATGCAAAATATCTGCGACGAATTATTTATCACTACGGATGATGGCTCCTATGGCCGCAAGGGCCTGGTCACCGGCGTCCTCAATGGCCTCTTTGAGGTCATTGAAAAATCCACGCATACAAACTATCCGGCTTTAGTCTATGCTATCGGCCCGGTCCCTATGATGAAGGCCGTTGCCGGGCTCTGCGGCGGGCTTAAAATAAAGACAGTAGTGAGCCTTAATCCCATTATGGTGGATGCCACGGGTATGTGCGGGTCCTGCCGTTGCTCTGTAGGAGGTAAGGCCGTTTTTGGCTGCGTAGATGGCCCGGATTTTGACGCGCAGCAGGTGGATTTCGAGGAACTCACCCAGCGTTTAAAAACATTTAAACAGGAAGAGGCTGCTATTGATGAAAAACTCGCTGCGTAAACGGATAGAGATATTTGCCCTTTTCCTGCCCGAGATCAAGGAACTGATTGAGAAAAGGGATTTTAATGCTCTTAAGGAGTGCCTTAAGAACATCCGTTCCGTTGACCTTTCCGAAGGGTGGAAGTCCCTTGAGCCTTCCGAGAAAATCATTATTTTTAAATTGCTCAGCTCGAAAAAGGCGGTGGAGACTTTTGAAAACTTAAAATTCCCACAACAGGAATTTATTCTCAATAATCTCGCCAATACCGAGCAGGCCCAAATCCTCAACGAGATGTCCCCGGATGAAAGGGCGGACCTTTTTAAAGAACTGCCGCCAAAAGTGTCTAAAAAACTTTTTAATTTGGTTAGCAAAGAAGAAGCGCAGGACTTAAGAAAACTTCTGGTTTACAAAGAAGGCACGGCCGGCAGCCTTATGACCACGGAATTCGTGGAATTAAAAAAGGATATGACAGCCCGCCAGGCCCTCCTCTTCATACAGGAAAACCTGCGCGCCGAAGACCACGAGAACATCTATTCTGTATTTGTCGCAGATGAGAATCACAAGTTAATAGGCATGGTGTCTCTGCAGGATCTTATCAAAGCTCCGCCGGATATTTTTGTCAAAGAGATTATGGAAGGCGCGGATATTATCAAAATCGACGCCCAAACGGATATCAAAGAAGTGGCGGACTGGTTTAAGGTCTACGATCTTTTAGATGCGCCGGTGGTGGACAAAGAAAATGCGTTGTTGGGGATTATCACCATTGACGATATCGTTGACCTCATGGAGAAGGAGACCACCAAAGAAATATACGAAATCGGTAAAATGGATGCCAAGGGAGGCGAAATCATCAGTTACGCCCAGGCCAGCGCCTTCGAATTGGTCAAGAGGCGGGCAGGGTGGCTGGTGATGCTGCTCATATTTGATTTTTTGACCGGGACGGTATTAAAAAGTTTTGAACACACCTTAAGCTCCGTTGTCGCCCTGGCTTTTTTTATCCCTATGTTGCTGGATACGGGAGGTAATGCCGGCAATCAAACATCCATCACCATTATTAGGGGGCTGGCTACGGGTGACGTCAATTTCAAGAATGTTTTTCGCGTTATAAAACTCGAATTCAGCGCTGCTTTTATGATGGGCCTGATCGTAGGAATCGTTGCTTTTGGCAGGGCCTTTCTTTTGCAGAAAGATTTTCTGCTTGCGTCGGTAGTGGCCATCACTATGGTTCTCATTGCCATTCTTGCCATATCTACGGGAATATTTTTGCCGCTTTTTTCCAAAAGAATTGGGCTGGACCCCGCGGTTCTCGCCGGGCCCATTACCACGAGCGTCGTTGATGTTTTAGGCCTGATTATCTATTTTAAGGTTGCTCAATATTTTATTCCCGCTTTAAGGTTTTAGCTAAACCATGCGTAACAACACCCCGCGACAACCGGGAAAAGAGAGGATTAAGAATTTTCTGGAAGTGGCTCTTGGCTACTCCCGAGAACAGGCAGAAAAAGAAGCCGGGCGTTGCCTGCAGTGCAAAGACCCTGTTTGCGTCAAGGGTTGTCCCGTAGAAATCGATATTCCCGCTTTCATAAAACTTATTAAGGAAGGCAGGCGCAGGGAGGCGCTTGAGAAGTTAAAAGAGAAAAATAACCTGCCGGCTGTGTGCGGCCGGGTTTGCCCTCAGGAAGACCAATGTGAGGCCGCGTGCGTCCTCAATAAGAAAAAGATACCTATCAACATCGGGGCGCTGGAGAGGTTTGCTGCGGATTATGAATTAGATGAAGGGAAAAAACCAAAACCCTGCACCCCGCGCCCTGCACCCCGCACCAGAATGGCGGTGGTAGGCAGCGGCCCGGCAGGCTTAACCTGCGCAGCGGACCTGGCAAAGATGGGGTATCAAGTCACTCTTTTTGAGTCCTTGCATATTCCCGGAGGGGTTCTTGTCTACGGTATCCCGGAATTCAGGTTGCCCAAAAAAATAGTTAGGAATGAAATTGGGTATATTCAAAGCCTGGGAGTGGATATACAGACCGATATGCTAATCGGCAATACCTACTCGCTGGAGGAATTGTTTCAGAATGGGTTTAAAGCCATATTTGTGGCGGTAGGAGCTGGGCTGCCGCAGTTTCTGGGGATACCCGCAGAGAACCTAAATCGGGTTTATTCCGCTAATGAATTTTTGACCCGCGTGAATTTGATGAAAGCCTATCAATTTCCCGAATACGCTACTCCCATCCCTATCGGTAGCCGTGTTGCCGTTATTGGCGGCGGGAACGTCGCCTTGGATTGCGCGAGGGTGTCTTTAAGATTAGGCAAAGTCGTGACCCTGGTATATCGGCGCACAGAAACCGAGATGCCTGCCCGTGACGAGGAAATAGAGAACGCCAAAGAAGAAGGAATTATCTTTCAATTCCTGGCTCAACCGGTTAAAGTCCTGGGTGAAAAAGGATTTGTAAAAGGTTTAGAGTGTATTAAAATGGTATTGGGGGAACCTGATGAATCAGGCAGAAGGCGGCCTGTTCCCGTGGAAGATTCAAATTTTATTTTAGATGTGGATACGGTCATCGTGGCCATTGGCCAAAACCCCAATCCGTTATTATCCAGGGCCACACCCCGTCTCAAGACGAATAAAGACGGCACCCTTGCCGTGGGTAAGGATTTTATGACTTCTATAGAAGGAGTTTTTGCAGGGGGAGATATTATTACGGGAGCAGATACCGTTATTTCTGCTATGGGCGCGGGGAAGAAAGCGGCCCGGGCTATGGATGCATATATAAAAGGGGAGGGCCTATGTTAAGTTTTACATTAGACGAAAGAAGAAATTCTCAAAGAATTTTTATTCGTATCCCCGGCACCATGGAGATTACAGATCCCGTCAGCAACTCAACTAAAATTAAAAATGTCATTTTCAGAAACATAAGCGCTGAAGGTATCGGATTTGAGACAGATGAACTCCTTCCTTTGAATTCGCAGGCCACCGTTATTTTTCAATTGCCCAAGAGCGGCCATCAACTGCGCGTTTCGGTGAAAGTCGCAAGGCTGGAGTCATTAGATGAAGAGAGGCTCTTTTCCGTAGGCACTCGATTTACGGGTATCTTGGAAAAAGACAAACAGGAAATTAAGGATTACGTTGAGCGCCTTGACATCAACAAATTATTGCAACTTACCATTGCCAAGAAGGCCTCAGACCTGCATCTGGTGACTTTTCAACCGCCGGTTTTGAGGATTTACGGGGAACTGCAAATATTGTCGGATTTGCCGAAGCTGGACCCCGAGGATATTCATGTTCTCGTTTACAGCATCATGACCAAGCCGCAAAGAAGGATTTTTGAGCAGTACAAAGAGCTTGATTTCGGCATCCAATACGACGCGGATAACCGTTTTAGAATCAACGTGCACCAGCAAAAGGGGTATATCGAGGTTGCCTGCCGGGTCATCAGCAGCCAGATATTGACTATTGAAGAATTGGGTTTGCCGGAAGTGGTCAAGGATTTGGCGAGGCTGCGTGACGGCCTGATTCTGGTGGCCGGCCCCACAGGCTCCGGAAAATCAACCACTATGGCGGCGATGGTGGGATTGATCAACAAGGAAAAGAAAGACGTGGTTATTACGCTAGAGAGGCCTATAGAGTTTGTGTATCTTAATATCAAAAGCATTATCAAGCAAAGAGAGATCGGTATTGATACGCTTTCTTTTTCCTCGGCCTTAAAAAGCACGCTCAGGCAGGACCCTAATGTTATTATCGTGGGGGAGCTGGATGACGTAGAAACCGTTAAAACCGCCCTCATCGCTGCCGAAGCAGGGCATCTGGTCATTGCCTCTTTTCATGCGCCCAACACCCTGCAGGCGATTGACCGCCTGGTCAATATGTTTCCTCCGGAAATCAGAAAGCAGGCGCTGTTTCAGCTTTCCAACAGCATGAAAGCCATACTCTCTCAGCTTTTGATACCGCGCAAGGACAAACAGGGGCGCGTTTTAGCCATGGAGGTATTGGTCAATACGGATGCCGTCAAACGTATTATCCGGAATGACGAGCTCATCCAGATACCCAACTCCATCCAGATGGGAGGTGGCTTTAAGATGCAGAGCATGCATGAATCCATCAGGCGCCTAGTCCTTAAGGGGATTGTGGATGAGGAAATGGGTAATTTTTACAGCAGCGAATTCACGCGATACTCAAGATAAAAGACATCCTATAACGGGAAAACAGAGGATGTCTCAAGGTGCATAGCCAGAACAAAAGTTGCTAAGTCAGGAGATTAATGGTTTAATCTCTGTAATCTGTATTAACAATCTTTGTCATCAGGTATAATCAAAGATTATGCCTGATGATTATACCAGGGGTGTTCAATGGAGAAAAAAAAGATTACCGTTCAAGACATCCTGATTCTAAAAAATAAACGCAAAATAACCATGCTCACGGCCTATGATTTCCCGCTGGCATCTTTGGTAGACAGGGCAGGGATTGATATGATATTAGTGGGAGATTCGCTGGCTAACGTGGTTTTAGGCCTGGATTCGACCACCCAAGTGGGCATGGCGGAAATGATTCATCATGCCAAAGCCGTGTCGCGGGCCGTAAAATCGGCTTTGGTCGTGGGAGATATGCCGTATGAATCCTATCAGGTCAACCCGCAAAACGCCGTAAAGAATGCTAAAAGATTTATCGAAGAGGCCGGCTGCGACTGCGTAAAGCTGGAGTGGTTTGACAGGTGCCTGGAGGTAACCGAAGAAATCATCAAGGCAGGGATTGCGGTCATGGGCCATATCGGGTTAACGCCTCAGACCGCAGAAAAAATCGGCGGATTTAAAGTCCAGGGCAAAGATGCCGAGGCTGCCCAGCGTTTAATAGGGCAGGCGCTTAGCCTCCAGAAGTTAGGCTGTTTTTCCATCGTTCTGGAGTGCGTGCCGGATAAAATCGCGGGGCTCATCACCCAAAAATTAAAGATCCCCACCATCGGCATCGGCGCAGGCATCCCTTGCGACGGCCAGGTGCTGGTGGCGCATGATATGCTGGGGTTATTCGAGCGTTTTACGCCCAAATTCGTAAAAAAATATGTCAATCTGTCGCCGATGATTTTAAAGGCTATAGAAGAGTTTAAATCAGAGGTCTTGGAGGAAAAATTTCCCACCCCCCAGCATAGCTTTACCATAAAGGATGAGGAACTCAGGAAATTAGAAGAATGAAGAAGAGGCCGTTTTGGGCCCGTTTGGCCCTGTTTGTAATTTTAATACTGGGGATTTTGTTCGTGGCCAAGTTTAGCGGCCCTGAATTCTTAAGGATGTACGTTGAAACCGGTACCGGAACCTGCCAGAAAATACCTATCCTGTGCATGGTGCCCAGCGAAACCATTATCAATCCCAAGATTAACAATGAATTCATAGGGTCTCTCGTTCCTTATGAATTCCCCAAAATGAGCATATCCATGCCTAAGGGGTTTGCCGTAATCCAGGAAACCATTAAAAAGGCCTATTACAAAAGAAAAAAACGGCCTTACGCGGAAAAGGTCGTCTATATGCTTCATCAACCGCCAGGCTTTTTTGTGGGTTTATACCCCCAGTTGAGTAAGGCCGGGGTCACCAGCGACTATGAATTTATCAAACGCACCATGCATGCAAATTTGGGCAAAATCAAGAATGTTGCCGATGCTTTCTTTGTGATTATGAAAGGTATCTTCACCCCCGGCTTGGGCGACCAAAATAACGTTAAGATGGTAGAGTTTCATTCCCGCGGAAAAAAAGGGTTTATTAATTATAACCTCGCTCATACTTATTTTGATTGCAACGTGATTAATGAAATAGGAGGTTTTTCCAAGATTTACATAAAGGACAAAGACGCTTCCCTTGATTTGAATAAAGTGCTGGCGATCTTGGATACGATAAAAGATGCCGGCTTTACGCAGATGATCGCTGAATAAAATGCACTGATGATCATAGATACCATTTGTACAGATTAGTTTTAATCGCTTGACTTAAAAGTCAATTGTTTTAAAGTCTTGACTTAAAAGTCTATAGTTTTAATCGCTTGACTTTTATGCCAATCTGCGATAAATATAAATCTTCCCCCTTCTCGCAAAAAAAAGGACAAGGAGGATAAAAGGCTATGATTGAAAACTTAATGGAAAAAATTGTTTCTCTGTGCAAGCGCCGCGGTTTTATCTTTCAGTCTTCCGACATTTACGGGGGCCTGGCTAATGCCTGGGATTACGGCCCTTTTGGCGTTGAGCTGAAGAATAACGTCAAGCGCGCCTGGTGGAAATCTGTGGTTTACGAGCGCGACGATATCTTCGGGATGGACGCAGCCATTCTCATGCATCCTTCTGTCTGGAAGGCCTCGGGCCACGTCGAGAGCTTTTTTGACCTTAAGAGCGATTGCAAATCCTGCAAGAAGCGCTTTAAGGCTGCGGACTTGAAGGATAGAAGCAAATGCCCTGAGTGCGCAGGGCAGTTGACGGAAAGCCGCCCCTTTAATTTGATGTTCCAGACGCACCAGGGCCCGGTAGAAGACGCAGGCAACCTTATTTACCTGAGGCCTGAAACCGCCCAGGGGATGTTCGTCAATTTCTTAAATATCCTGGGTTCCAAACACCCCAAACTTCCTTTTGGCTTAGCCCAGATTGGCAAGGCCTTCCGCAACGAAATCACGCTCGGTAATTTTACCTTCAGAACCCGTGAATTCGAGCAGATGGAGATTGAGTATTTTGTCCGTCCGGATGAGGCGGATAAAAAATTAGAGGAGTGGATTGAATACCGCTTTAACTGGTATATGGATTTAGGGCTGCATAAAGCCAACTTAAGGAAGCGGCCGCATGCTAAAGATGAGCTGGCGCATTATGCCCTGGCTTGCACCGATGTCGAGTATAATTTTCCTTTCGGCTGGAGCGAGTTGGAAGGTATTGCCAACCGCACGGATTTCGATTTAAGGCAACATGCCAGGGAAAGCGGCAGGGATCTGCAGTATTTTGATGATGTCAAAAAAGAGAGGTTCTTTCCTTATATAATCGAGCCCTCGGGAGGCGTGGACAGAAGTGTATTGGCATTTTTAACGGATGCCTATCATGAAGAGAAGGTAAGGGATGACCTGCGCGTGGTCCTGAAATTGCATAAGGATTTATCTCCCGTAAAAGTGGCGGTGCTGCCGCTTTTAAGGAACCGGCCGGAAATCGTGGAGCAGGCTAAGAAAATCGCCAAAGGCCTAAAAAAGTCAATTATTACGGTTTATGACGATACAGGTGCTATCGGCAAGCTCTATCGCCGGCAGGATGAAGTCGGCACCCTTTATTGCGTTACGGTTGATGTGCAGTCGCTGGAGGACAAGCAAGTCACCGTTCGTGATAGGGATTCGATGGCACAGGAGCGAATTAGCATAGATAGATTGCAGCAATTTCTTGAAGATAAGTTGAGTTCAAAGTAATAAAGTAAACGTTTCTAAATTTAATCTCAAAGCTGCTCTGAGCACAAATTTAGAAACGTTCTGGAAGATTTTTGCAAGCGAGACAACGAGTAAGCGAAATAACGGAAAAGGAGGGTATTAAAACACATGGCAACAAAGAGAAATGTCTACTTCTTCGGCGGTGGCAAGGCAGATGGCAACGAAAGCATGAAAAACCTACTCGGCGGCAAGGGGGCGAATTTGGCGGAAATGGCAGGCCACAAGGATTTGAGGCTTCCGGTCCCACCGGGTTTTACTATTACCACAGAGGTCTGCATCTATTATTATAAAAATAAAAAAACTTATCCCAAGGGCCTCAAGGAAGAGGTTGAGAAGGCGTTGGAAAAAGTGGAGAAGCTGATGGGAAGGGTATTCGGCGACCCCGCTAAGCCGCTTTTGGTCTCCGTGCGTTCAGGCGCCCGGCGCTCCATGCCCGGTATGATGGAAACGGTGCTGAATGTCGGCTTAACCGAAAAGACCATTCCCGGTCTCATCAAGCACAGCGGCGGCAATGAAAGGTTTGTTTATGATGCCTACCGCCGCCTGATCATGATGTATTCCGACGTGGTCATGGAAAAGGCCGCAGGCATCGAGCCCAGGGATGAGGAAGGGATCCGCAAGCAGCTGGAGAGGTTGATGGCTGCGATGAAGAAAGAAAAAGGCTGCAAGAGTGACACGGATTTAACGGCCCGGGACCTAAAGATTCTCTGCAGCCAGTTTAAGGCCAAAATCAAAGAGGTGCTTAAAAAAGAATTTCCCGATGAACCCAAGGAGCAGCTGTGGGGTGGTATCGGCGCTGTATTTTCTTCCTGGAACGGCAAGCGCGCCGTCAGTTACAGAAGGATTGAAAATATACCCGATGAATGGGGCACGGCCGTCAACGTGCAAACCATGGTTTTCGGAAATATGGGCAATGATTCTGCAACGGGTGTGGCCTTTACGCGTAACCCGGGTAACGGGGAAAACAAGTTTTACGGAGAATACCTGGTAAATGCGCAGGGTGAAGATGTAGTGGCCGGTATCCGTACACCTGCCCCCATTAATGAGTATTCTAAATCCGAGCACAACAAAGAACTAATGACACTGGAAAAGGGTATGCCCGAAATTTACAAAGAATTATTTGATATACAGCTGCGCCTGGAAAAACATTACCATGATATGCAGGATATCGAGTTTACCATTGAAAAGGGCCGCCTGTTTATGCTGCAGTGCCGCGTGGGAAAACGCAATGGCCCGGCAGCTGTCCGCATGGCCGTAGAAATGGCCAAGGAAAAGTTAATTAACAAAGAAACAGCTGTTATGCGCGTGACTCCCAGCCAACTGGATGAATTGCTGCATCCTGTAATCGATCCTAAGGCAGAAAAGGCGCAAAAGCCCCTGGCTAAAGGCCTTCCCGCAGGCCCGGGCGGAGCCAGCGGCCAGGTTGTATTTAGCGCAGGCGATGCCGTAGCCTGGGCCAAGCAGGGGAAAAAAGTCATCCTCGTGCGCGAGGAGACCAATCCTGAAGACGTGGAAGGGATGCGTGTAGCCCAAGCGATTCTTACCGCGCGCGGAGGCATGACGTCTCACGCAGCGCTGGTTGCCCGAGGCTGGGGAAAATGTTGTATCGTCGGCTGTGGGTCCTTGCATGTGGAATATGCCAAAAAAGAAATCCATATGGATGGCAAAATCATTAAAGAGGGTGAGTGGATCACCTTAAACGGCACCAAGGGCAATGTCTATGAGGGAAAATTACCCATGATTGATGCTGCGGAAGAGAACACCACATTGAATGAATTCCTGAAACTCTGCGGCTCTATCAAAAAGTTAGGTATTCGCACCAATGCCGATACTCCCGAAGATGCCAGAAGGGCGCGTGGCTTTGGCGCCGAGGGAATAGGCCTGTTTAGAACCGAGCACATGTTTTATGGTAAGGGCACAGAGGAGCCGTTGTTTCGGCTGCGCAAGATGATTATTTCTAAGACGCTAGAGGAGAGAAGAAAGGCCCTAGATGAGTTATTCCCTTACGTCAAGAAAGATATCAAAGGGACCCTGGAGGCCATGGACGGATTTCCTGTGGTCATCCGCCTTCTTGACCCGCCGCTTCATGAATTTGTCCCGCGTGATAAGGAAAAGTTAAAACAGTTAGCCGAGGATTTAAAAATATCTATGGAGGAATTAGCCAACCGTGCCGAAGGCCTGCATGAATCCAACCCCATGATGGGCCACCGCGGCGTGCGCCTGGGCGTAACCTATCCGGAAGTTTCTGAAATGCAGATCCGCGCAATTTTTGAAGCTGCCGCGGAACTGCTTAAAGAAAAGAAAAATCCTTATCCGGAAATCATGGTGCCGGTGGTTTGCGATGTGAAAGAGCTAGAGAACCAGTTAGCCATTGCGAAGAAAGTTTACCAGGAAGTGCTGGACAAGTACAATCTAAAAAAAATCAAGCATATGTTTGGCACGATGATTGAGATTCCGCGCGCCTCTTTTGTAGCAGGCAAACTTGCAACCGTCGCCCAGTTCTTTTCCTACGGAACCAATGATATGACCCAGATGGGGTTCGGGTTTTCCCGCGATGATATCGGCGCATTCCTGCCTGATTACATTGAGAAGGGGATACTTACGGAAGACCCCTTTCAGTCCATTGATCAGGAGGGGATCGGGGAACTGATTAAAATAGGTATTGAGCGCGGCCGCAAAGCCAATAAGAATTTAGAGGTGGGTATCTGCGGTGAGCATGGAGGTGAGCCGCGTTCCGTAGAATTCTGCCACAGCGTAGGCATGGATTACGTGAGCTGCTCGCCGTTTCGCGTGCCGATTGCAAAACTCGCTTCCGCCCAAGCGGTGTTAAAGTTTCGGAAAAAATAGAGTTTAGTTCTCGGGTTCTCGGGTTCCTGAGTTCTCGGGTGGCCAAATTTTATTAACTCACGAACACGCGAACTCACGAACACACGAACTAAAACCATGGAAGCTCTAAAGACTTACTTAAAAGAGATCAGAACGATTCCTTTATTGACAGCCAAGCAGGAAATAGAGTTGAGCAAGGGGGTGCAAAAAGGAGATGAAAAGGCGCGCGCCTCCATGATCCGCGCGAACCTGCGCCTGGTTATCAACATTGCCAAGCGCTATATGCATCTGGGAATTCCGCTTCTGGATTTGATTGAAGAGGGGAACCTCGGTTTAATGAAAGCCGTGGATAAATTTGACCCTACCAAGGGTTACCGTTTTTCAACCTATGCCGCCTGGTGGATTAAGCAGGGAATTACCCGCTCCATATCAGACCAGGGCAAGATGATTCGCGTGCCCGTGTATATGAATGAATTGATTTCTAAATGGAAAAAGAAAAAGGAGAGGCTGGCCCAGAAATTAAACCGCACACCTACGGACCGGGAGATCGCCAGGGTCTTGAGGCTGCCCAAAAATAAAATCGAGCAGATAAATTTGTGGATGTCCACTTCCACATCTTCGCTGGATGCGCCCATAGGAGAAGAGGATGAGGGGCAGGTTGCGGACTTAATCGAGGATGAAACAGCTCAATCGCCCGACGAGGGGATAGTGCATATGCTGGACAAAGAAAGGGTCAACAGCCTTCTGGGGGTTATGTCCCCCAGGGAACGGGGAGTCCTGGATATGCGTTTTGGCTTGGCTGACGGGAAGCCGCATACCTTAGCAGAAGTAGCCTTAAAATTAAATATCTCGCGCGAAAGAGTGCGCCAGATCGAAGAAGTGGCCCTTAAAAAATTACGCAAGTTCGTCGAGAACCAAGAGAAAAGCGTCTAAAGGAAAAGGAGTTCCATGCAAAAGTTCGATTTTAAAAAACATATAAGGAGCATCCCGGATTTTCCCAAGCCGGGCATTTTATTTAAGGACATCACGACTTTATTAAAGGACAAATTGGCCTTTAAGGCAGCCGTGAATGAGATGGCTAAGAAATTCAAGAGCAAAAAGATTGATGCAATCGTAGCTGTTGAGGCAAGGGGCTTTATCCTGGGAGGCGCGATTGCCGAAAAGTTAGGCGCCGGGTTTATTCCTGTGCGTAAAAAAGGGAAGCTGCCCTGGAAGACAAGTTCTGTAACCTATGAATTGGAGTATGGCACAGATACCTTAGAGATGCACCGCGATGCCATAAAACCCAAAGACAAAGTCTTGATCGTAGATGACCTTTTGGCTACAGGCGGCACGGTGGCTGCGGTTACGGATTTGATAAAGCAGCAAAAAGGCCAAATCGCCGGCATCGCTTTTCTTATCGAACTTACGGATCTTAAAGGTAAGAATAAGCTGAAAGATTACCCGGTTTATTCGTTGATAAAGTATTAACTAAACGGGTTAACGAAAAACGCCCCTGTAGCTCATAAGGATAGAGCAGCAGTTTCCTAAACTGCGTGTGGCAGGTTCGATTCCTGCCAGGGGCACTTCGTTAAATCCAAATGACAAAATTCAAAGCACAAAATAAATCCAAAATCCAAAATTCAAAACAAAACGATTTCTGTTTTGGATTTTGTGCTTTGTGCTTATTTTGAATTTTGTGCTTTGTCATTTGATATTAATATGTATGACCTTCATTGCCACTCACTTTTAGGTGACGGCGTCCTGCTTCCTTCGGAAGTGGCGGCGCGTTATTTGGCTGCCGGCTATAAAACTATCGCCATCACAGACCACGCTGACTACAGCAATATCGATATCGTAGCAGATGCCATTCTACGCTTCACCCGGCACTGGCCAAAGGATGCAAAAATCAAGGTTCTTCCCGGCGTTGAGCTCACCCACTTACCTTTATCTCAATTCAAGCCGCTGGCGCAGTATGCCAGAAAAAAAGGCCTTAAGGTCATCATCGGCCATGGAGAAACCATCACTGAACCCGTAGTCAAAGGCACGAACCGCGCCTGCCTGGAAGCCGGCATTGATATTCTGGCGCATCCGGGGTTTATCCTTGAGGAAGACGTAGCCTTTGCCAAGAAAAGAGGCATATTTTTAGAAATCACCACCCGCCGCGGCCACCGCGACACCAACCCCCACGTTGCAGAACTCGCCCTTAAAATAGGAGCCAGGTTAATCCTCAATAACGACAGCCATATGCCCGAAGACATTATCCCGCCGCAAGAATTAAAAAAATTCGGCGCCATGGCAGGGTTATCAGAAGCGGATATTGACAATATTTATAAGGACCTGGCAACCTACTTAAAAATTTAAAATAATACTTGACAAAATTGAAATTTGTGATAAATATACTACCAGATACGGATAAAAACTATTACTAATAGAAAAAAACAAGAATAAAGTTGGAAGATTCATTTTTTTCCATTACCCAAGTATCCGGTTTCTTAAAAATCCCAAAAAGCACTATCTATAAACTCTCCCAGGAAGGTAAAATTCCCTGCACAAAAATCGGGAAACAGCTGCGTTTTAGAAAATCCAGCCTTGAGAAATGGCTAAATGATAGTGAAGGCAAGCCCAAAATAGACGGCCTCATTTCAGGAAGAGGCTCCTCATCAAAAAATCCTCAAGCGAAAACTGTCCTGCTCATTGACGATGATACAATTGTCTTAAGGTCCCTGTCTAAGTTCCTGGAGCACCATGGCTATAACCTTGAGGTTGCAGAAAGCGGCGAGGAGGCATTAGAAAATATAAAAAAGCGGAATTTTGATTTAATCATTACTGATATCAGAATGCCGGGATTAAACGGTATTGAGACCATAAAGCGCATCCGGGAATTTAATCACAAAAATAAAAGGCCGGTTGCCGGCGAGGTGATAATTACCGGCTATGCAGACCCGGAGGCAGAGCGACAGGCGGAAAGATTAGGGATTACGGACTTTATCTATAAGCCTTTTGCTACAAAACAATTCTTGGAGGCCATTGAAAGCAAATTGAAAGAGGCAGGCGCTTCCTTAAATTAGCCCGTAGCCTTGAAAACCATAGATGTGTATGTTATATTGTAACTAAAGCCACGGAACAAGCCAAGAGGTTAAGGTTATGTTCCAAAAGACAAGAAAGACCAGGCTGAATAAAGCGGGCTTCGTTAGGAAAGGCAGAAATCTTAACGAGGCTCTCAAAAAAAGCAGCTTGGTCTTATTTTTTTGCCTGTCAGCAATCCCTGCCTTTGCTCAATCAGCACTCACCATCTCCCAAGCCACTGCCTCAAGCACCTATTCATCTTATGCCGCCTCAAGGACTATAGACAATAGTCTCTCAACCTACTGGCGTGGCGCAAGCAGCCAGTCTTACTACTGGTTAAGCCTGGATTTAGGCAGTTCTACCTCCTTAAGCCAAATCTCCATATACTGGAACTACACCCGCGGATCCAGCAATTATAATATCCAGGGCTCCAATAATAATTCCACCTGGACCAATCTCTATACCGGCTTATCTTCTTTAGGCGGCTCCAGCAACCC
>JBDRKE010000019.1:0-43040 GCA_043814315.1 Candidatus Omnitrophota bacterium
AGGGATTGGTCAATAGATCCTTACCCCCTTGATCCAAAAAATAAGTATAAGTATTAAGCAGCGCATCGAGGTCAACAGCTGCTGTCAGCAATAGCCGTTTATCTAGGCCAGGCTTTTTCTCCTGGGCTAGCTGCCAAGGCGTCTTATGCTCTTTGTAAGTATTGGGCCGCCCAAGATTAAAGAATAGCTGATAAGTATTAGCTTTACTAATAAAGTCCGCTCTATCAGTAAAGTTTTCTATCTCATAGAACTCTGTTTCCATGAGCCCGTGCACTGTCTCAACATCGGCCTGCATCCTGTGCGCTCCGGGGAATATCGTAGTATGGAATTGCCCGGGCAGGGATTCTATTGTTTTGGTATATGCTGAAGGTTCTTTGGCATTCCATGAGCCGCAGAATTCAACGCCGTTATCTGTCTGGCAGCGTGCCGAATCTTCAGGCATTGCCTTGTACTTTGCCATCTGATGGTTGATGTAGGCTGCAAAGAGCGTAGCGTGTATGAGCGACAGCTCATTGGCAAATCCCAAAAACAGGATGCCGCAGCTTATCTCTCTGCGGGTATACTGTACTGTAGGCAGGTTTAAACGCTTCATCTGAGGCCAGTATTCGGGGATATCCGTTAAATCCTTAGTATCCTCGCAGGACTGCTGGAATAGATAAAACCTCTTTTTTACTTCGCGCAGGTTTTGCTTGGTAATATATTTTTTCCTGCGTTTTCTGGACGTTGCGCCGGCTTCTCTCCAGAACTTACGGATGGTCTTAGGAGCCTGTGTAAGGCCTCCAAGTGTTTTGACCTGCTCTGCTCCCAAGCGGTGATACTGTTTCCTAAGTCCGACGATATGATCTTTGATACTTTGAGCAGTGGCGCGCGGCGAGTGATGCGGCCTGCGGGATAAATCAGACAGTCCGGCATAGCCTAGTTCTTTGAATCTTGTAAGCCATTTGCGCACCACTGGCGGGGATGTGCCAAATACCCTTGCCGTCGGCTTAACGCCGTGAACAAGCGCGTACTGGACCATCTGATACCGGTGTGCTCGTTTGTCTTTACAATTACGCATAATCTGATAATATGACAGTGGGCACATACAAGAGTCCTCCTTCCAAAAGAGACTCTTAATTTACACTAGTATGTGCCTCTTTTCATTAGATTTTTATTGAATACGCTTTGAGATATCTTGTGTCCTCGTAAGATTCCTGTTCTTTGAACCATGCCCTTAGATTCCGTAATCTCCAAAAAGAAGAATTACGGGTATAAAGAATATTTGAAGGTTCAAAAGAATCAGCGCGTCTATCCCTGCTTGGTTTAAGATCGCAGCTCCTTGAGTCTTCCAGGGACTCTTTTCTTAGAGGTTTTTGCTGAACAGGCGTTTTTGGCTTAGATGAGACTGGTTTTGGCTTCAGTCCGAATTCAACCAAAGCCGCCTTTAATTTCTTAAAAACCTCTTTACGTATACAAAGGAGCTTTGTTAAATTCCCTCTGTAGGGGAGGGGGTAACGATCTATGGTATCATTCCCATTTTGTTCCGGATAATCGTTTTACTATTTAATTGTTTTAGGGTATAATTTAGTTCATAGTTCATAGTAAAAGCAAGAAGCTAAAGAAAAAGAAGGAGAGAGATATGGACCTGGTTCTAAGAAAAGAAATGATCCTGGACAAAACAGCGTGTCGCGTTTTCGGCGTAGCCGTTTTTGTTATCCTGACTGCCTTGGGCGCTTTTGTGCGCATCCCTTTGCCGTTCACCCCTGTGCCTATAACCTTGCAGACCTTATTTGTCTTGCTGGGTGCGGTTTCTCTGGGCAGGGGACTTGGTGCCTTGACTCAATGCCTTTATATATCTTTAGGGTTGTTGGGAGCGCCGATATTTTCTCAGGCCGCCAGCGGCCTGGGCTATCTTGTAGGCCCGACAGCCGGATATCTTTTGGGTTTTGTCTTGGCCAGCTTCTTTGCAGGACACTTTATCAAATTCGCTCGACACAACGCATTTTCAATTCTGGCAGTTGTCTTTGCCGCAGATATCATTCTTTTACTCTGCGGGACTCTGTGGCTTAAAATTCTTTTTGGTTACCCCCTGGCCAAGGCGCTCATGATGGGATTTTTGCCTTTCATCCCCGGGGATTTATTGAAGGCCCTCGCTGCCACCCTTATTTTTATGAAACTGGAATCTCGCCTGCGCGAGATCTTCTAGTTTTAAAAAAGGAGCCTGAAATGAAAGTGTATGAGATCATGAAGACGGATGTGTTAAGCATTAAGCCAGAGGGCAATGTCCTCGAGGCGTTGAGTCTTTTGTTCAAGAAAGGGATCAGCGGCCTGCCGGTCATTGATGCCGATGCCAGGCTGGTGGGGATGTTTACGGAAAAAGATGTATTGTCGCGCCTCTTGCCCAGTTATATAGAAAAGGTGGGGAAATTCGTTTATGAAGAAAACCCTAAATCCACCAAGAAGAAATTTTTAGACTTAAGCAATGTCACGGTAGGCCAAGTTATGCGCAAGGAGGTCGTCATTATCAAGCCGGATACAACCCTGTGCGAGGCCGCCAGGATTATGTTGACGCAGAAAACCCGCCGGTTACCGGTGGTGGAGGAAACAGGCAAGGTCGTCGGCATCGTGGCCCGCTGCGATGTGTTAAAGGCCTTAGCCCGCGAAGCCGAGTTAGATATCAGATAGAAATGGTAAAAAAGTTTATTCTCTTGTTCGGGTTATCCGTTGGGTTGGGGTTCGCTACCAAGAGCCTCGGCCTGAATTCTCAACAGGCTCTGGCTGTATCGATATTCTGCACTTCGGTCTTCGGGACTTTATTCTTCTGGGATTTTCGTTTAGGCTTTGTTTTCTTAGGAACGCCTATCCTTTTGTTAACGCGGACCATCGACCTGGAGAATGTCATAAAATTTGCCTCTTTGGACGTCATCCTGTTTTTGGTGGGGATGATGGTATTAGTAGGCCTGCTCAAGGAATCAGGTTTTTTTGCCTGGATCGTCCAGCTGATCTTGCGGATTAGGAATCTGACGGCCATCAAATTTGTCATTGTGGTTTCCGTGATTTCCGCGCTGCTCTCCTCCATGACCTCTGAGGTTGTCTCTATTATCTTTATGGTGGCAGCGGTATTTGAAATCTGCGATTATTTTGAGGTGGATCCGGTTCCTTTTCTAATCATTTCAGTTCTCGCTACAAATATCGGTAGTGCCGCCACGGTGTTAGGTAACCCGATTGGTATATTGATTGCATCTAAAGCAGGCCTCACCTTCGAAGATTTTATTATGAAGGCCTTCCCTTTATCTATGGCGTGCCTGGTTCTGGCTATCGCAGTGGTTCTGTTTTGGTATAGGAAAAGTATAAGCCAAATGGAGGCGCATATAAAAGAACTGGGCGCTAATGAAATACTCGTAAAGCTCATTTCTGTTCCTCCGGAAAAAGAACTCAAGATTTCTTTGGTTATTTTTGGCGTCACCTTATTCTTTATCGCGCTCCATCATCGTTTAGAGCTTCTGTGGAATTTGGAGCACAATACCTTGCTCTTGACTATGCCGCTTCTCTCAAGCGGAGCTGTTATGATCTGGAAATGGAGGAGGGCGCGCGATTATATTGAGAAAGACGTAGAATGGTGGACGCTTTTGTTTTTTATGCTCCTTTTTGCCCAGGCCGGCACTCTTAAATTTACGGGCGCCACAGATGTTTTAGCCCACAATCTGGCAGGCCTTGCAAGAAATAACCTCGCCGCTCTCACCGGGGTCATCCTCTGGGTTTCAGCCATAGGCTCCAGTATTCTGGATAATGTGGTTCTTGTGGCGGCGTTGATTCCGGTTATTCAAAGTTTCCAGGAGTTGAACCTGAATTTACAACCCCTCTGGTGGGCGCTGCTTTTTGGCGGTTGCTTAGGAGGCAATATCACCTTAGTCGGCTCCACCGCCAACATCGTGGCCTTAGGCATATTAGAAAAAGAAAAAAATATCCGCATGAATTTTTTCCATTGGTTCTGGATTGGCCTTACCGTAGGGGTCTTAACGACCTCATTAGCTTGGGGGGCGCTTCTGTTTTTACCTATGTATCGTTAAAGAAGGAATCATAAATTGCTCAAGAAATTCATTGCTCTCGTTTCTATCAGTTGCGGCCTAGGTTTCTTGAGCAGGGCCGCCGGTTTAAATTTCCACCAGGCACTCTCCATATCGATATTTACGACATCCATATTAGGAACTTTATTCTTCTGGAGCTTTCGTCTCACCTTTGCCTTCCTCGGTACGTCCGTACTTCTTATCACGCAGACTATTGATTTAGAGAATGTGATCAAATTCTCTTCTCTTGAGGTGATTCTGTTTTTAGTGGGTATGATGGTCCTCGTCGGGCTTCTAAAAGATTCGGGTTTTTTTGCCTGGATTGTCAGCCTGATCCTGCGCGTTAAGACTCTCACCGCCACGCGTTTTCTCATATTCATTTCCCTTATTTCGGGTTTATTGGCTTGCGCGGTGGATGAAGTGACTTCCATTATTTTTGTCGTTGCCGCCGTATTTGAAATCTGCGATTATTTTGAGATTGAGCCTACGCCTTTCCTGATTATCTCTGTTTTAGCCACCAACATCGGTTCAAGCGGCACGGCCCTGGGCAATCCGATAGGCATCCTCATCGCCACAAAGTCCGGGTTGACCTTCGAAGACTTTATCGTGAAGGCCTTCCCTATTATGCTCGTATCTCTGGTGGTGATGATTGCCATTGTGAGGTTTTGGTACAGAAAGCCCCTGCAGGAGCTTGACAGAAGAATCAAGGAATTTGGTTATAATGACATACTTATCAAGCTGGTCTCTGTCCCTCCGGAAAAAGAACTTAAAATAGCTTTAGGTATTTTTGGGGCCACCTTATTCTTTATCGCGCTTCATCACCGCTTAGAAGTCCTCTTGCATTTAAAGGCGAATACCATCCTACTTACCTTGCCGCTTATCTCAAGCGGCTTAGTGATGGCCTGGAAGCACCAGAAGGCCCGTAAATATATTGAAAAAGATGTGGAATGGTGGACGCTTTTGTTTTTCCTGTTGCTTTTTGCCCAGGCAGGGACCCTTAAATACACGGGGGCCACCGATGTCCTGGCCGAACGGTTATCTCATGTAGCAGGAAACAGTATTTCGTTTTTAACCGGAGTGATTTTGTGGGTTACCGCCCTGGGTTCAAGCATCCTGGATAATGTGGTTATGGTGGCTGCCTTTATTCCAATCATCCAGAGCTTCCAAGGGTTGTCCCAGAATTTGCAACCCTTATGGTGGGCGCTGCTCTTTGGGGGCTGCTTCGGAGGCAATATCACCTTAGTTGGCTCCACCGCTAACATCGTGGCTTTAGGAATCTTAGAGAAGGAAAGAAATGTTCACGTAACATTCTTCCGCTGGTTTTGGATCGGTTTGACTGTAGGTTTAGTGACCACGGCCGTGTCTTGGGCCATGTTGACATGGGTTCCTTTTTATAAATAAGCAGGCTTGGGTTTTTGAGTCCCTTCAGGCGCTTGACAAAAGGAGCAATTCGTGGTAGATTATTTTTTACTTTAAGGAGGTGTTCCATGAGAGGAAGAACCCTTTTGTTTATACTCATCGCGGCCCTTTTCCTGTTGATAAACGGAAAAACAGTCATAGCTGAGGAAGTTATGAAGGGGGGTGCCGTGCCGCAGAGTGAAGGTGCAGGGGATATTCAATGGGTTTGGGGTGATGTCGTGAATGTGGATACGCAGAACAAGGCCCTGACAGTCAAATACCTTGATTATGAAACGGACCAGGAGAAGGAAATAAGCGTCAGCATTGACGATAAGACAACCTTTGAGAATATCAAGGCCCTGGGCGAGGTTAAGGCAGGAGATGTTGTTAGCGTTGATTATTCCGCAAGCAGTGACGGCAGCAACATAGCTAAGAACATAAGCGTCGAAAAGCCCGAAGCGATGACGGGGATGCAGGAGCCCGGCATGGAAGAGGAAATGCCGATGACGCAAGAATAAGCACTCCAAGGTAAAAGAAGGATACTAAGGCAGGGAGCGTCCCTGCCTTATCTTTTAGAAGATGAAAGACATCAAGCTTATCATTTTTGACTTGGACGGGACCCTCGTGGATGCCTACGAAGCGATCTTTAAAAGCTTCCATCATACCATGCAAAGCCTACAGATGAGAAGCAAGTCTCATCAAGCGATCCGCAGGGCCGTTGGCTGGGGAGACGAGCTTCTCCTTAAGCCGTTTGTGAGCCCCCTGCAGCTGAAAAAAGCCCTGTTTGTTTATCGCAGGCATCATAGGCATTCTCTGGTTAGATACGCACGGTTATTCCCTGGCGCAAGGAAGGTTTTGGGAATTCTTAAGAGAAAAGAATATAAACTGGCCGTGGCCAGCAACCGTCCCGCGCGGTTCTCTTGGATTTTAATCCGGCACCTTGGGCTTGATAGATATTTTGACTATGTTCTTTGTGCTGACAGATTAGAGCACAGGAAACCCCATCCTGAGATTCTCCGTAAGATTATGCAAAGATTCCGTATCAGCTCAAAGCAGACTCTCTATGTCGGCGATATGGTCCTTGATGCCCAGGCGAGCCGCCGCGCCAAGGTCAGGGCTATTATTGTCACCACCGGCTCAAGCACGCTCGCTGAGATCAGAAAAGAAAAACCATTGTATATTATAAGAAGGATTGATGAGTTGTTGAAGGTAATAAAATAAAATTACAAATTACAAATACCAATATACAAACAATACACAATGCCCTGCCTACCGCCTTCCTGCCGGCAGGCAGGGCAGGCAGGCAAAATCACAATACACAATCTTTTTTGTAATTTATTAATTTGGTATTGTATATTGTTTGTAATTTGTGTATTGTAAATTGGAATTTCAAGTTAGGGTTTGCGGATTCATCTTGACACCTCACTATTTTAGTAATATATTAAATAGGCAAGAGGAGAGAATCTATGAGAAAAATTATACATTCGCGGCCAGAGAACCCTGTCCTTCAGGATGAGGATGAAAAATGGCCGCTCAGTATCAATCATAACAGGCCTCAGCTTTTAAGCCGAGGTAGCCGTAGGTTGATTTTTATGCTTATGATTTTAAGCTTAGGGTTTGCATCTTCAGCGTGTTTCGCCGAGGATTCAAAGGCCTCACCCGCAAGAGTCATTTTGCTTATCGCTGAGCAGAATATCGAAGGTCCGCAAAGGGCCTGGTGGGCCAGTGAAATCGATTTATCGGCTACGGAGACCACGATTGCCAAAAGGCTCATGGAGGCAGGTTGCGAGGTCCTTGAGCCATCGAACATTACAAAGACCATAGAGCAAAGTCGGGCTTTTCGTAAGGTCAACCTGTCCGAGTCAGAATCGGTTGAGTTGGGGAACCTGTCCCGGGCCGATTATGTTGTTTTAGGTAAAGCCCTGGCTTCAAGCGGAGGGAATGTTCCCCAATCGAATTTACGTTCCTGTTTTGCAAATGTATCCGCCAGACTCATCCGTGTCAAAGACGGTAAGGTTATGGCCTATATGGATGCTTCGGGCAGTTCTGCGCACACGGATGTGATTACGGGCGGCCGGGAGGCTCTTGTCGAAGGCGCCGAGGAATTGGCCACAAAAATAATCGAGGCATTACGAACTAAGGAGGAGGCAAGAACAGAATGAGAAAGAATACCCTATTGATGATAAGTTCCCTGCTCGTTTTTTCTATCGCAGGTTGTGCTTCCTTGATTCAACCCTCGGCACAGGTGGATAATACAGCAGGCACATCGCCTTTGCCGCCTTATACAGGCCCCAAGGCAAGAATTGCCGTAGCCGATTTTGATGTTAAGGCAGCCAAGGCCAGCGGAGAGATTGGCTATGGCTTGCGCGAGATGCTGCTAACGGCCCTTGTCAATAGCAATCGTTATAGCGTGGTAGAACGCCAGGCGTTGAATGCCGTGATGCAGGAGCAAGAGCTTTCCAGCTCCGGAGCCGCGGATCCAGCAGCTGGCGGGCCGCAGAGAGGAAAAATCAGAACCGCTGATTTAATCATCACGGCTGCAGTGACGGAATTTGAGCCTCAGGCTTCAGGAGGAAGGGCCGGGATTGGCGGAGGGGGCGGAATAGGTAGAGGTGTTTTAGGCGGATTATTAGGGGCGGCATTGAACAAGGCCCACATGGCGTTAGATTTACGCGTTATTGATGTCTCTACTTCCGAGGTCCTTTCAGCAACCCGTATTCAGGGCCAGGCCTCAGATATTTCGGGCGCGATTATGGGAGGTTTCTTTGGGGGGTGGGGTTTAGGGGGCGGTTTATCGGCCTATGCAAATACCCCCATGGAAAAGGCCATACGGATATGTATTATTGAAGCCGTCCGGTATATCTCTCAAGCGACACCGGCTGACTATTACAAGTATTAAATTCGCGCATCTAACTTACGTCGTGCTTTCAGCACTCCGTAAGTTAGATGACAACTCATCCTTGCCACGTATTCGACGACAGGTAATTTGCCGACCCGCTGCGCTGGATGCGGGCAAATTAAGGAAATTTGCGTGGCAAGTAAATTCGCCCAGACAACTTACGTTCACTGTCGTTCCGTAAGTTGTGGGCTCATTTATGGGAAAACGTAAACGCAGAGGTAAACTCAACTGGCGTTCCAAGCGCGCCAATAAAGGAAGAAAGCCCTGTCTTGGGTAAAAGTTCACAGTGAACAGTGTACAGTTTACAGCATCATTCAAGACCGCTGTTAACTGTAGACAGTAAACTGTAAACTGTTCCTACCGAGAGGAGGAACACATGCAAGAGAAGGAGATCGGCAAGATTACCCATTATTACAGCCACCTGAGCGTAGGGATTATTGAGTTGTCGGATACCCTCCAGGCAGGAGAAAGCATTCATATCAAAGGCCATTCCAGTGATTTTACGCAGGGCGTTGATTCGATACAGATTGAACACGCCAGTGTCTCTCAAGCCAAGCCAGGGGATGTGATAGGCATTAAAGTTGTTAATAAGGTCCATCCTCATGACAAAGTGTATAAAGTCACTGCCTAAAAGATCCTCTCCATGGTTTTAGCCGCTATTCTGGCAAGCACGTTCCTCGTCAGCCTGATTTCTCTTATCGGCGTCTTTACCTTAACGATAAAAGAGCATTTATTGCAGAAAATCTTATTTGGCCTTATTGGTTTTTCTGCCGGCGCCCTTATTGGGGGCGCCTTTTTGCATTTATTGCCTGAGGCCTTATCCACAACGAGCAGTACAAAAGTATTTTATTTTCTTATCTTAGGAATAGTCCTATTTTTTGCGATGGAGAGATATTTCTATTGGCGGCATTGTCATGAAAAAAACGCATGCGATATCCATGCCTTCACGTATCTAAATCTGATTGGAGACGGTATTCATAATTTTATTGACGGCATGGTGATTGCGGCCAGTTTCATGGTTTCTTTGAAGCTGGGCGTTGTTACTACGCTTGCCATCATTCTTCATGAGATCCCTCAGGAATTGGGGGATTTCGGGGTTCTCATTTACGGAGGCTTCTCTAAACGCAAGGCCCTCACCTTTAATTTTCTTTCTGCCTTGACAGCCATGATAGGCGCTATATGCGGATATTTTTTAACCGACCTTGCTGGTGGCTTTTCCAGTTTTATACTGCCCTTGACTGCCGGCGGTTTTATTTACATTGCCGCCTCTGATCTTATTCCCGAAATACATAAAGAAAAAGATCTCAAGCGTTCGACGCTGGCCTTTGGTGCTTTTCTGCTTGGTATTGTGCTTATGTCTCTTGCCAAACTCTTCTTGCCGGGATAAGAATCGTTTTCAAAATAAACCCCTCCTTGCGAAAATATGAAGAAGATATCTTTAATCCATATGAAAGAAAATCAAAAGGGAAAGGTTTTTGAAATCTCGCCAGGAAGCGTTCTTGCGAATCGATTGATGAGCATGGGGATCTATAAAGGCAGAGAGATTACGAAGCTCGGGCATTTTGTTTTAAGAGGGCCGGTGGCGCTTAAAGTGGGAGGGGGCGTTGTTGCGCTGGGACACGGCATGGCCAGTAAAATTATCGTGGAAATAGAATGATAAAAAAGATCTGTTTAGTGGGAAACCCCAATGTGGGTAAGAGTGTAGTGTTTTCACGTTTAACCGGCATCCAGGTTATCTCTTCCAATTATCCGGGCACGACCGTTGAAATCTCAAAGGGATATTTAAAGACGGACGGCGAGAGGCTGGAGGTTATTGATCTGCCGGGGGCCTATTCTTTGGAACCTTCCTCAAAGGCGGAAGGGATCGTCCTTGAGATCCTGGGGAAAGAGCCCCGGGAGGATATCGCGGTCATCAATATCGTTGACGCCACGAATCTGGAAAGAAATCTGTTTCTGACTCTGCAACTTATCGAAGAAGGTTTTCCGGTCATCGTGTGCCTTAATATGTGCGATGACACCGCGCACCGGGGGATCCATATCGACATTGAAAAATTGGAGAAACTTTTGGGCGTTCCTGTAATTGCGACCTGTGCGGTGACAGGCGCGGGCATAAAAGTGTTAATCGAGAAGATAAAAGAGGCAAAAAGAGGCGCTAAGATCAAACGCAGCCACCCCGAACGCTGGGGAGAGATAGGCGCTATTATTGAGGAGACGCAACGCCTGACGCACCGCCACCATACCTTAAGGGAAATCCTGGAGGATGCCTCTATCAGGCCTTTGAGCGGCCTGGCGATGTCCGTCGGTATTATTTATGCGGCCTTTAAGGCAATTCGTTTTTTAGGGGAGGGCTTGATTCAAACAGTTTGCGATCCCGTATTCTTTAAGCTCTACCAACCCTTATTAGAAAAGATAAGTTCTGCTTTAGGACAGGAGGGGTTTCTGCATCACCTGCTGATCGGAGAGCTTATAAACGGAAAGATTGATTTTAGACAATCTATGGGCCTGTTGACAACGGCCCCGTATATTGAATTTGCCATGGTTCTGCCTTACGTTATTTCGTTTTATTTTGTCTTGAGTTTTTTGGAAGATATCGGTTATTTACCGCGGCTGGCCATCCTGTTGGATAATTTGTTCCATCGGCTGGGGCTGCACGGTTACGCGATTATTCCCGTGCTGTTGGGTTTTGGATGCAATGTGCCCGGCATTCTTGCTACGCGGGTCCTTGAGTCAAAACGGGAACGGTTTATCGCTTCGACCATCATTTCCATCGGCGTGCCGTGCGTGCCTTTGCAGGCGATGATTTTTGGATTGCTGGGAGCCTTTGGCGGATTTTATGTGACGGGCGTATACCTGGTATTATTTTCGCTTATCCTCATATTAGGAATCGTGTTAAACCGCACTCTTAAAGGGTACAGCCCTGAGTTTTTATTGGAGATACCGCCTTACCGGTTTCCACCTTTGCACATGCTCATAACAAAATTATATTTTCGCATAAAAGGATTTCTTATAGAGGCGATCCCTGTGGTGCTTTTGGGTGTTCTGGTTATTAATGTCTTTATGTATCTAAAATGGTTTAATTGGATTACAAATATCTTCGCGCCGGTCATCAGAGGCCTGTTCGGTCTTCCCAAAGAAGCGGTGGTGGCCTTAGGCATAGGGTTTTTGAGAAAGGATGTGGCCGTGGGGTTACTCATGCCTTTGGGGTTAACGGCAAAACAACTCTTCATTGCAGCCACGCTGCTGGCCATATCTTTTCCTTGCATCGCCACCTTCGCGGTGTTGCTCAAGGAGTTGGGCGTTAAGAGCCTGATCAAGGCAGCCCTCATTATGATAGCCATCAGTATCCTGGTTGGGACGGTGCTGAATTTTGGAATCATCCGTTAGCCATGAAGGCGATCGCGCTAATCTCGGGAGGGTTGGATAGCCTTTTGGCGGCTAAGGTTATTCAGTCCCAGGGCATAAAGATTATCCCCCTGCATTTCAAGATTCCCTTCTGCCATTATGATAAAAACTTTTCAGATAAGCGAGAAGCCTTAACACTTTTAATAAAAAGCAATTTGGGAGAGGATTTGCGGCATGTGGATATCCGGATAGAGTTCTTGGAGATGTTAAAGAATCCGCGCCATGGTTTTGGTTCGAACATGAACCCCTGTATCGATTGCAAAATCATGATGTTGGTCAAGGCCAAAGGGTTAATGGAAGAATGGGGTGCGTCCTTTGTGGTGACCGGAGAAGTTTTGGGCCAGCGGCCGATGTCTCAGCACCGGCATGCCCTGTGTCTTATTGAAAAAAAAAGCGGTTTTGAGGGTTTGTTGCTGAGGCCCTTATCGGCCAGGCGGCTTCCTGAAACAACTCCTGAGAAAGAGGGCTGGGTCAACCGAAGCAGGCTGTCGGATTTTAGCGGCCGAACGCGCCAACCTCAGATAGAATTAGCACGTTCCTTTGATTTAAGAGATTACCCCAATGCCAGCGGCGGATGTTTGTTAACGGATCCCGAATTTACCAAAAGATTGAAGGATCTTATCAGCCACGGTGAATTATCGGCAGACAATATAGAATTATTGCGATACGGAAGGCATTTTCGGCTCTGCCCAGACGCGAAACTGATCGTAGGCCGAAATGAGAAGGAAAATACCGCATTGGAGAAGCTGGCAGGGGAGAAAGATTATTTGTTTTATCCTGGCGAAGAATTGGCAGGGCCTACTTCTTTAGGCAGAGGCGTGTTTAATGAGGAGCTTATTAGGATTTCATGCGCAATAACCCGCCGTTATTGCGACCTTAACGGCTCATCAGGCGCTGATATATTGACCAGAAGAATTCCTGAAAAAGATGTCAGGGTTTTTAAGGCCTCGCGCATGGAGGAAGAGGCCCTTGTGCGTTTAAGAATTCCCCGCCCTTCCTAAGGGCGGGGTTATAGAAAAGGAATGGCGGGATGAAAGAAGCCTTTCTTTATGAAAAATTAGAAAATAAGGTTGTCCATTGTTATCTATGTGCTCATCATTGCAAGATTGCCGATAAAAAGTTCGGTTTCTGCGGCGTGAGGCAGAACAAGGACGGAAGTTTATACACCCATGCCTATGCGAAGGCCATCGCCAGCCACATAGACCCCGTTGAAAAAAAACCTCTGTACCATTTTTTACCCGGCCACCGGAGTTTTTCGATTGCCACCATCGGCTGTAATTTCCGCTGCGGGTTTTGCCAAAACTGGCAGATTTCGCAAGCGACATTTAGAGATGATGATTTTGCAGGAGAGGGGCTTTTGCCGCAGGATGTTGTCGATCAGGCCCTAAAGAATAATTGTCGAAGCATCTCTTATACCTATACGGAACCCACCATATTTTTTGAGTATGCTTACGAGACAGCCCGTATAGCAAAAGAAAAGGGGCTTGCCAATATTTTTGTGACCAATGGGTTTATGACCCAAGAATGCCTTCTGATGATAAAGCCCTACCTGGATGCAGCCAATGTGGATTTAAAGTTTTTTAAAGACAGCTCTTATAAAAATATCTGTTCTGGCGCGCTTGAGCCCGTATTAAATTCTATCAGGCTGATGCATGCGCTGGGCATTTGGGTTGAGGTGACGACTCTCATAGTGCCCGAAAGAAACGATTCCGATGAGGAACTGATAGATATAGCCCGGTTCATTGCCAGTGTGGATAAGGATATCCCCTGGCATATTTCCCGGTTCCACCCGGATTATAATTTTACAGGATACGGCCCTACGCCGGAGGCAACTCTAAAAAAAGCCGTCAGGTGTGGCCAAAAAGCCGGCCTCGCCTTTATCTATGCCGGCAATGTTTATGGCTGGGGAAACGATACGTTTTGCCCTGCCTGCAAGAAGTTATTGATTAAAAGAGAAATCTTCGATATCTTGGAGTGTAACATCAAAGAAGCCAAATGTGCTTATTGTAAAGAGAGGATTCAAGGTGTTTTTAATTAAAGAGATCTTAATTGGGATATCCTGATACCCTGATAACCGAATTTAAGGGAGTTAACCATGAAAGCTAAGAAGGCTCTTCTCATCATCGATCTCCAGAATGACTTTTGTCCGCAAGGAGCATTGGCTGTTCCGCAGGGGGATAAGATTGTGTCTAACCTGAACAGGTACATAAGGATTTTCTCCAAGAAAAAATGGCCTGTTTTTGCCACGCGCGATTGGCACCCCGTAAAGACAAAACACTTTAATTCTTTTGGGGGTGTTTGGCCCGTGCACTGCCTTGCGAATACGCAAGGGGCCCAGTTTCATGCCGGGCTTAAACTGCCCAGAGAGGCCATTCTCTTGTATAAAGGAATGGATCCTGAAAAAGACAGTTACTCTGCTTTTCAGGCAGAGGATTTAAGCGGAACGGGTTTTGCAAAACTGCTAGAGAGGTCAGGGATAAAAGAGCTTTATGTTGGAGGCTTAGCAACGGATTACTGCGTTAAATCTTCTGTGCTGGATGCTTTAAAGCGCGGGCTTAAGGTGAAATTACTGTTGGACGCCGTCAAAGGAGTCGATCTTAAACCGAAAGACAGCGATAAGGCTATCAAGGAAATGGCGAGAAAGGGCGCCAAGAAAACAACCTTAAAGAGCCTTTCTTAGAATCGGTGGGTGACTCCCACCAGGATAAAATTTGTGTTGATACCGCCGTTTGGTATTTTGATGCTGCAGTTAGAGAGATGACGGCGGCGGCCTTCCACAGTCAAGGCCGTATTTTTTTTGAAAAAATAATGCACTCCTAAAGCACACGGCTCGATAAAATTGAATTGGGTGGATTGTTCCCTCGTGTGCAGGGACATAAAGCTTAGGCCTGCGCCGAACTTGATATAGGGCTGGATCTTCGAAGCCGCTGGCAGAAAACCGAATTTCAATAAAAACGCAATACCCGTTTCCACGTTGGCGTTAGGTGAAGTAATTGCGCAAACATAGGGCTCTATTTGGAACTGTAACAGGGGAGAGAAATGCAGATTGAATTTGCTGATGCAGGGCTTGAGGTTGAAGTCGAAATCAACGATAAAGGGGATTGAGCGGTAATGTTTTTGCACGCGGATATCGCCCCAGCTGTAACCTGAAAGGAACTCGATGGCCTCCAGGAATTTTTCCTCGGCGGGTTCGCTTTGGCCTTGGCCTGGCACGATAAGGTTCGTAGCTACAATTATAAAAAGAAAAATACTCTTTTTGATTTCGGCTCCAATTTCTAACGATACCAGAATTTTGACGCTGGCGACCTTAAAGGGAATTATATAAAAATATAATAAGAATTCAAGGCTTTTTTCATTTGTATTGACAACAAGCACTCAAGATGATGTAATAGGGTAGATAAAGGGGAGGTCGTAGCCTTCGGCCTGAGAGTTCTGCGAGGTGAGCAGATGACCCAAGGAACCTGATCTGGATAATGCCAGCGGAGGTACATAGGTTTTTAGCCCTTACGTTCTGGCGTAAGGGTTTTTATTTAAGGAGGTAAAGATGAAACTGGATGAGATCAAGATCTCCAAGGCCATCATAGAGTCTTACACGGATAAGCTCATCAGCGCTCTGGATACGGATGTGGCGGTTGTCGGCGCCGGCCCCGCGGGGATGGTTTGCGCTTATTATTTAGCTAAAGCAGGCAAAAAGGTTGCGGTTTTTGAGAGAAAATTATCTGTAGGAGGGGGGATGTGGGGTGGCGGCATCATGTTTAACGAAATCGTAGTCCAGCATAAAGCCAAAGGCATCCTTGATGAATTCGGCATAAAGTCAAGGGTCTACGAGAAAGGCTATTATCTGGCTGATTCTATTGAGTCCGTTGCCAGCATCTGTGCGAAAACGGTTAAAACCGGGGCGAAAATATTTAATCTGATCAGCGCCGAAGACGTAATGGTAAGGGCCAGATGCGTCTGTGGTCTTGTGTTGAACTGGACCTCTGTTGAAATAGCCAAGTTGCATGTGGATCCTATTACGGTAAGAGCAAAGTTTGTGGTGGATGCTTCAGGCCACGCTGCTGAGGTCGCGCGTATCGTGGAGAGAAAATCCGGCCTCAGGCTTAAGACGAGAAGCGGCCGGATAATGGGAGAGCAATCCATGTGGGCGCAGGTCGCAGAAGATACGATTGTCAAGAACTCAAAAGAGGTCTGTCCCGGCCTTTACGTCTGCGGCATGTGCGCCAACGCCGTATTCGGCGGACCGCGCATGGGGCCCATATTCGGCGGGATGCTTCTTTCAGGCAAAAAGGTGGCCCAGGAGCTGATTAAAAAACTATGAAGAAGATAAAAATTGATGCCTATAATCTATTGGAAAGGATCAGAAGGCAAAAACCTGTAGTCCATCACCTCACGAACTGGGTGACTATTTATGACTGCGCTAATGTGGTTAAAGTTTTGGGCGGTTCTCCTGTTATGGCCCACGCCGAAGAAGAAGTGGCCCAGATGGCGCAAATAGCCTCCAGCCTCGTCCTTAACATAGGGACGCTGACCGTTGATTTTATCGAGGCGATGAAGGTGGCGGCTCAAAGCGCCAACAAAAAAGGAATTCCGGTTGTCTTAGATGTTTGCGGAGCCGGAGCCACCTCCTTGAGAAACCGCAAGTCTTTTGAATTACTGGATGAGGCAAGAATAGATATTATTAAAGGAAATGCTTCAGAGATTGCCAGGATAGCGGGTGAGGATGTGGTGACAAAAGGCGTGGATGCGGCGCGTGTTAATAAGAACATGATTCAAGTGGCTCAACATTTAGCCCTGAAGCGCCGGTGCGCTGTCGTGGTGACGGGCAAAGAAGATATTGTAACGGGCGCAGGAAAGATTTACATTATAAAGAATGGCCATCCTATGATGCCGCATATCGTCGGAACAGGGTGCATGGCGACTTCTATCATCGGTGCCTTTGCAGGGGTTGAGCGTGATTTAACATTGGCTTGCGCGGCAGCCCTGGTTTGTTTTGAGATTGCCGCGGAATGCGCTGCAAAAAGATCCCGGGGCCCGGGGACATTCAAAGAAAAATTCTATGATCACCTGTATCATTTGGATAAAAAGACAATTAACAGGATGCAAAGGGTGGAGGCGTGAAAGGGTACTATTTTATCACGGATGCAGGCCAAAGCCGTGCGGGCAATGCCAGCGACGTAAAAAATGCGCTGAAGGCCCATGTTGAGGTTGTGCAGTACCGGGACAAATCCAAATCCACAAAAGAACTTTATCAAGAGGCCCTGGCATTAAGAAAAATTTGCAAGGACGCGTTGTTTCTGATTAACGACAGGCTCGATATTGCCTTAAGTGTTAAGGCCGACGGCGTGCATCTGGGTTGGGAGGATCTACCTTACGCCGTTGCCCGAAAGCTCATCGGCGATAAGAAGATTATCGGATTAACGGTGCATACGCTTCAACAGGCTATTCAATCTCAAAGGTCAGGAGCGCAGTATATCGGAGTAAGCCCTATCTTCAAGACGAATACAAAACAGGATGCAGGTCCTCCTGTAGGCGTTAGATTAATCAAAGAGATAAGAAGACACGTATCTTTGCCCGTTATCGCTATCGGAGGCATAGATCTGTCAAATGCAAAGGATGTTATTGATTCCGGCGCCGATGGCCTGTGTGCGATTTCTGCCGTGGTAGCCGAAAACGACGTAAAAAAAGAAATAGAGAAATTTCAGAGGCTCTTTAGGCAAAAGACTTGATGGGTTGTGGGTAAAAATTGATGGAATTTGTTGATACTTTTTGTTAGGATAGAGTGACGCTTTCGCAAAAGTGAGGGAAATGGCGTGGATCCTAAAATTGTTTCTTTAGCCGTATTTTTTATCGCTTATCTGTTTTTTGTGGTTTTCCCCAAAAAGAGGACCCTCATTGCTGTTTCTGCAGCGATACTCCTTATCCTTTCGCAAACGATTTCCTTTAAACAGGCTTTTTTGGCGGTCAATTGGAATGTGATGGGGATTTTTCTGGGCACCCTGGTGGTTGCCGATATATTCATGGAAAGCAGGGTTCCTGCCTATATTGCTGAAATCATCGTAGATAAAGCCAGAAATACGGCCTGGGCTATTCTTTTGATCTGTTTGCTGACCGGCTTCATCTCTGCTTTTGTTGAGAACGTCGCCACGGTCCTGATTGTGGCACCCATTGCCCTTTCCTTAGCCAAAAAGATAAATCTTAATCCCGTAAAGATGATGATCGGGATTGCCGTTTCCAGCAATCTTCAGGGTGCGGCAACCTTGATTGGGGATCCTCCCAGTATGCTCTTAGGCGGTTTTGCCAAAATGAATTTTATGGACTTTTTCTTTTATAAGGGAAGGCCCAGCATATTTTTTGCGGTGGAGTTAGGTGCCTTGGTTTCTTTTATTGTTCTCTACTTTATTTTTAGAAAACAGAAAGAGAAACCTAAGCTTTTGGCGATTGAAAAAGTCAAATCCTGGGTTCCCACCTTTATTCTGGTTATTTTGATTTTTGCCTTAGCCTTGACCTCTTTCTTTGATACGGGTTTTACGTATATGGCGGGAGTCCTTTGTATGGCCGCGGCGGTTGCCTCCGTTATTTGGAAAAGGATTACGAGCAGAGATTCCATCCTAAGAGGCATAAAAGCGCTGGATTGGGATACTACTTTTTTCCTCCTCGGAATATTTATCCTGGTAGGCAGTATTACCCTAACCGGATGGATAGAGGCTATCTCCGGGTTTCTTTCGGGGCTCGTGGGTGAAAATATATTCCTGGGTTACAGTTTATTGGTTGTTGTCGCTGTAGCGCTTTCTGCCTTTATTGACAATGTCCCTTTCTTAGCGGCCATGCTTCCGGTGGCTATCTCCATGTCAGCCAGGCTCAATGTTAACCCTTCGCTTTTTCTCTTTGGCCTTCTTATCGGAGCCAGCCTCGGCGGCAATATCACGCCCATCGGTGCCTCTGCCAATATTGTTGCCTGTGGGATCCTGAAAAAAGAAGGTTATGCAGTAAGTTTCAAGGATTTTGCAAAGATAGGCTTACCCTTTACTTTGGCAGCTGTGAGCGTTGCCTATTTGTTCGTTTGGTGCGTATGGGGTGTGGTAAAGTAACACCCGATGGTCTCGTAGAAAATCTCCGACAAAACCTCCAAAACGTTAAAAGTTGTTTTTTTAAAAGATTTACTTGACAAATGATACTATTATGGTATCATTATAATTAAGAATGAAAACTCATAAGCTTCTAAAGGAGAAAAATGAAATTAATCACCCGAGATACGGATTATGCGGTAAGGGCCCTGTGTTTTATGGCAAGACTCAAAAGTGAGATTGTTCCGGTTTCGCAGCTGGTCAGGGAATTAAAGATGCCCAGACCCTTTTTAAGAAAGCTGCTGCAGATATTGAATAGAAGAGGCATCCTTGAATCCACTAAAGGACAGGGGGGAGGTTTTTCATTGGCCCTGCCGGCTGATAAAATATTTTTAGTGGATCTAATGAGGATATTTCAGGGGCCGCTCAAATTAAACGAATGTTTTTTTAAAAAGGCTCGTTGCCGTAATCTGCGCACCTGCCCCTTAAGAAAAAAGATCGTCAGCCTCGAAAGCCTGGTTATAAAAGAGTTAAAATCAATCACGATCGCCTCTTTATTATGAAAGGACTTTTAACTATGAGCAAAAGAAAAATAATCAAGATTGATGAAGACAAATGCAACGGTTGCACTTTATGTATCCCCAACTGCCCGGAGGGAGCCATCCAGATCATCGATCAAAAGGCTCGTCTCTTAAGCGATTTGTTCTGCGATGGGCTGGGGGCCTGTATCGGACATTGCCCCGAGGGCGCCATAAGCATCGAGGAGAGAGAGGCTGAAAAATATGACGAAAAAAAGGTGATGGAGAATATCGTCAAACAGGGAGAGAATGTCATCGGGGCGCATCTGGAGCATCTTAAGGCGCACGGTGAGAGTGAATATCTTAAGCAGGCACAAGAATATTTGAAGGAAAAAGGGATAAAATTGGATGGGGCACAGGAGCCGCACGGGCATCATCATGCATCGGGATCTTCAGGTTGCCCGGGAATGAAAGTAATGGATTTCAGGCAGCAGGAGGCTTTGCCGCAAAAGGGAATAGCCGGAAAATCGGCCCCTTCCCGGTTACGGCATTGGCCTGTGCAGCTCATGCTGGTTCCTGCGACGGCTCCCTATTTAAATAATGCGGATTTATTGATTGCCGCTGATTGCGTGCCTTTTGCTTATGCGTCTTTTCATGAAGACCTGTTAAGGGATAGGATTCTGCTTGTCGGCTGCCCAAAATTAGATAACGCCGAGATTTACCGGGACAAAATCAGCCAGATTTTAAAACATAACACCATAAAGTCCGTTACCTATGCCCATATGGAGGTGCCCTGCTGTTTCGGGTTAGCTGGTATCATTAGTCAGGCGATAGCTCAGTCAGGTAAGGATATTGCGTTCCAAGAGGCCACCATCAGCATAAAAGGAGAGAGATTACTCTGAAGAATAAATGCCCCGGACAGGATGACCGCAACATCCAAGCTGAAACGATCACGTGTCCTGATTGCGGATACAAGTTAGAAATATTTTCCGATGAGGTCAAGGTCAAATGCCATCAATGCAAAGGCCTGGTGTGCCGGGAGAGATTACCCTCTTGCGTGGATTGGTGTAAATTTGCCAGAGAATGTGTGGGGGAGGAAAGGTTAAAGCAAATAAAAAAGGATAAATAAGTTGAAAAATTCCAAATCATAATACCCAATATTTTTTGTGATTTGTATATTTGGTATTGTATATTGTTTGTGATTTGTGTATTGTGATTTGTAATTTATTTGATAGTATTGGTATTATTTGGATTTTGGATTTCTTAAGCTATGAAAGGAGAAAAAGAGATGTTTTGTTACCAGTGCGAACAGACGGCAGGTGGAAGTGGTTGCACAAAAGTAGGCGTTTGCGGCAAGGACGAAAATATCCAGAGCCTTCAGGACTTATTGCTCTTTGGCCTTAAAGGTATAGCTGCTTATGCCTTTCATGCCGGGGAATTGGGAGCTAAGGATGATGAAGTGGATGCTTTTATGCACGAGGCTCTGTTTAAGACCGTAACCAACGTAGACTTTGATTTGAATGATTACCTGGAAATAGTCTTAAAATGCGGCTCAATGAATCTTAAGGCTATGGAGATGTTGGATAGGGCGCACACCGAGCGATTTGGTAATCCTGTTCCTACAGAGGTGGATACGGGAACCAAGGCAGGGCCGGGGATTCTGGTTACGGGCCATGATTTGCTGGATCTCTATGAACTTTTGAAACAAACTAAAAACGAAGGCATTAATGTCTATACGCACAGCGAAATGCTTCCTGCTCACGGTTATCCTGAACTTAAAAAATTTAAACACCTCGCGGGTAATTACGGAGGTGCCTGGCAGGAGCAGAAAAAAGAATTTAACCAGTTTAGCGGCGCCCTCTTAGCCACAACCAACTGCGTATTGATTCCTCCGGGCAATACCTATCTTGACAGGCTGTTTACCGTTGGTATCACCGGTGTAGCGGGTGCTACCCATATAAAGGGGCGTGATTTTAAACCGTTGATTGAAAAGGCCAAATCCTTGCCTGCTTTACCTGAGGCTCCTGCAAAAAAGATTATGACGGGCTTTCATCACACGGCCATCTTAAGTCTGGCTGGTAAGATTGTCAGCCTTGTCAAAGCCGGGAAGATCAAGCGATTCTTCCTTATCGGCGGTTGCGATGGAGCCAAGCCGGGGAGGAATTATTATACGGAGCTTGCAGAGAAAGTCCCCAAGGATTGTATTATTCTGACGCTGGCCTGCGGCAAATACCGTTTTAACAAACTTGATTTCGGCCAGATAGAAGGAATTCCCAGGCTTCTTGATATCGGACAATGCAATAACGCTTATTCGGCTATACAGGTGGCTGTTGCGCTTAGTAAGGCATTTAACTGTAGCGTCAATGAGTTGCCGCTTTCTATAGTCCTTTCCTGGTTTGAGCAAAAGGCCGTGGCGATCCTTTTAACATTGCTTTACTTAGGGGTCAAGGGCATACGCGTAGGCCCTACGCCCCCGGCTTTTATTACGCCTGCGGTTTTAAAAGTCATCCAGGAAAAGTTCGATTTGAAGTTAATCAGCACACCGGAAAAGGATTTGGCGGATATATTGCGTAAGTAAAACTTAAAGGCTGCGTCATTCGTCTATCGGAAGCGTAGTGAGAATCGTCTAACGTTTGGCGTTACAGGCAGGCGTACGACGCCTCCGATGGACGATATTTAAGGAGGTGAGCACTATGGGTTGTGGATGTGGTTCTATGAAGCCAAAGAAAAAAGCAAAAAAGAAGAAGAAATAATCCTTGGAGGAGGGGGGGGGATGGATAATGCAGTGATTCGGTTATCGCCCCCCAACAAAAAGAAAAATTGATTTGTAACAACAGGGGAGTGGTATTATAATCTCTTTAGGGCTTAAAAAGGAGGCCTGTATGACAGATTTTAAGGATTTGTTTCAGAGCGCGGATTGGAAGACGGAAAAGCACGTCCCTGTTATAGAAGCTGTGGATAAGGCAAAAAAGGGAGAATTTTTCAAGGTCGCCGTAAGCGTCGGTAAGGAAATCCCGCATCCCAATACGACCGACCATCATATAAGATGGATTGAGGTTTATTTTCTGGCAGACGGAGAAAAGTTTCCCTATCAGATAGCAAGATTTGACTTTGCTTCCCACGGAGAATCTACTCAGGGACCTAACACGAGTACGGTCTATACTCATCCTGAAGCCACCTGCAGTTTTAAAACAGACAAGCCAGGTACGATATTGGCCAGCTCCTACTGCAATATCCACGGTGTCTGGCAGAATTCCAAAAAGATCATTGTCGCCTAGAGAAAACGGGGGCCTTTAAAACTTAAGAAATGCATTATGCTTAAGGGGTATCCTTTAAAAAATATTCAGGGATTAGTCAGGATAGGTTTAGGCATGCTTATTATGTCTTTTTTTTCTTTGATACAACTTCCTATCTATGCAGAGGAAAGAGAGGTGGGTCAGATGTCAGAAAATTTGCATTGGTTGGGCCATGACAGCTTCAGGCTGGACGCCTCGAAGATCATTTATTTTGACCCCTGGAAATTATCCCAGGGTTCAAAAAAAGCGGATATCATTCTTATCACCCACGAGCATTTTGACCACTATTCTTTAGAGGACATCAAGTTGATATGTTCTAAGGATACAGTGATAGTGGGCCCTGAAGAGGTAACTAGGTCCCTGTCCGTGTCTAAATCTATTTGTAAAGAAATTAAGACTCTCTCTCCAGGAGAGAATATCGAAGTTGCTGGGGTTACAATCAGCGCCGTCCCTAGTTACAATACAAATAAACAATTTCATCCTGAGAGCGCGGGGAATTTAGGTTTTATTGTTTTGGTAGATGGGGCAAAAATTTATCATGCTGGAGACACGGATTTCATCCCGCAGATGAAAGGCCTTTCGTGCGATATCGCACTTTTACCCGTTAGCGGTACCTATGTCATGACAGCCGAGGAGGCCGTTGAAGCGGCACTCGCCATTAAACCCAGAATAGCTATCCCCATGCATTACGGGGATATTGTAGGAAGCGCAAGCGACGCCAAAAAATTTCAGGATTTATTAAAAGATAAAATTGAAGTTCATATTTTAGCAAAGGGAGGTTAATTATGGATAAATACAAGTGCAAGGTTTGCAGCTATATCTATGATCCTGCCACGGGTGATTCAACGCAAGGGATAAAGCCCGGTACATCATTTCAAGATTTACCGGAGGGCTGGGTTTGCCCTGAATGCGGGGTGGGTAAAGATATGTTTGAGAAGGTCAGCGGATAGATGGAGGGGGATATATTATTATGGAAAGAAAAATAACTTTTAAAAGAGCCCCTGTAACTTTGGTCGGCAGGGCTGTAAAATTGGGCGGCCTGGCCCCTGATTTCCGGGTGATGAGCGTTGATTTAAAAGAGGTCACCTTGACTGATTTTCAAGGAAAGATCAAACTCGTCAGTTCTTTCCCTTCCCTGGATACCCCTGTTTGTGATTTGCAGGTAAAGGAATTCAATAAAAAGGGGGCGGACCTTTCTTCTGACATCGTTGTTTTGGGGATAAGCAAGGATTTGCCTTTTGCACAGAAGAGATTCTGCGAAATGAACAACATTAAGAATGAATTGACGCTCTCCGATTACAGATTTTCTTCCTTCGGCATCAATTACGGGCTGCTGATAAAAGAATTGAATCTCCTGGCAAGGGCGGTCCTGATCCTCGATAAAAACAATATGTTGCGGTATTTTAGGATTGTAGAGGAGTTAACCAGCCCTCCTGATTATGAAGATGCGTTGAAGAATTTAGCTGAGATTGTAAAGAATCCAGCCCTTTTAACAAAGGAAGAGTTGCCCGGCAAATGCAAACCCTGTGAGGGAGGGACACTGCCTTTGCCTAAAGAAAAGATAGATAGGTTGCTGGCCCAGTACCGCGGTTGGGAGGTGGAGGAGGATAGAAAACTCATCAAGAAGTTTAAGTTTAAGGATTTTGCGGAGGCGAAATATTTCCTTGACCTCATATCCATTATAGCCGAAGAGCAAGGGCATCATCCGGGATTAACCCTGAACTATAATAACCTGCGCATAACACTGACCACACATGCCGCAGGCGGCTTAACCGAAAATGATTTTATCATGGCGAAAATCATTGATGAATTGGAAGGATAAATATATTAGAATAAGTAATTTAGGAAAGGGCGGGGGCCTATATAAGAAAGGAAGGGCGAGGTGAAGAAAGCAGCCGTTTTAATCGAGGACCATTACCAGGTGCTGGAGGTGTGGTATCCCTATCTACGCCTGCGGGAGGATGGGATTGAAACCGTGTTAGTGGGCACAGGCAAAGGTCAATATAAAAGCAAAGAAGGCTACCCCGCAGAGGAAGAGCTTTCTATCAAAAAAGCCAGGCCGCAGGATTTTGATGCCGTGGTGATTCCCGGAGGTTTTGCGCCGGATATATTGAGAAGATACGAAGAAGTCAATAAATTTGTAAAAGAGATGTTTGGCCAGGGCAAGATCGTAGCCTGCATTTGCCACGGGGGCTGGGTGCTTGTTTCAGCGGGGATTTTGAAGGGGAGGAAAGTAACGGGTTTCTCTGCCATAAAGGATGACCTGGTCAATGCGGGCGCTCAGTTTATAGATCGGAAGGTTGTGGTTGACGCTAACCTGATCACCTCGCGTAACCCTTATGATTTGCCGGCTTTCTGTAGCGAACTCGTAAAGAAACTAAAAGGTTAGGCCATGGAAGTAGAGCTTGAGATTAAAGAAATCATTCAAAGAACTCATAACGTCAAAAGCGTGCGGCTGGCTATTGAAGGGGAGCCGGACTACAAGGCAGGCCAATTCGGCCGCATCTCTCTTAAAACCGAAAAAGAATGCGAGCGGTATCTTTCCCTGTCAAGTTCTCCGACGGAGAAAGGATACATCGAAATTACCAAGAAACTGACGCAAAGCGATTTTTCCAAGATCCTGAATAGCCTTAAGCCGGGGGAGAGTTTAAAGGCACAATACCCTTTCGGTAAATTCACGCTGGAAGGTTCTGGAGCCAAAATAGCTTTCCTCTCCGGCGGTATCGGCATCACGCCGATAAGAAGTATGTGCAAATATGCCGTGGATAAAAATCTGGGTGTTGATATCATCCTGCTCTATGCTAACCATTCCATAAAAGACGTCGTCTTCAAGGAAGATTTTAACCAGATGCAGAAACAGTATCCGAAATTAAGGGTTTGTCATGTGCTTCGCGAGCCGGCCCCCGGCTTTAAATATACGGCCGGGCTCATCAATACCCAGGTTGTCAAAAACGAAATTCCCGATTTCATGGAGAGAAAAATTTACCTCTGCGGCCCTCCGGGGATGGTGGAGGGGATGAAGAAAATACTGGAGTCGGAATTAAAGGTTCCTCAGGAAAATATCGTTACCGAGAATTTTCAAGGGTATTAAAGGAGGCCTATCATGGCTGTAGTAGAGATATTGCCTAAAATATATTCTGCGGGTGTTGTGGATTGGAAAGTGCGTACGTTTCACGGGCATACCTATTCCACAAAAAGAGGGAGCACCTATAATGCCTATCTTATTCTGGATGAGAAAATCACTTTGGTGGATACTGTGTTAGGCGCTTTTGCTCATGAATTCATCGAGAATATTCGACAGGTCATACCTCCTGAAAAAATCGACTACGTGATTGCCAATCACGCGGAAATGGATCACTCCGCAGCGCTACCTGAGATCATGAAGCTTTGCCCTCAGGCAAAGGTCTTCGGTACCGCGAAATGCAAGGAGGGGCTATTCAGGCATTATTACGGCCAGTGGGATTTCCAGACGGTAAAAACCGGAGACAAATTAAAATTGGGCAAAAGAACCTTCACCTTTATAGAGGCCCCGATGATTCATTGGCCGGATAGTATGTTTACCTATTGCCCCGAAGAGCAGCTCTTGATGTCCAATGACGCCTTTGGCCAGCATTACGCGACAGGTGAACGGTTTGATGATGAGGTGGATGCTTGCGCCCTGATGGATGAGGCCGCCAAATACTACGCTAATATTCTTTGGCCTTTAGGCTCGGTGATTCTAAAAAAGATCGAAGAGGTACAGAAGATGGATATCCCGATTAAGATGATAGCTCCCAGCCACGGGGTTATCTGGCGCAAAGACCCCATGAAAATCGTGAATGCCTATGTCTCCTGGGCCCAAAACGAAGTTAAGGACAAAATTGTGGTTGCCTACGAGACCATGTGGGGCGCCACCGAGAAGATGGCAAGAAAAATAGTGGAGGGCATCACCAAAGCAGGCGTGAGTGTCAAACTCTTTGATGTATCCTCCAGCGACCGTACGGAGATCATAAAAGAGATGTTAGACGCCAAGGGTTTTATGTTGGGTTCCTCTACGCACGACAACGACATGCTCCCTGACCTTGCCGGATTCCTCGAGCTTGTGAAGGGGTTCCATCCGAAGAATAGAGCCGCTTGTGTTTTTGGTTCTTATGGCTGGGCAGGAGGGGCGGTCAAGGAGATAGAAGACGTTCTTAAAGAATCGGGGATGGAGCTTGCGCTGCCGGGCTTTTCAGTTAAATATGTGCCGGATGAAGAAGAAAACAGACGTTTATTTGAATACGGAAAGGATTTCGCCAACAAGATAAAGGAAAGGTAGCAGCCTGTTGAATAAGAATATCGGGATATCGGGGTATGAGGGTCTGGATATCCCCGCTTTTTCTGATTGAAGAAGAACATAAGCATAAGCAGCTCATTGAAAAAAAGATTGCCGAGTTAACCCTATAATAAGTTTGCTGCATGGCTATGAAAAGATTATCTGACGATATAGTTTATTTTTTCCAGAATCAGGGGTGCGTGATTGTTTCTACTTTCGGAAGGAACGGTTACGTGCATTGTTCCTGTAAAGGTATCGTCAAGATAGACAAGGGTGGGCATGTTTATCTTCTGGACCTCTACAGGGGCTGGACCTACCAAAATCTAAAAGACAACCCGCATATCAGCCTGACGGCCATTAACGAGCATAAATTCAGGGGGTATTGTCTTAAAGGTAAGGCGAAGATCATCCCGCAGGAGGAAGTGCCTTTTCAAATCAAAAGTGCCTGGGAAGACAGGATTGCTAGCCGTCTGACCCAGAGGCTTCTAAAGAATATCCGTGAGGAGAAAGGCCATCCTAAGCATCCGGAAGTGATGCTGCCTAAACCCCAATATATGATTGTGATGCAGGTTGAAGAAACGGTAGATCTCATCCCGCAGCACATCAGATGAGAAAGGATTGGAAAAATGGGAAAGAATGTTTTGGTGTACAGTACGCCCACCTGTCCGTGGTGTATCCGGACCAAGCAATTCTTAAAAGATAACAATATACCTTTTGAGGATATCGATGTATCTTCCAATCAGCAGGCTGCGGAAGAGATGGTTCAAAAGTCCGGCCAGATGGGAGTGCCCGTATTGGATATCGGCGGCCAGATTATCGTCGGGCTTGATAAAGAAAAAATAAATTCTGCCCTGGGATCATAAGATATGCATGATTTAATTATTATTGGCGCAGGCCCTGCGGGTATCACGGCCAGTGTTTATGCCGCCCGCAAAAAAATGAATCTTCTCGTTATCAGCAAGGATATCGGCGGCCAGGCAGCCTCCAGCGGCGATATAGAAAATTATACAGGCTATCAGTTTATCACGGGGCCGGAACTGGCAGCAAAATTCGAAGAGCATATGCGTAAGTATGAAATACCGTTAAAGGAAAATGAAACGGCCAAGCGCGTTGAGAGAAACTCCGACGTCCTTAAAGTTACAACCGATAAGGGCGCCTATGAAGCAAGGGCCGTCATTGTGGCTTCGGGAAAAAGGACCAAAGAGCTGGGTGTGCCCGGAGAAAAGGAATTTAAAAACAGGGGGTTGACGTATTGCGCCACCTGCGATGGGCCTTTGTTTGCAGATAAAAGCGTGGCTGTGATCGGCGGCGGCAATTCTGCGCTGGATGCAGCCCTGCAGTTGATGAAGATCGCTAAGCATACCTATATCATAAATATAACGCCGGCGCTTGGCGGAGATACCGTCATGCGCGAGAAGGTTGAGACAAGTCAAGCGGTCACCATCTTCAATAACACGCAGGTTACAGCCGTTTTAGGAGATAAATTTGTCTCTGGTATCAAGATAAGGCGTAAAAATAAGGAGGAGAGCCTTTCTGTTCAGGGTGTATTCGTAGAAATCGGCTTGTTGCCTAATTCGGAGTTTGTGCAGGGGCTAGATTTAAACGAGCGTAAAGAAATCAAAATAAATTCGCGTAACGAGACCAATATCCCCGGCATCTTTGCTGCAGGAGATGTCACGGATGTTCCGGAAAAACAGATTATCATTGCCGCAGGCGAAGGCTCCAAGGCTTGCCTGAGTGCCTTTCGGTATCTTGGCCAGCATAAATTTTAAATATTCTTTAGTTATGGAAAGGCATCAAGAGTTTCCGCAAAGAAGAAGATTTAAACAGTTTCTCATGGCCCCGGTTTTTGTGGCCATCTTGGTGTTGGGTTGGTTTTATCCGCTCCTGGGTTATTTTATCCCCCTGTGCATGTTGTTCGGGATAGCCTTAAGTTTCACTCGCGGCCGTAAATGGTGCGATTGGTATTGCCCCCGTGGAAGTTTCTACGATGTTGTTGTCAGCGCCGTCAGCCCCAAAAGAAACATACCTTCCTTTTTAAAAAGCATGTATTTTAGAATAGGAGTGCTACTTGTTCTTCTGTTGGTCATGGCCTTTCAACTCTTTAGGTACTGGCCGGATCCTCATAAGATAGGCGCCTTCTTTGTAATTCTTATCACGATAACGACCGCCGCGGGAATTATTCTGGCGCTCATCTTTCATCAACGCACCTGGTGCCTGATTTGCCCTCTCGGGACAATGGCCAATTTAATCGGCGGGAGCAGGCGGCCTTTAAAAATCGATTCCGATCTTTGCGGTGAATGTAAATTATGCGCCAAGGTTTGTCCTGTCCAGATAAGGCCTTATCTTTTTAAGAAAGAGGGGTTGCAGCCTGTCAAAGACGGCGACTGCCTGAAGTGCGGCATGTGCGTTATAGCCTGCCCCAAGAAGGCGCTTAAATTCTCTTCGCTATAAATCCGCCACTATTAGGACATCTTTAATTTGCGTTCACAATCCGCCACTATTATATTTACAAATCTCATCCTCTGTACTATAATAATTCATAAAATATGGATAAGAAAAACGGTTTTGATAATGAGAAGTACCTTAAGGAGCAGACCTCTGAAATCTTAGGCAGGGTTAAGAAGTTCGGCAATAAACTGTATCTTGAGTTTGGAGGGAAACTGTGTTTTGACTACCATGCCGCCAGGGTCCTGCCCGGATACGATCCCAACGTCAAAATAAGACTTCTGCAGCAGCTAAAGAATAAAATCGATATTGTCCTGGCTATTTACGCGGGAGATATTGAAAAGGGCCGCGTGCGCGGAGACTTTGGCATCACTTATGATGCCGCAACGCTTAAGCTTATCGATGACTTAAGAAAATGGGATTTAGGGATTCTGGCGGTGGTGATCACGCGTTTTACCAAGCAGCCTTCGGCGGTTATGTTTAAAAATAAATTAGAGCATAGGGGTGTCAAGGTTTATCTTCATTATCCTATAGAAGGATACCCCGCGGATTTGGATTTGATCGTCAGTGATAAAGGTTTTGGCAGAAACGAATTCATTGAAACCAAAAACCCCATCGTGGTCGTCACGGCGCCCGGGCCCAATAGCGGCAAGCTTTCCACATGCCTTTCGCAGTTATATCATGAGCACAAGAGAGGCATCAACGCCGGGTACGCTAAATTTGAGACTTTCCCCATCTGGAACCTTGCGTTGAAGCATCCGATCAATGTGGCCTATGAGGCGGCTACCGCTGACATTCTGGATTTTAATCTCGTCGACCCCTTTCATCTGAATAAATACAATAAGACCGCCATAAATTACAATCGCGACGTGGATTGCTTCCCCATATTAAAATTGATTTTAGGCAGGATCCTGGATAAAGACGCGAATCTGCCTATGTACAACTCACCCACGGATATGGGAGTGAATCGCGCAGGCTTTGGCATCGTCAATGATTCAACCGTTCAGGAAGCTGCCAAACAGGAGCTCATCAGGAGATATTTTCGGTATCACGCAGAGTATGTCTTGGGGATAGAAAAGAAGGAAACCGTCGACAGGGTGGTGCTTTTGATGGGGGAGTTAGGCGTTAAAGTCACGGATAGGAGAGTTGTGGAAGTGGCCAGGGGAGCGGCTGAGGAGGCAGAGGCAGAAGGCAAAGGCCATGAGGGGATATTTTGCGGAGCCGCACTTCAATTGAATGACGGCAGGATCCTCACGAGCAAGAATTCAAAGCTGATGCACGCAGCTTCCAGCCTCGTATTAAATGCGGTCAAGGTCCTGAACAAAATTCCTGATGAGATTCTTTTGCTTTCTCCCCATATCATCAATCAGATAGCAAAATTAAAAGAAGGTATCCTGGATTTGGAATCCGAAAGCCTGGATTTGGAGGAGACCCTCATTGCTCTCTCCATCAGTGCCACGACCAATCACACTGCGGAATTGGCCATGCAAAAACTCGTGGAACTAAAAGGCTGCGAAGTTCATATGACGCACATCCCTACTCCCGGAGATGAGGTGGGTTTAAAAAGATTAGGCGTCAATCTTACGACGGATGGAAATTTCTCTTCCCACAATCTGTTTGTCACTTAAACCAAGATCATTTAAGTCATGGAACTCAAGAGGCATAAATCAGAGATAGGGTTTTTTATTCTCGTGATGGCGTTTTTCCTTTTATGGTTTATGGGAAGATTTTTTAATCTGGATTCCTTGGCCCTGCAGACAGGACTAGAGAATTACCCTTTGTTTTTAAGAGGCCTCACTTTTATTATCCTTTATGTGGTGGTTACCTTCTTTGCCTTTTTTTCCAAAGATTTCTTTTGGTTGGCAGGGGCACTTTTATTTGGGGCCTTTTATAGCACGCTATTCATCTTTATCAGCGAAGTCATTAACGCCTTTATCTTGTTTTATCTGGCCCGTTTTTTAGGGAGGGCTTACGTGGATGGGCGCTTGGTAGGCCGCTACAGGGAACTGGACGAAAAGTTGGCTAGGGTTAATTTCTTCTGGCTTTTTTTATTGAGGGCCGTGCCCCTTATCCCTTATAGATTCCTGGATTTAGCAGCAGGCCTCACGAGGATTCATTTTAGAAGGTATCTGGCCGCTTGTATCCTGGGGACGCCGCTTAAAACCTTCTGGATGCAAAGTATCCTGACGGCCATCGGAGACAATATTTATAAGAATCCTTCTGTGGTCGTAGAATATTTCCTCAAGCATCAAGGGCTGTTGATTTTAAGTTTATTGTATTTTTTATTGGTAATCCTTGTGGCCCTTAAAATAACCCATAGGGGTTAGAATCTATGGCTGTAACATGTAAATTCTTAGGTGCCGTAAGAACAGTGACGGGTTCGAGCCATCTGATTACGGCAGATAAAGCAACGGTGTTGCTGGATGCCGGATTATTTCATGGCCGCCGCGATGAGTTTTATAAAGTCAATACGACTTTTAGTTTTAACCCGCGCACATTGAATGCGCTCGTGCTTTCGCATGCGCACATTGACCACTGCGGCAACATCCCCAACCTGGTAAAAAAAGGCCTGCGAAGTAAAATCTACACGACTTCTGCCACAAAGGATTTGAGCCGGCTCATGCTTGAGGATTCAGGCAAGGTTCAGGAGGAAGATACAAGATACGTCAATAAAATCAATAGGAGGCTGGGGTTACCTTTAAGAAGGCCGCTCTACACCAGGAAAGAGGCAGGTAAGGTGATGCGGCGTTTTCGTTCCATTTATTACGAGCATAAATTCTGCGTGGCAAAGAACATCTTTGTGACGCTGCACGATGCCGGGCATATCCTTGGTTCAAGTATCATCGTTCTCGATATCAAGGAAGGGCTTAGGTCTATTCGCTTAGGGTATGCGGTGGATCTGGGGAGGAAGAACCTTCCCTTGCTCAATAATCCCGTGGTCCCCAGGGGCCTGGATTACCTCATTATCGAGAGCACTTACGGAGGCCGGTTTCACAGGCCCATTGAAGAAGCCAAGACCAAGTTACGCGATGCCATCCAGCAGACCGTTTCGCGTAAAGGCAAGATTCTTATCCCCTCCTTCACTTTAGAGCGCACGCAGGAAGTTATCTTTTTTTTAAATGAACTCTTGAAAGAAAAGCTCATTCCCTCTATCCCCATATACGTCGATAGCCCTTTAGCTACGGATATCACGGAGGTCTTTAAATATCATTCGGACTATTTCGACGATAAAACCCGCAGCGCCATCAGCCGGGGAGAGAACCCCTTTGAATTAATGAACCTAAGATACATCCGCGAACAGAAGACGTCCAAGAGTTTGAATAACGATAAACGTCCGATGATCATTATTGCCGGTTCGGGAATGTGCGAATCAGGCAGGATTCTGCACCACTTAAAAAACAATATCGAGGGTTCCCGCAACACGATTCTGGTCGTTGGTTATATGGCGCAGGATACGCTGGGCAAAAGGATTGTCGAGAGACATCGATTTGTGCGCATCTTCGGGGTGGAGTACGAGTTGAACGCTCAGGTGGTGGTCATCAATGCCTTCTCGGGGCATGCGGACCAAAACGAACTGGTTGATTTTGTTTGCGGGTGCCTCCCTTTGAAATCCATATTTTTAGTCCACGGAGATTTAGACCAGTCTCAGGCGTTATACGAGGTTCTTAAGCAAAAAGGGCTTAATGTGCATCTGCCTACGGCAGGCGAAGAGGTATTGCTAGATTGAGGATTCTGTGTTAATATTACTTTCTACAAAGTTTCCAGGTTGTGTCATGCGGCTATCGGTTGCGTAGCGCGAATCGTCTTACGTTTAGCGTTGTGCGTAAAATACGTTACACGCATAACGCCCAGCGATTCCTGCCTGCCCGCAGGCAGGCGCACGACGCCTGCGATGGACGAATAACAAGGTTTTAATAATAAGGAGGACACAATGATAGGTGGATTTTCAACACCAAAAAAAGATAAGGCCGTAAAAGTTTCTTGTGGAATGCGGGTTTTGACCGGACAGATTCTTGTCAGGGGCCTATCCGCCTATAAAGCGGGATTCAACGTAAAAGGGAAAGACACGTTGCACGCCCTTTGCCCCGGCAAAGTTTACTTTTCGAAAAAGAAAACCAGTAAAGGCAAGGTCCGTACGTTTGTGAATATTGCACCTGACGCAGAGAAGGCTTAAAGACAGAGATGGTTGAATCTAGGGTGAGCCTTTTCGATAAGGCCAGTGCCGCCATGGGCGCCAAGCGGGAACGAAGCGCCCAAAAATACGCTTTTTGTAAATACGGCCTTTGGTTTGTGGACACCTTTTATGTTCTTTTTCTTCTTTTGGCGTTTCTGGGCCTTGGCTTCTCCAAACTCCTCGCACAAAAGGTGTCCGGTCTTGTGCCGAGCGAAATTCTTGTTCTCCCCGGCTATCTTTTGCTGCTTCTTCTCGTTTATTACCTTTTTGATTTTCCTTTAAACTATTACCGCTCTTTCGTGGTAGAGCACAAATTTTGCTTATCTCAGCAAAAACTCGGCGACTGGTTCCTTGACCAAATCAAAGCCGGGCTATTATCTTACATCCTCGGCCTGATTCTTGTTAGCGCCTTTTATTATATCCTGAGACACTATCAGGATATCTGGTGGCTGGTGATTTCGTTTTTTTGGGTCGTCTTTAGTTTAGTTTTGGCAAGATTAGTCCCGGTGTTTATTATCCCTTTGTTTTTTAAATATAAGAAGCTCGGGGATGACAATTTAAGACAAAGAATCTTGGGCCTGGCAGACAAGATGAAGATAAAAATCCTGGATTGTTTTGAAATAGATTTTAGTAAAAAGACTTTGAAAGCCAACGCCGCCTTTGTGGGATGGGGTGCGACTAAACGGGTCATCTTGGCAGATACCTTAAAAGATAAATATAGTTACGATGAGGTTGAAGTTATCCTTGCGCATGAATTCGCTCATTATAAGCTGAAGCACCTCTTAAAGCTCCTCTTGGTGAATTCTTCCGCCATCCTGGCGTGTTTCTACTTCATCTTTAAAACCAGCGACTATGCCCTTAAGCTCTTTGGGTTGTCATCCTTACAGGACCTGGCAGCCCTGCCGCTTGTGCTTATTTATTTGCTGCTCTTTGGAATAGTGATGCAGCCGTTTGAAAATTATGTGAGCCGAAGATTGGAGCGCAACGCCGATAGGATGGCGCTTGAGGTAACCGGCCTAAAGGATGCCTTTATCTCTATGATGGAAAAGTTAGCCACGCAGAATCTTGCGGATAGAAAGCCGAACCTTTTCATTAAATCTTTCTTTTTTGACCATCCTCCTATGGAGGAGCGAATCGCCATGGCCCGTAACCTGAAATGAAAAAAAGCATAACTACCAAGACCGGAGACAAAGGCATGACCTCATTGTTAGGGGGTGGCCGCATCAAGAAGGACCATGTCATTGTCAGGGCCTGTGCCGAACTGGATACGCTTTGTTCTTTCTTAGCCTTGGCCAGGACCTTAAGCAAAGAAGTCGGTTGCAAAAAGCTCCTTGAGTCCATTCAAAAAGATGTGGGCCTTATTTGCTCCGAGATTGCAGCGTCAAAAAGATTTGCCAAGAAACTTAAAATAAGGATAGGCCCTGACTCTGTAAAGCGCTTGGAAGATAAAATAGGGGATTTAGAAAGAAAGGTTAAGCTGAAGGCCTGTTTTTCGCTACTGAATGAGAATCTTATCTCAAACATCCTCGATCTAAGCCGGACCATGGCCCGCAAAGCCGAAATTCATCTTGTGACTTTAAAAAGAAAAAGATTATTGATTAATGATTACGTTCTTATATACCTCAATAGATTATCCGACCTGTTGTATCTTCTCTCGCGCTCTAGCGACAAATTCCGCCGAAAAGTAAAAGTCTGATTCCAAAGACCAAGATCGGGCCTTGTAACTCATTGTGTATCATACTATTTCAAGACCCGATCTTGAATATGGAGGGAGCGAAAACCACAAAATCTATTTGCTAAGGAAGTCGAGGATGAGGTGGGCGGCGCGAAGGCTGGCGCCGTTTTCGCCAAGGAAGGATTTGACGAGGACAAGGTCATTTTTCATCTGCTGCACACGCGAGGCGTCATGAAGGATTTGCAGGCTTGCTTTTGCGATTTTTTGAGGGGTTGCATTAAACTGAATAAGCTCGGGGATGATACGTCTTTGCGCGACAATATTCACTATCCCAATGCAAGGAAGTTTGACCTGCCTGCGGTATAGAAGATAATTCAACAGGTTCATTTTATAGATGATTACAAAGGGCTTTTCCATAATGGCTGTCTCAAGCGTGGCTGTGCCTGAGGCCACTAGGCAGAAGTCGGCGATATTCATGCAGTCATAGGTTTTATCCTCGATAGTGACCAAGTCCAGATCCAGCCCGTGAATCAGGCGGTTATAAATACTCCAAGGCACCTGCGGCGATTTTGCGATAACGAACTGGACGTTACCCATATCTTTTTGGATAATCAGGGCCGCCTTTAACATAACCGGAAGGATATTTTTTACTTCCTGAATCCTGGAGCCTGGCAGAAGGGGTATCGTCTTCTTGGAATCAGAAAATGCATAATGACGCAGGAAAGCCGGCTTTTCCATTGTCGGCTTGACAATATCCAGAAGGGGATGGCCCGCAAAAACTGCCTCTGTGCCGTATTTCCTATAAAACTCCTCCTCGAATTTAAACAGGACAATCATCTTATCAATATACTTTTTGATGGTTTTAAGCCTGCCGGGCCTGGAAGCCCAGACCTGAGGGCTGGTGTAGTAAAGCACAGGAAGAGATTTATTTACTTTTTTGGCCAGCCTCAGGTTGAATCCGGAAAAATCCACCAGGATAAGAGCGTCCGGTTTTTCTTCTTTGATTTTTTCTAAGATAAGTTTCTGGAGGCTAAGGAATTGGGTGAGTTTCTTTAAGGCGTCAAAAAGTCCGATAACCGAAAGGCCTTCGATATCGTAAAAGACCTGCGCACCGGCTTCCTTCAGGCGCGCACCGCCCACGGCCGAAATTCTTATACACGGATTCAGCCTTAATATTTCCCTAACCAGCCCTGCGGCGTTAAGGTCGCCCGAGGCTTCTCCACAAACAAGCAGAATATGTTTTATTTGTGCCATATCTGATTTTGGATTTTTAAAGCGAGGGCTAAGGCCTCTCTAGCCACCGGTCCGGATACCAGGGGCTCTAGGTTTTGCCTTACGCACTCAAGGAAGGATTCCAGTTCTTTCTGTAAGGGTTGTTCCTTTTCAATGGGCAGGTTTTCCTTAGCAATGGATAAGCCACTCTTTTTATAGATAGAGGCCTCGGCGTTCTTGTAATCCAAGGATATATAGGCATCTTTCTGAAAGATTCGGATTTTACGCATTTCCTCATCCGAGACGCGGCTTGCCGTAAGGTTGCTGACGCAGCCGTTTTTAAAAGTGACGCGCGCATTGGCGATATCTTCAAAGGCTGTTAATACGGGTACGCCCACGGCCTCCACCTGCTTGATGGGAGAATCAACCAACCCCAGGACAATATCAATATCATGGATCATCAGATCCAGCACCACCCCGACATCGGTGGAACGCCTAGGAAAGGGGCTCAAGCGGTGGCATTCGATAAATTTAGGATTTTCAATGAGCTTTCTCGCGGCGCTAAATGCGGAATTGAACCTTTCAATATGCCCGACCTGCAGGATAAGATTATTCTTATTAGCGATTTTTATCAAATCATCGGCTTCTTTAAGATTGACCGTAAAGGGCTTCTCAACCAGGACAGGGGTGTTGTTCCTTAAGAAATCAGAGGCAATTTTATAATGGCTGCTTGTGGGAGTGGCGATGCTGACCGCATCGACTTTATCAAAAAGCTGGTGATAATCGGAAAACCCGGGCACATGAAGGCTTTGGGATATCTCATTAAGCCGTTCTTGCTGAGTATCACAGACACCCGCCAGTTCGCAGATGTTAAGTTCCTTGTATATCTTGGCATGAATACTGCCTAAATAGCCCACTCCTACCACAGCTACGCGTATCTTTTCCATGGTAGAATAATAGCAAATGAAACCATCCTTTGCAACTGAAATTAATGAGCACTAAACTTACGAATCCCGAAACTTCGGGATGAGTAAGTTTATGTGCGAATTAACCCCCCACCACTTTCGCTTTAACCTGTGCTATATTGAAAGTGGTGGTGGGGGGGGGATAAGTTTAGCTATGCAAGTCGTGTCATTTACCTTCAGAAAGGCGATATTTCTTAATCTAATGCTAAAATGTATTATTTTCATAGTTACGTTACGCTATCCGCACAGATGATCGCAGATATTCTCTTTATGCGGACTTTATCTGTGATCATCTGCCGGTTTCTAAAGGAAGGCTTTAGGGGAATCTTTATCTGTGATCATCAGTGCTTAATGAAACGAATCAGTCCATATTTTACCAATCTAATGCGGAAAAACATTGCTTGTATCCAAAAGATGTGTTATACTAATTTTCCTTTAAGGAGGAGCGAAACTTGAGAGATTATTTAAGGTTGCTTAAATTTGCCAGGCCTTACTTAGGCACTTTTCTGGTGGCGGCCATATTTATGGGCCTATCTGCCATTTTTGACGGAGCCACTCTGACAATGATTGTGCCTTTAGCGGACAAGGTGCTCACCAACAAAAAAATCATTATTCCTTCCAAAATACCTCCTTTTTTTACCGATTTTATTGATAAAATAAACAATATGGCCCCGGAATTACTTTTAAGATATATGGCTATCGGCATTGTGACCCTTTTTCTGTTAAAAGGCATCATTGGTTTCGTTCAGTCCTATCTTATGTCCAAAATCGGTCAGGCGGTGGTGCGGGATATCCGCTCAAAGCTCTATGCCAAGCTCCAGACCCTTTCTTTAGAATACTTTGCCCAAAAGCGCGGGGGAGAGCTTATTTCGCGCATCACCTATGACGTAAAATTGATAGAGAATGCTGTTTCCTATGGCGCTACAGACATGATTTATCAGACGCTACAGGTAGTTGTCTACACGCTTCTAACTTTCTTTATCTATTTTAAGATGGCTTTGGTGTCTTTTGTGTTCCTGCCGTTGATAAGTTTTCCGATTATCAAGGTGGGCAAGATATTAAGAAAACTTTCCAAAAGGTCCCAGGAAAAGATGGCGGATATCAACTCCCTGCTTTATGAAACGATTAGCGGCGCCAGAATCGTCAAGGCCTTCAACATGGAGAATTATGAAATCGACAAATTTAATTCCGTCAACCGGGACTATTATAAGATCTCCATGAAGTCCATAAAACGCCTGTTGTTGCTGAGTCCTATGACGGAGTTTTTGGGTTGCATCGCGGGGATCCTTGTTTTTGTCTGGGGAGGCAAAGAGGTGATTGCCGGAAAAATCTCTTTCGGGGTCTTTGGACTCTTCCTGGGAGCCCTTCTTTCCCTCATCCGACCCTTTAAGAAATTAAGCCAGGTGAACTCGCTGAATCAGCAAGCGGTGGCGGCGAGCCTGCGAATCTATGAGGTTCTTGATACAAAGCCTACGGTAGTCGAAATAATGAAGCCTGATAGATTGGCCGATTTTAGAAACAGTATCATTTTTGAGGATGTGTGGTTTAATTACGCCAACCTGCAGGTGCTCAAAGGCGTCCATTTAGAGGTCAAGAAGGGTTCCATGTTGGCTATTGTGGGCCGTTCCGGCACCGGGAAATCTACGCTGGTGGACTTAATCCCCCGTTTCTATGATCCGGTAAAGGGGAGAATTTTGATTGACGACGTAAATATAAGAGAATACAGCCTGAAGTCGTTACGTCAGCAGATTGGGATTGTCACTCAGGAAACCATACTTTTTAATGATACCATCAAAGCGAATATTTCCTATGGATACGCCCGCGCCAGCGAGAAAGAGATTGAAGAGGCTGCCATCCAGGCCTATGCCTACGATTTCATCAAAAGATTGCCTGAGGGTTATGATACTGTCATTGGCGACAGAGGGGTTAAGCTTTCAGGAGGGGAGCGGCAGAGGCTGGCTATAGCGCGTGCCCTGCTAAAGAATCCGCCCATTTTAATTTTGGATGAAGCCACGTCCCAGTTAGATTCTGAAGCAGAGCGTATTGTCCAGGAGGCTTTGGATAGGCTCGTTGAGGGCCGCACCGTGTTTGTCATTGCACACCGCCTTTCTACGATCCGGCTTGCCCAAAAAATCATTGTCCTGGATAAAGGAAGAATTGCGGAAGAGGGCAGCCACATAGAGCTTCTGGCCAAGGATGGTATCTACAAGCGTCTTTACCAGATGCAAGAACTTTAAAACTAGTTGCATCTTAGAAGGAATGTGATATACTGCTAAAATTAACTTAAGTAAGGACTAAATTTATGGAGCGAAAGCGAACATAAATTTATGTCCGAACTTACCCCCCACCACTTTTTGTAACAAGCGTGGGATTTGCTGAATGAGGCGTGAGGGTAGATATACCGTAAGATTTCATCTCAAGCGTATTCTCAAAAAGTGGTGGGGGGTTAAATTCGCACATAAACTTACTCGCACTATCGTGCTCGTAAGTTTAGTGCTCATTTAAGAAGGGAGAATGAAAAAGTGGCATCGGAATTGATTAAGCAGCTTTTAGAATCAGGGGTCCATTTTGGGCATCAGAAGAAGCGCTGGAATCCCAAGATGAAAAAGTTTATCTTCGGAGAAAGAAGCGGTATCTATATCATAGATTTAGAAAAAACTGAAGCGTGTATCAATGCCGCGCGCGATTTTTTGGTGGATTTAACCTCTAAAGGGGAATTTGTACTTTTTGTCGGGACGAAAAAACAGGCGCAGGAAGTGGTCTTGCAGGAGGCGATGCGCTGCGGCATGTATTATGTGACGGAGCGCTGGCCCGGAGGGCTCTTAACGAACTTCTCCACCATCAAGAAGAGCATCAACCGCCTGAAGGAAATCGAGGCCATGAGAGAGGACGGTACCTTTGCCAAGCTCACCAAGAAAGAGGTGGCGGGCCTTGAAAAAGAATTAGCCAAATTGAACAAGAATTTTTCCGGGATTGTCAAGATGGAACGTTTGCCCAAGGCGATGTTTGTCATTGACACAAAAAAAGAAGAAACGGCGGTCAGAGAGGCCAACAGATTATCCATACCTATCATAGGTCTTATAGATACTAATTCGGATCCCGATTTGATGCAATATCCTGTCCCGGGCAATGATGATGCGACGAAATCCATCCGGGCCATCACGGCTATAATGACGGATGCCGTCATCGAAGGGAGAAAGAAATTCCTCTCCTATCTTTCTCAGGAAGGCGTCGCCATGAAAAAAGAGGAGCAGGCGGATGAGGAGGCGGCTGTTCTTCCCGAAGAAGAACTAAAGATAGAAGAGGCGCAGGAGTTTGTGAAGACCCAGGAGCCCGGCGACGAGGAAGCCAAGTCTATAAAAAAGGGCCGTACGAAAAAGTTGCCGGAAGAAAAATCAAAAATCAGAAAGAGGATATAGCCCCATGGGAGTTTCAGTGGATTTGATCAAAGAATTAAGACATATGACCAGCGCAAGTATTGCGCAGTGCAAGAAGGCGCTGGAAGAGTCCAAAGGCAATATTAAAGAAGCCGCGCAGATCTTGCGTAAGCGGGGGCTGGAGATCGCCTTAAAGACCCAAGGCCAGCAAGCTCGGGAAGGCCGGATTGAATCGTACGTTCATCTGGGCAACAAAATCGGCGTCTTGTTGGAAGTGAACTGCGATACGGACTTTGTGGCCAGGAACGAAGATTTTATTCAGTTCGGCAAAGATATCTCTATGCAGATAGCCGCCTGCAACCCCTCCTTTTTAAAAAAGGAGGATGTCCCATCCGATACGCTCAAGGATGAAAAGGATAAAGAAGAATTCTACAAACAGTATTGTCTGCTGGAACAGCCTTTTGTTAAAGATCCCAGCATCGCTGTTAAAGATTATTTAGGCAGCCTTGTGGTGAAGCTTAGCGAAAATATTTCCATCCGAAGGTTTGTGCGTTTCAAAATCGGTGAATGATGCATGCGAAGTCCGTTTACAAAAGAATAGTTCTTAAGTTAAGCGGCGAGGCCCTGCAAGGCAGGAAACCCCACGGCATAGACCATTCTGTCCTCGTTTCTATTGCCAGCCAGATAAAAGAAATCAGCGATCTTAAAGTAGAGGTAGCGTTAGTGTTGGGTGGAGGCAATATCTTCAGGGGCCAGGAAAACACGGGCTCCCGGGGATTGGATATGGACAGGTCTGTCGCGGATTATATGGGAATGCTCGCCACAATCATTAATGGCCTGGCCTTACAGGACGTGCTGGAGAAGATGGGTTTGCCGACAAGGGTTTTGACGGCCATAGAGATGGAGCGCGTGGCTGAGCCTTACATCCGAAGAAGGGCGATCAGGCATCTGGAGAAGGGGCGCGTAGTGATATTCGTGGCAGGTACGGGTAATCCCTATTTTACGACAGATACCGCTGCGGCGCTTCGTGCGATGGAGATCCATGCCGATGCTATATTGAAGGCCACCAAGGTCGACGGCGTTTATTCGGACGATCCCCTCAAAGTCAAGACCGCAAAGAAATTCAGCAGATTAAAATATATCGACGTCCTGAAAAAAGGTCTCAAGGTTATGGATGCCACGGCCATCAGTCTCTGCATGGACAATAAGTTACCCATCGTCGTATTCAATCTGAACAAAAAAGGCAACATCAGGCGCGTGGTCTTAAAGGAAAAGATAGGTACGGTTGTTTCTTAAAACGGTTAACAGTGTGCAGGTTACAGCGTTGTGCTGTTAACGGTAGACTTTTCCTGCCGGCGGAAGGGAGGAAGACATGAAGACCAAGGAAATTTTGCACAATACCGAAGAAAAAATGAAGAAGGCGCTTGAATCCGTGACGCGCGAATTCTCAGAAATAAGAACAGGCCGTGCCAGTCCGCATTTGGTAGAAGGCCTGCATATTGATTATTATGGGGCTCCGACTCTGCTTAAACAGCTTGCTTCTATTTCTGCTACGGATGCGCACCTCATTATTATACAGCCCTGGGATACAAGTTGCCTAGTTGAAATAGAGAAGGCCATCTTAAAGTCTAATCTGGGGATAACGCCTTCCAATGACGGCAAGGTCATCCGGCTTTCTTTTCCGCCTTTATCCAAGGAGAGAAGGCAGGAGTTGGTTAAAGTCGTTCACAGAATGTCTGAGGAGGGCAGGGTTTCGTTTCGTACGATCAGGCGCGATGCCAAGGACTCTTTAGAAAAACTGGAGAAAGATAAGGTTATTGCCGAAGACGACAAATTCCGCGGTATCGATGAGTTACAGAAGATTATCGATAAATATATTGCGAAGATAGACGAGCTTCTGAAGAATAAAGAGAAAGAAATTTTAGAGTTTTAATTTGATCAAAATTCAAAATAAGCCCAAAGCCCAAAATTGAAAACTAAGAAAGGCTTTGTTTTGAAATTTGGATTTTGTCATTTGAATTTAGATTCGGGCCTCTAGCTCATCCGGTAGAGCACCACCCTTTTAAGGTGGGTGTGCCGCGTTCGAGCCGCGGGTGGCTCATAAAATTTTACGGAGTAAAATTTTACTCCGAGCGTTACAAGCTCCTTGTGTATTCAAAATGTAATGTAGGTCAAGCGAGGAGAAAATTATTGGTTAGGTTTACGGCAGCGTATCCTTTTTCCGTGTAACTTTTTAGATAAGATGGGCCAGAAGCCGTGGGTGGCTTATAAA
>JBDRKE010000020.1:0-5250 GCA_043814315.1 Candidatus Omnitrophota bacterium
TATTGCTTCCACCTTTATAATATAGTAACGCTCTTTTACTTTAAAGATGTTGCTTATCTGGCCGGTATTTAAAGAACGGGAAAAAGCTACTTCGTCAAACGCCGCAAAATCCGCACCCCGCTGGCCTTTCTTGATAAACCCCAGATCGCCTTCCTTGCTTGCACTTTCTGCACGAGAGCGTGCGCTAGCCAGAGTTGCAAAATCTGCCCCCTTTAACAACTCAATAAGAACATCTTTTGCCTCTTGTTCGGAATCCAAAGCTATCTCTCTGATTTTTCTTTCTTCTGCCTGCTGGTATTGGTCCTTATATATATTGTAAAAATCTTCGACTTCCGAGGAGGTAACGGTTAAATTGCCTATCTCATCCTGCATAAGCTGATTAGCCAAAACATTTATCTCCAGATTTCTCAAAATCTCCTGGGCCTTTGGCCGCTCATCCAGGCCGCGTGTTTTAGCATCTAAATAGAAAAGATGACGCCTTATCAGTTCTTCGTTTAAATAAGCGAGTTTCTGCTCGCGCGTACTGATTTGGGCTGCGGGATTATCTATTAATTGATTATAGTTCTGGATCTCTTGGTCCAGTTGCTCTAAAGTAATAGGCAAATTATCAACCTTTGCAATAACCGTTCCCTGTGGCTGCCAAACTTTCTTTTTAGATGCAAACTGTAACTTCTCTAGTTTCTCACAACCAAGCGAAGAAAGAACCAATAGACCCATAAAAATAAATAATGCCGACACTTTCCTTTTATGGATATCCATAGCTATAGTCTCCTTTTTTAAAAAATATTATTAAGTTATCCTATCAAATAAAAAAATCTAAGTCAATACAATTTTATATTTAGATTACTCATATCTCAAGGCTTCGATAGGGTCGAGTTTTGAGGCCTTTTGGGCCGGCCAAAGTCCGAATGCTATCCCTACAACTAAAGAGAATGTTGTTGCAAGTATTATCGAAAACGGCGAAACCCTCACCGCCCATCCGGCGAAAAGAGTTATTAATACAGATACGCCGCCTCCTAACAAAATACCGACAATACCGCCGATAAACGACATTAATACAGCTTCAATGAGAAATTGTACCATGACGTCCTTATTGGTTGCCCCTATGGCCTTACGCAAACCGATTTCGCGTGTGCGCTCAGTTACTGACACAAGCATAATGTTCATAATCCCTATGCCGCCGACTAAAAGCGATATGGCAGCAATCGACCCTAATAATAACGACATCGTTTTAGTGGTGGTTTCCAGGGCATTCTTAATATCAGCCATATTACGGATCTGGAATGAATTCTCTTCGTCTTTAGTAACAAGGTGGTGCTGCTTTATAATGAGTTGGGTTATGGCTTCCTCGGCCGTATCAATCAAATCGGGCCCTTGCGCTTCCACATAAATAGAATCAATATATTCTTTCCCCAGGACCCTATACATGGCAGTAGTAATGGGAATAATCGCTGTATCGTCCTGGTCGTGAAAACCGGTCGCTCCTTTTGCAGGCAGCACCCCGATTACTTTAAAGTTCAACAGGTTTATCTTTATGGTTTCGCCGACGGGGTTTGCATCCCCGAAAAGTTCTCTCACCACGGTTGTACCCAATAGCACAACCCTATCCCTCATTTTTATTTCTATTTCAGTAAAAAATCTTCCCACTGGCGGCACAGAAGCGCGAATGGAAGCATAATCCACCCCCACTCCTTCCACTTGAGTATTCCAGTTTTTATTTCCATAGACCATCTGCACCCTGCCGGTCACCGAAGGGCTTACTCTTTTTACTGCTCGGTCGAGTTTTTCTATGGCTGCCACATCCTGAAAAGTAAAACGCGTCACCGCCCCTTCCTGTAAAGCCACTCCCATAACTCTTGGTGAGCCGGGCCTAACCATCAGAAGATTAGAGCCCAGAGATACTAACTGCGCTTCAATCGATTCTTTTGCGCCCTCCCCGACTGCCAGCATGGCAATTACCGCAGCTACGCCGATTAAAATGCCCAGGATAGATAAAAAGGAACGCATTTTATGCCCTACCATTGCCCCTGCTGCCTGGCGCAGATAATCAAAAAATTCCATCTCCCTGGCAGCCATTTTTGATTTGGATAAAACCGCGTCAATTATCTTATCTACCTGACTTTCGGTAGGCTTTGGCGCGTCAAAGCCTGCCGATTTCTCATCAGAAATAATCTTGCCATCGCGCATGTTAATAACGCGCCTGGCGTAGACAGCGACTTCTTTTTCGTGGGTGACCACGATAATAGTCTTTCCTTTTTGATTTAACTCTTTGAGAATAGAGATTATCTCTTCTTTGCTTTTTGAATCCAGGTTCCCTGTCGGCTCATCTGCCATAATAATCAGGGGATCATTCACTAATGAACGGGCTATGGCTACGCGCTGCTGCTGGCCTCCGGAAAGTTCATTTGGCCGGTGATTCATCCTGTCCGCAAGCCCGACTGCTTCGATTTCTTCTCTTGCTTTTTCCTTCAAATGCCGTTTTCCCGCATATATCAAAGGCAAGGCAGCATTTTCCAAGGCAGTCATCCTGGGCAATAAATGAAATTGCTGGAAGACAAAACCCACCAGGCGGTTCCTTATGGCGGCTAATTCCTGGCCAGAAAGCGCGTCAATTCTTTTTTCGCCCAGATAATACTCCCCCGCATTCGGCCTATCCAGTAAACCCAAAATATGCATCAGCGTAGATTTACCTGAGCCCGAAGGACCCATAATCGCCACAAACTCACCGGGCGCAATTTTCAAAGAAACGGCCTCTAAGGCCTTTACCTGGACCTTGCCCATTTGATATGTCTTGTATATATTTTTTAACTCGATCATTATCAGTGGCGTCTGGACATAAACGGATTAGTTCCGCTAGTGGCTTTAGGCAGGCTGTATTTTTTGGTCTTGAGTATTATCCGTTCGTTTTCCGTAACGCCGGAAATTACCTCTACGTTTTTATCGTCAGAGATGCCTAATTGAACCGCTCTTTTGATTGGCTCGGTGCCATTATTCTGATTAACCAAAACGTAATCTTGCTCCTTTTCCTTATACACCACCCCCAGCGGAATCAACAGGGTATTCTCTTTGCTCTTCTCTATAAAATCTATCGTGGCGTTCATTCCCGAACGGAAAAATAGCGGCACATTTTCCGGAAGCAAATCCACCTCATAGATGGTCACGTTATTTACGGTCTTGGATTCATAGTAGATGTGGCCGACGGTGGCCTTGATTCTGGTGTCCGGATAGGCATCCAGGTTAACTACTGCGCTCTGGCCTAATTTAATCTTGCCGATATCGGTTTCATCCACCTGCGCCCGCACAATCAACTGGTCTGATAAAACAATCACAGGGTCACTGGTAGTGACGGTCTGGCCCGGCTGCGTCGTAGCCACAATGACCTCTCCGTCAATAGGCGAGATTAAGGGAATGGCCTTGTATACCTCCTGCCAATATTTTAATGTCTCTTCGCCCTGGCCGCGTGCCGCATCCAACATGGCTGCCCGTTCAGTGGAACTCATCCATGCCAGGACCTGGCCAACCTTTACTTTTTCTCCCTCCTGAACCAAGATATTTTCCACTCGGCCGTTCACCGGCGGCTTTACTTCCAGCCTGTTCTTAGGCAGGACCGTGCCGGTGGCAGAGATGAGATTTTGGATAGTGCCCCACACCGGCTTTATCTCTTCGACTGTTTCATTGTCTGGCTTAGGGGGTTTAAATTTCATTTGTAAAAACGCCGCCGCAGCCAATAAAATCAAAAATCCGGAAATTATTTTCAGTTTTTTAGTCCGCATATTCTAACGTTTCTCCTTTCGCCTGGACCCAGTTGGCTTCGGCAAATAGAGCATTTGCCTGGGTAGCCAGATAAGCCTTTTTGGCACTCACTAAATCATTTTCAATAATAATCCAATTATCGAAGTTTATGAAACCCGTGGAATACTGCGCTTCTGCTATCTTTGCACGCTCTTCTGTAGCATCAAGCGTTTTACGCTGCACTTGGACGGTTTCTATGGAATCCTGTAATGTTACCCAGGTCTGCTCAAGGCTGACCACAACGCTATCTCTTGCGCTTCTTTCATTAGCTGCTGCCTGGTTGTATGCGGCCTGGGCCTGGGCAACCTGGGCGAGCCTCAACCCGCCTTCAAATACCGGCATGGTTAAGCTTAAACCTAGATTCCAGCTGTCATTTTGCGGCGGCCAGTGTGCACTGGCTCTATCAGCGCCGGCTTTACCCGAAAGCTTCGGAGCAAAGTCTGCATAGGCGGATTTAATATCAAAGGAGGCGGCATTCTTCTTGGCTACTACTTGCAGCAAGGAAGGACTATTTTTTACCAATACCTCAAAATCAGGTTTCTCTTTTGCGGTATCGCGCACGGTGAAGTCTCCCTTAACCAACATGGGCTTAAATTCCTTACGCCCCATCTCCTTGGTCAGCTGTCTTTGCGCCAGCCCCACGTCTCTATTGGCCTGCGCCAGTTCAAAATTTGCCTCTGCCCCATTTGCTTCTGCAGTCAATAAGGCGCCTCTGTGTTCCAGGCCTGATTCATAGCGCAGGGTTATTAATACCAGGTTGTCTCTTCTGATTTTCACAATCTCTTCTGCCACATGTATGAGTTCCTGCGCCTTGAGCAAATTAATAAATGCCGTGCGTAAATTCAGCCTAACTTCGGAGGAAGTAAAACGGTAATTCTGCTGCGCAGATTTTATATTTTCTTTAGCGGCGTTTACATCATTTATGGTCTTAAATCCGTCGAAGACAAGCTGCGTTCCGGTCACGCCGTATGAGTAAGAATCTGTGGTCGTGCTTGTGGTCGCGCCTGTGGTGCTGCTGGTAACCTCAGTTTCCTGCGTTGAGGCATCTATACTGCTGTCTATCTGAGGATACAGGCCGCTTGCGGTGATGGCCTTGCTGGCTTTCTCCTGTTTAATATTCTCCTGCGCAGAAATCAAGTCAGGATGGTTTTTCGCTGCCTCTCTAACGCAATCCTGCCAAGAGAGGGTTTCTTCAGCTCTGGCGCTAATGAAGAAGCCGCTAAACAATAATAATATTATGACAAGAAAATTGCTTCGCAATAACTTCATAGGATTTTAGAGTGGCATAATGCTCACTTGGCACTTCTTTGTACTTTACTTTCTAGCCTCGAGATAAGTTTTGCTGCTTTTTCCAAAAATTTGTTAAAATCTTCTATCGGCATAAGGCTGATTACCTTTTTATCAAGCTTGGCAAAAACCATAAGTTGGCCGCCTGGCTTGATATTGAGCGCTTTCCTT
>JBDRKE010000021.1:0-2565 GCA_043814315.1 Candidatus Omnitrophota bacterium
CGATTTTCTGAATATTGTTCCAGGCCCCTTAAGCTTCCTGCCGTTAACTTCGGCTGTTTCTCCTTCCTTCACCCTTTCGATTACCAAAGGCGGAATGTAAATAGAAGCTTGCCAAGGGAAACCTTCGTCAGCGAGTTCCAGAGCCTGGACGCCGTCCTCTGTCTTTTCCGAAAAGATACCCTCAGCAACAATACCCCGTTTTTCATCTATGTTAATGCCTTCTGTCCAGCCAACGATGCGGTTGGAATTGTGATCCCGCAAAGCTGGCTTTTTCTTCCGGCCGATTGAAACCCCGGATAAATCTATTGCCAGATTTCCCCAGAGCCAGTGGTTAAGCATGACCCTGCCGCTATTGGCGATCATGCTGAATTTCCGCTTCTTTGTTTCTTCTCCTTCCTGTGATGCCAGGATCTCAACAGGCACATCTTCTTCCTTAAACCTCAAAGCTGCTTTCGGTATGTTTTCGGTTTGATATGGCATATTCATTCCCCCTTTTTTAATCGACTAACTTTCCTTCAACGTATCCTTTATCGATGAGAAACTGGCCTATGATTTCCACGACATCATCCGCCAAAGGTTTTGTCGTGGTCTTGATATTCCTTAATTCCTCGTACTCGACACCGTCAATCCTGAACTGTTCGCCAGGCCAATTGGGAATCTCGATATAAGCCCTGCCTTGCCTAAAGCACTTAGCCGTATAAACGATAAAATAACCGGGCTTCTCACGATATTGGCCAGATCGATAAATTTCTTCCTCGTATTTACAAATCCTTAAATGCGTAGCCTGATCTTGCCTGTAAATATCAGACGGTAAAGTCTCGAAATTTTTAAGCTGTATTACTTTCATATCATCGATAAATAAATATCTCTGGTTTTCCTGGCGATTTCCTTCCAGGAATATTGCCTGGCTGTTTCTTTGGCGTTTCGTAATTTTTCGGTATCTGCCTTATGATTTTTAATCGCCTTAATCAAACTCTCGGCCGTGGCTTCGATCAAGGTCGAGTTGTCATCATTGCAAAATTCCTTTAACCCGCCGGTATCGCTCACTATCAAAGAAACTCCTAAACTCATCCATTCCAGGGCCGTGATTCCAAACGGCTCGTGCAGAGAAGGCATAATCGCAATATCCGCAATCTTCATCAGTTTCCATTTCTCCTCTTGAGGATAAAAGTTATGCCATTCGAAGTTCGTGTATCTCTCCTTCATTTTCTTGATTTCATGAGCAAGGGGATTGCATGGTTCCAATGTCGGCGAAAGGGCAGAGATCAAAACAAAATGGTGATCCTGCATTTGCTTGACTGCCTCCAGGATTTGCCAGACCCCTTTGGTCGGGACCATACGGCCTACGAATACCACAAGAGGTTTGTCGTATTTCTTTTTGAGTTCTTCATCATATTGAATGCTCTCTAAGAATTCGTAATCCACTCCGTTCGGCACAACTTCCGTTTTATCTTCCAGCCAGTACTCATCTTGTAAAGCCTCTTTATAATACTCGGATACCGTCAACAGTTTGTTGCAGGCATATAAGGCCGAACCTTCCTGCTGGATATCATAAAGATAGAAGGGATCTCCCGGAATCCGGTCATGCGACAAAAACAAATTGAGATGACAGGACATTAAAACAGGACACCTATACAAAGCCCTTAAATGCTTAACGACGCCCCATAAATTGGCATCGTGCAAATGGATTAAATCGAATCTCTCGTGCCCGAGAAAGGAGAGTGCGTTCTCGAGAAAAATGTCATCCGTAATCATCTTCTGTAAAAAGCCGATCCTGGTTAAGAGCTGGTTGGTGTTATAAGCCTCAAGCAGTCGATAGTGATCCGGCTTGTGCTTCCAATCCTCGGGCTGAACCCGCTTTTTTTCATCTCCCATTAAATAAAGCCCGCCTTCTTGAGTGTAATAATCTGCGGAAAGAAGTGTTAATTCTATATCTTCGAATTTCCTAAGCTCATCGCATAAATAGTGGGTATGCACACCCAGGCCCCCGTTATTATCAAAAGGACTACCGTTAATGAGCATGAGAACTTTATTTGTAGACATGAAAATTCCCTTTTATGGTTACGGTTGCGGCTTGCGTAGCATGGGCGTTTTCAAGGACCAATTCAATCGTATTGCCCACAATCTGGACGCTTTTGATCCTGACTAATTGCCAACCCGTATTGTTATAAAAATTTCCTGAAAGAAGACCATCATCCTCATAAGCGTAGGCCTTAACCCACCAATCATAAAAAACGCAAAGACTGATCATGTTATAACTTCGGCCCGTGCTCTGGGCTTTGGCGTTGTTTATATCAGTGGTGAACATGATGTAAGAATGCGCCCTTCTCCAAGAGGAAACGGCCGCCTGCGGAACATACAAGAGCAAATGTCCCATTTTGTAATCCGAACGGCTGAGTGGAATGACAAGCGTATAAGTCGTGCCTGCAGGAACAGCCTGGTTCGTGCAACCGAAAGTTCCTTCTTCCCGGCCGTCTTTTCTGACGACGTCTAACTTGCCTGTTATGGGATTGAATTTCATCGGCATATCAAGTCCTTGTTATGGTGGCGATTTCGTCATTTGAG
>JBDRKE010000022.1:0-19441 GCA_043814315.1 Candidatus Omnitrophota bacterium
GCGACTCATTCCAAAGCCCGCCGACAGCTCTTTAAACTGTTCGGCCTGAAGTTCAAGGTGATGCCCAGCCGCGTAAGAGAGAACAGGAGGGTCAAAAATACCTCTTATGCCGGGATGGTCAAAAACAATGCTCTGCAAAAGGCCAGGGCTGTGGCCGCGAGAGTGAAAAGCGGCATCATTATCGCAGCAGACACCGTATCCGTGCAGGATAAAAAGATATTCGGCAAACCCAAGGATCTCAAAGAAGCCAGGAAAATGCTGAGGCGTTTTAGCGCTAAACCCCAATGGGTGTATACGGGCATCGCCGTTATGGACAAGGAGAAAAACAGGACGTTTTTAGGTTTCGAGAAGACAAAAGTCTACATGGATAAACTCAGCTCGCAGGAGATAAGCGATTATTTCCGATGCGTTTCTCCTTTAGATAAAGCCGGCAGTTTTGATATCCAGGGCAAAGGCTCATTTTTGATCCGCCGCATTGAAGGTTGTTTCTATAACGTCGTGGGTCTTCCCATAAGGACGCTCTACCGCATGTTAAAAAAATTGGACGTTAAAATATTTTCTTTTATCTTTTGTCTTATGGCTTTTGGCTTTTTGCTTTTTTTGTCAGGCTGTTCGACGGAATATAGCGTTGTCACCGGCGAGCAGGAAACCTATTATTACAGCACGGAAAAAGAAGTGCAAATGGGTAAAGCCATTTCAAAACAGGTAGAAAAAGAGTATAAGCTGGCGCAGGACCCTCTTCTGCGTGAGCGTGTTGAGAATATCGGCAGAAAAGTTGCCTCTGTCAGCGACAGGCAGGATATCGATTACCATTTTGAGGTTTTGGATGACGAAGAAGTCAATGCCGTGTCTTTGCCCGGAGGTTACGTTTATGTGAACAAGGGCCTTGTCGATGTCGTGGATAATGACGATCAGCTGGCTGCGGTTCTGGCGCATGAAATCGCGCACATCGTAGCCAGGCATAGTATTAAAAAACTTCAGGCGTTTCAAGGGTACTCTCTGTTACGGGTTTTGTTTGTGGTGACCCCGGAAACTCAGGCCGTGGGTACAGCCTCGGATATAGCCTTTGGCCAGATCCTGTTAGGGTATTCGCGGGAGGATGAGTTATTGGCCGATCAGCTGGGTGCGCGTTATCTAAAGTTAGCCGGCTATAATTCTCGCGCCATGATAGATTTCCTGGAAAAATTAGAAAGAATCAATAAACGCAAACCCCTGAAGCCGAAATCCTATTTCAGGACCCACCCCTATGTGCCGGATAGAATCAGGGTCGTCAAGCAGGAGATAGGGGAGGAAATCAGTTTTAAGGATTATATCAATATTGAACAGCTCCCGCATAAATAAAAATCTGCTCGGCGCTATTGTTTCTTTAAGTTTTCTTTTCTATGCGCCGGCCCTAGCCCAAGACTCACAGAAGGAGGAAGACTTGCAAAATCCTTTCGGCGTACTGGAGTTTCTTCATTGGAACGATCCCTGGAACAACCATAAATATCCAAGCCACCGAAGCCTGAAAAAGTCAATTTCTCTCATGAAAAAAGCAGGCGCAGGTTTTATCCGCCAGGATTTTCTATGGCAGGATATTGAAGGGCGTCCGGGAGAATTTGATTTCCGCAAGTATGACCAGCTGGTGGAGCTCCTCGCCAAAAACAACATCCGGATACTGGGAATTCTGCATTACAGCACCGATTGGGCAGGGTCGTGCGCAGAGTGGAATTGTGCGCCGAAAGACCGCAAGCTATTCGTTAACTATGCCTGCCGGGTTATCGAGCGCTACAAGGATAAGATTAAATACTGGGAGATCTGGAATGAGCCGGACTCTCCCATTTACTGGAAACCGCAGGACGGACTGAAAAGTTATTGCGAGCTTCTAAAAGAAGTGTACATCGCCGCCAAAAAAATAGACCCGGATTGCAAAATCCTTAACGGCGGTTTAAGCGCGGGGCTTGCAAGCGTCAATAAGCTTTATGATAACGGCGCCGGGGATTACTTTGATATTCTCAATATCCATATTTTTGAGAATCCTCTGAATCCCCATTCTATTAAGGGAGTCACAGCCTATCCCCGGTTAGCGCACAAGGTCATGTCCAGGAACGGGGACGCCCACAAAAAGATCTGGATTACGGAGATCGGCTGCCCGGGCGTCAAAAGGGGCTTAAAGGTCAATAATTGGTGGATGGGTAAAAACCCGAATGAATATGAGCAGGCAGGCTGGGTCAGGCTGATTTGTTCACAGTTATTGAAGGATGAGAACGTGGAAAAAATTTTCTGGGCCTTTTTCCGTGATTGCAAGGATCACTGGGATAGCGGCATAGATTATTTCGGCCTCCTGCGCTGGAATTATTCTGTCAAACCCTCCTTTAAGGCTTTCAAGGCCTGCGTCAATAATTGGAAGAAATCCAGCAAAAAATAGCGCCTTTCGTATGAGGAATACCCGAAAGGCTGTGTTTCAATCCTTCGACTCACTTCGTTCGCTCAGGATTGACACCGAGCGAAGTCGAATGTGTCAAATATCTTATCCAATCCAAAATTACTACAACAATAATTCCAAGTCAACGAAATAGTGGCACCGCCCCGCAGGAGCGCCCCCTTTAGTAAATAATTGAGGTAGTGAATTAGGCTAGAGTCAGTTACCACATTATAATCCCGCGTTCATTCATTTCTTTGTTTTCTATCTCGGAAGGGTATTTGTTGATTTTAGTGATGCCGGAGGCTGATTCATCAGCGATATCGCCGCTATCGCCATCGGAAACAGCGGAACTTGGAGTGGATGGCATAGGCGTTTCTTCAGGCTTTTGGCTTTCGTTTATTTTTTCTTCTAAAACCGGCGCTGGTTCCTCTTTTGACGGAGGTTTAATAACCGTGATAGCGGGTTTATTAACCGAAGAAGGGGGAGGTTGTGGCACTTGTTCCATAAATGCGCTGGGCACCTCAACCCTTGCTTGTTGATGTTCTGCCTTTTTCGCTGCCGGCTGAAACTTCGCACTCTCCCTATTAACCCAGATGTTAATTAATATGTTGATAAGTATTACGCTGATGAAGATGGCTAAAGATATGTATAATATTTTTGGTTTCATAATTTAATCTTCCTCCCATGATAAGGTAATATAGTCTCCCGTCGTAGGCATAAAAGGCGGGGGAGCGTTCAATAGCCTTGGATCATAAGAGTAATTCTTGGAATAGCCACTGAGTTTCTGTCCGGTGGCGCCGTTAAAAGTGCCTACCGGGCCCCTTTCTTCCTGGATAATGCCGCCATAAACAGTTAAGGTTCCTTTGGGCGGGCCCTTCCACCAGTTTTCCCTCATAAATGAAGTATCTAATGCCATAATAGAACCGTCTATTTCAAGGTTTGTGGGAGCAGTATCGTTTACCACCACATCGCCCTCTGCAATGATACCTAAGACATCGTCTGAATTTGGGTTTGTCCTGGGGTCATCAGTATAGAGTATGTTGTTGGGTATGATAATATCTTTACTTGCGCCTACAGTTAATCTGCCGTTTAGTGTCCCCGAAACAGTAAGATTGCCCTTGTTTACAAAGAGTGCGCCGTTTGCAGGCAGAGGCATATTTTGGTTGACCCAGCGCTGCCGGGAGTTAGTCACATTCATTGTGCCATTGTTATTCAGCACGACTGTTGTGTTACCCTGCAGCGAAAGCCCTGCGCCGGAAGCAGCAGACCTTAAGTTTAATGCCTGGCCCGGCATGGTCATTGGCTCTGCACCAAAGTCAACTCCCTGCTGAAAATCAGGATTGTCATAAGGGGGGTTGGTTAACTGGCTTAAATTTACGTTTTTGCCATTATTGTAGAACCTTATGTAATTATCTGTTGAACTCACCTCTCCTGTAAATACGGGATTACTGAAGATATTGAAATGCGCGTTTGTGTGTGTGGGCCCGTTCAGGTAGTCTTGAGTCCAAAACCATACAGTCCTGCCATTAAATGTTTCGCTGTCAGTAAACCAGATATAGCGCGCATAATTATCTACCTGCACATAATTCGTTAAGGTCCTGTTCATATTCCCGGATGTCCCCGAGGAGGTTAATCTATATCTTCGGACATTTCCCGAGCCGCCTATAACGCCAAGGTCGGTAATTGTGACAGTGTAGTTTCCTCCTCCTATATTTTGGGCACCGCCCCAAGGGTCAGTCCGGTTACCAACAGGAGGTGCGCCTTGGGCTCTTAGCCAGAAAATTGCATTGTCAAGGCCTGCCTCAGCAAGATGAAATGCCTTGGTCCGCCTCTTGAATATATCCGAGGTAATATTTTGATTGAGGCTTACACTGACAAATACCCCGGAGAAAATAAGCAAAACAGTTATTACTAAGAAGGTGGTGATAAGCGCTGCGCCTTTGTTATTCATCATTTTTTACAAAGAGATAACCATCTTTTAGTTCCTCATTTTTATCATAATCTGCCCTGTGTCCTGCATCTGTGGTCCCACGGCAGTGGTTTTACGCACTGTAATATCGATCTGTAAAATATTAACCGGGGATGTAGGCCTGGTGAATTGTAGGCTCACAACGTTGTTTGCAAGGATAGCGGTGGCGCCTGAAGCCGTTCTTGTTATTTGGTTGGAGCCATTCAGCGCATACGTGATATCACCCGACCATTCTATGTTTCCAAGAGAATCTAAAATAGTTCCATCGCCGTTATTGTCTTGCGGCATTCTAAAAGTAAGAGAGGAGCTAGAAGTACCGCTGGTCAGGCTTGTCTGCGCAGGCCTTGTTTCTTTTAGCTCCCTCTCCATTCTCATAAATGCTCGAATTATCTCTTGACGCAGCTCTATCGATACTGTACCGATAAACCAAGAACTCCTGCCGATATCCATTACTTGAAAGACCGCAAGGATTAATATAGTAAATACACCTACCGCAACAAGTATTTCTACGAGCGTAAAACCCTTCATCTCTTATCTGTTTGCAATCCGTGTTACCAATTGCACTGTTGAATCAATTATCCCATTGCCGTTAGCATCTTCGCCTGCATCAAGAATCCCGTCCAAATCAGTATCCTCACCAATAATCCTATTGCCCTGGCGCCAGCAGACGCTTATAGTGACTTCTAGAAGCTCAGGATTAGTATCGTTAACATATACGACACCCCGGTTTGAAGACATATCGTTTAGAATAAAATTGAGGCCGCCATAGTCGTTAGTTATGCGCGAAAAAGCACTGCTGCGTATCTCCTCCATCATGCCTAGCGCGGCATAGGTGGCAATATTTACATTCTTGGATGTAGCAGTTAAAACAAAACACGAAATATAGGTTGAGAGTATGGCACAAACCGCAAAAGCTAAGATTCCTGTTGCAAGGAGTATCTCCGCAAGGGTAAAGCCGCTGTTAAACCGTTTTTTCGATACTTTTAGCGCATGGGGATCTACTTGTTCCATAATGCTTACATTTGACAATTTATTAAACAATTTTCCCAAAACTAGCTTATCATGCTTCCCCTGAATTTCAATAGTTGTTTCTTTACCCCGCAAAATTTTCCTACCCTCTTAAGGCAGGATCTTTTGGGATCAACCGTACAATTTGGTACGGAAGGAGGGAGTCCCCGCCAAGCACTCCCAAAACGGAGGCGGGACTCCCTGCATTTTGTTCCCTTGCGCTCTAGCGCGAGGGAACAAAACAAAAATTCCGCAAGAATAAAGACTCTTGCGGAAATTTTGTTTTGTGCGGAAGGAGGGAGTTGAACCCTCATGGAGTTTCCCCCATAGCGCCCTGAACGCTACGTGTCTGCCATTCCACCACTTCCGCAAGATTTAATTAAGTATATTCTAGTCCGCTCATTCTGTCAAGAAAAAGGGTTTTCCACGTATAAAAGAATTGCGGCTTGCCTTTTTTGCTGTTATAATAATAATTCAAAGTTGCGTGCAAGAATAAATCCAAAATCCCAATACTACCAAATCCAAATGCACGACAAAGCCATGGGTCGCTAGTCCATAGTCGATAGTTAAAACCATAGACCATTGACCATAGACTATAGACCCGTTCATTTTAAGGCCTATTTGGGATTTTGAGTTTTGGATTTATTTTGGATTTGGGATTTTGAATTTTGGATTTAACCTATGCTATTAGAGTCTTTTAAGATCACCGGTTCAGCCGTAGGCCAGATATTTATTCTGGGCGCTATCGGATTTTACCTGATTAAAAAGAACATTTTAGGCCAGGAAGGACTGAATGCTTTAAGCCGGCTGGTGATAGAAATTATTCTGCCGATTCTCATATTCTGCCAGCTGGTCAAGGATTTCAGTTTTACGGCTTATCCGAACTGGTGGGCTTTCCCTCTAATCAGCATCGCCATTACCGCTTCGGGATTATTGCTGGGGCTTCTTTTCATCGGGCTTATTAAAGGCAGGCAGCAGAAATTGCAGTTCTTGAATTTAGTGGGTTTTCAGAACTCGGGCTTCCTGCCGCTGGCCTTAGTCGCCGCGCTTTTGCCCGGCGATAAAATGCAGACGATGTTTATTTATCTGTTCCTTTTTCTCCTGGGATTTAACCTCCTTATGTTTTCCCTGGGCGTATATCTTTTGACTTTTACCCGCGAGAAAAAATTTGAATTGGCAAGTTTCTGGAGCCCGCCGGTGATTGCAACGTTGTTTACCCTGGTGTTTATATTCTTAGGTTTGGATAAATTTGTGCCGCAGATGGTGTTTCGGCCCTTAAACCTCATAGGCCAGTGTTTAATCCCCTTATCCATGTTTGTGGTGGGCGGCAACCTCGCCCAAATAAAACTGTCTCACATTGACAGGAAGCCGATGTTTTTGATGGCATTAGCCAAGATGGTTATCCTGCCGGCATTGGGCTTCTGGCTGATTTTACAATTGCGCTTACCCGAGCTGCTGGGATTGTTGATCCTGATTGAATTAGCCATGCCTCCGGCAACCATGTTATCCGTAATCACAAGCCATTATAAAAGAGAAGATTTATTGGTCAGTCAGGGGATCCTCATCGGGCACCTCCTGGGTATCATCACCATCCCCGTATTTTTAAGTTTCTATTTTGCAATGAATGTGGTAAAATGAAAAAGTTGATCTCCACAAACCGCAAGGCCCACCGTGACTATGAGATCCTGGAGACTTTTGAGTCCGGCATAGAATTAAAGGGGTCTGAGGTGAAGTCATTGAGGATGAGTAAGATTAACCTTGATGATAGTTTTGCCCGTATTGAAGCGGATGAGGTCATTTTATATAGCACGCACATAAGTCCTTACGCGCAAGCCAGTTACCTCAATGTCGAACCGACGAGGCCGCGCCGGCTGCTCCTGCATAAAAAGCAGATAATCAAATTAACCGGGCGCCTCGCTCAGCGCGGGTGTACCCTCGTGCCGCTCAAAGTGTATTTTAATGAACGGGGAGTGGCAAAAATAGAACTGGCTCTATGCAAGGGCAAAAAACTTTATGACCGGCGCGAAGATATCAAGCGCCGTGAGGCAGACCTGGCGATACGCAGGGTTATGAAGGCGAGAAGAAGATAAATTGCACCTCGCCATCAACAGGTAATAGAGGGAAAATTCCCCTCGTCGCCTTCGGCTCTGTATGGGTCAAGAAGAACGAGAAGGGTTGATCACTCCTCGCCGCCGACATGTAATAGAGGGCGGCTCGGAGTCAATTTTCATATAAGTAATAGCTGGAAAATTGAGGGGGTGAAATAGGCTCGACTTAAGGTTAGTCGGGTAAGAGCAGCATGCCGCGGACGCATGGTTAGCCGCGTTAACAATCCCTGCACAATATAAACGCAAGAGAGAACACACGTTCACTCGTAGCAGAAAGATATAGCGTTGTCCCTATGATGACGTCTATGGCTCCTGCTATGGCGTTAAGCCCTATTCGTTAATTAACGGATAGGCCTCAATCCAATCTGCCTAAGGATTGGCATTGAGCGGTTAATTTAGGTTGGCTTTGGTAAATTTGCCTTTGGGGCCAAAGCGAGATTTTAAAAGGTTGCGTCTTACGTAATCCTGTTTACCGGAGTACGTAAGATTAAGCCTAAAAGATAAACTAAGCATGTAGCGGCTTTTATCTGATTACTTAAGGACGGCGGTGCGATTCCGCCCACCTCCACCAAACATTTCATTAATGAAATGTTTGGTGGATCCCGTTTTAATGTAAAACGGGACCTTGGAAGTATAAAGATTTCCGACAAGCAAAACAGCGAGCGGAGTGCGTCGTGCATCCCGTTTTAATGGTAAACGGAATCGTAGAAGTATAAAAATTTCCGACAATGGGACTTTTTGTAGAGACATCTTATTTATGAAACCGCGCAAGCTTTTATTACTGTTTGTTAGTTACTGTTTATTAGTTACTGTTCTCTCCGGTTGCGTTACCACAGCGCCAAGAATTGAAGCCTTTCCCACTTACGCAATCCACGGGACGAGGTATCTGTTCTTGATGGCCGCCTGCGATGCAAGAGGCATCGATTGGCGTTACGATACCTACACCAGATGCGTTTCCTTGAACAAGAACGGGCACCAGGTGAATCTGAGGGCAGGGGATGATGCCATGACCATCGACGGCAGGCAGGTGTCCTTGGGCCGGCCCGTAGAAATTTATAAAGGAACGGTAGCCGTCCCCTATGAATTCAAAAAACTCGTTTTTGACGGCGTATTTAAAGATATCCTGGCAGGCCGTACAGCTGGAACTTATGCCTTAAACATCAAGAAGGTTGTGGTGGATGCCGGCCACGGCGGCCATGACCCGGGTGCCATCGGAAGAAGCGGCTTAAAGGAAAAGGACGTCAATCTGGATATTGCCAAGAGATTAAGCAGGTTGCTTCGTTCCAGGGGTATCGAAGTGGTGATGACCAGGAGCGCAGATATTTTTATTCCGCTTCCCAGGCGCGTGGATATAGCCAATAATTCTCAGGCTGATTTTTTTATCAGCGTCCATTCCAATGCCAACCGCGTCAGGAGTATGAATGGTTTTGAGGTCTATTATGTCTGTCCTACCGTAGGGGATAGCAACCGGGCCCTGGCTACCGCTAAGAGCGTGCCCCTGCCATCGGCCGCAGGGGTCCTGGCCAGTGACTCTCTGGACCTGAAGGCGATTCTCTGGGATATGTTTTATACGGATAAGCGCGCGGAATCCATCGAATTATCGCGTTCTCTTTGCTGGGCCATGGAGAAAAATTTAGACGCCAAGCTTCTGGGGATCAAGGCTGCCCGTTTTGAGGTTTTAAGAGGTGTGCGCATGCCGGCGGTGCTCGTGGAGGTGGGTTTTATATCGAATGCCGCCGAGGAGCGCATGCTCAAAAACAGTTTCTATCGTCAAAAAGCCGCGGAGAGCCTGGTGCAGGGGATAGAGGAATACGCCAAAATAACTCCCCTGGTGGAGGTCGCTAAAAGATGAAAAGAAAGTGCGGGATGAGCGGCGCTATCGGTGTCTTTGATTCGGGCGTGGGAGGCCTGACCGTTGCCAAGGAGTTGATCCTCCAGCTGCCTCATGAAGATATCATTTATTTCGGCGATACGGCGCGCGTGCCTTACGGGATCAAATCCAGGGAAACCGTCATCCGGTTTTCCATTGAGAATATCTTATTTTTGCTCAAGCACGACGTGAAATTGATTTGCGTCGCCTGCAATACCGTTTCCAGTTTTGCCCTGCCGGTGATCAAAAATCATTTCCGGGTGCCGATCGTCGGGGTCATCACCCCCGGCGTGCGGGAAGCGGTCTGCGCCACGCAGAATAAACGAATCGGGGTTATCGGCACAGCCGGTACCATAAAGAGCCGCGCCTATGAAGATGAAATCCGGCATCTGGACCCCAAGATCAAAGTGACGGCCAAGGCCTGTCCCTTATTCGTACCTTTTGCCGAAGAGGGGTGGCTTTCCGGAGACGTGGTTCAGCAGGTGGCCAGGAGCTACCTCAATCCCTTAAAGCAGGCCGGGGTGGATACGGTCATTTTAGGATGCACCCATTATCCGCTGCTTAAGCCCGTCATAAAAAAGGCGCTGGGTAAAGATGTGGCCTTGATTGATTCTGCCAAGCATGTGGCTATCGAAGTCAAAAAGATCCTCTCCCAGGAAGGCCTGATGAACAAAGGCACAAAAGGAAGGCAAAAGTTTTATGTCAGCGATAATCCGGAGTGGTTTTCGGAGCTGGCGAGGAGATTCCTGGGCAGGCCTGTTAAAAACGCCACCAAGATTAATAACGTTTAAAAGATGTTTATCATAAAAGTCGAAGGCCATTTCAGTTCCGCGCATAATCTTAAAGGGTACAAAGGTAAATGCGAGTCCTTGCACGGCCACAATTGGAGAGTGGAAGTTGAGGTCGGGCGCGAAGAGCTGGATAAAACCGGCATGGTGCTTGATTTTAAATTTTTGAAAAGGAAGTTGGATCAAGTGCTGGATAAGCTCGACCACAAGCACCTGAACAATCTGTTTTATTTCAAAAAAGTCAACCCCAGCTCAGAGCATATCGCCCGGCATATTTACGCAAGCCTTAAATCTAAAATACCCGACATCCGAGCCGTAACCGTTTGGGAAAATAACGGCAGCTCGGCGAAGTATTATGAAGAATAGAAGGAGCGCGCAGGCCAAAAAGCAGGCCGTCGTGCTTTTATCGGGGGGGCTGGATTCAGCCGTAACGTTATACATCGCTCGAGGAGGCGGCACTAAATGCTCCTGTTTGATCTTTGATTACGGCCAGCGTCACCGTCGGGAGATAGAATCGGGCAAAAGGATTGCGCGCAAGGCCGGTTGTCCGTTTCAGGTCTTGAAGATAAGTTTACCCTGGAAAGGCTCGAGCCTTTTGGACAGGTCGATGCTTGTGCCTAAACCGGCAAGCAGCATTCCGACAACTTACGTCCCCGGCCGCAATATCATCTTCTTAAGCTTCGCGCTTTCTTTTGCGGAAAGCATAGGCGCCTCGGCCATATTTATCGGCGCGCACAGCCAGGATTATTCAGGTTATCCGGATTGCCGTCCGGAGTTTTTCCGCTCGTTCGCTAAAGTAGTGGCCAGCGGCACACGGGCAGGCATAGAGAAAAGAAAGATTGAAGTCAAGACGCCCTTGATCAATAAACCTAAGGCCGGGATTATCCGCCTGGGAAGCCGTTTAGGCGTGCCTTTTGATTTGACCTGGTCCTGTTACCGGGGAGGCAGGGTGCCTTGCGAAGAATGCGACAGCTGTTTTTACAGGGCTAAGGGATTTAAAGAAGCCGGCTTAAAGGATCCTTTATTAAGGAGATGAAAGGCAGAATCTTTGATGTTTTTGACAGCGTCCAGGGAGAAGGACTGTTTCTGGGGGAAAAACAGATTTTTGTGCGCTTGTACGGATGCAATCTCAGCTGCAGATACTGCGACACGCCCCTGGACCGGTTTCGGGAGTATGAGCCCGAGGAACTCGTCGATGAAATAAAGCTCTACCAGGATGATTTTCACTCCATATCTTTTACCGGCGGAGAGCCTCTCCTGCAAAAAGATTTCTTAAGGGAAGTATTAAAAATGACATCCGGTTATGGTTACAGGAATTACCTGGAGACGAACGGCACCCTTGCGGGAGAACTGCAGGATGTTATCGACTATGTAGATATCTTATCCATTGATTTGAAATTGCCCAGCTCTACAGGGATGGGTCTTTTGTGGGGCCTGCACCGCAGGTTCCTGAAAGTAGCGGCCCGGAAAGAGAATTTCATCAAAGCCGTGGTCTGCTCGGCTACTATTGAAGAAGATTTAAGGTATGCAGCCGAGCTGATCAGAGATGTCAGCCCTTCTTCGATACTGGTTTTACAGCCGAATAGCTTTGATTATAATGAACATCTTCAGGTCATGCTGGGAAAATTCAGGGAGATCTGCGCGGAAGCGAAGATAACCGCTTGTATCATTCCGCAGATGCACAAGTTGATAGGGGTCAAATGAAATGAAAAATCCAAGAATCTTCAAGATCGGGTCTTCTAACCCAATGTGGCAAAAAGTGTTATGAAAGAAAAAATGAGAAAATCAAGTTATGAAGGATTGCAGGAGAATGTCAGGAAGTTAAAGACGCCTAAGATTGAGGTCTGGAAGAACCAGTACCCCGATAAGATTTACACCATTCATCTGGATATCCCGGAGTTCACCTGCATCTGTCCCAAGACAGGCCTACCTGATTTTGCCGAGCTTAAAATCGAATATTCTGCGCAGCTTTATTGCGTTGAGTTGAAGTCTTTTAAGATGTACACTATCTTTTACCGTAATATCGGGATATTTCACGAGCATGTGGTCAACAGGATTCTGGATGATCTTGTCAGGGCCGTTCATCCGCGCTGGGCGAAGATTACGGCTGTGTTTAATCCGCGCGGAGGCATCACCACGACAGTGAGTGCGGAGTATAATAAGTAGTTCAATCCTCAAGATCGGGTCTTCTAAGCCGATGCGGCAAAAGGAGTTATAGTTCGGAGTTCGGAGTTCGGAGAAAATTCAAAGGCAAAAGATGAGAAGAATAGATGTAAAGAAGATCAGGCAGGTTGTGGCGGATTTGTGCGTTGAGGCCAATCACATTTTGAGGCCGGATGTCGCGATGGTTTTAAAAAGGGCCCTGGCGCGGGAAACAGATACAAGGGCTAAGGGGATTCTTAAGGCGATTATGGCCAATGCCCGGGTTGCCCGAAGAGAAAAATTAGCGATATGCCAGGACACGGGGCTACCCGTTGTTTTTGTGCAGCTGGGCAGCGGCGCATATGCCGTGGGTGACTTGAAAAAAGCGATTCATCAGGGGGTTATTGAAGGGTATAAAAAAGGGTATTTACGAGATTCCATTATCCAGGATCCTTTGTTGAGGGGTGTTTCGGCATTCGGCCCGGCCGTGATTCACATCGATATTGTTAAAGGAAACCGCCTGAAGCTTACGGTCTTACCGAAGGGCTTCGGGTGCGAAAATAAGACGCAGCTTAGGATGTTTACGCCGACGGTAAAGTTCGTCGAGATTGAAAAATTTATCGTTGAAACCGTAAAGTCAGCCGGTCCTGATGCCTGTCCGCCGTTTGTCGTCGGCGTAGGTATCGGAGGTACTGCGGATTACGCCATGATTCTGGCGAAGAAGGCCTTACTTCGCAAACTAAACGCAATACGCAATACGCAATACGCAATACGAAAACTAGAGCAAGATTTACTCAAAAGAATCAATAAGCTCAACATCGGGCCCATGGGCCTGGGCGGAAAAACGACGGCCTTAGCCGTGAGCATCGAGACTTATCCTACGCATATTGCAGGCCTGCCTGTAGCGGTTAATATCAATTGCCATGCGTTGCGTAGCGCAAGCGCTATAATTTAGTTCGGTGTTCGGAGTTCGGTGTTCGGAGAAAAGGCAGATGCAGAAAATAAATACTCCGTTAGAAAAAAAACAAATTTGCAATTTAAAGGTCGGGGAGCCGGTGCTGTTGAGCGGCATTGTTTACACAGCACGGGACCAGGCGCATAAAAGATTGACCGAGGCCATAAAGAAAAAGAAAAGATTTCCGCTGGATTTAAGGGATCAGGTTATCTATTACTGTGGCCCAACTAAGACACCCAAAGGCAAGGTCATCGGTTCCTGCGGCCCGACCACAAGCGCCAGAATGGATGCTTTTACGCCGGCGCTGCTGATGCGTGGGGTAAAAGGGATGATCGGCAAAGGCCGCCGCTCTAAAGAGGTGATTGCCGATATAAAAAAACACAAGGCCGTGTACTTTCTCACCTTTTCCGGATGCGGGGCCTTGCTCGCGAAGTATGTCCGCAAGTCTAGCCTCGTGGCATATAAGGATTTAGGGCCGGAGGCGATTTATAAATTAGAAGTCAAAGATTTCCCTTTGATGGTAGGCGTAGATTCGAGAGGAAACAGCGTTTATTAGTTCAAAGTTCGAAGTAAAGCCAAAAGATAGGAGAAAGATGATGATGCGTTCGGACGGACGGGGATTGGATAAGTTAAGAAAAGTGATCATCACGCGCCCCTTTTTAAAATACGCGGAAGGGTCCTGTTTGATTGAGTTCGGCAATACCAAGGTGATTTGTTCGGCTTCCGTCGAAGAATCCGTCCCGCCGTTTTTAAGAGGCTCAGGCACAGGATGGGTGACGGCTGAATACGGGATGCTGCCGCGTTCCTGCCAGACACGCATATCGCGCGGCAAAGACTCGGGCCGCACCTATGAAATCCAGCGTTTGGTGGGCAGGTCCCTGCGCGCGGTCACCGATATGAAAACATTAGGGGAACGCACCCTCTGGATGGATTGCGACGTGATTCAGGGAGACGGAGGCACGCGCGCGGCTTCGATTACAGGAAGTTTTCTGGCCTTGTGCGATGCCCTGCAAAAATTAAAGAAGAACGGCCTGCTGAAGAAAATCCCTATCAAAGATTTTGTGGCAGCCACCAGCGTCGGAATGCTCAAGGGAAATCTTCTGTTGGACCTTGCCTATGAGGAGGATTCTCAGGCAGACGTGGATATGAACATCGTCATGACGGGTAAGGGTGAATTTATAGAGATCCAGGGCACGGCCGAGAGAAAGACTTTCAGTAAAGAGGAGATGAGTAACCTGCTTTCCCTGGCCCAAAAGGGGATCGAAGAACTCATCGACATCCAGCGCGCCCTTCTCAAAGACATCTTATAACTCAATCTCAAAGCGTTTCTAAATTTGATCTTGAAGCGTTTCTAAATTCAATCGGAAAACTGCCTCCGACACATAAGACATGGAGCTATTAGTCGCAACCAGAAATAGAAAGAAATTAGAAGAGATCAAAGAGATTTTAAAGGGCCTGGATTTAAATATAATATCTCTGGCGGATTATAAGCGGTTGCCCTCCATCAGGGAGAATGGCTTGACCTTTAAAGAAAACGCCGTAAAAAAGGCAGTCAGGGTAGCGCGCCGCACCAAGAAATTGTGCCTGGGAGAAGATTCCGGCTTGTGCGTCAATGCGCTGGGCGGTAAGCCCGGGATTTATTCCTCACGCTTCAGCGGCAAAGACAAAAACGATTTAAAAAATAATCTGAAGCTGCTCAAATCATTGGCCGGGCTCCTGCTTAATAAAAGAAGGGCGCATTACACCTGCGCCGTAGCTTTGGCAGACAGACAGGGCCTCATAGGCGTGGTTGAAGGGGCCTGCTGCGGAATCATCGGTTTTGAGCAAAAGGGGCATTTTGGTTTCGGATATGATCCCCTTTTCATCATCCCCAAATACGCAAAGACTTTCGGGGAGCTCGGGCCCGGCATCAAACACAAGATAAGCCATCGCTACCGCGCCCTGAAAAAAGCCAAAGAGCTTCTCCAGAAATATATTGAGCAACGCAAGAAGGGTTGATATAATAAAGGTTTACCAAGGCATTTTTTCGGCAGATATCCCTCGCAGTTTGAGATTGTTGGATTGCGGTTCGGGATCTTTTTCCGAGAAGTAATAGACAGAAAAAGACGGGGAGTAGCGCAGTTTGGCTAGCGCGTTTGCTTTGGGAGCAAAAGGCCGGCGGTTCAAGTCCGCCCTCCCCGACATTTGAATAGACGCGCCTGTAGCTCAATTGGATAGAGCACCTGCCTTCTAAGCAGGTGGTTGGCCGTTCGATTCGGCCCAGGCGCATGATTTCCCATCAAAATAGAGGGTCGGGAAATCACACTTTACTGACACGCTATTAGTTTGTAAATCAGTAAGGTGCTAGAGATGGCTGGGGTCGACTCCTAAGCCTATCAAGGCTATCCGTTGTTTACTTTATGGCGAAGTAGAACAGTATAAAACTTATGAAAGAATTAAAAGGGATTTTAAAGACTTTTAAAACAATCAGAATCTTAGGGAAAATTGCAATTGCTATCTTTTTGCTCTTTATAATCGTCCTTTGCGGCCTGCACATATTTATCAACCTTGCCGGTAAGCCTTTAGTGGTCAAGAAACTATCGGATGCCTTTGGCCAGAGCGTCACCGTCGGTATCGTCAACACCTCATTTCCGGCCAACATCCATATCAAGGATATTGAGGCCAAGGGCGTGGTGAAGATACCGGAACTTATCGCCGGCGGCGGGCTGTTTGACTTATTCCGGAAGAGATTCAAATTATCTTTTGTCAAGATCATTAAACCCGAAGTCACTGTGGAAAGAATTTCTTATACGCCGCAGGCTGCGGCACCTGAGCCTGGAGTTGAAGGTAAGCCGCAGGCCGCGCAGCCGGTCGTCAGTGAACCAAAGCCCGAAGAGCCGCCTAAGAAAAAGCCCGCAGAACCGGTCAGGAAAATCATTTTAGTGCCCCGATTTCTCGTCAAGCGCGTGGTCATATCCGACGGCACGGTTAATCTCACCGATAAGATCGCAGAGGACCGGTCTATCAAGATCAAAGTAGAGAAGATCTATTTTGAGGCCAACAACCTTAATTTCAGCGGTAGCGGCAACCAGGTCACCTATTTTAAGCTTACGGGTTCGGTTTCCTGGCGGGAATCAGAGGAGGCCGGGAGCATTGAGGCAGACGGTTGGATTAACCTTTTCAAAAAGGACATCCAGGCCAACGTCAATATCCATGATATTGACGGTATTTATCTTTACCCTTATTATTCCAAATGGGTGGACCTGGAAAAGGCGCGCATTGAAAAAGCCAAGCTGAACTTCACCAGCAAGATCCAGGGTTTAAATAATGACCTTACCGCCGCCTGCAGGCTGGAGCTGACGGATATCGTTCGCAAACCCCGCCCCTCGGAAGAAGGCAAGGATAAAGCGGAGAAGATTGCGGATGCGGTCATGGATATCTTTAAGGCCCTGAATCAGGGAAAGATTGTACTGGATTTCACCATAAAGACGAAAATGGACAGTCCCGAATTCGGCATCGCAGATATCAAGACAGCGGTGGAGGATAAACTTATTAAATCCAGGGAGGGCGGATTCAGTCCCCTGAATGTTTTGTTTTTGCCGGTCAAGATCGTAGAAGGCAGCGTCAAGGCCACGGCGGAAATCACCAAGGCCATGATTGACGGCTCCTTTGCCGTGGGCAATGAACTCAAGAGCGCCGTCAAGGGTTCCTTCACCAAAGAGCCCCCGCCTCCGGCGGAGACAGAGGAGTAGATTAAAAATGGTTAGGTCCTTCGTTCCGCTTCGCGGGACTCAGGATCACCATTTCTGATAAGCAATAGCTTGAAATGGTGGGTATAGCTCAGTTGGATAGAGCACCTGACTGTGGCTCAGGTGGTCGCGAGTTCGAATCTCGTTACCCACCCCATTTATTGTAACTTGTTGAGAGGTAATGAGTTACGACTAATCCCCGACGAGGATAACTTGTCGGGGATTTTTTATCTGGCGACGTCCCTAGGAGATGTGGCATTATTTTTTTGTCGTTTTTTGAAATATTTAATAGTCAAATCTCCGTCGGGGAATAGAGAAAAAATATGCGTATATTTTTCGAAAAATGAGCAATTTATCTCTTATCGGCACTATGCGATATAGCCATACAATCTGAGATATAGCAAGGGAATAGAGAGGTAGTTTATCTTGAAAATATCCCACTTTCCCACTTGACAATATTCCCACTATAGTGTATACTTTGAATGGAAAAGGAGGAGACATGAAAACACTTAAATCTCGCAGCAAGGCTAAGAAAGAAACAGTGAATATACACGAAGAGTTCATTCCGTACCAGACTAAGCCGCTTGACTCCAAAAACAGGATTACTTTAGGTAACAGGCTTACCAGGTTGCTTGGCAGGCGGATGAAGACAGAAGCATATCAGATTTTTGTAGGCAGGAATGGGGATATTTTATTAAGGCCGTCAGTATCTATTCCTAGCAATGAGGCCTGGGTATACCAAAACCCCGAGATCATTGGAAAACTCCGCAAGGGCCTTCAGGAAGCCGGGGAAGGCAAAACTGAGCGCGTAGAAGATTTGGAATCATTTTTGGAAAAATTATGAGGTTCTACTTAAGCTTTACACCAACCGCAAAAGCTAACCTTAAAGAGTTAAAGGAATCAGCTCATCTTGAAAAACGTTTTAAGGCGGTGTCTAAAGCGCTTAGATTTCTGCAAGAAGACCCACGCCATCCTAGTTTGCAGACTCATGAATTTTCTTCATTTAAGGGGCCCCGAGGAGAGAAGGTTTTTGAGGCTTATGCCGAGCAGGATACACCCGCTGCCTATAGAATATTCTTCTTTTACGGTCAGCAAAGAGGAGAGATTGTTATTGTGGCAATTACGTCTCATCCATAGAAGGATTAAATTTGGTTAAGAAGGATTAAGTCTAATTAAGATTAGAGCGATATAAAGAAACAGGATTAATTACCGAGTTCGAATCCCGTCAGGTACCCCATTTCTCATATTTCAGTTTTTGCGCCACAAAATTATAGGGTAAGAGAATTCTATTTTCCTCTCCCTAAAAATTGCGGCAGGTTTTGTTTTAAGGAGTAGATCCTTCGTCCCGCTAAAGCGGGACTCAGGATTAATTCGCGCATATAACTTACGTTCGCTATCGCTGCGTAAGTTATGCGCTCATTAAGGCGGGACATAGCGCCGTCCAGCTAAATCAGGGACAGTCCCTGCCTATCAGGCGCTACGGACGAGCTTCTTTCCTAACTTCGCACTTGTTTCTCGAATAGTAGATAATTTAGATTACATTTTTAATTTTTATGCTATAATATTCCGAAATGTTCTTAATTGTCCGTACCAAAATAGATCCGGAAACCCGTAAGAAGATAGCCGAAGATTTAAAGGGCTACATAAAAGTTGTAGTTGATGTCCGGCGTAAAGTTTTAGCTGCGGGTGGGGAAAAACATGTAGATGGCGAACGCCTCTTATTAGAGGACGACAGCCGGCAGGAAGATCTTTGGGGAGCAGGATTAGATTTGGAAACAGGCGAAATGGATTTTGATTCCTTGATTAATTTAAGGTCAACGCAGAATAGGAGCCGTGAAATTTTAGATGAAGGGATACGTAAAAAAGCTGCAGCGCTAATTGAATCTTTATTGAAGGATTAATTGAATGGACGCCAGAGAAATAATTTTAAATATTGCCGTAAATTTAGGACGATTATGCCATTGGGCCATGGAAGGCCGTAAGGAGCGAGTTGAACAGTTTTTGGCCCAGACCGATGAATATCTCAAGGCCCTGGAATCCACCCCAAAATCAAACCGTTTTCTACCCACCTATGAATGGTTCAAGAATGACTTTGAGCGCCTTTCTCACGATATCCATATGGATGCCGATTGGGCTGAATCTATGCTTACTTGGGCGAACATTTTGACCCATCGAGCCTCTTTAACGTAACAAAATATCGGAAAAATTAAAAATGTAGTGTAGCGCTGGCTGAAGCGAGGACGCAAAGCTACGCCGTACACGCATTGCATTAGCAAGAAGGCCGGGTCGCTGGCCTAAGCGGCCGCCAAGCGACCCCGAGCCCAAGCGAGGCTGAGCGGTAGAACGTGAGATACGGGAGCGCCGACAGGCGCGGTACATTTTAAGCTATTTCCTTAAGCACCCCGCTGCATCGGATCGGCGGGTGTCCTGTTTTCTGCAGGAAGACCGGTTTTACCCGGGTATTAGAAG
>JBDRKE010000023.1:0-85923 GCA_043814315.1 Candidatus Omnitrophota bacterium
AGATATTTTCATCATAAAATTAGAATGCCCCTCTTTAAATTAAATAAAAAAGGACCAGATCATTTAACAGATTTTTTCGATCTTGGTCCTTGACTGAGGCATAAAACTCCTTTAAGTTTTATACCGTGGCTTTAATTAAGAGAAGCTTAACATATAACTTTATAATTTACAAGATGATTTTTCCTGAAAATTTAGCCTTCCTCAATAACTGCTAAAGCCTCTCCTACGTTGACAGAGCCCCCTTCATGGAAGAATATCTCTGTAAGGGTGCCGCTGGCGGGGCTGGGAAGATTAAAGGTGGCTTTGTCTGTGGCAAGCTCTACAAGGTCGTCCTTTTCGTTGACCTTATCCCCTTCCTTAAAATACCAGTAGGAAACAACTGCTTTTTCAATACCTTCGCCTAATTCCGGCAACACAACTTTGGTCATTTTGCTCCTCCTTGAATATGTTACCTAATCTTTGCGTTATATCCTCCATATCCATATCTGTGCCTAATAAGGACTCCAGGGAGGTCATGCGGATATCCATGCCGCATGGCCTAATCAAGCTGAAATTGTCCAGGTCGTCTTTTTTCACATTGAAAGTCAGGCCGTGAAAGGTTATCCAGTTCTTGACGGCTATTCCGATAGAGGCGATTTTCTGCCTTTCTCCTTTCTCCTCTATCCAAACACCGGTTGAGCCTCGCACTCTCACCCCCATAATTGCGAAATCCCATAACAAATCTATGATGGCCTGTTCAAGGTTCCTCAAAAATAAGTTTATATCTTTTTTAAGATAATGCAAATCAAATACAGGATAAGCCGTTAATTGCCCCGGGCCATGGTAAGTGACATCTCCGCCCCGCTCGATTTCATAAAGATCGATTCCCTTAGAGCGAAGTTGGCCGTCGTCAAGCCATATGTTGTTCCTCGAGCCGGCCCTTCCTATCGTGATGACAGGATAATGCCGGCACAATATTAAGCCAAAGGAAAAATCACGGCGCTTTACGGCCTGAAACACGCCTTTCTGAAAATCCCAGGCCTTTTTAAATTCCACCAACCCCAAATCAAATACCCTAATAGGCATAAATATTAACTGCTGGAACTCAAAGTCTTATTTTAATGTTTCGTGTATGGATTCGGATAGTGTCGGGTGAGCAAAAATCGTATTACGGATCTGAGAGGCTTTCAGGTGGTTTGAGACAGCCAAAGTCAAAATAGCGATTAATTCTGTTGCCTTAGGCCCGACAATAGAACCCCCCAAGATTTCATCGGTCTTTTTATCGGAAATAACCTTTATGAATCCTTCGGTTTCATCCAGTATGCGTGCCATGCCGGAACCTAAAAAGTCGAACTTCTTGACTTTAATTTCAATACCTTTCTCGCGGGCCTGTTCTTCATTCATGCCGATGCTGGCTATTTCAGGGTCGGTAAAAATACAGTTGGGAACATTAGAGTCATCTGTTTTCCTCAGATTATCCGGGTGGGCAATATTGTCTGCAGCGACACACCCCTGATAAGCGGCAAAGTGGGCAAGCATCTTTCCTCCCGTGCAGTCCCCTGCGGCAAAAATATTGGGGATGTTCGTGCGCAGATATTCGTCTACAATGACTCTCCCCTTCTCTGTTTTTATCCCGAGCTTCTCCAGATCCAGCCCCTCGGCCTTTGGGGCCCTTCCGGCCGAAACCAGAACCAATTCGAAATCTTTCGTATCTATCCCTGAGGCATCTGTATTCGTATTGACTTCTATGCCTCTTTTTTTGAAAAGGGCCTCGATTTTTCTTGCCACTTCCTTATCCTCGCCGGGAAGCAACTGAGGCATTTTTTCTACCACCGTCACATGAGAACCCCATGCGCAAAATAAGCTGGCAAATTCACAACCGATAACTCCTCCGCCAATAATTAATAGCGAGGCCGGAATCTCTTTTAAGCTCAAAAGGATGTCGCTGGAAATGACTTTTTTACCGTCAAATTTAAGGAAAGGCAACTCTATGGAAGTTGAACCGGTAGCGATAAGTATATACTTCGTTTGAATCTTCCGTGAACCAGCCAGTATTTCTCCGGGAGAAATCAGGCGCGCACTCTCGTTTATAACATCAATGCCTTTGAGCATAAATTTCATGCCCGAAGACAGTTGGCGGATGATATTTTCTTTTCTTTCCTGGACCTTAAGAAAGTTTATCCGGGGGGTTAGGGGCTCAAGGCCCAAAACAGCGGATTTCTTGATAAGCGTATATACTTTTGCAGATTGAATTAATGTTTTGGTAGGAATGCATCCTAAATTTAGACACGTGCCGCCGATTTGCGATTTTTCTATCAGGCAGGTTTTCAAACCTGATTCTTTTGCGCGTAAAGCCGCATTAAAACCAGCCCAGCCAGAACCGATAACTGCCAGATCATACATTATTCGTTATCTCGTTGACTCGTTATCTTGAGAAAAAGTATTTGGTTAAAAATTTAACTGTTTTATCAGTTCGCGAATTGAAGAAGCAGACTTATGAAATGCCTCTTTCTCTTCATTATTTAAATCCAACTCAATGATCTTCTCGATTCCTTCTTTTCCCAGGCGGCAGGGAACACCAATGCAGACATCCTTCACTGCGTATTCGCCGTTTAAATAGGCTGAAACCCCCACGGTCCTTTTCTCATCTTTGATAATGGCTTTGACGAGCGAGGCGATAGCTGCTGAAGGAGCAAAATAAGCGCTGCCACTACCCAATAAAGTTACTATTTCTAAACCCCGGGATACTGTTCTTTTTACCAAATCCTCTATTTTTATATCATCCAGAAGCTCATCCAGCGCTATGCCTTTCACCCTGGTGAGGCGCACAAGAGGCAACATCCCTTCTCCGTGGCTTGCGATGACGCAGGCATCAATATCGGCGACAGGAACATTTAACTCCTGGCTGATTAAATTAGCGAACCTTGCCGTATCGAGACTGGACCCCATGCCCATAACGCGAGTGGGGCTAAAACCGGTTGATTTCAAAACAAAATAAGTCATTAAATCCAGCGGATTGGTAACAACAATGACAATAGCTTTGGCCGCTAATTTCTTTATATGGCTGGAGGCGTCTTTTAGGATTTCGCAATTTTTTTTGAGAAGCTCTTCGCGGGTCATCCCCGGTTTCCGTGGTAGGCCTGCGGTTATAATGATAATATCAGAACCTTCCAGTTGCGCAATATCGTTTGTCCCGCGGATTTTGTAATTATTAAATATCAAAGGCCTTGCGTCTTCCAGATCCATGGCCTTACCAAGTGCTAGTCCTTTAACGATATCAAGCAGCAAGATCTCGCCTACCCCTTCCTGAGCCAGGCGTAAGGCGGTCAAGCTACCAACATTACCAGCACCAATTATAGCTATCTTCATATAATTCCAAGATCGGGACTTGAAACCCATTTAAAATCAAAGGGTTAGAAGACCCGGTCTCGATTAAGATTGCAATTTCGCGATAATGGCATCCGCCATTTGTTTTGTGCCGACGGCTGATGGATCGGTGGGTGCGGGTTTCAAATCATAGGTCACGGATTTGCCTTCCGCGATGACCTGCGAAACAGCAGCTTCTAACTTTTGAGCAGCTTTTTCTTCTTTTATGTAGCGCAGCATCAGGACACCGGATAAAATCATGGCCGTAGGATTCACCTTATTCATCCCGGCGTATTTCGGAGCCGAGCCATGCACCGCCTCAAATACGCCTACCTCATCCCCGATATTGGCGCCCGGCGCTATACCTAAGCCACCCACCAGGCCCGCGCATAAATCAGAAAGAATATCGCCGTAAAGATTGGGCAAAACCAGCACGTCATAATTCTTGGGCTTTTGCACTAACTGCATGGCCATATTATCAACAATGGCGTCTTCAAATAAAACTTTGCCCTCATAATTTTTTGCCACTTCACGGGCCACCTGAAGAAATAATCCGTCCGTAAATTTCATGATATTGGCCTTATGCACAGCCGTAACTTTCTTGCGGTTATTCTTAAGGGCGTATTCAAAAGCAAATCTGACGATTCGCTCAGAGCCAAACCTGGAGATAGGTTTTATGGATATGCCTGAATCCAGGCGTATCTTCTTTTTTGCAGATTTTTCGATTTTTTCAATAATACACTTAGTTTCCGGAAGGCCTTCTTCAAATTCAATGCCTGCATACAAATCCTCGCTGTTCTCCCTGACCACAACCAGATCAATATCTTTGTAATAACTTCTGACGCCAGAATACGATTTGACCGGCCGCACACAGGCATATAAATCCAGAGCATGCCTTATGGCAACGTTGACAGAGCGAAACCCGCCTCCTACAGGAGTGATAATGGGCCCTTTTAAGGCCACTTTATTTTTTCTAATGGAATCCAGGACGCCATTCGGCAATATCTCTCCTGTCTCCTGCCGGGCAGACTCTCCTGCATTGAGCACCTCCCAGTCTATCTTGACGCCTGTAGCCTCAATGCATCTTCTGGCGGCTTCAGTGACCTCAGGCCCGATTCCATCACCGGGCATTAATGTAATTTTGTGTGTCATTTCACCTCAGGTAACTTTTTGTATTTTTTTATGTAGTTGACCGCGCCGCCTTCTTTTAATAGCTCCTGCATGAACTTAGGTAAAGGCTTGATCTGAAGAAGCCTGCTTTTTGTCTTATTCCTGACCGCACCCTTACCTAAGTCTATCTCTAATTCATCCAAATCGCGGATTTTATCCGTATCAGTTTCAATAAGCGCAAGGCCGATATTAAAACTGTTGCGGTAAAATATGCGGGCAAAAGACTTGGCTAAAACGGCCGTAATCCCCGCTGCCTTGATGACAAGAGGCGCCTGTTCGCGCGAAGAACCCATGCCGAAATTCTTCCCCGCGACCATAACAGACTTACCGGGAATAATCTTTGATGAAAAATGCGGGTCTATATCCTCCATGATGTGCCTGGCCAGTTCCTTAATATCCGTGATGGCAAATTTATACCTTCCCGATATAATCAAATCGGTGTTGATATTATCCCCTAACTTTATGGCTCTGCCGGATATTCTCATATCACATCTGCTTGAATTCTTCGGGATTCTTGACTTTGGACATAGCTGTATCTAAAGAAATAAGTCCTCTCTGGACCATCTCTTTTAATGCCTTGTCCATGGTCTTCATCCCGTATTGGGAACCTGTCTGCATCAGGGTGGGTATCTGCTGAATCTCCTGCTCGCGGATCAGGTTTCTCACCCCTGCTGTGCCAATCATAATCTCAGTTGCCAGCACCCGCCCTTTTCCAGACGCATGAGGAAGCAGCAGCTGAGAAACAACACCCTGCAAAGAATCAGCCAGCTGCAGCTTAACCTGCTGCTGCTGATGCGAAGGAAAGACGTCTATAATTCTTTCCACGGTCTGAGGAGCGTCAGGGGTGTGCAGGGTGGCCAAAACCAAATGGCCTGTTTCGGCTGCGGTCAGCGCCGTAGATATAGTCTCTAAATCACGCATTTCTCCTACGACAATAACATTGGGGTCCTGCCTTAAAGTGTGCCTCAGGCTCTCGGCAAAAGAACGCGTATCGGCATAGACTTCCCTTTGCTTGATAATACTTCTTTTATTGGTAAATACAAATTCAATAGGGTCTTCAATGGTTACGATAAGGCATTCCTTTTCATTGTTGATAAGATCCAACATGGCAGCCAGCGTCGTGGTCTTACCCATACCCGTGGGCCCGGTGATCAATACGAGGCCGTTGGGCTTACGCGCCAGTTCCATCACAATGGGGGGAATCCCCAGTTCCAAAAAAGAAGGGATCTTCGCAGGGACGCGCCGGAAGGCCGCCTCAACCGACCCCTTTTGCATATGGACGTTAAGGCGAAACCTGTCCAGAGAGGGTAAGGCTAAAGAAATATCCAGTTCCAGAGTGCGCTCAAATATTTCTTTTTGCGTGTCCGTGAGCACCCCGTAAATCATCTTTTTTAATTCCTGCTTTGCCAGAGTCGCAAGATCAGTCCGATACAATTTACCGTCAATGCGCAGTATGGGCGGCTCGTTTTCCGTTATATGCAAATCGGATGCGGATTTTTCTACGCACAGCATAAGCAGTTCTTTGATTTCCATTTTACCTCCTTAGATTTTACAAGTACTCCCTGGGATCCGTGATAAAACCTTTAACGGCCGAAGCGGCAACCGTGGCCGGAGAACCCAGGTAAATAAAAGCCTTGGGATTACCCATCCGGCCCTTAAAATTTCTATTCGCCGAGGAAATAACGACTTCCCCATCGGCGGGGATCCCGTTATGGGTTCCGACGCACGGCCCGCATCCGGGTGCTACTACCACGGCGTGGGCCTTTATGAAAATATCTATCAGTCCTGACTTAAGGGCCTCCAAGAAAACCTGCCGAGAACTGGGGGCAATGATAAGCTTCACGCCAGGTGCTACCTTTTTTGATTTGAGTATGGCGCAAGCGACCTTAAAATCCGTTAATCTCCCGTTAGTGCATGTGCCTAAAAACGCCTCATGAATCTTAACGCCCTTTACCTTATCAACAGAAGTCACATTGTCTACGGTATGAGGTTGAGCCACCTGGGGCTTGAGCTTTGAAATGTCGAATTCCAACACCTGTTCATATTCAGCGGATGTATCCGCCATGACCGGCTTTATCTTTTTTTTTGAAAAAACGCGAGAGGCCAGCCACTCTTCGGTTTTCTTATCCACCGGCATAAATCCGGCTTTGGCGCCCATCTCAACGACCATATTGCAAATGGTAAAACGCCCGTCCATCCCGATTTTATCAATAACAGGCCCCTGGAATTCTATGGCTTTGTAAGTGGCCCCGTCAGCTCTGAGGGCATGAATAACATGGAGTATAATATCCTTGGCAAATACGCCCTTGGGGATCTTCCCATGAAGTATGATCTTGAGGGTTTGCGGGACTTTGAACCAATTTCTTCCCGTGGCCAAGGCAATCGCCAGATCCGTAGAACCCACGCCTGTAGAAAAAGCGCCCAGGGCTCCATAAGTGCAGGTATGGGAATCCGCACCCAGCACTAAATCACCTGGAAGAATCCATCCTGATTCCGGGATCACCTGATGGCATACCCCGCAACCGATATCATAAAGCTTGGAATCAAAATCGTGGCTGAATCCGCGCATCTTCTTATGCACGCGTGATACGCCTTCGCTGGGAGAGGGCGCACTATGGTCAATCACCATGCAGAATTTTGTCTTAAGACGCCGCACGCCCAGTTGCTTGATTCTATCGATGATAATAGAGGATGTGCCGTCCTGGCCAAACGTAAAATCAATCTTGCATATCGCAAAATCCCCCGCCCTTAAATCTTTGCCCGCGTGATAGCTTAAGATTTTTTCTGCAACTGTTTTTCCCATAGGAGTCCAGAGTTCAAAGTTTGGCAAGCCATTTCTCTAATCTGTCGAAACCCGTCTCTAACTGCGTAAGGTTTGCCGCAAAACTTATGCGCACAAAATCATCCCTGCCAAACCCTGCGCCCGGGATAAGGCTCACGAAAGCCTCCTCAAGCAGGCGCTCGGCAAAGACCCGCGAATCTAAACGCGTCTCGGAAATATCGCAAAAAATGTAAAAAGCGCCTGACGGGTAACTAAAACCCATCTTCTTCATATTTTTTAGCCGCAAAACACAATAATCCCTTCTTTTCTGAAATTCCCGGCAAATATTTTTTGAAAAATCTTCGGGAGCGCTTAATGCCGCGACCCCTGCCTTCTGGCTGATGGATGTCGGGTTTGAGGTGGAATGGTCCTGCAGTCTAGATATGGCTTCCGTAATTTCCAAAGGTGCCCCCAGATATCCGATACGCCAACCTGTCATAGAGTAGCTTTTAGACAAACCGTTGACAGTTATAGTCAGATCATAGATATCTTTTCCCAGGCTTGCGATAGAGATTTGCCTGAGGCCGTCATAAACCAGCTTTTCGTAAATCTCATCGCTGATGACGTAAATTCCCTTCTTCACGCAAATTTCCGCAATGGCCTCTAATTCATCGCGGCTGTAAACGCAACCCGTGGGATTCGAAGGACTGTTTAATATGAGCACTCTGGCCCTGGGCGTGACATTGGCTTCTAATTCCTTAACCGTCATTTTAAAATTGTTCTTAAAATCTGTCTTTATAAAACGGGGCGTGGCTTCACAAAGGTTAACCATCTCAGGGTAGCTCACCCAGTAAGGCATGGGTATCAGGACCTCATCACCTGGGCCCACCAAGACTAACAGGGAGTTGAAGATGCTGTGCTTGGCTCCGCAGGAAACAACTATCTGGCCAAGCTCATAGTGAAGCGAATTATCTTTCTTGAATTTTTCGCAAATGGATTTTTTTAATTCGGGGGTTCCGGTGGAAGGCGTGTATTTGGTAAATCCGGATTGAATGGCCTCAATTGCTGCAGCCTTGATGAAATCCGGGGTGTCAAAATCAGGCTCGCCCGCAGCCAGATTAACGATATCCCTCCCTTCAGCCTTGAGCTTCTTGGCCTTTGCCGTTATCGCGAGAGTGGAAGAAGGATTTATTTTTGTTAAACGGGTTGCGGGTCTGAAACCTTTTTGCATCGCAGGAGTTTTCTATAAAGAATCTCTTTCTTTTTTAAAGATGCCCCTTAACCCTCCCAGAAATTTCTTTGTCGGTTTTTTGGTGATCGGAGGCTTTTCTCTAACATCCCTAGGGCGTGTTTCCGGTTTTTTTTCATCGACTGGTTTCTCTTGAGGCGCTTCTGCTTTCGGAATTTCTTGCGGCTTGGCTTCTTTTTCTTTTTTGTGCTTTTTAGGCTCCTTTTTGACTATTTGGGTTAATTCTAAGATAACCATCTGTGCGTCATCACCACGCCTTTTACCCAAACCGATAATTCTGGTGAAACCCCCCTTAATTTGCGCGAAACGCGGCCCGATCTCCTTGAAGGTTAGAACAACCAACTGATGGCTTCCGAGCAGTTTAAAAACCTCTCTCCTGGCAGCCAAGCTATCCTCTTTGGCCAAAGATATAATCTTATCGACCATGGGCCTTACGGCCTTGGCTTTATGCAGCGTGGTTCTGATACTCTGATGAATCAATAGGTTCCGCGACATGCTTTTTAAGGTGCTTTTGCGCCAGCTGGTGAAACGGTTCATTCTGTATTTTGCTTTTTTATGTCTCATGGGTCCTAAACTTTCTTTAATTTCTTGGGGTCTATCTGCATGCCAAGAGCAAGGCCCATTCCCAAAAGCAGCTCTTTTATTTCGTTCAATGATTTTTTTCCGAAGTTCTTGAAACTCAGCATTTCCTCTTCGCTCCTTTTCACCAGGTCCGCGATTGTTTTGATGCTGGCTTCTCTGAGGCAATTGGAACTTCGTACTGATAGTTCCAGTTCGGAAATCGGGAGCCTAAGCTTTTCGTAAAAGACAATCTCTTCCTTGCTCATCTGCGGCTCTTCTTCCGCATACTCTTCCGGCAACTGGCCAAAATTAACAAAGATATCCAGGTGCCTTTGCAGAATATTGGAAGCATACAGCAGGGCATCCTTGGGAGTGATGGCGCCGTTAGTCCATATATCCAATATAAGCTTGTCGTAATCCGTCCTCTGACCGACGCGGGTATTCTCTACATAAAAATTTACTTTTTTAACGGGGGCAAAAATAGAATCTACGGGAATAACCCCGACCACCCTCTCTTCCTTTTTGTTTAATTCCGCAGGCACATAACCTCGGCCTCGGGAAACTTCCATCTCAACGTGAAATTTTGTTTCTTTGGTTAACGTGGCGATGTGCAAATCCGGGTTAATAATCTCTATGGTTTCATCCATATGGATGTCTTTTGCCTTAACCTGGCCCTTGGAATCCTTTTTGATATAAATAGTCTTGGGGATCTTAGAATGCGAGTTCAGAATCAGGCTCTTGATATTCAGGATGATTTCCGGCACATCCTCCAGCACTCCCGGAATGGTAGAAAATTCATGCTCGACGCCCTCTATTTTTATGCTGCTGACGGCGCTGCCCTCGATAGAAGAAAGCAGGATTCTCCTCAATGAGTTCGCCAGGGTAACGCCATAACCCCTTTCAAAAGGAGCGGCCATGAATTTACCATAGGTATCTGTATAGGTCGACTCATCACATTCTAATCTTTTTGGTAACTGAAAATCTCTCCATTTTATACCCATCTTACCTCCTCACTTCGTTCGTCGGAAATTCCAAATTTCAAAATCCAAAATCTAAAATAAATCCCTGCCTGCCCTGCCTGCCGGCAGGCAGGCAAAATTCAAATTTAAAAACGAAGAATCTTTAGTTTTGAATTTTGTGCTTTGTGCTTATTTTGTGCTTTGTGCTTTGACATGTGAATTTTTACTTGGAATATAATTCCACGATAAGCTGTTCCTGAATAGGCAGCTGGATGTCGTCTTTTTCCGGAAGCCTTACCACCTTTGCGCTCCATTCGTTGCGATTAAAATCGATCCAGGAAGGTACGCTTCTCTCTTTGCTAGCTTCTAAAAAGTCCTTTATTTTGACACTTGCCTTTTCTTTTGTTTTTGCCTGTATCACATCCCCTTGAGCCACCAGATACGAAGGGATATTGACCCTTTTGCTATTGACATAAATCTGATTATGCCGCACGATCTGCCTGGCCGCTGTCCTGGATGTGGCAAGACCCATACGAAATACCACGTTATCCAGCCTCCTCTCCAATAATTGGAGAAGGACCTTTCCTGTAACGCCCTTTGTCTTGGAGGCTATCTTAAAATATTTGCGGAACTGTTTTTCCAAGACACCGTACATTCTTCTTACTTTTTGCTTTTCCCGAAGCTGCAGGCCGTAATTGGAAAGTTTTGTCCTTCTGGATTTGGATTGACCGTGCTGGCCGGGCGCATAGGCCCGACGCGAGGCCGGGCACTTTTCCGTCGAACATTTGGTGCCTTTTAAAAACAGCTTTTCTCCTTCCCTCCGGCACAATCTGCAAACAGGATCAATGTATCTACCCATAAATTATACTCTCCTTTTCTTCTTAGGACGACAGCCGTTGTGAGGCATTGGAGTAACGTCCTTTATAGAAGTTATCGTAAGGCCTGAAGCCTGCAAGGCCCGAATGGCAGATTCCCTGCCAAACCCAGGACCCTTAACATACACATCAACTTCCTTGATTCCGATCTCCTTGGCTTTTCTTGCCGCATCCGTTGCAGCCACCTGAGCGGCAAAGGGCGTAGATTTCTTGGAACCGCTATAGCCGACAATCCCGGGAGCCGACCATACCAGGACATTGCCCTGCTTATCCGCTATGGTAATAATAGTATTGTTGAAGCTGGCCTGGATATGGGCGATCCCCGCGCTGATGCCCTTTGCGATCTTTTTCTTTTTGGCTTTTTCTTTGGTAGCCATATTATTTTCTCCTCACTCCGTTCTGAGTTGCCACTTAAAACTGTTTTATTTGGCTGGCTTTGCAGCTGGCGCAGCCCTCTTTTCTTCCGTTCTCTTGATCACGGCCATACCGCCTTTGCGCGGCCCTTTACGGGTCCTTGCATTCGTACGTGTACGCTGGCCTCTGACGGGGAGCCCTTTCTTATGCCGCAATCCTCTCCAAGAGCCGATATCCATTAGTCTCTTTATATTCTGGGAGATATCGCGGCGCAGGTCTCCTTCTACTTTAAAACCGCTTTTTTGTATGGTATTGGTGATACGAGAAATCTCTTCTTCGGATAAATCCTTGGCCCGTTTGTTAGGGTCCACATTGGCCTCTTTCAGGATAATGTTAGACACGGCGCGGCCCACCCCATACAAATACGTCAAGGAAATCTCGATTCTTTTATCTTTGGGCAAATCTATACCTAGTATTCTTGGCATTCTTACCTCGCTTCGTTAAACCCTAATTTCAAACACTACCAATTAAATTCCAAATTCCAAGCACCCTGCCTGCCGGTAGGCAGGCAAATCTCAAATAAATTCCAATATCCAAATCCCAAACTAATATTTAGATTTTGGATTTATAATCAACCCTGCCTCTGTTTATGCTTAGGGATAGAACAGATGACGCGGATAACCCCTTTTCTTTTGATGATTTTACACTTATCGCAAATCTTTCTTACGGATGCCTTAACTTTCATTTTTAATGAGCGCTAAACTTACGGCAGCACAAAGTGCAACGTAAGTTTATGCGCGAATTAACCCCCCACCACTTTTTGAGAATACACTTGAGATAAAATCTACTGTATTGTTACCCCTCACACACCATTCAGCAAATCCCACGCTAGTTACAAAAAGTGGTGGGGGGGTAAGTTCGGGCATAAATTTACGTTCACTTGCCGCAGGAGCGGCACATCTTGCAGGAGGCAAGACACTAAGCCTATCATTTAAGGCCGGGTGCCGCTGGCCCGATAAAGCCGGGTGCTCGTTCCGTAAATTTAGCCCTCCCTTATTTAGACCTAAAGGTAATCCTTCCTCTGCTAAGATCATAGGGGGATAATTCCAATTTTACCTTGTCTCCCGGCAGAATCCGGATAAAATTCATACGCATCTTTCCGGATACATGAGCCAGAACCATATGCCCGTTCTCCAATTCCACCTTGAACATAGCGTTGGGCAATGCTTCCACAATACGTCCTTCTGTTTCTATCAGTTCTTCCTTAGCCATATCAGTGCGTCAGAATCTGGGGCCCTTTTTCGGTAATGGCAACGGTGTGTTCAAAATGAGCGGAAGGGCTTCTGTCTTTTGTAACGGCGGTCCACCCGTTTTCCAAAACCTGCGATTCCCATGTCCCCATATTCACCATTGGCTCGATGGCAAGCACCATTCCATTTTTAAGTTTCGGGCCAAGATGAGGCCTGCCAAAATTGGGGATCTCCGGATCTTCGTGCAATTGAAAGCCGATGCCATGCCCCACAAATTGCCTAACCACAGAATACCCGTTCTTTTCTACGTGTTTTTGAATAGTATGGGAAATATCCGATAAATTATTCTCTATCCTTGCCTTTTGGATACCTTTCAAAAGCGCATCCTTCGTTACTTCGATAAGGTTCTTTAGGAGGGGGCTGATTTTGCCTACCGGCAAAGTCACGGCTGCATCCGAGAAATACCCTTTGAAATTCACTCCCAGGTCCAGGCTAACGATATCCCCTTCTTTTAATCTTCTGTTGCCAGGGATTCCGTGCACAATCTCTTCGTTGACGGAAGTGCAAACGGAAGCCGGAAAACCTTTATACCCTTTAAAAGCACACACAGCGCCGTCTCTCAAAATGAGCTCTTCAGCAAGCCTGTCGATTTCACCCGTAGTCATGCCCGGCTGAATAAGTTCCTGTAACCTCTCGAGGGCCTTCGCCAGTATCTTGCCCGAATCTTTAAGCATCTTGAGATCCTTTTCAGACTTTAAAAGAATCATCATGGACCTTCAACATTTGCACAATTTCATCCAAAACGGCCTCAGCCTCTTCGTCCGCAGAAAGACGATACAACTTGTGGGCCGTTTCATAATATTTAATTAAGGAAGCAGCCTCGTTTCTGTAAACATCCAGCCGCTTTCGCACGGTCTCTTCTTTATCGTCAGTCCGCTGATACAGTTCGCCGCCGCAGTGGTCGCATCTCCCTGCGACCTTGGGAGGCATATTCATCGCATGAAAATTGGCACTGCATTCCCTGCAGACCAGGCGGCCTGTCAGACGCTGCAGGATAACGGGATCGCTTGAGTCCAGGTAAATAACTGTATCAATATCCGAGCCGTGCGTTTTAAGGATTTCATCCAGCGTCTTTGCCTGATTCTCGTTTCTGGGGTATCCGTCCAGGATGAATCCGCATTTTATATCAGGTTGGTTGAACCTATGCATCAGCATTTTAGCTACCAGTTCATCGGGAACAAGAAGCCCGCGGTCCATGTAACCCTTGGCTTCCTGCCCCAGGAGGGTTGAGTTCTTCACGTTTTCTCTTAAAAGATCCCCCGTGGATACATGAGGAATATGCAGCCTCTCGCCCAATCGCTTCGCCTGCGTTCCTTTACCTGCGCCCGGAGGACCCAACAGTATAATTCTCATAACCTTTTATCGTCGCCCCTTCATGTGTCCCGACTTAATAAATCCTTCGTAATGATGCGTGAGAAGATGCGACTCAATCTGCTTGAGCGTATCCAGCATCACGCCGACAATGATTAATATTCCTGTGCCGCCGAAGAATGAAGCCACTAAATAGGGAACTTTAAGCCACGCCATGATAAAATCCGGGAAAATAGCAATAACGGCAATAAAGGCGGCGCCGGCCAGGGTGATTCTGTTCATCACATAATCCAGAAAATCGGCGGTAGGTGTTCCTGGCCGAATTCCCGGAATGAACCCTCCGTATTTTTTCATGTTATCCGCGATGTCCGTCGGGTTGAAAACGATGGCCGTATAAAAATAACAAAAGAAAATGATCAACAGGGCGTAGACCATGGTATAGAGCGCATGCCCCCGGACGAGGCCCTGAGCCAATCTTTGAAAGGCCGGGTTAGGAATGAACGAGGCTATGGTAGCCGGGAAAAGAATGATAGACTGGGCAAATATGATGGCAATGACTCCGGAGGTGTCTACTTTTAAAGGAATGTACGTAGATTGGCCTCCGTAGATCTTACGGCCTACAATCCTGCGGGCATACTGAACGGGAATCTTTCTTTGGCCCAGGGTGATCATGATGATGCTAAAAACCACTCCCGCAAGTAACGCCGCCATGATAACCAAGGTGAAGGGTTGAATTTGCCGACGGGCCGGAGAAAACGGCGATATCAACACATACAGCTGATGCAAGGCAGCGGGAATCCTGGAAATGATACCTGCGGTAATGACCAGCGATATGCCGTTACCGATACCCTTTTCCTGTATCTGTTCTCCCAACCACATGATAAAGATTGTCCCCGTCGTCAGAGTCAGGACGGTCAGGATCCTAAAGCCCCACCCCGGGCTCACGACGATTCTTAACCCCTCAAAACGCGCCGGATTCTCCAGCCACAAAGCAATAAAAAAGGATTGAATGGCAGACAACACGACGGTTGAATAGCGGGTGTATTGATTAATCTTTTCGTAACCTGCCTTGCCTTCTTTGGCCAGTTTTTCCAGCCATGGGATGACGGCCGTGAGAAGCTGCAGGATGATGGAAGCGGATATGTAAGGCATGATGCCCAGAGCAAAAATGGTCAGCCTTTCCATAGCTCCACCGGAAAACATATTGATGATACCGAAGATTGTACCCCCTTGAGTTTTTGCGATCCGATTAAAGAACTCCGCAAGCGCGGCTCCGTCAATACCGGGAGTGGGGATGTAGCAACCCACGCGGTATACGATAATTAACGCACCGGTGACCAAAAGGCGCCTTTTTAAATCGGGAATTTTAAATGAATTGCACAGCGCACTAAACATGAATTACCTGGGCTTGGCCGCCAGCATTCTTAATCTCCTGGGCAGCTTTTTTTGAAAAAGCATGGGCCTGGACAGTGACGCCATTCTGAATTTTGCCTTCCCCTAACACCTTAATCCATCTATCCCTATCTTTTATGAGCCCCTTTGTTTCCATGAGCTCTGGGGTGATAGTCTCTTCCTTAATTCTGTTTAAATCATCAAGATTGACAATCTGAAATTCCTTCCTGAATTTATTCGTAAAACCTCTTTTGGGAATTCTTCTGATGAGAGGGGTTTGTCCGCCTTCAAAACCTGTATAAAAATCTCTTCCTGTACGCGACGTCTGCCCCTTGCTCCCTCGCGTGGAGGTCTTTCCATGACCTGTACCAGAACCTCGCCCCAATATTTTCCTTCGTTTATGAGACCCTTCCGGCGGCTTAAGACTGGAAAGCATACTCACGAAAGGCGCTTTCTTCTCCTTAGGAGCCGGGGGTAAGGCCCTGGGTATTTTCTTCTTGGCTACCAAAGAAGCAGCTTTCGTGACTTTTTCGGCTGTCTTTTTAGGCCTTAGTATCCTGTTTTTCATTATCTTTTAGTTCCTTCAAGCCTTCTATCGTTGCCTTGATGACATTCACGGGGTTATTGGACTTAAGGCATTTGGTTAAAATATCCTTGATACCTGCGGCTTCACACACGGCTCTTACGGGGCCGGCTGCGATAACGCCCGTCCCTTCGGAAGCAGGCTTCAATAAAACCTTTGCTGCGCCGAAGTGCCCCAATACTGTATGGGGGATCGTAGACCCTTCCATCGTAACCCGCATAAGGTTTTTTTTTGCTTTAGTCAAAGCCTTACGTATGGCATTGGCGACCTCGTTGGCCTTATCCTGGGCAAAACCGACCCTGCCCTTCGTGTCTCCCACAACCACCAGCGCACTGAAATGCAGCTTCTTGCCGCCTTTGGTGACTTTGGTCACACGGTTAATGCTTATAACTTTCTCTATGAGTTCCTGCTGCTGTTCGGTTCTGATTTCTCGCATTTTTAAAACTCCAATCCGCCTTTTCTTATCGCATCGGCAAATGCCCTGACCCTTCCGTGATATAGATACCCTGCACGGTCAAAGATAACCCTGCCAAATCCTTTTTCTTTGGCCCTGCGGGCAAAAACTTCTCCGAAAAACACCGCACCCTTAATATTGCCCGCGCAAGGATATTGGCTCTTGACTTCCTTATCCAGGGTCGTCATGGTAAACAATACCTTGTTGCGTGCATCATCTACGATTTGCGCGCTAAAGTGCTTGAGGCTGCGATGGATAATCAGCCGGGGCTTGGCGTTATCGCCGTGCATGCGTAATTTTATGCGGCGATGCCTTTTGATTCTTAGAAGCTCTTTTTTGTTCACCCCGTTCTTCCTTTCTTGAAACTTATCCCACCCTCTTATGGAAGGGTGCGGTTCCTATAGGATTTTACTTAGTGGCTACCTGAGCCTTGCCAACTTTCTTCTTAACGTATTCTCCCACAAAACGGATTCCCTTGCCTTTATAAGGCTCAGGGGGATAGGCGCTGCGTATTTCCGTAGCCATGCGGCCTACCTTCTCTTTATCAATGCCCCTGATTACAATATGTGTGGGCTTAGGAGTCTCTATCTTAATGTCTTGGGGGATAAGGAAATTAACGGGATGAGAAAATCCCAATTGCATATTCAGGCTGTTGCCTTCTACGGATGCCTTAAACCCGACCCCAACGATCCCCAGTTCCTTAACATAGCCTATTGTGACGCCTGTGATCATGTTGGCAATCAGGGCACGATAGAGACCATGCAAGGACCTGTCAAGCTTTGTAGCGAGGTTTCGCTTGACAAGAACCTCGCCGTCTTTAATCTCGATTGTGATCCTATCAGAAAAAGGTTGAACCAGTTTTCCCTTGGGACCCTCCACAAAAACTGAACCATCCCTGACTTCGACTTTTACGCCATTAGGTATAGGTATGGGTTTTTTTCCTATTCGCGACATAACTTATGCCCTCATTTACCACACATAACCGATGACTTCTCCACCCATCCCCTGTTCTTTGGCCTGCTTATCGGTCATAACTCCTTTAGAGGTTGAGATGATGGCTAATCCTCTGCCTCTTAATACAGACGGCACCTTCTTGTGTTTTACGTAAACGCGCAATCCCGACCTGGAAATGCGCTTGAGATTTCTTATAGCCGGCTTATGGGCAACGTATTTCAGGTAGACTCTCGCCGTGCCTTGCTTGTTATCTTCCATCAATTTAAAATTCTCGATATAGCGCTCATTCTTTAAGATATCCAGAATAGACTTTATCGTATTGGAAGACGGAACATCCACCGTGTCCTTGCGGACCATGATGGCATTGCGTATGATGGTAAACGTATCTGCAATTAAATCCGTGCGCGACATATATACTCCTTTTAAAATAATCTTTTTACGCAGATTTTCGCACCTGCCTGGCGCCAGGCAGGAATCTAACGCGGATTTTCGCAGATTTTTATCTGCGCCGATCTTTGCCTTACCAGCTTGCTTTTTTAACGCCGGGGATCAAGCCCTGCCAGGCCAGCTCCCTGAAGCATATCCGGCAAAGCATGAACCTTCTTAAGAAACCTCCGGACCTGCCGCAAATATTACAGCGGTTGTATTTACGCGAAGAAAATTTTGGAGCCCTTTTCCATCTTGCTAACTGTGAATTTTTAGCCATAGTGCTTAACGTTCCTCGGTGCTGAATGGCATTCCGAATAATTTCAATAATTCTTTTGCCTGTTGCGCTGTCCTTGCGTTCTTAATGACAATGGTAATGTCCATCCCTTGAGGACGGGATATCTTATCGTATTCAATTTCAGGGAATATAACCTGCTCATTCAATCCTAACGAATAATTGCCTGCCTGGTCAAAAGAGTCCAGCGGCACACCCCTAAAATCACGTATGCGCGGCAGTGCCACGTTCACCAGCCTATCGAGAAATTCGTACATCATGGCGCGCCTGAGCGTAACCTTGCAACCCACGGGCAGTCCTTTTCTGATCTTGAAATTGGAAATGGCTTTTTTGGCTCTTCTTATAATGGGCCTCTGGCCCGTAATAGCACCCAGCTCCTGCATAGCCTTCTCTAAGATTTTAATATCTCCGATGGCCTCCCCCACTCCCATATTGACCACAATCTTCTCCAAATGCGGAACCGCCAGCCTGTTTTTCAGACTAAAGGCCTGCATTAACTGGGTGACAATGACTTCTTTGTATTTTTCCTGTAATCTTGGCTTCATGTTAAATCGTTTCTTTGCAACTCTTGCAGAATCTTACCTTGGCTTGATCTTTTAAGACTGTAAAGCCCAACCGTACCGGCCGGTCGCATTTTTTACAAAAAACCATGAGGTTGGATACATTTATGGGAGCCTCAATAGAAACAATCCCTCCCTGCTGATCCTGACGGGTCTGGCGTTTGTGTTTTTTGACCAGATTGGACCCTTCGACAATGGCGCGGCGGGAGCGTTCCTGAATTATAATCTCTAACACCCTGCCTTTTTTGCCGGCATCCTTGCCTTTAATAATCTGTACCGTGTCTCCCTTTTTTATTTTTTGCATTTCTACTATGAACTCCGAACTTTTCCCGCCCTACTCTCTAATAGCTGGTGGGATCCCGTCTTGAATTTAACCGCGTGACGGGAGAACTCTGAACTAATCAAATAACTTCGGGTGCCAAGGAAATAATCTTGGTAAAATTTTTTTCTCTTAACTCTCTCGCTACAGGGCCAAACACGCGTGTTCCCCTGGGGTTGGATTGAACATCAATAAATACAATGGCATTGCGGTCGAATCTCAATATGGAACCGTCGGGCCGCCTTATACTTGACTTTGTTCTTACGACAACAGCCCGGCCGACCTCCCCCTTCTTGACCAAAGCGTCCGGAGAAGTCTCTTTGACGTTCACGTTGATGACATCACCGACTTCCGCAAAAAACTTGCCTTTTCTGCCTAAGACGCTGATTAAAGAGGCACGTTTGGCTCCGGTATTATCCGCAACATCTAAGATGCTACGTAATTGAATCATTGTGCCTCTTTCTCTTTTTCAATAGGGTGGGCGGTTTGGGCTTTTTTGACAATCTGCACGACCCTGAAACGCTTATCCTTTGACAGGGGCCTGGTTTCGACAATGCGTACCGTATCTCCTAACTTAGCCGTGCCCTTTTCATCGTGCACTTTATATTTATTAGATTTCTTGATCATTTTTCCGTATTTCTTGTGCTTGCTCAATATGGCAATGCGCACGATTATGGTTTTCTGCATCTTGTCGCTGATTACCATCCCTGTAAATTCTTTCTTCTTTCCCATTTGCTCTTACTCCGTTCGTAAGTTTACAGTTACCTCACTCACTGCAAACTCTTTTTCTCATTTAATAGTGTTTTTATTCGTGCGATATCTTTCCTGGTCACCCGAAACTCATGCGGTTTTTCCACGCGCCCCCCATATCGCTGGGCGTTCAGTTTAAAGAGGTGCTCTTTGAGCGACTTTTCTTTTTCCCGTAGTTCTTCTTTGGATAGACTGCGCAACTCTTTGATTTTCACGTCCGTGCTTCCCCTCTTTTATCTATGAATCCTGGTGACGAACTTCGTTTTCATCGGCAACTTATAGGCAGCCAACCTGAAGCATTGACGCGCATACTCCTCATGTACCCCGGCTAACTCAAACAGGATGCGGCCTCTTTTGACCACGGCTACCCAATGATCCAACTCTCCCTTACCTTTACCCATGCGCACTTCCGCGGGTTTTTTGGTTATGGATTTATCCGTGAAAACCCTGATCCAAAGTTTCCCCCCTTTGTGCAGCTGCCTTGACAAGATGACGCGCACAGCCTCAATTTGCGTATTCTTCAGCCACCCGTTCTCCAGCGACTTCAACCCAAACTCTCCGAAGGCTAATTCGCTGCCGGTCGTTGCAATCCCGCGCCGATGGCCTTTCTGTAATTTCCTGTATTTAACCCTTTTGGGCATCATCAACATTTGAACAAATCTCCTTAAGAATTATTGCCCTTTAGATGAATCCTTGGCTACGGCCTCACTCACAGGGCTCTCAACGGTGCGTACTTTTTTTTTGATAAGGATATCTCCTTTGTAAATCCATACTTTGACTCCGATCAGACCGTAAGTGGTTAAGCTTTCGGCAAAACCATAATCAATATCCGCGCGTATAGTCTGCAGGGGCACTTTACCCTGTTTATAAGTCTCCTTGCGGGACATTTCAGCACCGTTAAGGCGGCCCGCGCAACTGACTCTTACCCCTTTGGCCCCTGCGTTCGTTGTCTGCTCCATGGCACGCTTCACCGCACGCCGAAAGGCCACTCTTTTCTCTAATTGAAAGGCAATGTTCTCCGCCACTAACTGAGCGTCCAAAGCAGGGTTCTTGACTTCTTCTATATCGATGGATATTTCGGTCTTGACCATATTATTCAGGTCTTCGCGCAGGCGCTCTATATCGGCTCCGTGACGGCCGATAACGATCCCGGGGCGCGCCGTCAGTATTCGGATCTTTAATTTCCCAGCTAATCTCTCAATAATGATGCGGGAGACCGCGGCCTGTTTGAATCTTTTTTTGATGAATTTCCTGATCTTATAATCCTCAAAGATAAACTCAGAAAACTCCCTCGGCTTTGCAAACCACCGGCTGTGCCAGGTTTTAATATAACCGACTCTGAACAAAAACGGATGCACCTTCTGTCCCATTATTTTAACTCCTTGAAATAAAGTTTAAAATTCCGAATTCCAAACGCCAAATTCCAAACACAGAGCTTCGGACATTGGGATTTGTTTGGGATTTGTTTGGGATTTGTGATTTGTAATTTGGGATTTTTCGTGTCATTATATCTATTTTTTTAAGTCCAGCTCTATCTTTATATGGCACGTCCTCTTCCTGATGGGCGCAGCCCTTCCAAAGGCGGCGGCTTTAAATCTTTTCCATGCGGGCCCAGGATTACAGATGATTTTGGATATGTATAAGTCTTGCGCATTAAAGCCTTTAACTTTCGCATTAGCGCGAGCTGACCTCAACAATTTTATCAGGTACTCTTTGGGCCGCTTGTTTAGATTGACCAGAATACCCTCCGCCATCAAGACATCCTTATGGCGTACCAGGTCCAAGACCTGCCTCACTTTTGCCGGTGAAATCCGTAAAAACTTTCCTTGCGCTTTGGATATCATTTAATGAGCGCTAAACTTACGAAAGCACGAAGTGCAACGTAAGTTTATGCGCGAATTAACCCCCCACCACTTTTTAAATACACTTGAGATATCTTACGGTATTGCTCCCCCTCCTACCCCATTCTGTAAATCACACGCTTGTTACAAAAAGTGGTGGGGGGTAAGTTCAGACATAAATTTATGTTCGCTTGCCGCACAAGCGGCACACCGGCTGTTCCGATACAGCCGGGTGCTCGCTCCATAAATTTAGTCCTCACTTACATTATGTCTTCTCAACCGCTTTCTTCGCCTTAACGCCACCATGTTTTCTGAAGATGCGCGAAGGAGCGAACTCCCCCAGTTTATGGCCCACCATGTTTTCGGTGACAAAAACTGGCGCGTGTTTTCTGCCGTCGTGAACGGCAAAAGTCAAACCTACAAAATCGGGAATGATGGTCGAGCGCCTGGACCAGGTCTTGATGGCCTGGCGGCTACCGCTTCGGCTGACCTTTTCCACTTTCTTCAGTAATTTTTCATCAACAAACGGACCCTTTTTTAAAGAACGGGGCATATCTCCTCACTTTCACTCGTCAAAATCCAAATGTCAAAGCACAAAGCTTAAAATGCGCACAAAACACAAAATCCAAAACAATCAGGCTTTTATTAGGATTTTGAATTTTGAATTTATTTTGTGCTTTGAATTTTGTCATTTGAATTTATTCTTACTTTCTTCTCTTAATGATAAATTTATCCGAAAAACGAATCTTCCTCGTTTTATAGCCTTTCGTGGGCATTCCCCAGCGGCTCACCGGATGGGGATTTCCTTGCCCGGATTTGCCTTCGCCTCCCCCGTGCGGATGATCCACCGGATTCATGGCCAGGCCTCTTACCGTAGGCCTGATACCTAACCAGCGCTTTTTCCCGGCTTTTCCCAAGATAACAGCCTCATGCTCAATATTGCCTACCTGGCCAATAGTGGCATGGCAATCAAGATTCACGAGCCTGACTTCCCCTGAGGGCATTCTCAGATGGGCGAAATCTCCTTCTTTTGCCATTATCTGAGCACTGCCCCCCGCAGACCTGACGATCTGGCCTCCTTTTCCTTTATTGATTTCAATGTTATGGATAAGGGTTCCGGAAGGTATGTGCCTTAGAAGAAGGCAATTGCCGATTTTGAGTTCCGTATCTTTCTGATTACTTGAGACAACCAAATCCCCGACACTTAACCCCAAAGGAGCTAAAATATACCTTTTTTTTCTGTTAGGATATTCAATCAAGGCAATCCTTGCCGAACGGTTGGGATCATATTCTATTGCCTGGACTTTTCCCGGCACGTCAAACAGATCCCTTTTGAAATCAATAAGCCTTAACATCCTCTTGTGGCCGCCACCGCGATGCCAGACCGTAATCCTGCCGTAAACGTTCCTGCCCCCCTTTTTCTTAAGAGGAATGATCAGGGATTTTTCGGGCTTGGCCTTAGTGATCTCCGAAAAATCAGGCCCGCTCATATGGCGCCGGGAGGGTGTTGTGGGTTTAAACTTTATAAGTCCCATGTTTAATGAGCGCTTAACTTACGAACACAATAGTGTTCGTAAGTAAATGCGCGAATTAACCCCCCACCACTTTTGCTATAACCTATGCTATATTGAAAGTGGTGGGGGGTAAGTTCGGGCATAAATTTATGTTCGCTTGCCGCACAAGCGGCACACCGGCTGTTCCGATACAGCCGGGTGCGCGCTCCATAAATTTAGCCCTCACTTATCTTCTGCCCTTCTCTTAACCTAACGACTGCCTTTTTTAAATCTGGTGTTTTACCTAATTGATACCTGACTTTTTTTAATTTTCCTAAAGAAATAAACGTGTTGACCGATTTCACCTTGACTTTATAGATGCTTTCGACCGCCTTCTTAATCTGAATCTTGTTGGCAGCGAGGTTTACCAGAAACAAATACTGCCCCTTTGGCTCTGAGAGCGTCGATTTTTCCGTGCGTATTAAAGCTTTAATAATGTCCACATGGTCTAGCATGGCTTAAATTCCTTAGGCGGCTTTGGGCTTAGCCCTATCTGCAGAAGGCCCCTTTTTGACATGCAAGCGATCCGTAAGGCTGTGTAAGGCTGCCTTCGTAATAATTAACCTACGATGACTGAGCACCTCGTAGGCATGGGTATTACGGACGAGGTTAAAATTAAGAAAACTGATGTTACGCATGGACAATCTTAAAGGCGTGTCAATCTTTTCCAGTAATACCAGCATAAGATTACGGTTTTTCTTTCGATCAACTTTTATTTTTAAATTAGAAAATACCCTGGATGCTTCTTTCGTCTTAGGCTGTTCGAATGTTATGCCATCCAGGACAATCAAATTCTTTTCTTGCACTTTCGCGTTGAGCGAAGATTTTAAGGCAATATTTTTTATCCTATTTGACAACCGATACGAGAAATCTCTGGGATGAGGGCCAAAAACAACGCCACCATGACGCCAAAGGGGCGAACGCGAAGAACCGACTCTGGCACGGCCCGTACCTTTTTGCCTCCAGGGCTTACGGCCGCCGCCTGAAACTTCCCCTCTTGTTTTTGTGGAGGCAAGGCCACTTCTTTGATTCGCCCTGTAAGCCGTTACAGCCTGGTGAAGGACGGCCTTATTCACCGTGCCATCGAAAACCTTGGGATCCAGTTTTACCGTATCCACTTCCTTGCCTTCCATGTTATATATAGGTAACGTTATCGCTTCCATTTATTTTGAGGTTTTACTATAAACTACTTTGCCTTCTTCTTTTTTGCGTTTGCAATGACGACGTAGCTATTCTTATGCCCGGGCACATTCCCTTTGACCAGCAAAATATTTTTTTCGGTGTCTATCTTGACCACGCGCAAATTCTGGACGGTTGTCGCATGATGGCCCATGTGGCCGGGTAAATGGTGCCCTTTCCAGACCCTTCCTGGCGTGGTACTTGAACCCAGGGAGCCGATTCTCCGATGAGACGTGGAGCCATGCGTCTGGGGCCCGCCCTGCCAATGCCAACGCTTCATGCCTCCCTGAAATCCTTTCCCGATGGAAGTACCGCGGACATCCACAAAATCTCCGGGTTTAAACACGTCCACTTTGAGCTCTTCCCCGACCTTGTATTCCTTAGAGGCATCTTTTAGAAACTCTTTCATGATCTTGCGCGGAGCAATATTGATCTTCTTGAAATAACCCATCAAGGGTTTCTTGACGCGGCTTTCCTTGATAAGATCAAATCCGATCTGGATGTTCTTTTCTTTTACGGCCAATATCGGACAAGGGCCGGCTTCAATGACCGTGACGCAAACCATCTTCCCATCTTCAGAGAAGATATGCGTCATTCCTATTTTTTTCCCAAGCAAACACGCCATGATTATTTTCCAGTTGTCCTGTTCGCCGGCTGACCTGTTTTGAACCGGCTCACAGGCTAATCCTTCGACGGACTCAGGACACTTCGAAGAAGTACACTGAACGAAGCCGAAGTGCCGGAAAACCGGCTAACTTATTTTACTTAATCTCCGCGTCCACCCCCGCGGGCAGATTCAGTTTTCTTAAAGAATCTATCGTCTTGGATGTCGGATCACAGATATCGATAAGACGCTTGTGCGTGGATAACTCAAACTGCTCCCGCGACTTTTTATCGATGACAGGCGAGCGCAAAACCGTATAAACCTCCCTCTTCGTAGGAAGGGGAACCGGCCCCCTGATACGCGCACCGGTGCGTCGAGCGGTTTCAACGATTTCCTCAACCGCCTGATCCAAAAGACGATGATCGTAGGCTTTTAATTTGATGCGAATCTTTTGCATTCAATGAGCGCTTAACTTACGGAACACTAGTGACGTAAGTTAATGCGCGAATTGACTTCACACGAAAAGGAACTTTTCGTGTGAAGCACTCTTGTTACTACGCTATTACTTCCGTAACAACTCCCGCCCCGACGGTGTGTCCTCCTTCGCGTATGGCAAAACGCGACTCCTTCTCCATGGCGATAGGAATGATTAATTCCACTTCCAGGTTTACGTTATCTCCGGGCATGACCATTTCTGCGCCTTGGGGCAAAGTTACGCTTCCCGTAACGTCCGTGGTGCGAAAATAGAATTGAGGCCTGTAACCTTTAAAGAAAGGCGTATGCCTGCCGCCTTCTTCTTTGGTCAGGATATAAACCTGGGCTTTGAATTTGGTGTGGGGCGTAATGGATTTGGGTGCGGCGATGACCATACCGCGTTCAATCTGGTCTTTCTCAACGCCTCTTAAAAGCAACCCAACGTTATCACCCGCCTGGCCTTGATCCAAAAGCTTTCTGAACATTTCGATGCCGGTTACAACGGTCTTCTTAACTTCCGGCCGTAAGCCGACGAGCTCAACCTCTTCGCCGATTTTTACCTTTCCACGCTCGATCCTGCCAGTTCCAACCGTACCTCTACCTTCGATACTAAAAACATCCTCTACGGCCATGAGAAGCGGCTTATCCATATCTCTGACCGGAAGGGGAATAAACTCATCGCAGGCCTTTATAATGTCCAGGATAGCTTTGCAATCCGCATGATTGGGATCGCCGCCGGCCTGCATGGCTTTCAAAGCGCTTCCCTTGATGATAGGGGTCTTGTCTCCCGGAAAACCATATTTTGTCAACAGGTCTCTTACTTCCATTTCCACGAGGTCTATCAATTCTTTGTCGGAAACGACGTCAATTTTGTTTAAAAATACGACCATCGCCGGAACGTTGACTTGTCTCGCCAAAAGAATATGCTCTCTCGTCTGAGGCATGGGGCCGTCGGCAGCAGAGACCACCAATATGGCTCCATCCATCTGGGCGGCACCGGTAATCATGTTTTTGATATAGTCTGCATGGCCCGGGCAGTCGATATGGGCATAGTGGCGTGCGTCAGACTCGTATTCGACATGGGCCACGGAAATTGTGACAACCTTGGTCTCGTCTCTGACCGTACCGCCTTTGGCAATATCCGCGTATTCCCGCGCTTGGGCCATACCCAATTTCGACAGCACTTGCGTGATAACCGTTGTCAGAAGCGTCTTGCCGTGGTCGATGTGCCCGATCGTGCCGATGTTCACATGCGGTTTTGACCTTACAAATTTTTCTTTAGCCATACTGATCCTCCTTCAATTTGCCCGTGTTTTACGGGCCAGCAAATTGATCCTTGACACGAAACATCCCATTACAACTCTCGCTTTCGTGTCAAGGATAACTTCGGACATATAAGTTATGTCGCTATCATCTTTTATAACTTGGTAAATATTTCGATATGGCCCCATAACTTATGTCCCCGCTTAAAAACTTTTTCTTATGCCTGCCGCGGAAAATCCTCCGATAATTTTTTCTGCTATATGTGAAGGCACCTCGGCATAAAATGAGGGCTCCATTGTATAGGATGCGCGTCCCTGTGTCAAGGATCTTAAAGCCGTTGCGTAATTAAACATTTCACCTAAGGGGAGATAGGCGCGGATGACGCGGACATTGCCGCGCTGAATCAAGGAAACGATTTTTGCGCGCCTAGCGTTTAAATCACCGATCACCGTTCCCATATACTCCTCGGGCACAATCACCTCTATGTCCATAATCGGCTCCAATAAAATTGAGGCTGCTTTTTTTATGCCTTCGTTGAACGCCATTGCCGATGCCATCCGAAAGCTCATCTCCGAAGAATCCACCTCGTGATAAGAGCCGTCGGTCAGGACGACCTTGACATCCGTGACCGGGTAACCTACCAGACAACCGCTCTTGGAGGCCCCCCTGATTCCTTCTTCTACGGAACGTATAAATTCGCGGGGGATGGCTCCGCTCTTTATTTTTTCCTCAAAAGTGATTCCTAGCCCCGGCATCTCCTGCGGCTCCATTTCTAAAACTACGTGGCCGTATTGGCCGTGGCCGCCGCTTTGCTGGATGAATTTTCCCGTAGCTATAACCTTCTTGGTGATGGTTTCCCGATAAGCCACCTGAGGCGAGCCGACCTGCGCCTCAACATTAAATTCCCGCATAATCCTATCAATGGCTATCTCTAAATGCAACTGGCCCATCCCAGCGATAATCGTTTCCCCTGTCTCATGATTGTAGGTAACCCTGAAAGAAGGATCCTCCTCCGCCAATTTATGCAAAGACATTCCTAAGCGCTCCTGGTCCTGCTTGGATTTCGGTTCAATGGCCTGCTGGATGACCGGCTCGGGAAAACGCATGGACTCTATTAGTATAGGATTGTCCTGCGTACACAGCGAATCCCCTGTTTTGGTTTCTTTGAGGCCCACGAAAACCGCGATATTTCCCGTATGCACGCTTTCAATAACCTCTTGGCGGTTGGCGTGCATCCTCAGCAGTTTTGATACGCGCTCCTTAACCCTCTTAGAGGCATTCCACACATAATCTCCGGAGTTTAAAATTCCTGAATAAACCCGGACGTAATTGATCCTTCCGACGTAAGGGTCGGTGGTGACCTTAAAACATAAGGCACAAAACGGAGCCTCATCTTCGGCCTGAATCTCTTCAAATTCACCGGTATCGGGATTTGTCCCTTTGATAGGAGGCACATCATACGGAGAAGGCAGGTAATCGCATATCGCATCCAGCAGAAGCTGTATGCCTTTGTTTTTAAGAGATGCCCCGCATAAAACAGGAACGAATTTATTCTGGATAACGGTTCTGCGTATGGCCGCCTTGATATCGGCCGTATCTATCTTTTTCGCGTGGACAAAACTATCCATGATCAACTCATCCACTTCGGCGATCTTTTCCAACAACACATCTCGTTCTTTTTGTACTGCTCCCCTAAAATCATCGGGGATCTCTTTGACTTCCCTTTGCGCGCCGACATCATCTTTATAGACGATTAATTTCATTTCTAAGAGATCAATGATGCCCTCTAAATACTCATTCTGGAGAAAAGGTATCTGGAGTGCCGCGGCATGCACCCCTAGTTTTTTATGCATTTGGGTAATGGCATCCGAAAAATTGGCGCCGACTCTATCCATTTTATTTATAAAGGCTATGCGGGGAACTCCGTACCTGTCTGCCTGGCGCCAGACCGTTTCTGACTGCGGCTCTACCCCTCCCACGCCGCAAAAAACCACCACAGCGCCGTCTAAAACCTTTAACGATCTTTCCACTTCAATGGTAAAATCCACATGGCCGGGAGTATCGATAATATTAATATTAAAACCGCGCCATTGGCAGGTAGTGCAGGCAGCTGTTATGGTGATGCCTCTTTCCTGCTCCTGAACCATCCAGTCCATCGTGGCCGTGCCTTCGTCCACCTCTCCGATTTTATAGGTCCTGCCCGTGTAATAAAGGATACGCTCGGTGGTTGTGGTCTTACCGGCGTCGATATGCGCGATGATACCGATATTCCTAATTTTGTCTAATGCTATTTTGCGGCTCATTTTTAATGAGCGCTTAACTTACGAATCCCGAAACTTCGGGATGAGTAAGTTAATGCGCGAATTAACCCCCCACCACTTTTTAAATACACTTGAGATTAAATCTTACGGTATATCTACCCCTCCCACCCCATCTAACAAATCACGCGTTTGTTACAAAAAGTGGTGGGGGGTAAGTTCGGACATAAACTTATGTTCGCTTGCCGCAGGAGCGGCACACCGGCTGATCCGATAAAGCCGGGTGCGCGCTCCATAAGTTTAGTCCTCACTTACCACCTAAAGTGCGCAAAGGCCTTATTGGACTCTGCCATCTTATGCGTATCGTCTCTTTTTTTGATGACGGAACCTTCCCCCTTATGCGCGGCAATGATCTCATCCGCCAATTTTTCCTTCATGGAGCGGCCCTTCTTGTTTTTGGCAAAATCCCTGATCCAGCGCAAGGCAATAGAAGTTCCCCGCTCCTGACGCACCTCAATAGGAACCTGATAGGTTGCTCCCCCCACGCGCCGGGGCTTCACTTCCAATCGTGGCCTGGCATTATCCAGGGCCTTATGGAAAATCTTCAGCACATCGGGCTCATTAAGCTGTTTCTTGACTAAATCTAATGCCCCGTAAACCATCCTTTCGGCGATGGACTTCTTGCCTTCCAACATTACCATATTGATAAATTTGGCGACTATTTTACTGTTGAATATCGGATCAGGTAATAGTACTTTTTCTTGCGCTTTTCTTCTTCTCATTTTTAATGAGCGCTTAACTTACGCACACAATAGTGTGCGTAAGTTAATGCGCGAATTAACCCCCCACCACTTTTTAAATACACTTGAGATATCTTACGGTATTGCTCCCCCTCCCACCCCATTCTGTAAATCACACGCTTGTTACAAAAAGTGGTGGGGGGTAAGTTCGGACATAAACTTATGTTCGCTTGCCGCAGGATCGGCACACCGGCTGATCCGATAAAGCCGGGTGCGCGCTCCATAAGTTTAGTCCTCACTTATTTAGGCCTTTTGGCTCCGTATTTAGACCGTGACTGTCTCCTTTGGTTCACTCCGGATGCATCCAGCGTCCCTCGCACAATGTGGTACCTGACGCCAGGCAGATCTTTGACGCGCCCCCCCCTCACTAAAACAATAGAGTGTTCCTGTAAATTATGCCCTTCACCCGGAATATAAGACGTTACTTCTATCCCTGTGGTCAAACGCACCCTGGCAATCTTCCTTAAAGCGGAATTCGGTTTCTTGGGCGTCATCGTGCGCACCTGAAGGCATACCCCGCGTCGTTGGGGACATGCTTTTAAAGCCGGCGATTTGGTCTTTTTCTTTTTTGAAATTCTTCCTGATCGGATTAATTGAGCAATCGTTGGCATATTTTTGTTTGCTGATTTGCCAGCACTTCGCTTTCGCTCAGTGTCCTTCGGCGAAGTGTCCTGAGCCCGCCGAAGGATTTTCCGGTTTGCCGGTTTAACCGGCTCATCGGCGAACTGGCTAACTATTTATTCTCTTTCTCTTCCTTTTTTCCCTCTTTGGCTTTTGCGCTTTCAATCGTCTTGATGACTTCGATGTCGAGATGGTCGCGAAAACCGGTTCCCGCAGGGATAAGATGCCCGACAATCACGTTCTCTTTCAGTCCGAACAAATCATCGCGTTTTCCCGAAGCTGCCGCATCCGTCAGAACTCGAGTGGTCTCCTGGAAACTAGCCGCGGAAACAAAACTCTCCGTGGTCAAAGAGGCCTTTGTAATCCCCAAAAGCAACGGTGTCGCCTGAGCGGGTTTTTGTCCCTTCTTGATAACCCTAGTATTCTCTTTTTGGAATTTCCATTTATCTACCTGCTGCGTAACCAGGAATTCCGTGTCCCCTGAGTCTTCAATCCTGACCTTTTTTAACATCTGTCTGATGATCAATTCGATATGTTTGTCGTTGATGCGCACACCTTGCAAACGATAGACTTCCTGTACCTCATTAACTAAATATTCCTGCAGCACCTTATCCCCGCAGACTCTTAAGATGTCCTGCAAAACCACGGGGCCGTCGGTCAATTGCTGACCGGCAATAACCTTATCCCCTTTGTAGACATTAGGGTGCTTGCCGTGAGGAATCACATATTCTTGCTGCATACCCGTGGTGGATTTGACGATAATGACGCGCTGAGCCTTTTTGGTCTCGCCGAATTCGACAAAACCGTCGATCTCGCTGATCACGGCAGGGTCTTTGGGACGCCTAGCCTCGAATAATTCCGCTACACGAGGAAGGCCGCCGGTAATATCCCTCGTTTTAAAGACGAGGCGCGGAATCTTTCCTAACAGGTCACCGGCTTCAACTTTCTGGCCGTCTTTAACCAAGATGTGGGCACCCATGGGAATAGGATAAATCCCCAGGACTTCTTTTTGCTCATCCAGGATCAATATCTGAGGATGATACTCCTGCTTATGCTCGACGACGACCCGTTCCGTTAATTTCGTAACGGGGTTTAACTCCTCCCGTACCGTGATATCTTCTCTCAGGTCTTCATATTTGACCTGGCCGCTGACCTCTGTAAGAACGGGGAACGTGTAGGGGTCCCAGCGGGCAAAAGCAACCCCCTTGGCGATTTCTTCGCCGTCGGCTATGCTTAAGAAAGCCCCCTGAGTCAAAAGATAACGCTCCAGCTCGCGCCCCTGCTTATCGTTGATACTAACAGAGCCATTCCTATTCAAGACAATAAATTCCTTATTTTTTGCCGTAACCCTGAGGCCATGGTATTTAATGAAACCTTTATTCTTGGATTTTATAAACGACTGCTCGACAATCCTGGAGGCGGTTCCACCGATATGGAACGTCCTCATGGTGAGCTGCGTGCCGGGCTCGCCGATGCTCTGAGCGGCAATAACCCCTACGGCCTCTCCCACCTCAACCAGCCTCCCCGTCGCCAGATTTCTTCCGTAACATTTCGTGCAGACGCCTTTTCCGGATTCGCAGGTTAAGGCACTGCGGATACGAATCTTTTCAATGCCGAGCCTCTCGATCATATCCGCCTTTTCTTCGCTGATATCGGTGCCTGACTCCACGATCACCTCATCCGTAATAATATCGACGATATTATCCAAAGCCACCCTTCCTACGATACGGTCCTTCAGGCTAACCACAACCTCATCCCCTTCAATAATCGCAGAAACCGTTATACCATTGAGGGTCCCGCAATCCAGTTCGCAAACAATGACTTCCTGGGCCACATCAACAAGCCGGCGGGTCAGATACCCTGCATCTGCGGTCTTCAGGGCCGTATCCGCCAGACCTTTACGCGCACCGTGAGTAGAAATAAAATACTCTAAAACATTGAGGCCCTCTCTGAAGTTAGCGGTTATCGGGTTTTCGATGATCTCCCCTGAAGGCTTAGCCATCAAGCCTCTCATGCCTGCCAGCTGCCTTATCTGGAGCCGCGAACCGCGGGCGCCGGAATCCGCCATCATGAATATGGGGTTAAAAGGATCCATCCCCTTGAAAAGCAGGTCAGAGACCTTATCCGTCGCATGCGTCCAAATATCAATCACCTTGGATTTACGCTCGCTTTCCGTAATAATGCCCCTTCTATACTGCTCTTCGACTTTGGCAACTTCCGCTCGAGATTCTTTCAGGACTTCAATCTTTTCTTCCGGAATATTTAAATCATTAATACCAATAGAGATACCCCCTGCCGTTGCCATATCAAACCCCAGCATTTTTATATCATCAAGCAATTTGACGGTAGCGCTGTGGCCGAATCGCTTATTACAGTCAATCACGATGTCGCCAACCTGGCTTTTGTTCAGTTCCCTGTTGACAAAACCAAAACCTTTGGGCAGGTGTGAATTGAATAAAACGCGTCCCACGGTGGTCTCAACGAGCTGCTTTCCGGGTAGTATTTTCTTCTCCTCTAAATCAAAAACATCCTCAATCCTTACCTTGATCTTAGCATGCAACTTAACGACCTTATCCTCATAGGCCACTAAGACTTCATCCGTGCCGGAGAAAACTTTGCCCTCCGTCTTGGCACCCGGTTTTATTTTGGTCATATAAGAAACGCCTAAGATGATATCCTGGGTTGGCGTGCTTATGGGCCGACCGTCCGCCGGAGAAAATATATTGTTAACGGAGAGCATAAGAATCTTAGCTTCCAGCTGTGATTCCAACGATAAAGGCACATGGACGGCCATCTGGTCTCCGTCAAAGTCTGCGTTGAATGCGGTGCAGACGAGCGGGTGTATTTTGATGGATTTGCCTTCGATAAGGACCGGTTGAAAAGCCTGGATTCCCAAACGATGCAGCGTCGGGGCGCGGTTAAGAAGCACAGGGTGGTCTTTGATGACTTCGTCCAGGATATCCCAGACTTCGATTTTACCGCGCTCCACCATCCTGCGCGCGCCCTTAATCGTATGCACAAACCCTTTTTCTCTCAACTTCTTTATGATAAACGGCTCGAATAACTCCAGGGCCATCTGTTTGGGAAGACCGCATTCATGGAGTTTTAACTCCGGACCCACCACAATAACCGAACGGCCAGAATAATCCACGCGCTTACCCAAGAGATTCTGCCTGAACCGGCCCTGTTTTCCTTTAAGCATATCAGAAAGAGATTTCAAAGGCCGGTTATTAGCGCCTATGACGGGCTTACCGTGCCTGCCGTTATCTAAAAGCGCATCCACCGCTTCCTGAAGCATCCTTTTCTCATTGCGGATGATAATCTCGGGAGCCGCCAATTCTATGAGTTTCTTCAGGCGGTTGTTGCGGTTGATGACCCTGCGGTAGAGATCGTTCAAATCCGATGTGGCAAAGCGGCCTCCGTCAAGGGGGACCAGGGGCCTTAAATCCGGAGGGATAACCGGCAATATTTCCAAAATCATCCATTCGGGCCTGTTTTTAGATTTCTTAAAATCTTCGACGATCTTTAAAGCCTTCAAAACCTTGCGGTTGCCCAGGGCGTCTTTTGATTTTTCCAGATCCCTGTGCAATTTACGGCACTGACTGTCCAGTTCCAACTCTTTTAATAAATCCCTGATCGCCTCTGCACCTATCTTGGCTTTAAAAGTCCCTTGGTATTTGCTGAGGGCTTCCTGATATTTCTCTTCGCTCAGAAGCTCTTTCTTCTTTAAAGGAGATGTCCCGGGGTCCACGACCACATATTCCTCATAATAGATGATCTTCTCCAAATCCCTGAGGCCTATATCCAATAAAGCGGCCATACGGCTGGGCACGGCCTTAAAAAACCAGATGTGGGTTACCGGCGTAGCCAAATCTATATGTCCCATGCGCTCGCGCCTCACCGAAGAGCGATCTACCGTTACAGCGCAGCGGTCACAGGTAATCCCCTTAAATTTGATTCCTTTGTATTTGCCACAGTTACACTCCCAGTCCCGCACCGGGCCAAAGATCTTTTCGCAGAACAAACCGTCTTTTTCCGGTTTTAAGGTGCGATAGTTAATGGTCTCGGCCTTTCTCACTTCACCCTTTGACCAGGACTTAATGATCTGGGGGTTGGCGATCTTTATCGATATACTGTCGAAGGTAATGGCTTCTTCCATAATTCGTTAATCTCGTTAGGTTCCTTATTGTCGTTATTTTCGTTAAACAACCTCAACGAAAATAACGAACAAAACGAAAGTAATCTTACAACTCTATTTACCCTTTTCGGTACGAATGTCCAAGCATAAACCCTGCAATTCTTTTATCAAAACATTGAATGACTCAGGAGTTCCGTGGGATAAGCGCTGTTCCCCCTTTACGATCGCTTCATAAATACGCGTCCTTCCTGAGACATCATCGCTCTTAACCGTAAGCATCTCCTGCAAGGTAAACGCCGCCCCGTAAGCCTCTAAAGCCCAAACCTCCATTTCTCCTAATCTCTGGCCGCCAAACTGAGCTTTTCCGCCCAGGGGCTGCTGTGTCACTAAAGAATAAGGCCCTATGGAACGGGCGTGGATCTTCTCATCCACGAGATGTATCAGCTTCATTATATATAGGTAACCCACGGTCACTTTCTGGTCAAACGGCTCTCCGGAGTAACCATCGTAAAGCGTGATCTTGCCTTCTTCTGGTAATCCTGCTTTCTCCAGCATCTCTTTGATCTCTGATTCTTTGGCACCGTCAAAAACAGGACAGCTGACATTCAGGCCCAAAACCCTGGCTGCCCAGCCCAGATGCGCTTCCAGAAGCTGGCCGACATTCATACGCGAGGGTACCCCCAGGGGATTGAGGACAATCTCTACGGGAGTGCCATCCGGCATAAAAGGCATGTTCTCTGCAGCGATGATCCTTGCCACGACGCCTTTATTCCCGTGCCTTCCGGCTAATTTGTCTCCTTCTGAGAGCTTGCGTTTTGTGGCGACATAGACCACCACTCGTTTTAATACGCCTGCCGGAAGCTCATCGCCCCTGCGCACCTTTTCAATCTCCTGCTCTTCCTCGGCCATTAATTCCTGAATCTGTTCGTCAAAAGAAGCGGCAAGAATCTTTGCTTCCTCGTTATCGCTAAAATTCAGCTTTTCTATTTTTCTGCTATCCACGCCTAAAAGGCTTGCCAACCGCGCGATCTTTTCCCCGCGCACGAACTCAATCTCCTGTTTGTAGTACGCCTTTAATTCCTTGATCTTAACCAACTCTTTTGTTTTTTCTTCCTTGGATTTCCTGCCGCGCTCCTTGCGCGAGAATACGTGTACGTCTATCACCACGCCCTCAACGCCCGGAGGAGCGATTAACGACGTATCCCTGACATCCCCGGCCTTCTCTCCGAATATGGCGCGCAGGAGCCTCTCTTCCGGAGAAGGCTCAGAATCTGTTTTGGGAGTAATTTTTCCGACAAGGATGTCTCCGGGGCCAACCTCTGCGCCGATACGTATGATACCGGTCTCATCCAAATTCCTCAAGGCCTCTTCGCTAACATTGGGGATATCGCGGGTGACTTCCTCATTACCGAGCCTTGTTTCCGTAGCTTCTAACTCAAATTCCTCCACATGGATAGAGGTGAACTGATCCTCCCGGATTAATTTTTCGCTGACGAGAATGGCGTCTTCAAAATTATAACCTCGCCAGGGCATAAAGGCGCATAAAATGTTTTTGCCTAAAGCCAACTCACCGTGTTTCGTACTCATGCCGTCAGCAATAATCTGCCCCTTATCAACGTGCTCTCCTAATGTAACCAAGGGCCTCTGGTTCAAGCAGGTATCGGCATTGGTACGCAGGAACTTCTTTAAATGATATATTCTCTTGCCTACGGTAATGGAGGAGGAATCCACGCTATTGACCTTTCCGGATTCTTCCGCGACAACCACGGTGCCCGAATCGCGAGCCACTTTTTCTTCTATCTGGGTGCCGACGATGGGCGATTCCGTTATCATAAGAGGCACGGCCTGGCGCTGCATATTGGAACCCATAAGCGCACGGTTTGCATCGTCGTGCTCCAAGAAAGGAATCAAGGACGCCGCCACAGAAACCAATTGCTTGGGAGAAACATCCATGTATTCGACTTGCTTGCCGGCGACTTTCGGAAAATCGTCTTTATACCGACAGGAGACTTCCCGCTCCAGGAAACATCCGTTTTCATCCAGAGGAACACTGGCCTGAGCGATAACCTTCTCTTGCTCTATATCCGCGGTCAAATAATCAATCTTCTTAGTCACGCGGCCGTCTTCGACTTTTCTGTAAGGAGTCTCCAAGAGCCCCAGGGGATTGACGCGCGCATACGTGCTTAAGGAGGCGATCAATCCGATATTCGGCCCTTCCGGAGTTTCTATGGGGCAGACCCTGCCGTAATGCGAAGGATGAATATCGCGCACCTCAAAACCAGCGCGTTCACGGGATAATCCGCCGGGGCCAAGGGCGCTTAACCTTCGCTTATGCGTCATCTCCGCCAGAGGATTCACCTGATCCATGAACTGAGACAGCTGGCTCCTAGAAAAGAAATCACGGATCTGGTTGGATAATAACTTTGAATTGATGAGGTAATGGACGTTGAGATTATCAAATTCGCCTAAGATGCTCAACCGCTCTCTGATGGAACGTTCCACGCGGCTCATGCCGATTCTCACCTGGTTCTGAACCAATTCTCCCACAGTCTTGACGCGGCGGTTTCCCAGATGGTCTATATCGTCGATTTTGCCCACGCCTTCCTGAAGCTTGATAAGGTACTCGATCACCTTGATCACCGTATCCGAATCAAGGATTCTTTTTTCCAAGGACACGTTCATCCCCAGCTTTCTATTAAGAATAAATCTTCCCGCCCTCTCCAGGTCATATCGGGCAGGGTCAAAAAATAATCTATAGAACAAGCCTTCGGCTGCCTCTTTGGTGATAGGCTCCGTGGGCCGCATTTTGCGATAAAAATCAAGGTAGGCCTCATCCTTATTCTTTGTATAATCTTTTTTCATAGTATTGATGATTTCGGGATACTCTTTTTGAAAGGCATTATGGATCTGGGCGTCTTGCGAAAATCCAAGGATCCTGAGGATCTGTGTGGCGGGAAAGTTCCTTCGTCTGTCTACGTAGGCAATGATGGTTTCAGTAAGGTCGTATTTGAATTCCAGCCATGCCCCCCTGTAAGGGATGACTCTGCCGTAAAAAATCTTTTTTCCCGTAGGATGCAGCTCTTCTTCAAAAGAGACTCCGGGAGACCGCTGCAGCTGGCTCACCACCACGCGCTCGTCTCCGTTGATGATAAATGTTCCTGTCTCGGTCATCAGGGGCATCTCGCCAAAATAGGCATCCTGTTCCTTGGTTTCGTGGGGCGTGGTCAATCTAAACTTTACCTTTAACGCAGAGGCATAGGTTAAAGCCCTGATCCTGGACTCAGCGATAGAGTATTTTGGTTTTCCCAGAGAATAGCTGATGAACTCTAACTTCACGGAACGGTTGGCATTCTCTATCGGAAAAATGTCTTCAAAGACCTCCTGAAGCCCTTGACGCTGCCTCTCTGTCCAGGGGACATCCATCTGTAAAAAATCATAATAGGGCACAAGCTGCACGTCTAAAAGGTTAGGCAGGTGGTAAACTTCTTTTAACTTAGCAAAATTTTTGCGCTTAATCATAATATTTAGTTTCCCAGTTTTCCGGTTGGCCTATTTGCCAATTAAACTGGCTAACCGGCGAACTGGCTAACTATTTAAGTTCAACAGTAGCACCCGCCGCTTCCAGCTTCTTCTTCAACTCTTCTGCTTCTTCTTTCGGAACGCCTTCTTTAACGGGTTTGGGCGCAGCATCAACCAGGTCTTTGGCTTCTTTTAAGCCAAGGCTGGTCATAGATCTCACCTCTTTAATCACCGAGATTTTATTAGGTCCTACGCTGGCTAAAACCACGCTAAAAGTGGTTTTTTCTTCTGCGGGGCTAGCTGCGCCAGCCTGGCCAGCTCCGGCAGCGGCAACCGCCATCATTGGCATATTCGCCTTGACGTCGAATTTCTCCTCCAGCGCTTTCACAAGGCCCGAAAGCTCTAAAACCGTCATGCTCTCAATAGATTTGATGAGTTCCTCTAATTTTTCTGCCATATCTTTCTCCTTTCAGTCAAAAAAGTTTACAGTGTGCAGCTTATAATATGCGGCGTTATGCTGTTAATTGTAAACTATTTTTCCTTCTTTTTTTGTTGAATCTGATCCAGGCAATAAACGAGCTTGCTCAAGATCTGGTTTAACGCAAACACCAATCCCGAAATCGGTGCATTTAACGTCATGACGACCTGCGCCCTGAGGGCCTCTCTCGAAGGCAGCTTTGACATGAATTCGATATCTTTGACCTCAAGGAACTTATCATTTAAAATTCCCCCTTCTAATTTCAATTGTTCATGATCTTTGGAGAAACCGCATAAGACTTTAGAGGTGGCGACCGGCTCTTCTTTGACAAACACCATACCGCAAGGCCCCTGGATCATCTTAACCAAAGGCTCTAAGCCAACTGACGCAAGCGCTCTGCAGGCAACACTGTTTTTGACGACAAAGAGGGAGGCGTTTGAATTCCTTAAATTCTGCCTTAAAGAACTTAAGTCCGGGCTGGATAAACCGGAGTATCTCAGGATTATAACGGCACTGGAATCTTTAAGGTAATTCTTGATGCGATTCTGTGATGCCTCTTTAAATAGAATGCCGAGTTTCTTCATGCGTTATATCGCTATCCTCAGTCCAGGGTTCATCGATGATGAAATCGCCAATGTCCGGATAAACTTGCCTTTTACCGTAGCGGGCTTGGCTTCATTGAGCGCCTCGATGACCTTGGTAGAGTTATCGAACAGTTTGTCTTCTTCAAAAGAACTTTTCCCTATAGAGAGATGGATTCCTCCCTGCTTGTCCACGCGGAATTCTACCTTGCCTTTTCGTACCTCATCCAAGGCTTTGACGACATCATTGGTGACCGTGCCGGTTTTAGGGCTGGGCATGAGTCCGCGCGGCCCAAGGACCTTCCCCAGTTTACTTAAGTCCTTCATCATCTCGGGCGTTGCCAGACACACATCAAAATCCATGAATCCTGCGGCGATTTTATCCATCAAGTCATTGGCGCCCACGTAATCCGCATGGGCCTCGCGAGCCATCTTCTCCTGCTCGCCTTTGCAAAAAACCGCTACCTTCAACTTTTTACCTGTTCCGTGCGGCAGGAGCACTGTGCCGCGGACCATCTGTTCCGATTTCTTCGTATCCACATTCAAATGAAAATGCAGATCCACCGAGCCGTCAAATTTAGGAGGGGCCATCTTTTTAATAACCCCGATTGCCTCTTTAAGCTGGTAGAAGTTATCCTGCTGAACCTGCTTACTCGACTCTTTATGTCTCTTGCTTCTGGTCTTCATAAGAGCTTAAAAGTTGTTTTTATCCTTCCACGACAATGCCCATGCTTCTGGCTGTGCCTTCGATAATCTTGGATGCCATCGCCAAGTCTGAAGTGTTAAGATCCTGCATTTTCTGCTTAGCGATCTCTTCTACCTGCTTTTTGGTAACTTTGCCGATGACCTCTTTCCCGCTTATTCCTGAGGCCTTGGCAAGATTCGCTGCGCGCTTGAGCAAAATCGATGAAGGCGGACTCTTGATAATAAAACTGAATGTCCTATCCTCATAGACGCTGATAACAACGGGCAAGATCAGGCCTTCGCGGCTCTTGGTCTGGTCGTTAAATTGTTTGCAGAACTGCATGATATTAACGCCGTGCTGGCCTAAAGCAGGCCCGACCGGCGGCGCAGGATTGGCCTGGCCGGCAGGAACGTGCAATTTAATCTGTGCGTTTATTCTTTTGGCCATTTCAAACCTTCTCCACTTGCCAGTACTCTAATTCCACGGGCGTAGACCTTCCAAAAATGGAAACGCTCACCTTGACTTTTCCTTTTTCAGGATGAATTTCTTCAATCGTTCCGTTGAAATTCAGAAAGGGGCCTTCGGTGATGCGGACCTGTTCTCCCTTTTCAAAAATGACCTTGGGGCTGGGCTTGACCTGCGTTTCTTCTGTTTTCTTCAGGATACTATCAACTTCAGATTGAGGCAGGGGCATGGGTTTTCTACCAGGGCCAATAAATCCCGTTACTCCGGGAACAGTTTTAATAAACAGGTAGGTTGCCTCATTAAGCTCCATTTCCAGGAGGAGGTAACCGGGGAAAAATTTCCTCTGTGTTATCTTCTTTTTTCCGGAACGCACTTCCGAAACCTGCTCTGTGGGAATGATCACTTTGGAAATCAGCTCCTGCATTCCGTCTCTGGTTATTTTATACTCAATGGATGTTTTAACCTTTTCCTCAGAACCTGTTTGCGTATGGACAACGTACCAGCGCTTCACCCCGTTAGAAACTCCTCTCTCCCCGTTAAAAATAAGTTTCTAACGGGGCTCATCTCAGTAACAGACTTAGCCCTTTAGAAAGAAAGATATCTACCGCCCCGATAAATGCGGCCATAAGAGCCGTGACGGTGATAACGACGATTGTCGAATCAATCAATTCCTGCCGGGAGCTCCAGGCGACTTTCCCTAATTCGGCTTTGACCTCTTTAATAAAACCAATCGGTTTTTGAATTAACTTCATGCGGCGCCTTTACAGGGGGCGCAGGAACCTATCCTGCACTCTTTTCTGCAGGAGCGGCAGGAGTCGAACCTGCAGTCACGGTTTTGGAGACCGTTGGTTTGCCATTAACCGACGCTCCTATCCTTCTCCCGCAAGCTTCACTTAATCTCCTTATGCAAAGTGTGCTTTTGACACATCCTGCAAAACTTACTAGTTTCCAGCCTATCCTGATGCTTCTTCTTGTTTTTTTTCGTGGTATAGTTTCTGTTTTTACAAACCGTGCACTCTAATGTGATGATTTCACGCATAGCTTAATAGTTTTATTGGGTTAAGATGCGTATTAATTCAGCACTTATTTGATAATTATTCTGTCAAACAAATAAGCGCTGAATAAGTTCGGGCTTATAAGTTACGTCGCCTCCGGCTCCGTAACTTATGCCCTCACTTAAGCTGGAGACGAGAATCGAACTCGTGACCCCGTCCTTACCAAGGACGTGCTCTACCGACTGAGCTACTCCAGCAATATGGATTTGCTCTGTCGAGCGCAAAAAAATCCCACAAAGAATTTCTCAAAAATTCTTTATAACCCTATGCAATAACAATCTATTGGTGGAAACTGATGAACTGGTTACTTAGGTAGATTGTAAATAATAGAATATATACTATAAAACCTATTTTGTCAATAGTTTTTTAAACTATTTTCGATAAATTCATAAAATCTTCCAGGGTAAGGTATTCGGGCCGGATATTCCTGTCTTTTGAAGAGAGGCTAAAAAAGCGTTCCAGAGACTCTTCCGGGACCAATCCAGCCAAACTATTCCTCAATGTCTTCCTGCGCTGGCCAAAGGCGGTGCGGATGATTAGAAATAACAGCTTTTCGCCTTCTGGTTGCAGAATGGGCTTTGGACGGATTTTTAATCGGATGAAACTGGAATCCACTTTAGGGACGGGAAAAAAGCAGCCCTTGCTGATCGTAAACAGGACTTCGGGGTGCGCGTAGTACTGCACAAAACAACTCAGGCTTGCGTACGCCTTGGAGCCCGCAGAAGCCACCAGTCTCTCGGCAAACTCCTTCTGGACTGTCATAAAAATACAATCGATCTTTTCCCGGCAGTTAAACAGATACTCAATGATGGGCGTAGAAATATAATACGGGATATTCCCCAGAACTTTTATCTTACTTTTCAATCTTTGAAAATGTTTATTAAAATCAAATTCCAATATATTCTGCTGGATCACTTTGATATTGGGGAGCTCCCCCGCAAGATTCCTTAACACGCTGCATAGCTGCGCATCAATTTCTAACGCATAAACCCGCTTTGCCTTCTTAGCCACCCATCGCGTGAGCTCTCCCCTTCCCGCACCGATCTCTAAGTAAACTTCCTTGCCGTCAAGTTCCAGATACTCGAGGATCTTTCTCTGAATATTCTTATCTACCAGGAAATTCTGGCCGAGTCTCTTCTTTGGTTTAAAGTGCATTTTATGGCCAACCGAATGGCTTCGATTAATGAACACGGATCCGCCAGATGCCTTTTTTTAGCAATATCGAAGGCCGTTCCGTGCAAAGGAGAAGTCCGCACAAAGGGAAGGCCCAGCGTCATGTTGACCCCAAAGTTTTCTCTGAATAATTTCAGGGGGATGAGGGCCTGGTCATGGTACATAGCAATCACGGCATCGTAAGAGCCTTGAAAAGCCCTGGCAATGGCAACATCCGAAGCCAAGGGGCCCTCTAAATCTTTTATTTTGTTTTTTAACTTTTTTAAGACGGGCTTTACGAGCTTATTCTCTTCCCAGCCGATAACTCCGTTATCGGAGGCATGGGGATTTAATCCGCAAACGACCAGCCTTGGGTGCTTTAGTAAAAACAATATTCTTAAAGCATGATACGTCATCAAAATGGTCTTGGATAACCTTGCGGCGGCTAAGGCCTGGGAGACGCAGGACAACGGTATGTGGCGGGTCGCCAGACTAAATCTTATCCGCCTATTTAAAAGCATCATCACTAAATCTTTGGTATGGGTCTTTTCGGAAAAATACTCTGTGTGCCCCGCATATCGCAAAGACGCCCTTTTCACTGCCTCTTTGGAAATAGGGCAGGTCACCAGGCAATCTAGTTCTTTGTTTCTTAAAAGCTCTAAGGCCTTGTCCAGATATTCTATAGACGCCCAGCCGTATTCCGCCCTGACCTTTCCAAACTCGAAACCCACTCTATTGACATTCTTCAGATCTACAAAATTGAATTTTTTGGATTTTGGATTTTGCCTGCCTGCCGGACAGGCAGGGATTTTGGATTTTTCAAAAACCCATGCATCCCCTATCACCGTGAACTCTGCCTCGGGCTTCAGATAACTAAGGGCTTTGGCCGTGATGGCCGCTCCGATCCCGGAAGGATCGCCCATCGTAATTCCGACTCTTATCTTTCCTTTCTGTTTACTCATCTGCCATAACGAATGATTAACATGAAAAATCCCAAATCCAAATATTTCCAAATCCAAAATAAATCCCTAATCCAAAACTATTTGGGATTTTGAAATTGGGATTACTCATGAGTTATCCTGAAGTATCTTGATGTACGCCTTCTTTTTGAGCCCATCAAGCCAATTCGAAAACTGCTCCTGCATTTTTAAATCGAAGAGATAGGCCTGGATTCTCACCTGGGCCTCTGAAAGGGTAAGTTGTCGCGGAGGTGTTATCTTGAGTAGTTTGAAAATGTAAAATTTGTTGTTGACTTTTAAGGGCTGAGAGTATTCGCCCGGATTTAAGCTGCAGACCTTCTCTTCTATATCCTGGCGAAGCCCTCCATCGCGCTTAGCCACAATCTTATCGACTGTAAGAGGGAATCTTTTCTGTAAATCCTCCAATTTCTGTCCGGATCTAAACAGATTCTCGAACTCTCTGGCTGAGTCTTCCCTGTCTGTGTCCAGTATAACGATGTCGCATTCACGCTCTTCTCCAGTTACAAATTCCTTCATGTTTTTGTTATAAAAGGTCGTGACTTCATCGGGCCTGATCATGATTTTATCCTGGACGCTTTGCTCTACTATCATATACATAAGCATTTGCTCCCGTATCTTCCTCTCCAGATCCGCCTGAACCAGGCCTTGTTTGGCTAAGTCATTCTGAAAATCTGCCTCCGAGGAGTAATGCCTTCTGATCTCGTTGATCTTTGCCTTGATCCTATTATCGTCTACCTTCACGTTTATGGCCTTGGCTTCCTGCAAAATAAGACGGTCCTCGATCAATTTCTCCAACAGATCCTTCCTTGTGGCCTCAATGCGTTTTTCGGCCTCGGCTTCATTATATTCCCTGGACAGCTGCAGCTGTGTAAAATTGAAAAAATCATTCAGGTCCCTCTGGGTAATTGCCTCGTTATTGACGACGGCAACGATTTTATCCTGCGCATAAACGGTAGAAATTCCAAATACAAAATTCCAAATAAGCACCAATACCCAAATGACCAAAAAACGAAACTTAAAATAATGAAAAATTGGGATTTGGGTACCTCGACTCCGCTCGATACCAATGGTGAACGAAGTCGATCCATTGGAATTGGCATTTGTTTGGGATTTGGGATTTGGAAATTTGGATTTTAAGAAGTGATTAGTCATATTTTTCTTTCTTACTTTTACTGAAGCTACCGACCGCCTCTCTTAGGAGCCTGCAATAAAGGTCAAATCCTACGGCAGCGATGAACCCATGCTGTTCGGCCCCCAAAAGATTGCCGGCGCCTCTGATCTCTAAATCTTCCATGGCAATATTAAAGCCTGAACCCAGATACGCATACTCCTGGATAGCGTTTAATCTTTTTCTTGCGTCTGTATCCAGAATTTCATTCCTGGGGGTGAGAAAATAGGCATAGGCCGGACGGTCAAACCGGCCGACCCTGCCCCTCAATTGATGTAAATCCGATAATCCAAACCGGTGTGCCTGGTTAACGATGATGGTATTGACATTGGGGATATCAATACCTGATTCTATGATCATGGTGCATATCAAACAATCGCTCTTTCCTGTTAAAAAGTCAAACATGGCCTTTTCCAGCAGCTTAGGATGCATCTGTCCGTGGGCTACGGCACAACGGATGGAACCGGGCAAAAGCCGGGAGAGTTTCTCTTTGACTTTTTCTATATCGTTAACACGATTATGTAAAAAGAACACCTGGCCTTTTCTATCTACCTCTCTTAAGATAGCCTGCCTTACCAGATCGTCATCATATTCTATCACAATGGTTTTTATAGGCAACCGATTTTGTGGCGGCGTGTTGATCACGGATAAATCCTTGGCGCCCATCAGGCTCATGTACAAAGTCCTGGGGATGGGTGTGGCTGTAAGAGTCAGAACATCCGTGGTCAGGCGCAGTTTTTTTAGCTTCTCCTTGTGCTTGACGCCGAAACGCTGCTCTTCGTCAATAATCACGAGGCCTAAGTTTCTGAAGGCAACGTCATCGGAGAGAAGCCGGTGGGTCCCGATAACGATGTCAACGCTGCCGGCAGCCAGACCATCAAGAATATGCCTTTGTTCGGCGCCGGTCTTAAAACGGCAAAGCAACTGCAGTTGAACGGGAAATTCCTTGAGCCTTTGGGCAAAGTTCTGGTAATGTTGTTCGGCAAGAATCGTAGTCGGCACAAGATAGGCGACCTGCCCGTTATCCATCACGGCTTTAAAAGCGGCGCGCATGGCAACTTCGGTCTTACCGTACCCCACATCTCCGCAAAGCAGCCTGTCCATGGGGCGAACGGACTCCATGTCCTCTTTGACTTCAAGGGTTGCCTTTAACTGGTCAGGTGTTTCCTTAAAAGAGAATGTCTTTTCGAAATCAGCCTGCCAATCCGTATCCGCAGAAAAAGCAAACCCCGCAGAGCCCAGGCGCACGGCCTGTAAAGATAAGAGCTCCCATGCCAATCTTTGGATGCCCTTACGCGCTCTTTCTTTGGTCCTCTGCCACTCTTTGCTTCCCAGGCGGTAAAGTTTAGGCCTGCGGATATGAAAAGCAATATATTTCTGCACCAGGTGCATAGCGTCCATCGGCACATACAGTTTCTCCTGGCGGTCATACTCAATGACCAGATGGTCTTTAAATCTGTCCTGCACCTTGATTTTTTCTATCCCCAGGTATCTGCCGATCCCGTGCTGGTTATGGACAATGAAATCGCCAGTCTTTAAGTCAACGAAGTTCGACAAAGGAAATTCTTCGCTGAAGTTCGTTCTCTTGGATACGCCGGCCGCCGGCTTCTTAATCGGCAGGATAATAACCATCCGGTGATCCCATGCCGCCTCCCCTGTTGCCGGCAGGTAGGTCTTGATAGAAACAAGGGCATCATCTTCCCATTCCATGCGGATGGGTAATTCGAAGGAAAACGGGAAGATGTCTAGGATGCCTCCCCTTCGGGAGAAATCCCCCTCTTCACAAACGCACTCCTGCCGTTTGTAGTTATACTCCACCAGCGCGGACATAAGATCATCCAAATCCCTATGTAAACCAACATATAATTTCAGGGCCTTAAACATATTATACTTTAGGTTGCGTTATGCGGTTACGAGACCCCTATTAGTTAAAGCTTAGGAAAAATAGATTTGATTTCCTGTGTAATGTGTAATGTGTAATGCGGGTGGAATGTATCTATGTGGAATGGAAAAGGATTTACCATTACACAATGAAACATTACGCCAACATTACACTTTACACATTCAACATTACACAGATAATATGACGGCGATCGTGACGTAACCCTTATCCATTTTTTCGACGCGACCAGGCAAGAATTAAAGGCGAGGCAATGTAGATTGTAGAATAGGCGCCGGAAATGAAACCCACCAATAAAGCAAAGGCAAAATTACTTAGAACCTCTCCTGCGTAAAATAAAATTGCAAAAACCACCAGCAGCGTAACGGCCGACGTAAGAAGAGTCCTCGCTAACGTCTGATTGACGCTTAAGTTGATGAGTTCATACATCGTCAACTTTCTGTAAATCCTGCTGTTTTCTCTGACGCGGTCGTAAATAACGATGGTGTCGTTGATGGAATAACCGGCGATGGTGAGAAAGGCGGTGACGCTTAAGAGATCGATCTGCCTGCCTGTAACGACCAGGAATCCTAAGGTCACTAAGACGTCGTGAATAAGCGCAATAACGCCCGCCATGGCAAAATTAAAATGCTTAAAGCGAAACGCCACATAGATCAGGATACCCACCAACGACCAAATCAGTGCATAAACGGCTTTAGCCTGCAGGTGCTTTCCTGCGACTGGACCCACGCGCTCGATCCGAAGGACCTGGATATCCTGGTCAGGAAATTGTTCTTTTAATTTTTCCGTTAAAATGCGGCTCTTATCTTCAACCGTGCGGATGAGCACGACACGAGGGTTATCTTTAAACTGCTGAATGGAGGCATCAGCCATGCCCGCTTCTTTTAAAATCTGCCTCAGCTGGTCAATCGGTGCAGGCGACTTAAAGCTATACTCCTGCAGCTGGCCGCCCGCAAAATCGATTCCATAAGCCTGCTTGCCCTTTTTAAAATAAAATGCCAACCCCACAACGATAACGATGAGAGAAAGGGCATAGAAAATCCTGCGTTTACCGATAAAGTCAAGCTTTGTTTCCCTGATAAACTTAAGCATAGGCAGGGATTTCAACACCCCCCACCCCAGCAAGACCTCAAAAATCGTTCGCGTGACGACAATGGCCGTAAACATGCTCGCCAGCAGACCGATCGTCAATGTCACGGCAAATCCCCTTATGGGGCCGGTCCCGAACTGAAAAAGCAGGAAAGCAGCGATAAGGGTCGTTAGGTTGGAATCCAGGATAGCCGTAAAAGCCCTGTTGTAACCGCTGATGACAGCCGATCGTAAATTCTTACCCGTTTTTATCTCTTCACGGATACGTTCATTAATCAACACGTTGGCATCCACGGCCATGCCTAAAGATAAAACAATACCGGCGATACCGGGCAGCGTCAACGTGGCGGAGACACCGGGAAACAGTAGGGGCAGGAGACCTAATCCCCCTAAAATCATCAACAGGTTAAGCAGTAGCGCAAAATCACTTATCAAGCCGGCTAAAAGATAGTAAACAGCCATAAAAATAAAAACAAGGGCACTGCCCACAATAGTAGCCTTGATCCCTTTATTTATGGAATCCTGTCCCAGCAAAGGACCGATGGTCCTCTCTTCCTCTATATACATAGGAGCTGGCAATGCGCCGACCCTTAAAACAAGGGCTAAATCCTGCGCCTCCTCAACTGAAAAACGGCCTGTGATGACAGCCTCTCCGGAAGGAATCGCTTCTTTGATGCGGGGAGCGGACTGAACCTTGCCATCAAGAACAATAGCCAACCTTCGGCCGACATTGCCGGTAGTAATCTGGGCGAACTTTTCAGCTCCCTGTGCATTAAACCTTAAGGAAACCACAGGCTCATTAAACTGGCTCTGGCTGAAATTAACCCTGGCATCCGTAAGGGCATCGCCCACGAGAACGGCCTGTTTTTCCAAAAGCAAGGGCTCATTGTCCTCCTGCGCATACTTCAACTCAGAATCCTCAGGCACTGTGCCGGCTAAAGCCTGCTTTAGTTTTTCCGCGTCATTTGACACAAGCTTGAATTCCAGCAAAGCGGTTTTGCCAATGATATCTATGGCGCGATCCCTGTCGGTGACCCCGGGCAGCTGCACAACGATTTCATCCAGGCCCTGCCTTTGTATGGAAGGCTCCCTGACGCCAAACTCATCTATTCTGTTTCTGATGACTTCAAGGGCCCTGTCCGCCGCATCCTCCCTGTCTTCTTGCTTCAGATGCGAGGTATCGACCTTAAGCAAAAGGTGCATGCCGCCTTTTAAATCCAACCCCAGATTGATTCTTTTATCTAACGGAAAGGCAAAATAGGCACATACAGCCAAAAGTCCTAAAATGAGTAACGATTTGTAGGCTATCCGACGCTCCATGCTTACTCCTTAATTTTAAGAAAATATAATAATACGTGCAACCTCAAATCCCAATGACTAAAACTTACTGTTTGTGCTTTGGAATTTGTTTGTAATTTGAAGCTTGCCCCGTTAGAAATTTTGAACGACAATTGGTTAAGAAAATATTTTTAACGGGCTTGGGGCTTGATGCTTAAACTCTTTTTTGTGTGACTTATGTTAAGCCTGCAGTTTCTTGACGTACGCCACACAATTCTTCTCTATTTCTATTTTGACGTTTTCGTCTATCCTTAATGTTACCGTTTTTTCTTTCACATTCACAATCGTGCCATGGATGCCGCTTGAAGTCACGATATCGTCATTCTTGTTTAAATTTTCAAGCATCTTCTTGTGCTGTTTTTCTTTTCCCTTTTGCGGCCGGATGAGTAAAAAGTAGAAAATGGCGAATATCGCAATAATGGGAAAAAGACTGGCTAACGGGTTAACGACTTGGGATTGCGGCATTATTTCCCTCCTTTTTAAGATTCTTCATCAGACTTTTTACGGTGGAAGAAAGCTGGGCTCCTCTCTTCACCCAGAATTCAACGCGTTCTATGTCAATCTTTTTTGAACCATCGACGGCATTATAAAACCCTAATTCTTCGAGGGGCTTGCTATCTCTGCCCTTCCGATCATCAAAAACGCAAATCCTAAAATGCGGCCTTCCTTTGGGATTATTACCAAACCTTTTTAAACGTACATGCACTGCCATTGTAATCCTCCTTCAATGAGCCCCGCTGCATTCTTGCATTCGCAAGAATGCAAGAAGCGGGGCGAATTGATCCCGAGCCTGCGAAGAAAATTTCTTTGAAATTTTCGAGCGTTTAGGCGAGGGACTACATGTTAATCGCCTCTATCAGCGCTTTAGCCTTATTCACCGATTCAAGATATTCCTTTGCGGGAACCGAATCCGCAACAATCCCCGCTCCCGCCTGCACGTAGGCGAAACCGCCTTTGACCACGATAGTCCTAATCGTGATACATGTATCCATATTATGCGAAAAACTGAAATACCCCACGCAACCCGCATAAACCCCGCGCCTTAAGTTTTCTAACTCGTCAATAATCTCCATGGCCCGGATTTTCGGGCTGCCGGTCACGGTGCCGGCGGGAAACGCGGTACGCAACACATCATAGATATCGAATCGCTTTTTGTCAAGTGTTCCTCGAACTTCACTGACCAGATGCATGACATGGGAATATTTTTCTATGTTCATAAATTCGCTTATTTTCACAGTGCCGGCTAAACTGACCCTGCCCAAATCATTCCTGCCCAGGTCCACCAGCATGATATGCTCTGCTTTCTCTTTCTCGTCTTTAATCAATTCTTCTGCCAGTTTTCTATCTTCTTCTTCTGCGGCCCCTCTTTTACGCGTGCCTGCAATGGGCCTTGTCTGAATAAACCCCCCCTCGCAGCGCACCAGCATCTCGGGAGAAGACCCTATCAAAGAAACGTCTTTAAACTGAAGAAAATACATGTAAGGCGAAGGATTCAGGCTCCTTAAATTTCTGTAAATTTCAAATTCTTCGCACGCTATCTTGGTTTTAAAACGCTGGGATAAAACAACCTGAATGACATCCCCTTTTCTAATGTAACCTTTGGCCTCCTTTACCATATTTTGAAATTCGGATTTAGTGACATTGGGGGAAATTTTCGATTTACCGGCTCTTTTCTTGCCCGCCTGGGCCTCAGGGCCCAAGGAAGCGCTAAATAGTTTTTGAATAGCCTTTATCTTTCTAACGGCGCGCTCATAAATTTTCTTTTTCATGGCGTACCTTGCGCGGAGCGACTTCGGCAATAGCGTATTGGCGACGATCTTTATGGTGTGATTGACATGGTCAAAAATCAAAATGGTGTCCGTCAGAATAAAAATACAATCGTCTAACCCCAGGTCGTCCGGATTTTTGTCGGGGATATTTTCAAAAAAACGCGCCGTATCGTAACTCATAAAACCGACCAGCCCGCCATAAAAACGCGGCAATCCGGGGACAGGGGTGGCCTTAAAGCCTTTCATGATGCGCTTAATCTCCTCTAATGGCGTATCCTCAGTAATGAAACGCCTCACGGATTTACGGTGGGGAAAGTGTATCTCAATGGACCTTGCCTTGCTTCTGAATATCAAGGAAGGGTCGCTTCCCAAAAAAGAGTAACGCGCTAACTTTTGCTGCCCCTCCACCGATTCAAGCAAAAAGGCATAGTCGCTTTTCTTCATTCTTAAAAAGGCAGACACCGGCGTATCCAGATCCGCGTTGATCTCGCTATAGACGGGAATCACATTTGCTACTTTTGTAAGTTTTAAGAATTCCTTTAATGACGGTTTAACCATAAGTTAAAATTCCAAATATCACTACACAAATTACAAACAATATACAATAATCAAATCAAAAAAAAAGTGTATTGTGATTTGTCTGTATATTGGTATTTGTGATTTATCTTTATTTGATCTTTCTATAAAAACAACTGCGATGGCCTGTGTGGCAGGCCACTCCTACCTGCCTGACCCTGATGAGAAGCGTATCCCTATCGCAATCATAGGACACAGACTTTAGTAATTGATAGTGCCCGGAGGTCTCGCCCTTAATCCAATATTTCTTTCTTGAGCGCGACCAGAAACAGGTCTTTCCTGATTTTAGAGACCTGGCCAGCGACTGTTTGTTCATATAAGCCAGCATGAGCACATCGCCTGTTTTATAATCCTGAATGACCGCGGGGATCAAGCCTGCTTTATCAAAAGTCAAATCTTTTAAATTGAACTCCTTCTTTTTTTTCATAGCCGCACCGGCACTCCTTTGCCATTTAAATATTCCTTGACCTGCCTTACGGAGAATTCTTGATAATGAAAAATCGAAGCCGCCAAAGCCGCATCCGCACATGTCTCTGTAAAACAATCATAAAAATGCTCTAATGTGCCGGCACCTCCTGAGGCGATGACCGGAACAGGCACAGCATCGGCGACGGCTTTGGTTAAAGCCAAATCAAAACCATCTTTAGTGCCGTCGGTATCCATGCTGGTCAAAAGGATTTCTCCGGCTCCGAGGCGAGCGGCCTCTTTCGCCCATGCCACGGCCTCCAGTTCCGTCGGAGTCCGTCCTCCGTTGATATACACCTGCCAGCCGCCTTCTGCCTTCTTGGCATCAATAGCCACCACGATACACTGGCTGCCAAACCGCCGTGAAGCCAGAGCGATCAACTCGGGGTATTTGACGGCCTGGGTATTGACGGAAACCTTTTCCGCGCCCGCGTTTAAAAGATTCCTTATATCGTCAAGGTCTGCGATTCCGCCCCCCACCGTAAAAGGCATAAAAATATTCTGGGCAATTTTTTCTACCAGATTAATGAGCGTCTTTCTTTTTTCAAAACTTGCGGTGATATCCAGAAAAGTCAATTCATCCGCCTGTTCGCGATCGTAAATCTTAGCTACTTCTACCGGGTCGCCAGCATCTTTCAGCTGTAAGAATCTGACGCCCTTCACCACCCTGTTATCTTTGATATCCAGGCAGGGAATAATGCGCTTAGTTAACATGGTTAGAAATTCAAATGACAAAATCCAAAATTCAAAACAAATCCAAAATTCAAAACAAAAGATTTTCGATTTTTGATTTTGTGCTTTGTGCTTATTTTGTGCTTTGTTATTTGTTATTTGGATTTATGTTCTCTACTTAACTTTCTTATAAAGATAATCTTTAAGCACTCCCCATGTCTTTTTCCCCACCTTGCCATCCACCGCCAGGTTATGGGCTGCCTGGAATTGCCTGATAGCGGCACGTGTCTGTTTGCCCATACGGCCGTCGATAAGCCCTGGGTTGTAGCCAGCGTTTTGCAGAGCCATCTGAATCTGTTTTACTTTAGGCCGGGATTTTACCTCTACTGTGGCCTTTTTAGAAGCCCGTATTCTTGGGCTTGCCTGAAACTCTCCACCCCTTGTTAGTGCTTCCACAGGGCTATAAATCCCTTCATCTTTAGCCTGAAGCTGCCCCTCTAAAAGTGAAATCTGGTTCTTCAAGCTCTCGATTTCAACGTCCGAGTGCTTGCGGGTCGTAGTGCAACCGCTTAAAGAAATAACAAAAAACCCCGCGCAGGATAACATCAATAACTTTCTTAACATATCCACCTCCTCCCCTTATCTCTCATATTTTTAAGGCCTGAGACAAAGTCAATTTACCATCATACAGGGCCTTACCTATGATAATCCCCTCTAATCCTTGTTTCTCTAATTTAGTCAGTTTATATATATCATCCAAAGAGGATATCCCGCCCGAAGCGATACATTTCAGGCCTGTTTTAGCCAAAAGGTTTTTAATCCCTTTGATATTGGGCCCGGTCAAGGTGCCATCCTTGAGGGTATCCGTATAAACAATGCGCTTAAAACCAACCTCTTTCAGATAGAGGCACCAGGTTATCAGATCCATTCCTTTTTTGGAACTTTTCCAGCCAAAGATCTGCACGGAGTTTTGTTTAGCATCAACGCTGACAATTACCTTTTCCTTGAATTTAGAAAAGCCGTCTTTCAAAAAATGTTTATCCGTAACCGCTTTTGTGCCCAAAACAACGCGATAGAATCCGCAACCCAACAGTTCTTTTATGGTCTTTAGGGTTCTGACGCCACCACCAAACTCTACAGGCACCGACACATTTTTGACTATCTCCTTGGCCAGATGCAGATTCTTAGGAATCCCGCTCATCGCTCCGTCCAGATCAACGACATGCAGCAGGGATGCCCCTAATTTTACCCAGTGCTTGGCTGTCTTAACAGGATCTTTAGAGTATATCTTCTTGTTAAACCTGCCCTGAACAAGCCTCACCACACAACCGTCCTGGATATCGATAGCGGGGATAATTAACATATAGCAAGCGTCAATTCAGGTAAATTCCAAATCCCAAGCAAATCCCAAATCAAAAACTATTTTGGGATCTTGACATTTGGATTTATCACTACAATTCAACAAAATTTTTTAAGATTTTCAACCCTACGCTCTGGCTCTTTTCCGGATGAAACTGTACCCCATAGAGGCCATCCTGCCAGACCATAGCAGCAAAATCCAGACCATAAGGCGTAGTCGCCGCCACTACATCAGTTTCCCTCGGCTGGGGATAATACGAATGACAAAAATAAACAAAGGAATTATCTTCAATGCCTTTTAATAAAGGGCACTCCTTTTGGATTTTGGATTTCTTTAATTGGTTCCACCCCATATGCGGTACCTTAAGCCCATCCGCTTGCTTAAATTTTTTGACCTTGCCTTTTATGAATCCCAGGCCTTTTGATTCCCTGGCTTCTTCACTCTCCTCGAAGAATAGCTGCATACCCAAGCAGATCCCTAAGAGGGGTTTATGGTTGCTGACGTATTGACGTAAACAACTGATGAGATTCCGCTTTTTCAATTCACGCATAGCATCCTCAAAGGCGCCTACACCCGGAAGCACGCACTTTTTTGCTGATGCTATAGCCTCAGCCTTATTGGTAACAATCGTCTTGGCACCGGTAAACTCCAAGGCTTTATGAACGCTGTGAATATTCCCCATGCCGTAATCAATAATTGCAATCATGTGTCATATAATTCAGAATCCAGAAACCAGTCCTTCGACTACGCTCAGGACTGGCACTGAGCAGAGTCGAAGTGCCAGTAACCAGATAGCGGTAATTATTTTCAACAGTAACTCAGTCGATAACGCCTTTGGTCGAAGGAATCCCTTTTCTGCGCGGGTCGATCTGAGTGGCCTCATCTAAAGCCTTTCCTAAAGCCTTAAAGATAGGCTCCAGGGTGGTATGGATATCAGGGCTCGAGCCGCTGATCGCGATATTCAGGTTCATGCCTAACCTTTTCGAAAAAGAATCAAAAAAGTGCTTGGCATATTCAAGTTCATAACCTTCTTTTTTATCAGGAGCGCACCCCCCACCCTCCAGGGGCCATGCCAAATAACCCCTCCCGCTAATATCAACAGCTACGCTAGCGGTGACATTTTCCATAGGCACCGAGGCAGAACCAAACCTCTTAATGCCTTTCATGTCAGCCAATGCGTCTTTGAACGCCTGGCCTAACACGATACCGACATCCTCATTGGTGTGATGAATATCCACTTTTAAATCGCCTTTGGCCGCAATCTCCAGATCGAATAAACCGTGAAAGGCAAATAATTCCAGCATGTGATCCAGAAAACCTATCCTTGTCTTGATTTTGGATTTACCAGTACCGTCAATATCCAGCTTTACCCTAATATCTGTCTCTTTCGTTTTTCTTTTTATTGTTGCCGTTCTTTTTCCCATCCGTTCTTCCTTTCAATTTAGCGGGCGCTGCCTTGAAATACCAAGATCGGGTCTTGTAACTCATTGCCTATCAATCTGTTTCAAGTCCCGGTCTTGAATTTATTGAAACCTTACCTTGACCGAATCCAGATGCTTGCTTAATCCTTCGATACCAGCGATTTTCTCCAAAGGCTCTCTTACTTTCTCCAGCGCTCTTTTCGTATAACTGATGATATGGCTGCTTTTGACAAAGTCATAGGCGGATAGCCCGGAAAAAAACCTCGCCGTGCCATGCGTAGGCAACACATGGCTAGGGCCCGCCACATAATCACCGACAGCCGCAGGGCTATAAGGCCCTAAAAAGATGGCGCCGGCGTTTTTTATGCCTTTAAGTAACCTTTGCGGATTCTTAACCATGATCTCAAGGTGTTCGGGTGCGATCTGATTGGCGATCTCAGTTGTCTTCTCCAAATTTTTAGTCAAAATAATAAAGCCGTCCACATTTTCTAATTGTGCCTTGACCTCGCGCGCCAGGCTTTTGGAATTCGTAATCAATACCGCAAGCCCTTTAGAGTGCTCAGCCTGTGCCCGCAGGTCTGCGGTTACAAATCGGGGGTCGCTGTGGCGGTCGGCAATAATAACAAGTTCCGTAGGGCCGGCTATCATATCGATATCCACCTGCCCGAAGACCTGCCGTTTGGCCTCGCTCACGTAGATATTGCCGGGCCCGACGATCTTATCGACGCGCGGGATGGTTTTTGTCCCGTAGGCCAAGGCCGCGATACCTTGGGCTCCGCCCACGCGGTAAATCTCATCCACTTTTAAGAGGTCCGCAACCACAAGGATATGCGGGTTGATCTGACCGTGTTTATCCGGAGGGCTAACCAGTATAATTCTTTTCACCTGCGCGATCTTTGCCGGAAGGACCGTCATATAAACCGTAGAAACCAAAGGTGCCGTGCCCGCCGGTATATACACGCCGACCTTATCTAACGGGACATAGTTTTCACCCAGCACCGCTGCATCGGCATCTTTTATTCTCCAGGATTTCCTAATGCTTTTGCGGTAAAACTTATTCACATTTTCAATGACAACCTTGAGGCTGGATACAAAATTAGGGCTGATATTCTGATAGGCAGCGCTGATATCGATTTGAGAAACCTTGATCTGTCTTAACGATAACTTGACTCCGTCAAACTTCCTGGTGTACTTAAGCAATGCCTCATCCCCAGCCACGCGCACATCCTCAATAATCTCCCTGACCCGCTCTTCAATGCGCTTGTTTCTTGTGAGGCCCCGGTTATAAATCTTATCTAATTTTTTGCTGCTAAAACGGATTATTTTCATCTTGGGATTTGCCTGATAGCCGCTTTTAATTTTTCGAGTGCATTTTTGTAATTTTGAGGCTTACTGCCTCCTGCCTGCGCAAAATCCTTTCTTCCCCCGCCGCTGCCCCCGATCTCGGACGCTACCTCTTTAATAAGCCTTGAGGCATCCACACCTTTGGCGCATAAGTCCTGCGTCACCCCTATAGCCAACCAGATCTTGGCTTCTGCGCAAGTGCTTGAAATAATAATCGCATTCGTGGTTTTCTCCTTCGCTAAATCTACGCTTTGGCGTAAGGTATTCATGTCTAAATCCGGCTCATTTTGCTCAATCAATTTTATGCCATTGATCAACTCGGCTTTTTGAATCGATTCCTCAAGGGATAAGCGTACCGTATTAAGGCGCTGGGCGCTTAATTGTTTCTCCAGTTCCTTTAAGCGAACCATTCTCTTCTCGATCTCCTGGGATAAATTCGGCTCAGGGACGCTTAATCTCTCGGCGATATCTCTGACAACACGCTCCTCTTCTTTGATAATCTTATAGGCGGTTTTTCCCGTAACCGCTTCGATTCTTCTTATGCCGCTGGCCACAGACCCTTCCTGGGTTATCTTAAACAGGCCGATTGAGCCCGTAGAGTCCAGATGGGTTCCGCCACACAGTTCCTTAGAGAAGTCTCCGACACTCACCACACGCACCTTATCTTCGTATTTTTCGCCGAAGAAAGCCAATGCCCCTGACTTCTTGGCTTGCGCTAAAGCCATTGGCTTGACAGAAAGCTGATGGTTATTCAGGATATAATCATTAACCACTTCTTCAATTCTGTCCAGCTCTTCTTTTTTGATATCCTTAAAGTGCGTGAAGTCAAAACGCAATCTGTCGTGGGCCACCAGAGAGCCCCGCTGTTTGACGTGCGAGCCTAAAACCTTTCTTAAAGCCGCCTGCAAAAGGTGGGTTGCCGTATGGTTTCTGGCTATGGAGAGCCGGCGTTCGACATCGGCTTTTGCCAAGATGGTATCATTTTTTTTGAAGCTGCCGGATTTGACTTTTCCGATATGGACGAAGCAAGAGCCGAACCTCTTCGTATCAAAAACCTCAAAAACATTCCTTCCCTTAATAATCTCACCCGCATCTCCTACCTGGCCGCCTGACTCTGCATAGAAAGGAGTCTTATCCAATACCAGGACTGCTTCATCCTGTTGGCTGATCTTTTTTGTTTCAGTATCGCCCTTGACTATTTTCAATATCTTTGTTTTTAGAGCCATCTCCTTATAGCCTGAAAATTGAGTCGCTTTGACGTGGTAAAGCAGGTCCTTATCGCTAAAGACATCCCCTTTCATGGCGCTTTGCAGCTTGGAGCGCTTTTTCTGCTCTGAAAGTTCCTTTTCTAGTATGTCTTTAGAAATTTGAATGCCTTTTTTTTCTAGCCAATTCAACGTCAAATCTAAAGGCATCCCATGGGTATCATATAGCTGAAAAGTAATCCTGCCAACCTCCTTGGGGTTGGGGCTGTCCTGAAACCCTTTAAATTTTTCATGCAAAAGGGCTTCGCTGGAATTTAATGTTGCCAGAAAACTCTTCTCTTCCGCCTGGATAATCTCAGAGATATTCTCCTGCCGGCCCCTGAGTTCGGGATAATAAGATTTCATGGTCTCCGCTACGACAGGCACCAATTTATACAGAAAGGCATGCGCCCACCCCATGGCCCTTAAATGCAGGGTGCACTTACGGATCAGTTTTCTTATCACGTAACCCCTGGCTTCATTGGAAGGCAGGACTCCGTCATAAATGGCAAACACTATGGCACGGATATGGTCGGTTACTGCATAAATCAATTCTTTCTGGTTCCTGGTTCCTGGCACTTCGACTCTGCTCAGTGCCAGTCCTGAGCGTAGTCGAAGGACTGGTTTCTGGTTTCTGGCTATTTCTTTTATAATCGGGATAAACAAATCCGTCTCAAAATTATTCGCTACCCCCTGCATGACCGCAGCCAGCCTCTCTAAACCCATACCGGTGTCTATATTCTTCCTGGGCAAAGGCTCTAATACGCCTCCTTCTTTGCGGTTAAACTGGGTAAAGACGAGGTTCCAGACTTCCACAAAACGCCCGCAGCCGCAGGCAGGAGAACAATCCGGCTTCCCGCATCCGGCGCCTGAGCCTACATCATAAAATATCTCCGAGCAGGGGCCACAGGGGCCATTAGGCCCTTTTGCCTTAGCCTCTGAAGGCCAGAAATTTTCTTTATCCCCTAATCTGATGATTTTGTTTTCCGGAATCTCAATGGAATCGCGCCATATCTTATAGGTTTCGTCATCGTCTTTATAGACCGAGACCCAAAGCTTCTCGGACGGAATACGTAGTTCCCGGGCCAAAAATTCCCAGGCGTAGAGAATCGCTTCTTTTTTGAAATAGTCTCCGAAGGAAAAGTTTCCCAGCATTTCAAAAAACGTGTGGTGACCGCTGGTCTTGCCGACTTTATCCAGGTCATCGGTGCGCAGGCACCGCTGGCTGGAGGAAGCACGCTTCAAGCCTCTGCCTATCCCCAGAAATTCTTTCTTGAATTGATTCATTCCCGCAGGCGTAAACAATACCGTAGGGTCATCCCCGGGGATCAAAGAGCCACTCTCGATAATCTTGTGATTTTTTGATTTAAAAAAATCTAAAAACTTTTTTCTTAAGATATCTGCCTGCATGGAAACGCACCCTTAAAACTGATTCATGACATCTGCGACTGTTTCCGGTGGGAAACCGCGGCGTAAAAGATAGCCCATCACCCGCCTCCTGGCTATACGCGGGTCTAGGCGTTTACTTTTATCTAATCTTGTTTTTACTAACTTCTTGATTATCTCTTCCTCGGAATAATCCTTCTTTATTTCACGTACCTGGCTCTCAATAATCTCTTCATCAACGCCCTTGGCCTTTAATTCCTGCCTGATTCTCCTTAAGCCTAAAGGCCTCTTAAGGCGCGAGGCTAACCACATCCTGGCAAAGGCATCATCGTTGATGAAACCCTTTTCCTTTAAAAAGGAGATGGTCTCTTTAATGGCCGGTTCTTTAAAACTCTTCTGTTTAAGCCGCTGAGTAAGTTCTCGTTCGCTACGTAATCGGAACTTAAGCAAAAGGAAAGCGTAGTTTCTGGCTTTTTCCGGGCAATCTTCTCTATTCCTCACCTTTTACCAAAAAGTAACCGCGCCGGGTCTTAATTAATGCGTTCCCCTTCAAATCTTTAGCCACCTTATTGAAATCCAAGATGCCGGAAATAGGCCTTTTATTGATTTCACAAATCACTTCTCCCCGCAACAGGCCTGCTTCCTCTGCAGGGCTATTGGGTTCAACATGAACCACCGCAACACCTTTATTTTCTTTAGTATCCTCTACTTTCAATCCGCGCCAGTTCTCTGCGGTTTGCAATCTTTCATACCCTGCCTCAGCTTCTTCCAGGCTCTCAGGACGCGCGCTAATCTTCACCGTAAGATTCCGTTCTTTTTTATCGCGCACAACCACGACTTTTACTCTTCGGCCCACTTCCGTCTTGGAAACCCGCGTTATCAACTCTTTAACATTGGCCACGGGTTGATTATCAAATATCTTTATCACGTCCCCTTCTTTTATCCCTGCGGCCTTGGCAGGACTATCTCTGAAAACCCTGGCTACCAGAGTTCCATTTTTATCTGCAAGCCTCAGATGTTGAGCCATGTCTTGCGTAAGGTTTTGTACCTGTACCCCCAACCAGCCGTACATTATTTTTTTACCTTCAATAAGCCTGGAGATTATCCTTCTGGCGCTATTGACAGGTATGGCAAAGCCCACACCCTGATAACCTCCGCTGGTGGAGAATATAGCCACATTGATACCTACGATTTCTCCTTTGAGGTTTACCAGGGGGCCTCCGGAATTACCGGGATTAATGGCAGCATCCGTCTGAATGAGGTCATTGTAATCCCTATCGCGCGACAGCATGCTTCCCAGAGAACGGTGTAGTGCGCTGATCACGCCGACTGTTACGGTCGGTTCAGGACTCTGCATGGCAAAACCAAAGGGATTTCCTATAGCTACCACCCATTGTCCGATCTTTAAGCTGTCTGAATCACCTAAGGGAGCTACCGGAAGGTTACGGGCATTTATCTTAATAACCGCCAGGTCTGAACGAGGGTCAGTGCCTTTGACTTCTCCCTTAAAGTCTCTACCGTCAGGCAACGTCACGGTAATCTTATCCGCATCGCTGATGACGTGTTCATTTGTCAGAACATACCCTTGCGTATCGATAATCACGCCCGAGCCTAAACCCACGGACTTATATTCCCTGTCAGGTGCCTCGCCGAAAAAATCATCAAAGAACCTGCGAAAGAACTCATCTTCCGGAAACGGTGACCCTGCGGAGGGAGGGCGAAAATAGTATCTTTGCCCTCCTCTGATCCTGGTCGTGTGCTCTGTGCTTATGGACACGACCGCCTGTCCTGCCGTATCCGCCACATGGATGACCGCATTTTCGATGCTTAGGCTACCCTCTTTCATATCCTGGCTTTCTGCCAAGGCAAACTTATACGTTCCCGCCGATAAAACAAAACTCAGGATGTAACCCACGGCCAAGAAACCTAACCAGGATAATATTTTCTTTCTTTTCATACCAAAAACGCTTTCCCCTGCCCTAAATGCTAAGTTTTTTCCTGACTTCTTTCTCAATTTCTTCCTGTAATTTAGGGTTATCTTTTAAGTATTTTATAGCCGCATCCCTTCCCTGGCCCAATTTCTCATCCTTGAAGAATATCCACGTTCCGGATTTAGTTACGATTTCCTTATTGAGCCCAGCATCCAATATAGCCCCTGCCTTGGAGATCCCCTCGTTATGCAGGATTTCAAACTCTCCTTCTCTAAAAGGAGGCGCAACCTTGTTTTTTACGACCCTGACCCTCACCCTATTGCCCACCACCACATCATGCTCTTTCAAAGTCGCAATTCTTCTTACATCAAGCCGAACGGAAGAATAAAATTTTAGGGCCCTGCCTCCGGGTGTCGTCTCCGGCGATCCGAACATCACGCCGATCTTTTCCCTGAGCTGATTGATAAAAATCACGGTGGTGCGTGACTTACTGATAGCTCCTGTCAGCTTTCTTAAGGCCTGCGACATGAGGCGAGCCTGAAGTCCCACGTGAGAATCCCCCATTTCACCCTCTATCTCTGCGCGCGGGGTGAGAGCTGCGACAGAATCAATGACCACCACGTCGACAGCATTGGAGCGTACCAGCGTCTCGGCAATCTCCAGGGCCTGTTCTCCTGTGTCCGGCTGAGAGATAAGAAGATCATCAAGGTTAACCCCGATGATTTTGGCGTACGTGGCATCAAAGGCGTGTTCTGCGTCAATAAAAGCAGCCACGCCACCCTTTTTCTGCATCTCTTTAATGGCACTTAAAGTCAGGGTCGTTTTTCCCGATGCCTCAGGCCCGAATATTTCGACCACTCTTCCCCGCGGAAGGCCTCCTACGCCCAAAGCTAAATCCAGGGTAAGAGCGCCTGTAGGTATTGTCTCCACATCCGCTTTGACCTCACCCCCTAACTTCATAATCGAGCCCTTGCCAAACTGCTTTTCTATTTGGGCCAGCGCCAATTCCAAGGCCTTCTGCCGATCCGTGAGGCTATGCGAATCATCTTTAGTCCCAGATGCCGAAGCTGATGCTTTATGAACTGTTATCTTTTCCTTGTTCATCTTAACCCTCCACAGTGAATTAAACTTGTTTAAATTCAAGAAATTAATTATAGCCCACTAATATAACCCTGTCAACAGATTCGTATCCATGATTCCATACCATTAAGCACAGATGATCACAGATAGAAATCCGCATAAAACCTTCCTTTAGAAACGGCAGATGACCACAGATAAAGGTAGCTTTAAAGGCGTATCTGCGATCATCAGTGTCTTTTAATCAGCGATCATCTGTGCATATAGTGTTCCATAACTGTGAAAATAACACATTCGTATCCATAAGCCACCCCTCCTTTCTATCATAATCCCTCCTGCGCCTTTGGAGGACGCGGGATAAGTTCGGACATAAATTTACGGAACGCCAGTGAGCGTAAATTTAGTCCTCACTTAATAGACGCAGGAATAAAGCAAATCTAACGAAAAAATTTTCAAGATCGGGTCTTGACATCGCTTGGTAAACAATGAGTTACAAGACCCGATCTTGACATAACTCTAAAGACCCGGTCTTGACATAACTCTACGATCTTGACATAACTCTAAAAATATGTTAAAGTCACCGCTATGGAAGATTTAACCAAAATCAAGCAAGAGCTGGAACGCACCAAGACAGAGCTGGGCATTCTTTATGAAATCTCCAATGCCATGCGCACGACTCTGAGGCTGGAGGAGATCCTCTATATCATCCTGACAGGCGTCACAGCCCATATCGGACTGGGCTTTAACCGAGCTCTTCTGTTTCTGGTTAATGAGCGGGAAGGCCTCGTGGAAGGCAAAATGGGGATTGGCCCGGAAACCGGAGAAGAAGCCAACCGTATCTGGAAACAGATAGAACAGGAAAAGATGGACCTAGATGACCTGATCAGCGTCTCTAAATCTTCCAACTCCACCTTAGGCTCCAATTTTAACCGGCAGATCCAGCATTTAAAATTCTCGCTTCAGGACAAAAACGAAAACCTGCTGGCTATGGCTATTTTGGAAGGCATGCCCCTGCATCTGACCAAAGAAACAATGGCAAACTACCAGGATTACCCCATCATTAAAATTCTTAAAAGTGAAGAGATAGTCTTAATCCCCTTAAAAGCAAAAGATAAAATTAACGGCATTATCGTGGCAGATAATTTTATTACCCAAGAACCCATAACCAAAGACGATATCCGGATGCTTGCGATGCTGGCGAACCAGGCGGGCCTGGCCATTGAGAATTCCCAGCTTTACGAAAAAACCGTAATGCTGGCGCACATGGATTCCCTTACGCAACTTTGGCACCATGGCCACTTCCATCACCTTCTTCAGACGGAATTAGAAAAATCCAAAGCCATGAACTCATCCTTAAGCCTCATTATGCTTGATATTGATGACTTTAAAATCTACAATGACTCACTCGGCCATCAGTCGGGAGACAGGATGTTAAAGGAATTAGCGAATTTGCTCAAGAATCAATCCCGGAAGATGGATTATGTCTGCCGTTACGGCGGAGAGGAATTTACGATTATCCTACCGCAGACCGATAAAAAAGAGGCTTTTTTGATTGCGGAGCGGCTCAGGTTAGATATCGAAAGGCATCCCTTTATAGGCGAGGAGAATCTGCCTAAGAAAAAATTTACGGCGAGCCTGGGATTGGCCACCTATCCTGAAGACGGAAACTCTCCCGCCGAACTTATTGAAGCAAGCGACAAGGCGCTTTACCAGGCAAAAAACAAAGACAAAAACAACACCTGCTGCTCAACCCCCTCGCTCTAAACCGGTTCGGGAACCAAACTCTTTGGCTCCTTTTCTTTATCTTTCTTTCCTAAATTCTTCGCAAACTTAACGGATACAATCTTAGATATGCCCGATTCCTCCATAGTGATCCCGTACATCACATCCGCGTTCGTAATGGTTTTCTTGTTGTGGGTGATCACGATAAACTGCGAATAGGAGGCGAATTCCTGCAGCAGGCAGGCAAAGCGGTCCACATTAGCCTCATCCAGGGCTGCATCAATCTCATCCAATATGCAAAAAGGCGCAGGTTTCACTTTAAATATGGCAAAAATAAGCGCTATCGCTGACATGGCTTTTTCCCCGCCTGACAGCAACAGAACGTTCTGCAGCTTCTTTCCCGGAGGCCTACAAATGATCTCAATCCCGGACTCTAAAGGGTCCTGTTCATCCACCAGGAAAATCTGCGCATCTCCTCCGTTGAACAATAACCTGAAGTAATTGCGAAACTCCAGTTTTACTTTTTCAAAAGTCTCTAAAAACATCTGCTTGGTGATGCGATTGACCTTCAGAATCGCCTGGTGCAAAGACTCTTTGGAACTGTGCAGGTCATTCTGCTGCTCAATCAGGAAGTCATAACGCTTCTTTAACTCATCATACTCCTCAATAGCCACAAGGTTTACGGTGCCGTAGGAATCTATTTTGGCTTTCAGGCTTTCTATCTCCCGGAGAAGCTCCTCTCGGCTTTTTTCCTCGTTAGCAGAGAAATCCTGTGCATTTTCCAGATCCACCTTATAGGATGCCGACATCCTTTCTCTTATGCTGCCATATTTGTATTCGATATCTTTAAGTTGCATCTGGCATTCGTAAAGGCTGTTTTTGATGATATCCAGTTCTGATTTATGCGATTCTATTTTTTTCACGGTGTCGCTGGCTCCCGCTGAGGCCTCCATGAACTGGGCTTCAATCTCCTGCAGGCTCTTTTTTTGCTTTTCAATCTCCTGAGTGAATTGATCCATCTGGTTGTGGCAGTTTACAATCCCTGATTCCATGGATTCCTTTTTGACTTGAGCCTGCCTGAACTGTTCTTCTATATTGGAAAAGTTATTTTTATCCTGAGAAAATGAATCCTGCAGAATCCCCAGGGTCACCTCATCCGAAATCAGCCTTTTTTGCAGGGAATCCAGCTCTGTTTTTATCTGGGTGATAAACACCAGAGCCTCTTCTCTTAACTTGGCGTTCCTGGATATGTTATTTTCTTCGGCCTGGATCAGGTCCTCGACTTTCCGGTGGTCGCTGTTATAACCCTCCCATTGCGCCTGAGCCACCTTCAGATTATCCTCCAAAACAGCAATCTCTTTTTGCACATCCGCCAATTCCATTACGATGAGGTCCTCTTCGTCTTTTATCTTATTAAATTGTTCCCATATGGTGGCCAATGTGCTTTCTTTATTTGCCAAAGATATCTCACTGCTGCGTAAAACTTCCTGCAGACGGAAGGCCGTTGTTCCATGCTCCTCAATCTTAAGCTCTTTCTGACTCTTCTGTGCCTTTAAAATATCTAAACCGGCCTGGATACCGGCCAATTTTTCATCAAGGGTATGCGTATCCAGCTCTACGGGCTTAGCCTCCCCCGAAAATTTAAATTGAGCCTCCTGAAAAACAACCTTATCTTCCAGGCCCATGCTCATCCTATTCTTTATTTTCACCACCAGGCCGCTCAAGTCCCCTGTAGGCATTTTATCCAGATAGATAACGGCATTAGAGGCTTCAGCGATGTCTTCGTATTTGGTTTTTAGTTTTTCCAGGAATTCCTTATGGGATTCCAGGGTGAGCTTTTCTTTTTCCAGGACATCCTTACTGGCATTCATTTGAGCCAAAGCGCTTTTTTCCTGTTCCAGTTCGCTTTTGGCGCAGGCTATCTTAAGATTTAACTCCTCCACTTCCTGCTTGATAGCGTTGACCTCCTTTGTCACGACATTAAGGCTCTCTTCGGTTGAGGCCCTTTCTTCAAACACCTTGGCCTTTTCGATTTCCAATCTTTTTTTTCGGGCAAGATGGATTTCGCGCTTGGCACTAAAGTCAGAAATCTCATTCTTGGCATGGGCGATTCTGGACACCAGTTCCAGGATGTTCTTTTTCGAATGGGAGATCAGATCCAGGGAATTCTTGATCGCCAAAGAAATATCGTTAATCTTGGTTTCTTTCTCGCTTAAGATGGCGGATTTAGAGGCTATAGTGTTTTCCAGTCCCGCAAACTCCTGCCTTAAACCATTCAATTTCTCTTCGTCTACAGCCATCCTATTTTTTATCTGCTCGCTTTGCTTTTCCAGATATTTTAAGTTTTCAACCAATTCCGCAATCCTCTCTATGTTAAAACGCGCCTGCTCCCTGCTCCTGATGACCTGATTCTCTAAGTTTAAAATCAGATTCCGAATGGAAATCTTATTCTCCTCATGAGCCTTTAATTCGGATTGACGGCTGGCAATGGCCTGCTCGAGCTGGCAAACATCTTCCTGAAGGGCGAGTTTTCTGGATTCCAAATCATTGCTTTGCCCGCAGAGAGCATCCTTTTGATGAAAAAGCTCGATTTTTTGTAGAACGGATAAGTGAATTTCTTTATTCTTCAGTTGCTCAAAGACCTCTTTGTATTTTCTAGCTTTGTTGGCCTGGCGCTCGAGGCTGCCGATCTGACGCTTGACCTCCGTAATGATATCATTAACCCTTAACAGATTCTGCTCTGTCTCTTGCAGCCTCCTCATGGTTTCTCTTTTTTGCGCCTTGTATTTGGTAATGCCGGATGCCTCATCAAATACCAGACGCCTGTCCTCGGGCCTGGAGCTTAAAACCAGGTCAATCTTGCCCTGCGCCACAATGGAATAACTTTCTGCGCCGATTCCGGTCCCTAAAAGCAGGTCCAGGATATCTTTGAGGCGCACAGAGGTCTTGTTCAGCATGTACTCGCTTTCACCGGAACGAAAAAGCCTGCGGGTGATGTTGACCTCGGGATGATCCACGTTGAAAAACCTCTTTTCATTGTCAAAAGTCAAAGTGACTTCAGCCATGCCCAAAGGTTCTTTGGCATCCGTGCCGTTGAAAATAACGTCCTGCATATCCGAACCACGCAGGGACCTAGCGGATTGCTCTCCCAGGACCCAGCGGATACTATCAAATATATTCGATTTTCCACAGCCATTCGGGCCGACCACAGCCGTAACCCCGGGCTCGAAATGCAAAATTGTCTTATCGAAAAACGACTTAAACCCGATGAGTTCTAACCTTTTAAAATACATGCCATGCTCCTTTCAGCCGCAAGAGTTTACAGTGGCTATGGTAACTTTATTCTCAATGAAGAGTCTTGTTTTCGATCCAAGCATCGATTTTATCTTTTTTGAAACGCCATTGGCCCACAAGCTTTATCGCGGGGATCTTATTATGTTTCAACCATTCATAGATAGTCCTGCGCGTAACCCTCAGGTAGCCTGCTATATCCTCGATTGTCATCAATTCGCTTTTTACCATATTCTTCACCTGTTGATACGTACGCGGCTTAAAAAAACCGCGTTTTTTATGCGCATTCAATAAGCTTTAGCTTAGAGAAATTTAATGTCACTCATTATAAACAGAGAATCAAAATTTGTCAAGGAGAATATTTACATTCTTTGACATATATATGCAATAAGAATAATTATATCACTTAAAGATGAATAATGATGAAAAATCTTGAGATTGGATTTCTAACTTTTTTAGTGGGGATTAGTTACTTTGGAAGGGCAGGGGGAGAGATTTAATTCTGGGTAAATACACTTCCCGTTGATGCCGTGTATACGATATTGCCTGTTACCCCGGGCGTTAGCGGCTCAGCTGAAAAGGCGTAGCCGGAGGCATCAGAAACGCAGGAGTAGCTGTATCCTTTAACCTCTGATTTTGCTCCGTCAAGATCTGAACAGTAAACAGAAACAGGGTTCAAGAATTCCTGGAACTCACTGACCGTGACAGGATAATGGGCCCGGGAGGCCATTAAGGTTTCCGCAGCCACAGAAAGAATCCGAATGTTGCTTCTTGCAGCTGTCTCATTGGCTGCCCTTTTCATGGTAATCAGGCTAGGAATAGCTATCGCCGTCAGAATGGCGATAATGCTGACCGTAATCATGATTTCGACTAAAGTAAACCCCGTTACACCCCGCCCTAAAGGTCGGGTCCCGTTACAAAGCCATTCATCCGCGGCCTGAAGACCGCGGCTTTCTGGGTGTAACGGGGTAAAGGCTTCAGATAATTTTTTATTAAAAGGTACGATTTTAGGCATGATCGGAATAATTTCAATTACTATTATATTACCCTTATTTATTATGTAAACAGAATTTTTTAAAGAAACCGTAGAATAGGATTGGTGAATTACAAAATGGGAGGATTAATATTTTCTTTGAGATTTTAAGACCCTTAGAACAATCGAGATAGGTTTTAGTTGAGTGCCTATCAGTTGAATACCGACTCTCTGCTTATCACAAACAAACAGGCCCGACCAGGCGACCCTGCCTTTTAAATTAATCATCTCTGCGTTATCCACCATCTGTAGGCAGATATCTATGTTTTCTCCCGGCGTTAACTTTTCTTTTGTATCTACAATAATACACAAGCCTTGCGCACTGATATCGCGCGTGAGCGCACAAGCTGTTTGCTGAGAATTAACTTGTGAGTGGGTTAAAGGTATATTGATCGGAAATCTTGTAAAGGTTCGTTTTTCTATAAAAGGAGAGCCTTCCATCGTGGACCCTTTTCCATAAACCTCCATCGATAATCACCTATCCTATAAAGACGCACCTACCTCAAACTCTTATTTTTAAAGACTCATCCTATTTCAAATTTACCTTATCTTTTTGCTGATTTCAAGAGGGTTCCGGGGGTTTGCGGAAAGCGCTTTCTTGGCGGGTGTTAGCGTATTTCTTTGAATTTTTTTGTCAGGGCCGGAACAATTTCAAAAAGGTCCCCCACGATGCCATAGGTGGCTACTTTAAATATGGGGGCGTCGGGGTCTTTATTGATGGCAATGATGATCTTTGATGATTGCATGCCCACCAGATGCTGAATCTGCCCGGAAATGCCGCAGGCGATATAAATCTTGGGGGCTACGGTCCGGCCTGTCTGGCCTACCTGATGCGAATACGGCATCCATCCGGCATCCACGGCTGCGCGCGAAGAACCCACAGCCGCTTTCAATACGTGGGCAAGTTCCTCCAGGAGCTTAAAATTCTGCGGGCCTCGCATGCCTCTGCCGCCGGAGATAATGATATCCGCTTCAGCTAAATTGACCAGCGCCTCTACCTCTTCAACGATATCCAAAAGTTTTGTGCGCGAGGCATACAAACGGCTATTAAAACTTTCTTTAATTATCTTGCCCTTGCGATGCTTATCGGGGAACAAAGGCTGCATAACTTTATGACGGACGGTCGCCATCTGCGGACGGTAATTAGGGCTGATAATGGTAGCCATGATATTGCCGCCGAAGGCGGGCCTCGTCTGCAAAAGAATCTTCTTCTCAGGATCAATATCCAGGCCCGTGCAATCCGCGGTTAAGCCTGCGGTAATCTTAATCGCCACGCGGGAGATTAAAGAACGGCCGATAGCCGTTGCTCCGCAGAGCACGATTTCGGGTTTGTACTTTCGGATAAGCTCAACCAGAATATGGGTATAAGGCTCGTCCTGGAAATGGAATAATTCCGGGGCTTCGACTAAATAAATTTTTTCCGCGCCATGCCGGATAAGCTCATCCAGCTGGTCCTCTAGATTGTTTCCGATAAGAACGCCTGCCACCTGACATTTGAGTTTCCCGGCTAACTCCTGCGCCTTCCCCAGGAGTTCATAGGAAACAGACTGGACCTTTCCTTTCTTCTGCTCGATAAACACCCACACGTCTTTGTAGCCTGAAATATCAGGGGTGACGCAGGAGGCCTTTGGCTTTTCCAAAAGAATCGCCTTGAGCTTGCAGACAGGGACGCACGCCCCGCAGAGATTGCACTTGCCAAGGTCTATGACGGCTTTCTTGTCTTTCAGGCTTATCGCGCCGAAGGGACAGGCCTTTAAGCAAAGTGAACAACCGGTGCATTTATCTAATATAATTTGAATAGGCATCTTAGCAAATTCCAAGTACCAAGCTCCAAACTCCAAACTTTTATTTCGGTCATTGAGATTTCGGTTATTGGAGCTTGTTTGGGATTTGGAATTTGAAATCTGGGATTTAACTTATACAATTTCATTTTTTAACAATGTTGCTAACTTTTCTACTACTTCCTGAGTCTCGCCGCGAAGCATCTGCCCGCCGGTTCTGGGCGCAGGAGAAAATATTTTTAAGACCTGTGTCGGAGAACCGCAGAGGCCGATTTTCCGGGGGTCCAGATCAAGTTCTTTCTGCGACCATAAAATGATTTTGGCGGATTTTGATCGCATCAAACCTTTGAGGGAAGGCAGCCTCGGTTCATTGATCTCCTTAACCACGGTAAGCAAAGCCGGCAATGGCGTCTCAATGATTTCAAAGCCCTCTTCCATCATCCTTTCCACGCGCATACTTTTATCCTTAACCTCTTCTATCTTTTTGACATACGTAACCTGAGGGATATCCAGATGCGTTGCAATACCCGGGCCCACTTGTGCCGTATCTCCGTCAGAGGCTTGCTTACCGCAGACAATCAGATCAAAAGAGCCTATTTTCTTGATAGCTCCGGATAGCGTATAACTCGTAGCCCACGTATCGCTTCCTGCAAAGGCACGGTCGCAGATAAGAATCCCCTCATCCGCTCCTATGGAAATGGCTTCCCTTAAAGCCGCCTCTGCCTGGGGAGGCCCCATGGTCAAAACCGTAACCTTTCCCCCCCATTTCTCCTTCAGGCGTACTCCTTCTTCAATGGCATACATATCAAAAGGATTGATGATAGACTTCACCCCTTCGCGGACCAGGGTGTTGGTCTCGGGATTGATTTTGACTTCGGTTGTTTCGGGAACCTGTTTAATGCAGACGATTATGTTCATTAATGAGCAGATAACTTATATCGTTCTTAAGAACGATATAAGTTATAGCGTCCCTTATTTTATTTGTTTATCAGCGTCTGCGAATTAACCCCCCACCACTTTTTGAACAGACGCTTGAGATAAAATTTACGGTATGGCTTTTCCCCACGCCATATTTAACAAAACCCTCACTAGCTACAAAAAGTGGTGGGGGGTAAGTTCGGCCAGACAACTTAACTTCACTATCGTTCGTTAAGTTGTGGCCTTACTTACTTCGCCATTTCCTTGATTAATTGTAGGGCGATGATGTTGCGCTGAATCTGATTTGTCCCTTCGTAGATCTGGGTGATTTTGGCATCGCGCATGTATTTTTCTGCCGGGTACTCCTTCATATAACCGTAACCGCCCAGAATCTGCACCGCATCGGTCGTAACCTTCATGGCAACGTCAGAGGCATACATTTTAGCCATCGCCGAATCCTTAGCCACATCCTTGACCCCCGCATCAATTTCTCTCGCGCAGGCATAAACCAGAGAACGAGCTGCTTCAACCTGTGTGGCCATATCCGCCAGCATCCATTGGATGCCCTGAAAACTGGAAATGGATTTTCCGAATTGGTGCCTTTCCTTGGCGTATTTGACAGCCACTTCGAGCGAGCCCTGTGCAATGCCCAGCGCCTGAGCAGCTACACCCGGCCTTGACATATCAAAGGTTTTCATAGTCACGATAAAACCCAAGCCTTCTTTAGACAACAGATTTTCTTTGGGAATTTTGCAATCCGTAAATATCAATTCCCGGGTGGAGGAAGCACGAATCCCCAGCTTCTCTTCTTTTTTTCCGAAGGTAAACCCCGGCGTGCCTTTTTCTACGATAAAAGCCGAAGCGCCCCTGGCTCCCCTGGTTTTATCCGTCATGACAACCACAACGTAAGTTTCGGCGTCTCCTCCGTTTGTAATGAAGTGTTTCAGGCCGTTAAGAATATAATGGTCTCCTTCTTTTTTAGCCGTGGTCTTAATGGCAGAGGCATCAGAACCTGCCTCAGGCTCGGTGATGCCAAAGGCGGCGATTTTTTTACCGCTGGCCAGATCCGGAAGATATTTCTTTTTCTGCTCTTCATTTCCAAAAAGTATAATCGGAAACGTGCCTAAGGCTGAGGCCGCATAGCAGACCGCAATACCGCCGCAGGCACGGGATAACTCTTCTGTCACCAGGCATAATTCCAATACGCCGGTGCCAGTTCCGCCGTATTCGCTGGGCACAAATATGGAAAACAAATCGGACTGCGCTAAGATTTTAATGATATCCCAGGGATATTCTTCGGATTCGTCATATTTGGCGGCGGCAGGCTTCACCTTTTCTTCGGCAATCTTACGCGCGAGCGCCTGAATCATCATTTGTTCGTCAGTCAGTAAATAATCCATTGAACCTCCTCAATTTGCCCTCTATAGCAGATTCAACAAATTGATCCCGAGTATCCAGCTACTGCTTCTGTGATACGAGGGACTAATTTGCCCGCATCCAGAGGTTCGTAAAATTGATCCCGAGCTTACGAATAAAATTTCACTGAAATTTTCAAGTGTTTAAGCGAGGGATTTCAGTTCGTTATAATATCTTGACCATGGCGATTTCCTTACAATTGGGGAATTTGCAACAGTTGATGCACTCGGCCCAGATCTTATGAGGCAGGTCGGAATTCTTGACCCTCACAAATCCAAATTTCTTAAAATAGCTGGGTTTGTAGGTAAGCACAAAAACTCTTCCCGCCCCCATCCGCAGGGCTTCATCTAAACAGGCACAAACCAGATCCCTGCCGATTCCTTTTTTCTGTTTTGACCTCTCCACGGCCACGGATTTGATTTCAGCCAGATCATCCCAGGATAAATGCAAGGCCGCGCAACCTACGACTTTTCTGCCCTCTTTGGCTATCCAGAAATCGCGCAGGTTTTCGTAAAGCTCATTAAGCGATCTGGGCAGCATCAGATCCTTCTTGGCAAAATAATTGATGAGCCCCTGAATCTCCTTGATATCCTGAATCTTCGCCTTCCTAATCATTTAATCTCCGTCCCCTTCGCTACCACCACAATTCCCGACTCCGTAACATGAAAGCGCTTTTTATCCTGCTCCGCATCGTAACCAATAACCATTCCCTGCGGTATCTGAACGTCCTTGTCAATGATGGCCCTTTTGACTTTGGCGTGCCTGCCGACATCAACCCCTTCCATAAGGATAGAATCGATGACCTGGCTGTAGCTGTTAATCCTCACATTACAAGAAAGGATGGAACGTTGAATCCTGCCACCGCTGACTATACAGCCGTTAGAAACCACGGAATCAAGCACTAGCCCGACCCTGCCCGTTACTTCCTCGCCGCTAAATACGGTTTTAGCCGGAGGAAACTGTTCCTGATAGGTCCTGATGGGCCAATCCTTATCGTAAAGATTGAATACGGGATGCACCTGAATCAGGTCCATATTCGCTTCATAATAAGCATCAATGGTCCCTATATCGCGCCAGTATTTGGCTTCTTTTTTATTTTCGTCAATAAAATTATAAAGGGATATCTTTAATCCTTTTTTAAGCAGCGAAGGGATGATATCTTTGCCAAAGTCATGGTGGGTGGAGCGTCTTTTAGAATCCTCCTGCAATTCTCTTTCCAGGATGCTGCGCTTAAACACATAGATACCCATGGAGGCGTAAACCTTATCGGGATCAGAGGGAATTGTTTTTGGCTTGGGAGGTTTTTCCTGAAAGCCGATAATCCTGCCAAAATCGTCTGACTCCACAATCCCCAGATTCACTGCCTTATCCTTGCTGACCTCAACCACCCCCACGGTCATATCCGCATCCTGTTCTCGATGAAAATCCAGCATGGAATAATAGTTCATCTTGTACACATGGTCTCCGGCAAGAATCAGGACTTCTTCGGGATGATCAATCTCCAGGGTATAAAGGTTCTGGTAGATCGCATCCGCAGTCCCCAGGTACCAGGAATCACCGACCCTCTGCTGGGCAGGCAGTATTTCAATGAACTGGCCTAACTCAGAAGGCAGGATATTCCACCCTAAACGAATGTGCCTCTGCAAAGACGCTGACTTATACTGGGTCAGCAAATATATTTTACGCAAGCCGGAATTGATGCAATTACTCAACGTAAAGTCTATGATTCTGTGGATTCCGCCGAAGGGCACAGCAGGCTTGGTCCTGTCCCGGGTCAAAGGGTATAACCGCTCTCCCTTGCCACCGGCCATGATGAATGTCAAAACCTGGTGCGTCATTGGAAAAACCCTCCCATAATCCCTTTGCGGATCATCATCACGCCTATTGCCGCAAGCAAAATATATACAATCTTAGAGAATGCCCTGGTACCGCTTGTTCCCATGACTTTCATAATGGTATCCGCCTTAGCCAGCGTCACCCAGACAATCAGCATATTGAGCAGCAATGATACGGTTGTCGGTAATAAGCCAAAGGCGTTATGCATCATCAGGGTGGTGGTCAATACGGCAGGGCCCGTAACCAGGGGCGTGCCTAAAGGGAATACGCCGATATTTTTTTCATGGCCGTTAGCCAAAAGGCTCTTGGCGGTTCCCGGCATAAGCAGCCGCACGGAGATAATGAATAAAAGTGCGCCTCCGGCTATCTGGAAATCGGAGATCGTAATTCCGATAAAAGCTAAAATCCACTTGCCGATCAACACAAAAAGAATGGCCACGGCTGTGGCGGTAGCAACCGTATCCAAGATAACCTTGCGCCTCTGTTTTTTGCCTAAGGAATCTACCAGGGAAATAAACAAAGGAATGTTGCCTATAGAATCCACCGCCACAAATATGGGGATAAATGTAAGTATGTAAGGCTCTAGGGCTTTAAGCATAGTTTTATATTATACTCCTCATTTTTTTTGCTTCAAGTACTTTTTAGCGGGATGCACTATCAAGATAAAAATGTCCTATTCCTTGAAAATTTTCCAGGCTATTTTATGGGGCGGGCAGAAACGAAGCCTTACCTCGGGGATTAGAGTAACTTCAGGTGGGCGAGGTTTCTTGCGGGGAAAAAAATGATCGTTATTTCGCAAAACTTTTTCGAATTGGGATGTAATAGGGCCCGAGGGGAAACCTCTCGCTATTTACTAGTATGTATTATAAGGCTATATAGAGTGATTATCAAGGAAATTCAGGCTTTAGAGAGAACTATTCCTCGCCAAAAAATGTCCGTTTTGTCCGGTAATTTTTGTCCTTAAATCTCATAACTCTTTTGGAAGTAAAGAGATATACGATGCCTGATCAGGACTAGCGGACATTCTGTCTCTAGGCAGCCTTTAATTTGATACTTCCTTCTTAATTTTACTGATCTTAGAAGGCAATATGACAATTTCAACTCTGCGGTTTTTCTGCATGTTCTCCTTTGTGTCATTTGCCACAACCGGCCGGAATTCTCCATAGCCATTAGCAGAAAGCCTTGTCGGTTTTACCTTGCACTCATCAATAAGATAATGCAATACTGCTAATGCCCGCGCCGACGAAAGTTCCCAGTTTGACTTCCAACCCGAATATTTTATCGGCTGGTTATCCGTATGGCCTTCAATGGCAACATTGGAATTAGGGACATCGCGGTTTAAAACTCCAGCTACTTTCTGAAGTAATTCATTGCCGTCTCCACGGATTATGTCTTTTCCTGAATCAAAAAATACCTCAGACAAAAAAGTAATCACCAGCCCCCGCTCCGTCATCTCCAGCTTAGCTTTATAGTTTCCGATTTCTTTCTTAAGGGCATCTTCTAGCTCAAGTTTTGCTTTTTCAAGCTCGGAAAGCTCTCTATCCTTCTCTCTAACTACCTGCTCAACTTCTTTTGCCTTCTCTTTCTGAAGTTGTGCAATCCAAACCCGTAAATTCTGATTCTCGGCCTCCAGTTCATCAGCTCTTTCAGCTTTTTGAATATAGGCACATCCGGACATTGTAGATACTGCAAAAAACATGATAATTACAAATTTAATCTTCGTGGGTAAACCTCCTTTATTATAGCTGTTCGAAATATTTATAGGCATGTAATGACACCTTTGCAATAAATTCATAAGACTTTCCTCCTTTTATACATTCAAAATTATAATTTCATTTTGAATCTGTTTTAACTTTAAAAACAGATTCCTTTTCATCATAAATCTCACCAAAAAGTTCTTCAAGCACATCTTCCATAGTTAAAACTCCCATATTTTGCCTTCGGCTATTCTGAACAATAAAAAGATGCTGATGGTAAGCCTGAAACTTCTCTAAAAGCTTATCTGCCTTTTCATTCTCATCTACAAATATGGGTCTGGACATAAAATCTTGTACTTTTGCCTCGTAATTATCTTTGGCAATCTCTCTTAACAGAACTCTTTGTTGACATATTCCCGCAATATCGGAGATATCCTTTCCATAAACAACGATTCTACTGTATGGGGAATTAACTATCGCTTCTCTAACTTCAGAAAGTGACTTATCAGCTTGGAGGGCATATATATTTTCTATGGGCTTCAACATTTGGAATGCCCTTAAGTCGTTGAGCTTAAATACTCTGTTACACAGAGTTTCCTCATCAGTCTCAACGGTGCCTGCCGCCCTACCCAATTGAAGCATAATCTTTATCTCTTCTTCGGTTACTTTTGGTAGTTTAGATCCCCTTTTAAAGGGATTGGTGGCTAAAACTAAAATCCCAACCAGTGGCCTAAACAACCACATCAAGCCCTGCAATGGCTTTGCGCTTGCTAAACAAATCTCAACTTTGTAATGCTCCCCAACAGTCTTAGGTATTACTTCAGAGATAACTATGATAGCAAAGGTGATAACCGCAGAAGCAATGCCTAACCAATGCCTGCCGAATAAGTAAGTTACTCGCTGACCAACAAATATCGAACCAATTATATTAATACTGTTATTAAGTATAACGATTGTAGCAACAGCCAGATGGATATTCTCTTTAATAGAAAGGAGTGTTTTTGAGCCTTTGCGCTTTTGTTCAAATAGAATCCTTGCTTTTACCAGTGGAAGACTTAAAATAGCCGCCTCTACCATAGAGCAGATACCAGAAAGAAAAAGTATGCTTATGACTAATATTATCAGCGTTAACATAGGATAATCTTTACTTTAATCTTAACCTCTCTTAATGAGGGGGGTTATCCATCCAATAATTATACCTATGAAAAGTGTCGAGAATATCACAATAGCCCTGCTCGTCCGGAATGACCAGAATAAAAATTGAATCTTAACAATTTCATAATTCTGCACAGCAAAAATTACTAAATGTAACAACAATATCAGAACAAGTATCCATTTCCAATTCATTTATACAACTCGCATTATATCTTAAAACCACCGTTTCCTTTTAAAATAAATTACCATCGTCAATACCACAAGAAACATTATGCCCCATGCAAATATATAGCCAAACCGCCAGGTAAGTTCAGGCATGTTTAGCTTTGAAAGACTAGGATCAAAATTCATTCCGTATATTCCGGCAATGAATGTTATGGGAATAAATATTGTCGCGATAATTGTAAGAACTTTCATTACCTCATTCATCTTGTTGCTTATGCTGGACATATAAATATCAAGCATTCCTGAAACCATATCCCGCAAAGATTCTATAGTGTCAATAACCTGAATAGTATGGTCGTATAGGTCCCGCATATATACTGTTGTAGAATCCTGAAGCAAATCCGACTCTGTCCTTTGTAGCCCGCTAATTATCTCTCTCAATGGCCATACGGATTTACGCAAGAATATCATATCTCTTTTTAAGCCTTGAATTATCTGTAATTTTTCAGTGCTCGGGTTCGCCACTAATTCGTCTTCCATATTTGCTATTTTTTCACCCAGTTTTTCCAGTATTATAAAATAATTATCAACAACGGCATCCACTAAAGCATAGGCAAGATAATCCGCTCCGCTTTTTCTTATACGCCCTTTATTATCTCTAATCCTTCCTCTAATAGGATTGAATACGTCTCCTTCTTTTTCCTGGAATGAAATAACAAAATTTGCCCCAAGGATAAGGCTTACCTGTTCGGCTTTTGTCTCATCTTCCTTTTCGTCAAAATATAACATCTTCAAAACAATAAAAATATATTTGCCTGACTCCTCGAATTTGGGGCGTTGCAAAGTATTCACTATATCTTCCAGAATAAGATGATGGATGTCAAAATGGGTACCAATTTTGCTGATAATATCTGTATCATGAAGGCCATCAATATTGATCCATGTTATTGTAGGTGACTCTTTAAACGGAAAACATTCCTCAGCCTTCTTTAATTCTTTCTCCTGGAAATTCTCCTGATCGTAATCAATAATAGATATACGTGGCTTTTCAATTTTCTTCTCACCTACATATACAACGCTACCGGGAGCAAGACCAATTGTATTTGATATTTTTTTAACAAAATCTGACATATGATCGCCTCCTACAAATATATTCGTTATCGAAAAAATACATGATTATAAAATTAAGACAGCCCCCCTCTGCTTTATCACTTAGGTAATCTTTTCTCCTATATGCTCTAGCGTAAAAGCAGTGCTACCTAACAACAAAAATATCATTATGAAAAGAATACTTCTTTTCATAATAAGGCCTTTTTGGCTCTTCTTTTTTTATAAACCACAGGGCCAGGAAATAAAAAATTACACCACAGATCAGTCCTCCGATTATGCTTCCGATAATAACAAGTCATAAAATTCTTAAAATCAGAACAATTGAAAGCAGAACAGTCCTTACCGAGCAGAAATCTGGATAAGATTTGCGAACATAGGAAGCGCTGCCAGTATGCCAATCTGTGCAGGATTTAAATTTAGAATCTTTAAAGCCAAGCCCATTAGAAAAATTCCGCCAGCCAATGAACCCATGACTACGAAAAATGCTCCATCGATAATTAAAAAATTAAGTGCTCTATCTTGTAGTTTTTTATCCATCATTATTTAGGAATTACGCATAATTCCTTTCTAATATTCTCTAATTTACCAAAACAAATAAGAGTGTCACCTAACATAATTTTGGTTTCCGCTGCAGGATTAGGAGTTATCTCCTCTTTCCTTTCTACTGCTAAGACTGTTATATCATGGATTCTTAGGTCAGATTCAAATAAGGTTTTTTCTAGTATGAGGCTATCTTTGCATACCTCGATACTCGATACACCATAACCGCCGGTGGTAACTAGTAGTTCCTCAAAGGTTACCGGTTTAATAATTTCCTTCTTTACAATCCTTGCTCTTAATGCATCTGTTAGTTTTTTGGTAATGTTTGTGTGGGTAAAAAACCGGTAAATTGCATATATAGAGACTACAATAATTAACAAATTTATCCACGGTAATAAATTTGACGGAAAAACTAAATGCACAAATGGAATGGTAAACTTTGGCATAATAGTAGACGGCCTTAACGAATTAGCAAATGTTGCAATTACTGTAATAAGGCCTGCGTTTCCTAATACCATAAGGACCGAGGCAATGCGCCGCCTTTGAGGATTCCCGGTAATTAACTCTGCCTCTTTTGTAGTAAAACCTGTGCCGGAAAAACAAGATAAGGCCTGGAATTTTGCCAAAGACCATTCAAGACCGGTCAATTGAAACGCTATAGCACCGATTCTGACCACTATAAATGAGACTATAATTGCGAAAAGGAATAATAGTAAATTCATGAGAATCCTCCTCTATTCACAATATTTTTATTGTCTTTTTATTAAAGAGATAAACCAGCCGATAAGGATGCCGATAAAAAGGGTTGAGAAAATAATAATCGCTCTGCTTGTCTGAAAAGACCAAAAAAGAAATTTAATCCTAACCACTTCATAGTTCTGCGTAGTGAAAATAACTAAAAAAAGCAATAACACTAAAATTAAAATCCATTTCCAATTCATCTATCTTTTTTTCTCCTAACAGGCGCTACCAACTCTAAGATGTAATGTTAATCAATAAAGATACGGGAAAGTGGATCAATGTTTTCCCAATGAATAATTTATTATCTCTGCTATCCACGCGTTGCCCTGTTATAGCATCAACCCAGGCAAAGGAGGCCTCTTGCGGTAAAATAATATGAGTGTCTGACCATACCTCTTCTCCCAGGGGCAGTTCATCTTCCTTAACAAGAGCGGTGTAAAAACGTGGGCCGATAGTAATTGCATATTGCTGTTCATGTTTTCTTATAAACGCAATTACATTATCTTTAAATTTTCCTTGAACCTCAAGAGGCATATAGGCACCTTCTTGAAAAAGTGTAATTTGTTTCTTTCTCGCCCCAAGCAAACTATAGATAAGAAACAGCTTAATCATCCCGTTTTCTTTGTGCGACAGTAGCCCATTGATTAAGTTAATGGGTCCTTGCTTTGTTTTCTCTTTTATCTCTTGAAGGAATAATGCTCGTTTTTGAAAATCAACCGGCCGACGATTATCAGGGTCAACTAAACTTAAATCCCACAGTTCCGTTCCTTGATAGAAATCCGCAACGCCAGGACTAGTAATTTTAAGTAATATCTGCGAAAGTGAATTTAATATGCCGTAATAAGCGATCTTTTTCTGAAACGGTATGAACTCTTTCAAGAATAAATTATCTTCGCCCGCAGCCAAAATTTCTTCGACAAAAACAGAACATGACTTTTCATATTCCTCATCCGGCTTAATCCAAGCAGTATGCCGTTTTGCCTCGCGCACAGCTTTTAAAAGATACGCTTTAATTCTGTCCGTAAAATCCTGGTTCTGCCCTTCAAAAGGAAAAGCCCCTAAAAGGGTCTGGTAAAGAAGGTATTCGTCGTTCTCATCAGGAGCCAAGTTGTCGTGTACTTTTCTTTTTTTCGTCTTGTTAGCCTTAGACCAACTCTTAAGATACCCCTCCCACTCCTGAGGTATTTCAGAAAGAACGTTAAGGCGCGCCCTTATATCCTCGCCCCGTTTGGTATCATGTGTTGATGTTGTATTCAGGGAATAAGGCGTAGCGGCGGCTTTCTTCTGGTTAAAATCATGAAATTCCTCGCTTGAAAAACCAAACCGCTGAGGATGCCCCCCGACTTCATTTAATGAAACGAGTCTATTATAAATATAGAGTATAGTGTCCTCAAAACCCTTTGCCATAAGGGCGCCGGTATACTGCTGAAAATTCATTGCAAATTCTACCCACTGCAGCTTATCGTCTTCGGAGAGAGAACCGTTATATTTAAGCGACAAAAATTTCTCGATAAAATTTATTTCGTAAAAAAATCCGGGCAGCCTTTCTCTTGCATTATTAATTGCCTCCTTGATGTATCGGGTATCAACTTCACTGACTAAATCATAGTTGATATAAGTTCTATATACCGGAAATGATGCCATAATTTCAACCAGGGCGCGCCTAAGACCATAAAGGGTGATATCTCTTCCGTATCTATCTTTGCTGGATATTTTTTTTAACAAATGCGCCAAGTTATCAATATTACCTGCAAGATGTTTACTAATAATGAGCCTTTTTTTATCGCACACGAGCTCATCAAAAGGCTCCGTGATCCCTGTAAAGGCTCTATATAGCTTATTAAAGGCCCTCTTGTTGTCAATTCTACAGAAAACACCATTAACGTAATTCAAAAAATCGTAACCAGTTGTTCCCTGCACTGGCCACTGACGCGGCAGTTCTTCTGCGGGTGCTAGAATTTTTTCAACCACGACAAAAATATCGCCGGCCTTCTCGCGCAGTCTTTTTAAATAGACCATGGGGTCATAGAGGCCGTCAATATGGTCAACCCGCAAGCCACTCAATACTCCCTCGTTGATGAGTTTGAGAATTAACTGGTGGGTGTGGTTAAACACTGCTTCATCCTCAACTTTTACCGATATAAACTCGTTAACGGTGAAAAATCTCCTGTAATTTATCTCTTCAGAGGCAACCTTCCAGAAAGATAAACGGAAAAACTGTTCGGAAAGAATTTTATCGAGAGCATCAAAGCTGTCCGGCTTTCCTTTTATTCCGTTGAAGAATGCGATATTCCCGTCAATGAACTCTTTAATCGCAGGGTTCTCGTTATAGAGCTGCCACAGCATTGATTTGGCATGTTTTACTTGTTCACTCTGATTGACATTCCCTTCTTTAGAGACAAGAGATTTAAAGAGATTTATGGCGCCTAAGAATTTGATAAAATCTGTGTTACTCAAATTAAGCTTTTGCTCGAGCGTGCTAATATTATACTGAAAAACCTGCACATATGAATCGACCTTCAGCGGAAGTCTAAGTTCATAGTAATTTATGGTTATTCCACGTTCATCATATCTTAACTGTATCTCTGCGTTTTCCAATGCCTCTATATAGAACTTGCCTAACAGCGGCGTCAGAATCCTGCCTCGCATATTTTCATACACATGGTTCCAATCAATGTCAAAAAAGTGATAGAAACAGGAGTCTTTACCGTTCTCGAGTATATCCATAAGCATAGCATTTTCGGAATCATACGCCAAGTGATTAGGGACAATATCCTGGAGCCAACATAAACCATGCTTTCTTAACTCGGCAATAAGTTGTTCAAAATCGCTCTTTTCTCCCAACTCCGGATTAAGCTGAACAGGGTCAACGATGTCATAGCCATGGGTACTGCCTTTGCGGGCCTTAAATATGGGCGAGGCGTATACGTCTGTGATTCCCATCTGCGCAAGATACGCCAGTATATCCTTCACTTTCTGAAAACCAAATGACGGGTTAAGCTGAAGTCTGTATGTTGCCTGGGGTATATGCATTATACAACCTTTACTTTTAGACAATCTCCAAGCCTATTGAAATCTTCCAACCACTTCTTTGCATGCTCTTGATTCTCCCGAGCTTTCTTCTGCATTGAATCTAAAAGATTTCTACTAAGAGAAAAATAAATATTTTGAGCCTTCCAGAGGTCTAGTTTAAGCGGCAAAACTTCGATTGCCTTGATAAACTCTGTAAAACTTTGCATTGCATCGACATTATCGGGTTGTTGCGAAAACCCCTCCATCCTTAAAATTATGCTTCTGCTAGCAATCAAACTTAAAACAGGGATGTCAATTTCAGAAATCCATTTTTTTGCACTTTCAATAAGCTTCTTGAGTTGCTCAATATCAAGCTGTTCGTTTTCTATATTCCTGCGGATATCCGTATTGAGAACAAACCCTATTACCGAAGAAAGATATCTCGGTAGCGGCAGGTTAGAATTTTCTGTTGCCTGTATAAATGCCGAATGATGTTGGTAAATCTGGCGAAAGGATGCCTCCATTTCCTGACGTGTCTCTTCAAAGATTTGATTGATAATTTTCCTCTGTTCATCCCTAAACAGGTGCCATAATGAAAAGCTGTGGCTGCTGAAATCAGAGTCAATTAAACGAATAACTTCGGAAATTTCGCTCTTTGAAAAACTTTCCTTTAACTGCTGACGCATTTGCGAGAAAAGTTCTTGCCCTTGAAAACTGCGTGTTCCTCCAATTAAATTATGATCTCCTAAATGCAGAACTGCAAAAGTTACCTCATCTTCCTGCCAGGTAATATTGGACCTAAGAGAAACTTTTCCAATCGCCAATCTCTGTTTACCTAATTCCAAACGGTCGTATAATTGCTTTTTAACAGTATAGGCGTACAATTCAACTGTTTCTAAATAATCAGTAAATATAGATGAAACCGCATAATGCACGCCTACTCTTAATAAATCCAGCACCGCTGGTTTTACAAACATCTCGTAAACCTTGGCACCATTTTGAAAATCTGGGATATTGCTGGGTGCTCTCTGGAGTAGGCCTATATAAGCTTCCTCTAATGATATACCGCTTGCTAATTTAGCAAGTTGCATTGCCCTGGCTGCATATTGCATAACCTGAACAGTCTCAATTCCGGAAATCTCATCAAAAAACCACCCACAACTGGTATACATAAGCAGACAGTTACGCTGCATCTCAAGCAACTCGATAACCTTTATTTCTTCATCCTTAGTTAACTCTTTTTTAGCATGGCGACTCAAGAAACTCTTTGTATTTTCTTCGGACCTATTCAGAATCACTTCAATAAATTCATTCCGCGCTTGCCAGGGGTCTTTCACTAAAATAGACATTTGTTCTTCATAAATATGAATTAGATTATCACGCAACCAATCCATCGCTCCTCTTAATGGAGCGCGCCAGTCCTGATTCCAACCTTGATGCACACCTGAGTTGCAACCGCAATTACTCTTCCAACGCTCTATTCCGTGAAAACAACTCCATGAAGTATTTTCGAAAATACCAACCTCATGCTCAGGAGGATGCTTCTTGAGATATTCAGCGTAAATGGTAATCTTTGCAAGGTTGTTCGACTCAAGATAATAAAGACAATATGATAAAGCCATATCTCCAAAACGGTGATGGTGGCCATAAGTTTCTCCGTCGGTAGCAATATGGACTAATTCAGCATGGTTATTATTATTTTCAGGAGTAAATGCCGACAATAATTTCTTAGCAAAATTCTCTCCACTTTTCAAGAGATTACCGAAGGCAACATCCTGAGCAAGAGGACCGTCATAGAAAAGAATGGCAATTGTTTTTCCAGAAGGAAGGTTACATTCATAAGGCATTTTAGGATCAATCTTTGCACCAGATACATCCCTCCATCGCTTTTCACCCTTTTTTCTCACCTTTTGCGCCTGACCCAGAGCAAGAATCGTAAACTGAATCCCATGTTCTGCAAGTATTTCTAAAGTCTCTAAATCTACGGCAGTCTCAGCCAACCACATTCCTTCAGGTCTTCTTTTAAAACGGTACTCAAAATCCTTTATTCCCCAGATAATCTGAGTTCGTTTATCATGGGAGTTAGCCAGCGGCATAATGATATGGTTATAAGCCTGGGCAATCGCCGAACCATGACCGCTAAAAATCTGTTGGCTTTTCTTATCTGCTTCCAGTATTGCCTGGTAGACTTCAGTATTATGCTTTTCCATCCATGATAATAAAGTCGGCCCGAAGTTAAAACTTATTTTGGAATAGTTATTTACGATATCAATGATTTTAGAGTCAGGGTTAAGTATGCGTGAGGCAGTATTAGGAGCATAGCACTCTGCCATTATCCCCTCATTCCAATCATGATAAGGATATGCTGAATCCTGCAGCTCGATTTCCTCAAGCCAGGGATTTTCTCTGGGCGGTTGATAAAAATGAGCATGGATACAAATAAACCGGTTCATTTCAAATCTCCTTTGAATACAAGGCAAAAGCGGACGGGCCCAGGTTAAATTCTTCTTTTTGCTCGATGAACTCAGGCAACTTCGACCCAGGCCCCATCCACTTTGATTCAGTGGAATCAATAACCTTTTTCCATCTCCCTTGGGGAATAGAATTAGAGATAAAGGCTTCTTTTTTGTTAAAATTCATCATGCAAAAAATCTCATTAACCGTAAACCTTCGCCGCAATAAAATAACCTTTTCTTTCTCCTTGCTGATAATTTCAAGTTTTTTATTATCCAAATTGGAGAGGGCCGGATTTTCTCTTCTTAATTTAATCAGTTGCCGATAAAATTCCCATAACACTTTACTTTTAGATTCGTTGCGCTTTCCCCAGTTAAGCTTTGCAGCAAGAAAAGTATCTCTACTTTGCGGATCAGGCGGCTCCTTTTTCCAATCGAAAGACGCAAATTCTTTTTTGCGGCCTTGACGAACGGCATTAATTAAATTTTCGTCTGAGTGGCTGACAAAATATAGAAAAGGCGCATCTTCCGCATATTCCTCACCCATAAACAGTAGCGGTATATAAGGAGAAACCAATACAACTGCAGCTGTTAACTTCAGAGCCTCAAAATCAACTAAAGCGGATAATCGTTCTCCAAACATCCGATTTCCGACCTGATCATGATTTTGGGCGAAAACCACGAATCTATAAGCAGTGACATCTGAAGAAGAGTTACCATGCGGCCGATTTCTGAATCGAGAGAACGACCGGAATAAACAAAACCTTCCTGAAAAGATTTCTCAAGGTCTTTAATCCTTCCGAAATCAGCGTAATAGCCGTTTCTTTCTCCAGTAAGTAAAGTATGTAAACTATGATGAAAATCATCGCACCACTGCGCATCAACGCCAAAACCACCAAATTTTCTCTCCCACACCACTCTTGAATCATTTAAATCACTCTCCGCAATCAGATAATAAATCCTTCCTTGTTGTTTAGAAAACTCTTTTATTTTTTCAGAAAGTTCCTGCAGGATATGCTTGACGCTGGCATCAAAGATT
>JBDRKE010000024.1:0-73961 GCA_043814315.1 Candidatus Omnitrophota bacterium
GCTTCTCATGGCATACCTCCTCTGGGCTGCAAGGCCCGGCTAATGGTTATTGTTTGGTTGCAACAACCATTAGGGTATGCCATTTTTATTGTTTTTCAAAGAACTTTGAAGCGAAAAGCGTACAATTTATTTTACATTATCGGGATAAATAAAAAAAAGGGACGGTTCTGTTTCTAAGAACCGTCCCAGGGAATCCCGTATTCCGTAGGGGAGGTTTAAACCTCCCCTACGGTTGTGGATAACTTAATTAAACCGCGTTGGCAGCAACCAGTGCTATCTTAAGCTCTTCGCTTGACTCGCAGCACTCCCCTTCCTGAAGCTTACAGGTCTCTGCCAGGATGGTGAGGATCTCTCCTTGATGCTCCTGGAGTTGGCCTTTTTGCAGGCAGGCGCTCACCAGCTCCTGTACGCGGGCTCCTGAGGGGATGATCCCCCTTGAAACCATCTGATTCAGCTGCTCAATCTCCTGGCTGATATTAAAACTCATCAACGCCGAAGGGCTTAACTGCGGCAGGCGCATATTCAACCCCTCAAAACTTCCCATAGGCTTGATGGTCATAGGGAGAGTGCGGAAGTCAATGCCACCAGTGGTTTCTGGCGCCTTAAGTTTAGCGCTCGTCTCCTGCACCGGCGAGCCGGCGGAAAAGCGCTTTTGTGGTGGATAGATATCATTACCTGATCTCATTATTGCCTGCTTAACATACTTATCGATTTCATCGCCCCTAAATCCGGTAGCATAACCAGATATAAATCTTTTAAGCTTAGTAAGGGTCGATCCTTGCTCCATCCTTATAATATCGTTGAGCAGGAAAACCCCTTTTTCTCGAAAATACAAAGTCATCGCTGAAGCAAGCAGACCTGACGAGTCTTTTATTATTTCGCGTTTCTCAGAGTTAAGCGGGAGTTTATTGCCATCCCTGACAATTTCAGATTCCACCTCGCTAGTTTCTAGTCCGACTTTTAGAATTTCGTCTTGAAGAAGAACCCTAAACTTCATTGACGCCATAAACCTGTCTGCTCTGACTAAGAATTTCTTGGTTTCATCTTCATTTAAGCTTTCTAAATACCTCTTGCTAATGACACTATTCCAGAAAGATCCCGTCCGCTCCTTCATATTATCTTCATCCAGAATCCACCGAACGATGTGATAAATCAACTTGTCTGATAGCAAAGAGAAGGCTGATTTTATTTCGATGTCACCCATGATAATCTTGCCCTTTTCCGCCAGGCTTAAACCCGCCACTTCTTCAGCAAGCGGCGAGCCGGCGCCTTTATCCTGCACTGGCGCATCCATGGAGAAGGCTGGGAGTTGACGATTATCCACTGCTTTATGTGTAATTTCAAAGTTAATGCTGCCGGGTATATATGGATATCCCCGGATTACTTCATCGGTAATAAGCTCATTTAATTCAGCGCGAGAGATATGCTCGCCATCAAGAAATAAATTCTTAAAGACGACGCGAGTTCCTTCTTTATTAGGTATGGGATTTATTTCTATTTTTTTACCAGTGAGATTAATCAACGTGTCAATCCAGCCATCAACATATTTTTCCTCCGCTAAAGGAATATACATCACTTTATCTTGCTTTTGGCCTCTTTGATATGAAGCGATGGCTACATCACGAATTCGCGGTTCCCCATGTACATCTGTAGGCATCTCTGCATAAATTGCGATAAATTGTATTTGTTCCTTATGAAAAGCCTCAGGAAGCTTTCCCTCTGGAAATACTGATTTATAAAATTCTCTAGTTTCCGGTGAGTCTTTTAAATAAATATGCGTATACATTCCGTCAAGGAGAGCTGCCTGAGAGAAGGCTTCCTGTTGGCCAATAATGCTTTTGAATTCATCGGGAACTTTCGGGAGGTCGAAAGTATACAGGATATCTAACCGATGTTCATTTGCTGATTCCTGAGCAATAGCTGTGATAGCCTGTTTTTCGTTCTTGCTATTTTCAAAGTTTATGATAACTTCGCTGCCATTCTTAGAGTTGGCGATCCTGACTTCCGCGGGAAATTTAATAACGTGTCTTTCACTGTCGAAATTAATCATAGCAATATTACTTTTCATTAACAGAAGAGTTAAATAATCTGAATAATCAACAGGGAAATTTGCGAGTTCAATAATTATCCCTCTATCTAACACTATTGCCGGTATAAGCGCTTCTCTTTTTTCATTGACGGCGATTAATAGTTTTGCGCCCTCGGCGCCCAATTTCATTTGACCTTTATCAAGAGCCAGTCCTGCTTTTTGAATCAGGCTCGTTAATGCCTCAGCTGTTTTAGAATCAGTTATATCAATGGGGACCTGGCCCCAAGCAATGTCATCTCCATCTGCGTCTATTCTTCCTAATTCTTCATGTTCTTTTATATTCAATTTGAGTTGAAATGTCATCGGCGAGCTGGTTCCGGTAATTCCATCTTTTACATTTCCATAGAATGAAGCATTCCCCTGAAGCAATCCTAATAAGGTATCCGTTCTACCACCCTGCACTCCATTTTGCGTGTTAATGGCGCTACTGGCCATCTGTATCCCCCCGCTAAAGTAACTCCGGATGACCTGGCCTGTGGGAGTCTGAACCGTCTCCTGGATATTGTATTCTCCATCCTTAAATGACTTCTGGTATTCCTTAAAATAGGTGGCCTTGGACCAGGGATGAGCAGAGGTTAGGCCGGTTAAATTCAGGGTATTGATACGCGAGGCGTAACCTCCGGAAAGACCTTCGAACTTATTCTTAAACCAGCGGGAGAGGATCAGGGAATAATACACTTGACGAAGACCAGCATAACACTTGGAGCTGTTAACCTCTTTGGTCAGCTTTGGGATAATCAATTCCCGGATTAACTCTGAAGAATATTCATTAAGGGCTTTAAGGCGGGGATCCTTGAAATTGTAGACAGCCGAGTCCTTGAGCAGGTCCTGCTCCAGGAGCACTTTAAGGGTGGCCTTATAGACATAGGCCGCGGTGTCTGTCTCATGGATGATAATCTCCCCCGGCACAATCCAAGGCCGGGTTAAGGCGGGGATATTCAAATTCTCATTGCCAAATAGCTCCTCGGCCTTCTTGTATAATCTGTTCCAGTACTCCTTGCCTTCGGGAGTCTTCGGAGAGGTTAAGCCGGCTGTGTCTTTCTTGAGCTGCAGGTCTGCCTCCAGCATGATCCTGCCCACGTCTGTCTGGGCGAGGTAATCATCAATCATAGAATCCTGGGAATCAGGCCGCAGGTTCACCCAAAAGCTTTCATTGTGCAAGGTTAAGCCGACTAAGAAGTAATTCAACAGGTCCTGGGCTGACACCTGAATTTCGTCGAGGGGCTTGTTTTTGGCATCCCCTTTCTCTACCAGGAGCTTAAAGTTGTGCTGGCTGATATCGTAGCTAAAATAGCGCAGGTGCACAGGACGGAATTTGTCAATGGTCATGCCGGGATGCATCCTGGCCAGATAGCCGGAGAGGTTCAACTCCGTTGCCGCCACCTGGGCAAACGCGGTCTGCTGGAAGAGTAAGCCGAAGGATAAGATGAGTGAGGTGAGTTTGCGTAACATTTAAAACCTCCTATAAACAAAATGTCCGGACTGACCCTAAGTCAATCCGGACTAAAATTCGTGGCTATCTTGAGTCCTCCATTTACCTCAAGAAAACCGGATCCTTGCTTTTATGTATAGAGAAATATAACCTAAATTCAAGCTTTTGTCAAGCTAAAAATATTCCTGATATATTTCTCTGGCTCTGCTGAATGTCTTGGTTATGATATTGCTGGTTAGCGGACTGGCCATAGGTAAAAATCCTAACGTATTTTCTTCCAGCGCCTCACAGATCATGCCTAAAGAAGTAAGGTAGGTTAAATACTTCATTCCGGAAAGCTTATCATCTTCTTTGATGAAAGGCGCTATCTGGGGATGAGAAACACAGCTCAATCTGACAGGAATCGATAAGGCATTTTCCAGTGTTTCTATAAAACCTTCCAACAACACGGTTCTGCCGGCTACGACAAAATGGTTCACCTCATAATTGGGAATCTTATTCTCCACGGCCTCTTTGATGTAAGAACAGATGGATGTTGCCGCCGATGCGATAATCTCTGAAACCAGCCTTTGTTTGATGGGCTTATAGAGGTCGCTCTTTTTGACCAGAATCTCTTTATCTTCACCGATCTCTGCGGGATCGGCAATGATACCGTGGGAGCGCTTGATTTCTTCTGCCAACTCAAAGGGAATCTTCAGCGCCTCCTGAAGCCTTACAGTCAGATCATAGCCCCCAAAAGAAAGAATCTGGATATCCTTCAGCAATCCTGAGCTAAAAAGCAAAAGTTCTGTCGTATCGCTGCCTATATCGCAGAATACGATGTTTGCCTCTTTCAGCTCTTTATTAAAAATAAGTTTGCTGGTCGCCAGTCCCGAGAAAAAAAGGTTCTTTATTTCATATCCGGCCTGGTGGATGGCGCGACTGAGGCTTTGTATCGAGGCAACCCGGCCACAGATCAAATACAAATCCACCTCCAGCTTATGGCTGTAGAGGCCAATAGGATTGATGATATTGCTCTTGGAATCTATCGCATAGGCGCAAGGTACCGTGTGGACGATTTCTTCATTGAGACTTGAGCCTAAGATGCGTGCCTGCTCATTAGCGTTTTGAACGTCCGATGCCGTGATGACTTTATTACCCCTCTCGGCAAGCGGCACAATTGCGCGGCTGTGCCTGGTGACGACATCCTCTCCCGAAATATTGACGTTGATGAATTTTATTTTGATGCCGGAGTGCGCCCTCAAGCTTTTAAGAAGCTTACTGACCGTATCGATAAGGCTTGTTGAATCGACGATGATTCCGTTTTTTATGCCTTTGGAAGGAATACTTTCAAAGAAAATATCCGTGACACGTTTTCTTTTAACCACAGCCACGCAAGCCGCACACTTGCTTGAGCCGATATCTAACGCACAGATATAACTATCGAACATTGTTATAGAAGTTCTTAAATCCCAAATGCAGGAAATAGCTATGGGTCGATAGTCGATAGCCGATAGCCGATAGTAAAACCATAGGCCATTGACCATAGACTATAGACCCGTCTTTTTTAAGTTCTGTTTGGGATTTGGTGCTTGGGATTTGGGATTTCATTATCTTGTATCCTTCAGCTTAATAACGGGTTCCTTGAATCGCAGGTCTATGTATTTTATATTATTCCATTCCTTCTTTGCGGCGACCATAAGGTTAGCTAACACAGCAACCTTGTACCCGACTCTATCCGAGCTCAACTTGACTTCCAGCCCTTCATAACGCAGGGTGCTATCGATATATTCATAATCGCTTGTGCCCGGTATAACAAAAACGCAAGCATTGGTCGTATTGGGAACGTCTATTTTTCTGATTTTATAATCTCTCAATACCTTGTTCCTTTTGGCTTCTTTTATAATACTTAAAGCAAACTCCAGCTCCTTGATATTGTATTTTTGCCCGATTTTAGGCCCAAAAATTTTGGTTTCCATCCCTAGGATAACAGGCAAACCGTATTCCTGCGAGTCAACAAGAGCAGGAACCTCAAAAAGCACCTGATCCTCATCCAGGGCGAAGACCCTGTATAATTTTATCAAAGCCACTGGCTTCCTTTTTATGAGGTTGATAAAAATTCTGTTGGGTAAAATCCTGACCATCCGAATTCTTTTGCATTCAGGGAAGTATTGTAAAATATTTCTGGACTCTTGCCTTAAATCTAAACTCAGCAAGTTTCTGCCTTTTAAGTAAGAAAAATCAATGGTGGTATCGTCCCTGGTTAATACTTCTGTGATCTTAAATTGGTCGGAGGTTCTTAAGAATCTCCAGGTATAGATTACAATAAATGTCAAAGTAAGAAGAATTGTGGCATAAAAACATATCCGTTTAAAGGGAATCTTCAACTTATTCTTTTTCATAAGCGATTTTTATCAATTCAAGGCATAAGGTGCCGAACTCTATACCGACGGCCTTAGCGGCTTTAGGCAGCAGGCTCGTAGATGTCAGGCCGGGGATCGTATTGACCTCCAAAACAACGACATCATTATAGTCGCTTAAAATCATATCCACCCTGGAGAACCCCCTACAACCTAAAAGTTGATGGGCCCACAAGGCAGCTGTGCTTACTTTCTCGGCAATACCCTCTTCTAACGGGGCCGGCACCGCATAGTCTGTCATGCCGGGTTGATATTTTGCCTCATAATCAAAAAAGAGATTTCTCGGGATAATCTCTATGACAGGGAGGCTTTGCCGATTGAGTATGCCTACCGTCACCTCCCTTCCTTTTATGTACTCCTCCATAAGGATTCTATCATCAAAAGTAAATGCCAGATCAATGGCTTTCTTTAACTTGTCCTTTTCGCGAACAATAGATAATCCTATACTTGAGCCCTGGGTCACTGGTTTAATAACCAAAGGGAAGTTCAGGCGAGGGTCAAGTTCTAATTCCCCGTGATAGGAGGCCCTGTCTAATAATTTATATTGGGGCACTCGTAATCCATGGGATTCAAATATCGAGCGCGAAGCCGCCTTATCCATGGCTAACTGGCTTGCCCGGACGCCAGAACCCGTATAGGGAATTTTCATCGTCTCCAAAATATCCTGGATCTGTCCGTCTTCTCCAAAACGGCCGTGCAGAGCTAAAAAGGCGCAGTCTATTCTTTTTGATTTTAGCAATTTTACATTTTCTTCAACGCTATCCGTCGTGATGTCAATAGCCAGAACCTCCAGCTCCAGGGATTTGAGGGCTTCATAAACCGCACTCCCCGACTTCAGCGAAATCTCTCTCTCTGAAGAAAGGCCGCCCATTAAAACGCCTATTGTGCCAAAATTGTTGCTGGTCCTTGGGCTCGTGAGTGCACCGGTTCTCTGATTCATCGCCATATTCTTATTTCCGGCTCTAGATTTATATCAAATTTGCGCTTGACCTTTTTTTTCATTATGTTCATCAATTTTAAAACATCGCTGCAACGCGCCGAGCGAAGGTTTAATATGAAATTGGCGTGCCTTTTGGATACAACGGCACCGCCGCTTTCCTTTCCCTTTAACCCGCACAGATCTATCAATCGGCCGGCAGTATATCCGGGAGGATTACGAAATATGCATCCGGCGTTAGGAGCCAAGCTGTCTTGAGTGTTTTTACGCAACGCCAGATATCTTTTTATAAGGCCGTTTATTTCTTTTTTGCTCTTCTTATGAAGCCTCAGGCGCGCGCTTAAAATGATATATTTTGCCAGACTTGACTTTCTATAACCGAATCTGATCTGTTTTTTATTTAAAACTTTTATCTTTCCATTATAATTCATAACCTTGACTTTTTCCACTAAATTACCTAAGGCCTGACCCCAGGCGCCGGCGTTCATGGCCAGGGCCCCTCCTACGGTGCCGGGTATACCGGCCAGAAATTCTGCCCCTGACAAAGAATGGTTTTTGGCTAACTGTACCAATCGGCCAAGAGACAAACCGCTATTCACAGTCAGGAGGTTGCCGGATATGGATGCTTTTTTAAAAAAGGGCGCATTAAACTTCACCACTACAGCCTCAACACCCCTGTCGCTGGCAAGGATGTTGCTGCCCCTGCCCATCAAGAGAACAGGAATCTTTTGAATTCTCGCCCAGGCGACCAATGCCTTCAGGTCCTTTAAGCCCCTGGGTTCAATAAAAAATTGCGCCGGTCCTCCGATTCGAAAAGTTGTGTGTTTGGCCAGCGGTTCTTTCCGTTTAATCCTTCCTTTGATTGTGTCAAACACGCTCCCTTTCATCATGCCCTGTTCTCTTTTTTACCCGCATGCAGAGTTTCTGACAAAGAATCGCTCACCTTGGCAATATCCCCTGCTCCGAGGGTCATCACCAGATCCCCAGGCCTAAGGATCTTCAGAATATCTTCAGCGACCTGCTCTGTAGGCCATAAAAAAACATCTTTATCCGGCGCGTGCTGTTTAATTCTTTCCAAGACGCACTGACTGTTGACTCCTGGGATAGGAAGTTCACTGGCCGGATAGATATCTGTGAGAATGACCGTATCCGCTAAATCAAAACTCTCCCCAAATTCGCTCAAGAGAAGTTTCGTCCTTGAATAGCGGTGCGGCTGAAAAACAACGATAATCCTTTTGCGGCCAAGGTTCTTGACCGCCTCCAGAGTCGCTTTGATCTCCGTCGGATGATGCGCATAATCGTCGATCAGCAGAAAATTTGAATCGCAGAATTTAATCTCAAGCCTCCGGCCGGCTCCTTGAAAGCCTTTAAGGGCCCCTCTAATGAACTTTAAGTCTATTTTGAGCTCCAGCCCCAAGGCGATAACGGAAAGCGCGTTGGAGATATTATGCCAGCCACCTAAAGCCAGTTCAAATCTATCGATGAACCGGCCCTTTGAAAAACAGTCAAACTCCGACGCCAGGCCCGCCCGTTTGATATTTTTTGGATAAATATGCGCGGTTTCCCGCAGGCCGAATAACACAAATCTTCCCCCGTACTCCTTAAGCATATTTTTTAAATAAGCGTCGTCATCACAACAAAAAACGCAACCCTCTTCCTGCGTCTTGTCCAAATATGCCTTAAAAGCTTCCAGCTCCCTGTCAAACTCTTTATAATAATCCAGGTGCTCCCGGTCTATATTAGTAATAATGGAATAGTCGGGGCGGTAATACAAAAAGGAGCCGTCGGATTCATCTGCTTCTACCACAAAAAATTCACCGCTGCCCAGGCACGAATTGGTATCGATATTTTTCAAGATCCCTCCGACGGCAACACAGGGCTGTAAGCCCGCTTCCAGTAAAAGCGCGGATATCAAGGAAGCCGTTGTGGTTTTTCCGTGGCTGCCTGCAACCGTAATAACTTTTTTCCCTTCCATCAGCCGGGCCAAAACCTCTGCCCGCCTTAGAACAGGAAGCCCGAGGCTCCTGGCCTCCCGCATCTCCGGATTCTCTTCTTTAATCGCCGAGGAATAACAAATCGTTTCAGCTTTGCGTATATTCTGCGGGTGGTGCCCGATAAAAATCCTGGCTCCCAATTTTTTAAGCTCTTGGGTGATCCTGGTTTCTTTTAAATCGGATCCGCTTACGCTCGCGCCCTTTCGCAAAAGCAGCTTGGCAATACCGCTCATCCCGATACCGCCGATACCGATTAAGTGATAGTGCTTATTCATTTTATCCCGCTTAAATATTTCTGCCAAGCCCCATCCAGCTCCTGAATATTGCTGAAAGAGTAGGCGGAAGCCAAAGCTCGCCGGAAATCCTTTCTGTCTCTTAAATACTGGCAAAAGAGAACAAATCGGTCCCTGCCAAATTCTTTAATAAGAAAATCCACGAGGCTCACGGCTTCGGCATAAAAAATACCTACGGTCTGCGCATCTACTTCTGCGAAGGGATCAAAATCAAAAAGCTTCTCCAGGTTCATAAATTTGTTTTCGTTTATGGCCCCTCGCAAAACCCTGCTTGCCGATGCCACCCTTGATCTCTCCTGATAACTGGCCACTCCCTCATGGAGCCAATGGGGAACCGCGGGATTCACGAAGCCCACAAACTCTTTAAAGATAATGTGTCCCATCTCGTGCGGCAGCACGCTTTCAAAGAATCCTTCTTCAAAGACAAAACCGAGAATGGTCTTTTCTTTTCTCCCTATCAGGGCGCTTCCGTAAGACCAGGCAGGCTGCTGGGTGGCCTTCTGGTATTCTGATTTATTATCGTAAATAGTAATGTTGGCGCGATTATCCCAGAGCCAGAAATTAAAACGAATAAACCCTAAGGCCTCGGCAATCCGGTTATAATAATCTTCTGCCTCTTGTGTGACCCTGTTGATAAAATCTTCTGGAGCGTTTTGGTAATAAACGACAAAATGTGTGCTCTTGACAACGTTCCAGCCTTGCGTATCGGCAAAGGCAAAAGGCAAAAATACAAAAATAATTAAAGAAAAAAGAATGATCCTCATTTAATTCAAGGATACTGCGAGTTCTGCCAGTAAATCGCCTGAGTGGTATTCAGGAATCTTGCAATACCCTTCCCGCATCTGCCTTGTCTTTTCGGGAACACTACTCAATTCCCGCAGGGCCCTTCTTAATCCTTCAGCTTCCAGCTCTTCATCCCTGATAAGAATGGCGCACTTGTGTTCCTGCAGCATCTTGGCATTGTAGAGTTGATGTCTATAAGCAAAGGGATAAGGAATGATTATGGCTGGGATCTTAAAATAGATGAGCTCAGCGATGGTGGTGGCCCCTGCCCTGCAAATAACCAGATCTGCCATGCTATAGGCGTATTGCATTCCTTTAAGAAAAGGGAACAATTTTACATGCCAATTTAATCTCCGATAACCGTTTTCTAATACGGGATAATCCTCAATGCCGGCTATATGGATGACCTGGAATGCTAAATCCTCAGGAAGGCCACAGACGGCTTCTAAGAAACAGGAATTGATCCTGTGGCTGCCACGGCTGCCACCCGTAACCAATATCGTAAACTTACGCTCCTGGAATCCGAAATAATCCGAAGCCTTATTTCTATCAATTCTTTGTAAGCTTTTCCTGATAGGGTTGCCTGTCAGCGTTATCTTGTCCTTATTCACTTTTAAGAATCTCTGTGTTTCAGCGAATGAAATGGCGATTCTGTCGCAAAACTTAGCCAATAATCTGTTGGCGCGCCCCGGCAAATAGTTCTGTTCATGAATCAATGTCTTAATCCGCGCCAACCAGGCCATCAACACAAGAGGAATGCTATCCAGACTTCCGAATCCGACGACAGAATCCGGTTTAAATGCCAGAAGGATCCCGAGGCTTTCTACAGACCCCCGGATAAAGTTAAATAGCGCAATGACATTCTTAAGATTTAAACGTAGACTGATAGGAGTCGTGGAGAGGGTCTTGACTCTATAACTCTGTGCGAGCACATTAAACTCTAAGCATCTTTTCGGCACAACTAAAAGGGTCTCTATGTCTTTATATTTGTCTTTCAGGGCCTCTAAAAAACCTATGGCCGGGAATATGTGGCCGCCACTGGCCCCTGTCACAATCAGGATTCTCATTCTTCGCCTCCGCAATGCCGCAGAGCTTGCGGCTCGGAATTCTTCCCAGAATCCCAAACTGTAATAATTATGCCTGTCGTCATCTGCGAGGGGATCATGGATATTCTCCACTGCGGCCGATATTGATAAGCAAGCCCACACTGATCATATCAAAGACAAAAGAAGATCCGCCGTAACTGATAAAAGGTAACGGGAGCCCTTTCGTGGGAAACAAGCCGCAGGAAACTCCTATATTGATGACGGCTTTCAGAGAAAACATCAGAACCAAACCCAGGGCAAGAAAATAGCCGAATCTGTCGTTAGCGTTCTTGATGATCTTTAGCCCCTGCTGGATAAAAATCATAAACAGAACGATGACGCCAAACGTCCCTAAAAGCCCCAGCTCCTCTCCGATGATTGAAAAAATAAAATCGGTATGGGCCGCTGGCAGATAAAATAACTTCTGCCTGGAATGGCCTAACCCCAGGCCGAATAATCCGCCGGAACCCAGGGCGATCTGCGACTGTATAATCTGAAAACCACTTCCCTTGGGGTCCATCCAGGGATTTAAAAACGCCAGAATACGCATCCTTCTGTAAGGCACGCTGAATACCAACATGTAAAGCAAGGGCAGACTTGCCATCAGCATGGATAATAGATAGGAAATACGTCCTCCGGCAATAAAGAGTATGATGATAACTACGGCCACGATAGCCAGAGTCGTGCCCAGATCCGGCTGCATAAGAATTAATAGTGCCATGACCCCTAAAACGCCTAACGGAGGAAGAAACCCTTTAAAGAAATCTTTGATCGTATGGCCTTTACGGGCAATAAAATCTGCCATATAAATGACCATGCTAAGGCCCGCTAATTCTGAAGGCTGAAAACTGATAAATTTGTACCGGAACCATCTCCGTGCGCCTGAAACCTCCCTTCCCAATCCCGGTATTAATACGAGCACCAGCAAGAATAAAGAGATTAACAACAGGGGCTTAGCATAATTTCTTAATTTTCGGTAGTCAAAACTCATGACAAAAAACATCAGGAGCACACCGATAAACAGGAAGATTGAGTGCCTTTTCAAAAAGAAAAAACTGTCCTTGTATCTCTCCAGGGCGTAAATACTGGAAGCACTGTAAATCATGACGATGCCGATACAGACAAGAACCACGGTTACGGTAAAAAGATTTATTCTGACACCGCGAATCATAAAATAACCCTCTTGCGACGTTAAGTCAAATCCAAATCACAAAGCACAAAACACAAAACAAGCCCAAAGCACAAAATCCAAAATAAAGAATCCTTTGTTTTGAATTTTGAGTTTTGGCACTTCGACTGCGCTTGAGAGCCAATGGTGAGCGGAGTCGAACCATTGGATTTATTTTGAATTTTGAATTTTGACATTTGAATTTATCTTAGTAGTATTCTTCTTTAGGCTAGAGACCGCTTTCTTAAAGACATTCCCTCTTTCTTCATAGCCGGAAAACATATCAAAGCTTGAACACATGGGGGATAATAACACAGAGTCTCCTGGCACGGCCTTTCGATAAGCCTTAAGAACGGCTTCTTCTAAACTGCCGGCTTCTTCAATGGACAGGGTGTCTTTAAGCACCTGAGCAATTTTCTCCTTTGCCTCGCCGATCAGAATAACTTCTTTTACTTTTTGGCGCGCCTGTCCCAGAATGATCCCGTAATCCACCCCCTTATCCTTGCCTCCGGCAATCAAAATGACAGGCGCCTGAATGTTATTTAAGGCCCAGAGGGCCGAATCGGCTGTCGTCGCCTTGGAATCGTTAATGAATCTTATATGATTTATTTCCGCCACCTGTTCTAGGCGGTGCTCAATGCCTTTGAAATCTCTAAGGACTCTTAAAACCGATTCCTGATCGATGCCTAGGATCGAACCCACCGCTACTACGGCAGCCTGATTCGGATTCAATTCTTTTGTTTGTGAAAAAAAGATAGGCCGGGCTTTTGTTTCCTTCGCTAAATCTCTTAATACGGGGTCATCCTGATTCAGAACCACATAATCGAACTTATCCTGATTCTCAAAGATCCTTTTCTTTGCCTCAAGATACTCCTGCATATTCTTATACCGGTCCAAGTGGTTACGGGTGAAATTTAAGATCACGGAAATCTTCGGCTTAAACGTGACGATATTCTCCAACTGAAAAGAGCTTACCTCAAGCGTCACAAAATCCTTCTCTCTTATCCTGCGCACTTCCTGAGAAAAAGGGTTGCCGATATTGCCGCAAATGAACACCTGCTTACCGCTGGATGAAAGGATCCTGCCGATTAACGTGGTGACAGTGGTCTTGCCGTTTGAACCTGTAATGGCTATGATTTCGCCGGGACATAAACTCCAGGCAAACTCAATCTCGCTGATGATGAGAGTATTTTCTTGTTTTGCCCACAGGATGGGCGAGGCATCAGAAGGAACACCCGGAGAAATAATCAATAAATCCTTATCTATTACAAACTCCTGCGAGTGTCTGCCCAACTCCGCTTTTATGGCTTTTGATTTTAACTTCAATCTATGGGCGCGCGTGCTGTCATCATCCTTATAGTCCGTGACGCTTACATCCGCTCCTAAATCCCAAAGCAGATTGACGCAGGCCACCCCTGAGCGGCCCAGGCCTACCACTACCACTTTTTTATTTTTATAATAATCCGTGTTACGCATAGTAAAAATCTGATAAATCTCAAATGCCAAGCACCCTGCCTACCCTGCCTACCGGCAGGCAGGCGGCAGGCAGGCAAATTCCAGATAAATTACAAATCACAAATTCCAAATTACAAACTCATGAGTTTCGGACATTGTGATTTTGGATTTGGGATTTGTTTGGGATTTGGAATTTGGAAATTGGGATTTAACTTATTATTTGTCATTTCGGCTTATCTTATCTTCAAAGTGACCAATGTCAGGAGTGCCAGCAGGCCGGCTATAATCCAGAACCTTACGATAACCTTATTTTCTGGCCAATTGAGGAATTGAAAATGATGGTGTAAGGGAGCGATTTTAAAGATACGTCTCTTAAAGATGCGAAAAGAACCTACCTGCAAAATGACGGATAAAGCCTCTAATACGAAAATACCCCCAACGATAACTAAAAGTAATTCCTTCTTTATGAGCAGGGCCACCGTTCCGAGCGCCCCTCCCAAAGCCAAAGACCCGACGTCTCCCATAAATATGGAGGCCGGATGGCAGTTAAACCATAAGAAACCCAGGCCCGCTCCTAAGATGCCCGCACAAAATACGGTGAGCTCTCCCGCACCGCTTAAATAAGGAATGAGAAAGTAATTGCTGAAATTTACGTTTCCCGTTACGTAACTCAATACGCAGAACGTAAAGGCGACCATCACCGCGATGCCGACAGCCAATCCATCAAGGCCGTCGGTCAGGTTCACCGCATTGGAAGACCCGGCGATCACCAGAATCACAAAAAGTATATACAGTCCATTTAAGTTTAAACAGGCGTCTTTCAAAAAAGGCAATTCCAGTTGAATATTATGCTGGGGGTCGAGAAAAAGAAAGGTCCCCAATATCAGTCCCAGAACGACCTGGCTGGTTAATTTGGCGCTGGCCGTCAGTCCCTTTGATTTCTTTCTTGTCTGTTTTATATAATCGTCCATGAATCCCGTCACGCCTAACCAAAGGGTGCTTGCCAATGCGATCAACACGTACTTGTTGAGAATTTCGGCCCACAGCAAAGTGGAAATGACAATGGCCCCTAATATCAAGATGCCTCCCATGGTAGGCGTATCCTGTTTGTTGCGGTGCAACTCATGTAATCTCGCGCTGTCGTCTTTTCTTATATGTTCACCGACCCTCAATCTCTGAAGCTGTCTTATCAATACCGGACCGAAGATCAGGCTCAAGACAAAAGCGGTGATGGTGCACATGGCCGCGCGGAAAGTTATATACCGGAAGATATTAAAAAAGGAAATGGATTCGTGCAGGGGATAAAAAAGGTAATAGAGCATATTTTTGACTTCGCCCGTTAATAAACCTAACTATATTGGCGCATCTGGAGAATCTTTTCCAGCATCATGGCCCGCGAACCTTTGATAAGGACGAGATCTTCCGAGCCGGGATTCACCTTTTTATACAGAATGTCGCGCGCCTCGAGGTTGTTTTCGCACAGAAATACATCCTGCGCCTTAAGGCCTTCCTTCCTGGCGGCCAAGGCAGCCCATTTAGACAGGGGCCCTACCGCAATAAATACGTCGCAGATCCGGGCTGCCTCTTTACCTATTTGACGATGAAAATGCACGGCCCTGCGGCCCAGCTCCAGCATATCTCCCATAACAAAAATCTTTCTTCCTTCAGCGCGAGAATCCTTCAAGACAGCCAATGATTGCCTTAAAGAAAGTGGATTTGAATTATAGGTATCGTCAATGAATGTTATATTATTTAATGTCAGCAGCTGGAGTCTGTTCTGAGGGGGAACAAAAGTGGCCAATCGCGATGCCGCATCCGGCATACTCATGCCAAATATGCGAGCGCAGGCAACCGCCGCCAGTGCGTTATGGATATTATAATACCCTAATGTCCTTAATGTAAATCTATATTTTTGGTTCACCGAGAATTGAAGGCTCTGCCCCAATGCGCGGATTTCCGTAGCCAAAAAATCACTTCGGTTCTTGATACCGAAACCTAAGGCCAATGGCCTTTTATGCGCCCTATGCAAAACTTTTTTTAAAAAACGGTCATCGGCATTCAGTATGGCTAAACCTGGCTTCTTAAGTTCTCTGATTAAAGCCATCTTTTCTCTGAATACGCCTTCTAAATTCTTAAAGTACTCCAGGTGACTCGGACCGATGTTCGTTATGACCCCTATATCGGGTTGGCAAATACGGCAGAGATATCCGATTTCACCAAAATGATTGGACCCTATTTCTAAGACGGCTAAGTCACAGGCGTTATTAAGCCCCAGTAAAGTCAGAGGTAACCCTATTTGATTATTTTTTGTGCCCGAGGTCTTAAGCACTTTAAACTTCCGGGACAATACCCAGAAAATCATCTCCTTGGTTGTGGTTTTGCCGTTACTGCCGGTAACGGCGATGACGGGGATGTCAAATCTTTGGCGGTGGAATCGTGCGATACCGCCTAAGGCCCTGACCGTATCCTTGACTTCTATAAACGTTATCTCATCTTTTGGTTTTGTCCTCAGGAATGGTTTCTTAAAAATAATGACGTTTGAGCCTTTCTTGATGGCCTCATTCACAAAACAATGCCCGTCGTAATTCCTACCCTTAATCGCGATAAAAGCCTCACCTCGCTTTAGGGTCCTGGAGTCTATGGAAACGCCCTTAACGCAGGCGTCTCTCTTGCCGCTAACGAACTTACCCTGAGTCGCCTTTAATAATTCTTCGACCTTAAACATTCTTTTATGACTTCCTTATCGTCAAAAGGCATAACCTTATCTTTGATAATCTGATAATTCTCATGCCCCTTGCCTGCTACCAATACGATATCCTGGCGCTTGGCCATCTTTAAGGCTTTCTTTATGGCTTCCAAGCGTTCAGGAATTATGCAGAAGTTTGATTTCTTTATGCCGCGCCTTATGTCCCGGATGATGTCTTGAGGGTTTTCAAAGCGCGGGTTGTCGCTGGTAATAATAACGTAGTCTGAAAGTTGCGTAGCCACTTTCCCCATCTTGGGCCTTTTTGTCCTATCCCGGTCTCCTCCGCAACCGAAAACCAGAATGATCCTTTTACGGCATAACGGCCTTAAGGACATCAGGATATTCTTAAGGGCATCCTGCGTATGTGCGTAATCAATAAAGATCGAGAAATCCGCATCTATCTGGACTCTCTCCAATCTTCCCGGCACAAAACGGAAATTTCCTAAGGTTCTCTTGATTACCGACAAAGAAATTCCCTCTGCGATGGCCCAAGCCACGCAAGCCAATATATTGTAGATATTATGCCTGCCGATGAGGGAGGTTGAAAGTTTCATCTCCTGTTGCCTTGTTACAAGTTCAAACGTGGTACGCTGGCAATCCAGTTTTATATCCTTGGCCGTAATATCGGACTTATGGTTTAGCCCATAGGTAATAATTTTGGCTGCGGTCTTCTTCTTTAATTTTACGCCGAACCTATCATCGTTATTGATGACCGCAAATGTTTGCGGGCCCATGCCTTCAAAAAGCCTCGCCTTGCTTTCAAAATAATCTTTAAGGGTCTTATGGTAATCCAGATGATCCTGGGTGAGATTGGTGAAAATAGCTGAATGAAAGCGGATGCCTCTGGTCCTCTCCTGGTGCAAGGCATGCGAGGAAACTTCCATGATGCAATAATCAACGCCTTCTGCAAGCATTTCAGACAGCATCGATTGGATTTCGACGGGCCCGGGAGTCGTATTTTTGGAAGGGAAGATTTTATCCTTGAAGCGATAGTTGATCGTGCCGATGACCGACGGATGGGAACCAAATTCTTTTAACAGGGCTTCCAGAAGATAGGTAACGGTGGTTTTTCCGTTCGTGCCCGTAACACCGATAACTTTTGCTTTCGAAGAAGGATAGCCATGAAAACGTGCGGCCAATTCTGCCAAGGCTTTACGTGCATCCTTGACTCTTATAAAGGGCACATGATAAGAGTTCGCGAGTTCGTAAGTTCCCAAACTCTCCAGTATTACCGCTTTTGCGCCTCTTTGAATAGCTTCCTCGATATAGTCCCTGCCGTCTTCATGGACACCCTTAATGGCTACGAAGATATAATTATTTTTCGTAAGTTTTGAATGGCAGCTAACCCCTTTGACTTCAAAATCATCCAAACCAGGATGCTCTTTAAGGCTGGCTAAAGACTGTAACAGATATTTAATCTTCATCAAGGAGCGCCATCCGGCGAGGGAGTTGATTTGTCTTTAGGTATCTTATGCAATCACTAGCAACATTTTTAAAAACCGGTGCGGCTACCACTCCGCCGAAATAAAGAGGGCGAGGCTCATCTATGAGGACAACAATGGCAATTAAGGGATCCTCTACAGGCGCAAATCCAATAAAAGAAGCTATAAATTTACTATGAGAATACGCACCCGTTGGTTCCAATTTCTGCGCTGTCCCTGTTTTACCCGCAGCTGTAATCCCGGCGATCTTGGCTAATGTGCCCGTGCCATTTTCTACAACCCCCATCAATATCTTCTTGGCCCTTTCCGCCGTGTCTAAAGAGATGACTTTACGGATCAAGACTGGAGAAAATTCTTTGATAGTCTCTTGCCGCTTATCTTTAATAGACTGCACGACATAAGGCCTCATAAGCTGTCCTCCATTAGCAATCACAGAGATAGCACTGGCTAATTGTAATACCGTAACCCCCACCTCCTGTCCGATAGGGATAGCGGCGATAGAAATCTTAGACCACTGGCGCGGCTCTTTAGCCACACCGTTGATTTCTCCCGGCAATTCAATACCTAATTTTGTTCCAAAACCAAAAAGCTCTACGTAGCGGGAAACCTGTTCAGGGCCCAACATCTGCGCCACTTTGGTAGTCCCGATATTGCTAGATTGCTGAATGACTTCCCTAAAAGTTAGCCATCCATGCGGCCTGTGGTCATGTAGAGTATGGCTTACGACTTGATAGGAACCGTTTTCGCAGAAAATCTTATCCTCTTCGCTCACTTTTTTTTCCTCCAGGGCCGCAGCGAGAGTCACGATTTTGAATACCGAACCCGGTTCAAACAAATCGCAAATGGCGCGGTTACGCATCTGATCTTTATCTACTTTGCAAATGTTTAAATCAAAGGTAGGACGGTTAGCCAGAGCCAGTATCGCTCCGGTGTGAGGATCCATCACCACAATACTGGCGCCTTTTGCATGAGAAGACTTGAAGGCCTTATCAAGCTCCCTTTCTGCAATATACTGCACCACTTCATCAATCGTCAATATCAAATCGTAGCCGTCTTTGGGTAATACCATTTCTTCCCATATATCCAATTTTCTCTGACGCGCATCCCTTAAAAAAAGGGCCCACCCCGCCTCTCCTTTTAGGTATTTATCAAAGGCAAGCTCCAGCCCCTCAAGGCCCTTATTATCAAGACCGGCAAAACCAAGAACATGGCTGGCCAAATAATTGTTAGGATAGGTCCGCTTGCTTTCTTTGATAAAACCGATTCCCTTAATATTGAGACTCTTGATTGCCTCTGATTGCTCGGGAGTCATTTTTCTCGCCAGCCAGATAAAAGACTTTTTCCGATATAATCGATCTCGTAAGAAAGAGGAGGCCACGTTTAAAAGAGGGACGAGTTGTTTTATAATCGATTCTTTATCCTGATCCTTGATTTCATTAGGAGCAGCGTAGAGGGACTCTGTAGGCAGATTGATGGCTAGGGGGTTAAGGTTGGCATCGTAGATGGTGCCTCGCATGGGCTCCAGTTCTAAATAGAGATTATGCTGTTTTTTGGCCAGACCCGCTAAGTAGCTGGAGCGAAAGAATTGTATAAAAAAAAGGCGCAATAGACAGGCTATCAGGAAGACAATAACTAACAAAAATACCGCCTCACACTTTGGGCGATAGTTGCTTATCTGCACTATAAATAATAAATACTAGTAAACTAGTAACTCGGTGACTAGTAATCCGAGGCAAAACGAATGGAGCCTAAAATACTTATATCCTTTTTAAGCTATGCATGGCAAGTTACTAGTTACGAAATTACGAGTTACCGAGGGTTAAGGGTATTTGCCTCAGCTTGCCTTTTTATCCCAAATATTTTTGATAATAACGTTTCCTGCTTCGGTTGTCCTTGCGTAAGTATGATGCCTCCTTGAGATACAGGCGATAATCTTACCAAACGACAACTGTCCGGCATCTGAAAATCGGCAAGATCAGAGATTCTATCGCCTATCTGAACCAAAGAGGCTTGACGGGCAATATTATATCTTAACAGGGTGTTCTTATCAAACAATTCCTCGAATCTAACCTGCCTCTTTTGGCCGGCGTAGCCAAGGCGAAAAATCTCCGTTTGCTGGTATACGTAAAGAAGGGAAAAATAGGTTATGAAGGTAACTGTCGCTAAGAATTTGAAAAGCCTCATCTTACGATCTTTCCGCCACCCGTAACTTTGAAGACCGGCTGGAAGGATTCGCATAAACTTCCGCGGGGCTTGCCGTTAGGGGTTTGGGCGTTTTAATATTTATCAAACCTTGCGCATAGGCTTGACGAAAGCTTAATTTGACCACGCGATCCTCTAAAGAATGAAAAGCAATAACAACAATTCTTCCTTTTTTACTTAAGACGGTAATGGCCTTTTGAATCGTGGACTCCAGCGTCTCTAGTTCCCGATTCACGGCAATACGCACAGCCTGAAAGGTCCTGGTGGCAGGATGGATCCGGTAGTGCCTGTGACTATACCGATGCGGAATCGACCTGACCACGATGTTGGTTAACTGTGAGGTTGTGGCAATAGGATGCTGTTGCCTTTCCTTTACTAAAAGGCGCGCTATCCGGTTGTGCCACCTTTCCTGACCGAAATTCCAAAGCAAAGTAGAGATCTCTTCTTCATTAAGATTGTTCAATAAATCGTATGCCGAAATGTAGCTATCCCTATCCATGCGCATATCTAAAGGCCCTTCGTACTGAAAACTAAAACCCCGGTTGGGATTCTCCAGCTGAAACGAAGAAACCCCCAGGTCAAAAATAACGGCATCCACTTTCTTAATATTTAAGTCGGCTAATGTCTTATCGATGTCAAAGAAATTCGCGTGCACAAAATCGCAAACATTGCTGTAAGCTGCGAGCCTCTCCTGGGCCACGGCTAACGACTCTTGGTCCCGGTCAATGCCGATGAGCCTGCCGCCGGGAAGAATGCTCTTGAGCATGGCTTCGCTATGGCCTCCCGTACCTAGGGTCGCATCGACAACAATCTTGCCTGGGCTTAAATTGAGGTAACTTAATACTTCACTCAACATAACAGGCGTATGATATCTGGTTCCCACAAGAAACTCCAAATCCTGTATCAGGGAATTAAACATCTATCAGTTTTTCGGCAATCTCTTCAAAAGATTGACGGGTATTTCTGTAGAATTCTTCCCATTTATCCTTCGCCCAGATTTCAATTCTATTGGAGACACCCACGACAACCACCTCTCTTTTGATCTGGGCAAAATCCTTTAAATATTGCGGCAGCAGTATCCTCCCCTGGCTATCAAAATCCATCTCAGCGGCACCGCTGAAATACAAACGGTTGAATGTGCGTGCCTGTTGCTTCGTGAAGGGGATAGACTTAAATTTGCTCTCCTGGGTCCTCCATTCTTCTTCCGGAAACATAAAGAGACAGACATCCAAACCGCGCGTAACAAAAAATTTCTCTATATAATGGCCCTTGGCAACTTCGCGAAACTTAGCGGGCAATATGAGGCGGCCTTTGCGGTCAATGGTATGAAAATACTCTCCATAAAACATAAACGAGCACTTGACTTATGGTGCACTAAGTCCGCCATAAGTCAATTCTCCTTTTGTGTATTCCGCTTCTTGTACGAACTTACCCCCCCTCCACCACTTTCAATATAGCACAGGTTATAGCGAAAGTGGTGGGGGGTGAATTCGCCCAAACAACTTACGTTCGCTTGCCGCACAAGCGGCACACCGACTGATCCGATAAAGCCGGGTGCTCGCTCCGTAAGTTGTGGTCTCATCCACTTTATTCCACTTATTCCCACTTTGTATCCCTAGTATAAGTAATTTTGCTATTTTGTCAAGTTAAAAATTTACCTAACTTTATAAAATACAAGAAGTAGGGGATATTTAGGCTTCAAGAGGGCATATATTGTGGTATGTTGAGGTGGGAGAAATTAATGGCTTTTAGGACGTTTTCGAAGATTCTAAGATGTCTTTTTTGATTTGTGCGGCTAAGGCAGCGGGCGAGGAAAATTTTCTGGGGCTTCGTATCTTTCTAATGAATTGAACCTCTAATGTCCGGCCATATATATTCCTGTTAAAATTCAAGATATGAACTTCGATGCTCGTTGTGGTTTGATGTTTTAAGAATGCGGGTTTGGGCCCGATATAACAAGCCCCTTCAAATTTTTTATTACGAAAGTTAACTTTTACCGCATAAACTCCTTTGGGCGGGATAACCTCATGGTGCGGATCTATATTGGCCGTCGGAATCCCAAACTTTCTTCCTAAAGATATTCCTCTGACCACCGTCCCTAAGATGCTCACCGGACGGTTGAGCAGCCTCTGGGCGGCTTTAAGGTTTCCTTTTTTAATCTGTGTCCTGATATACGTACTGCTCACAGGAGCACCGTTTATTCTAACCACAGGAAAAACTCTTACTTTGAAATGATACTCAACCGAAGCCTTCTGAAGCGTGTTGCCATCGCCTTGTGCTTTTTTTCCGAACTTGAAATTTCTTCCCACGAATATATAGGAGGCGCCTAGTTTCTTGAATAAAACATTCCTGATGAAATCATTTGCCGAAACTCGCGCTAGCTTCTTGTTAAATCTTATGATCACGCATACATCTATCCCCAGTTCGCTGATTAATTTGAGGCGATGCTCCAATGAGTAAAGGCTCCCTTCTTTTTGAGGGTGCGGCCAAAAAGTGAAAACTATACTTGTACCATGCTCTCTCCTGGCGTTCCTGACGGCACTCTTAAGAATCTTTCTGTGCCCCAGGTGCACGCCATCAAACACCCCTAACGCCACCACAGGCTTTGGATATTTCTTAATCTTATGGATACCGTATATGACTTCCATTATCAGTGTCAACAGTGTCAAGATCGGGTCTTGTAATAGATTGAGAAATAATGAGTTGCAAGACCCGATCTTGAGGCGGTTTTGAGGCGGTTCAGGAGAGACTTTCTTTTATCTTAGCTAAGACTTTTCTTCTGACGACAGAGAGACTGCCGCGGATGGTGGCGCCGCTGGCCGTCTTATGCCCCCCTCCCCCAAAGCAAGCGGCAATCTTATTGACATCCACCTTCCCTTGCGACCTGAAATTAACCCTGATTTCACCCTTCGCCTTCAGGTTCTCTTTCAAAAGAACACACACCTCCACGCCCTTTATGGCGCGCGCAAAACTCAGTATTTCTTCGGAAAGATCAAAATACAGTTTTTTCTTCTGTAGCATAGAACGCCTAACCTGCACCCAGGCCAATTTCCCTTTTTCCGCCAGTCTTATCCCGGGCAAAATTCTCGCTAACAATTTTATGTCCTGGAAAGGGATGTTGTTATAAATGCTCCTGTAAATACGCACAACATCAAGATTGTGCCTTAAGAGTTCGGCTACGGCTTCATGGACCTGGCTGGTTGTGTTCGAATAACGAAACGAACCCGTATCGGTAAGTATGCCTGCATACAGTAAAAGAGCGGCTTCTCTATCAAGGGCAACGTGAAGAATCTTATAAAGCTGGTAAATCATTTCGCAGCAAGAGGAAAAATTCGGTTCGATCCAGTTGACGTCGCCAAATCCTTGATTGCTTATATGATGGTCTATGTTGAGAGTCGCTTGATGACATGAGTTAAGTTTATAGACTTCTCCCGTCCGCGCTAGATCCGAACAATCCAGGACACAGAAACAATCAAATTTGATTTTCTTTGCGGTAACTTCTTGAAACTTCTTGGGGATCTTCTTACCGGGCAAAAAACCATACCCGTACGGCAAACCATCCTGGTTAACGACGGTAGCGCGCTTACCTAATTTCTTAAGGAGCCTGTAAAAGGCGAGTTCCGAACCCAGCGCATCCCCTTCCAGGTTCGTATGGGTGGTTATTAAAAAATTCTTATGCTTTTTTATGCAAGCGACGGCTTTTTTTATGCTCACCTCGGCCCTCTTTCTTCTTTTTTTTTGGTTTTGCCTTTTCTTCTGCAGGAGTTTCGGCCTCAGTAAGCTGCTTAATCTCCTGCAGCACTTCCTGGATCCTTACGCTGTATTCGCTGGATCTATCTTCTTTAAAAGCGATCTCGGGAGCTAACCGCAGATTAATCCTTTGGGCGATTTTGCTGCGGATGAATCCCAGCGCGGAATCCAAGGCTTGCTTTGTCTTTTTATGATCTTCTTCCTTTCCCAGGACGCTAAAAAAAATCCTGGCGAACCTTAAATCCGGCGTCATCTCTACGTGCGTCACGGTGATAAACCCCAGACGCGGATCCTTTAACTCATCGTGAAGAATCATACTTACTTCTCTCTTGATCGCCTCCGTGATTCTGTCTTGTCTCGACATCAGATTAACTCCATTTCATGATCTATAAGATGGATGCCGCTCGTATCTTTTATAAAATTGATAATACGGCAAAGAATGCTATCCATTATTTTCCTGTCTCTTTCAACGCCCACGATAGCTAAAGTGGATTTCTGCCATTTGTCTTCGTCCCCTATCTGCGTCACCGCAACATTAAAATACTTGCGCAATCTTGCTCTCAAGCTATGCAGCACCCTTCTTTTTTCCTTCAATGAATTGCTGTTATGAATAAAAATCGCTAATTGCAGGATGCCTACCGTCATTTTCTTAAAAAACTTATATGATTCTCTGAATAAGTTTTTTAACCAGCTTTAACTCTTCTTCTTTCGTCCTGACGAGTCCGTTGAGCCTTGCATTCAATATCCTGGCAAAAATCTTCTGGTACACCGGTCCGGGACGCACTCCCCATTGACGCAAGTCTTCTCCCGAGACTTGAATTCGCATAGGGTTGTATTCTCTCAAAAATTCTTCAATGTGCTTTTGCAACAAGGAACTTTTATATTTTGATTTAAGAAAAAGAATCACTTCATAGCTAAGGGGCTCCAATAAGGCAAAGATGCGCGAAGGCTTGGCCCCTTTCTCCTTCAGGCGCTTTAGCTGAAAATGACTGATTTTCTTGCAGCTCATCATTCTTTTCTCTTCGCCTTTGCGAAAAGCAAACCTGCGGCAGATACGCTTGATCTCGCTTAGTGGAATTGAATCCGCAAGCCCCAAAAAATAAATGAGCCAGGTATCCAGGACCCGGCGTTGAAAATGAACTTTTCGAAACCACTTGATTTGTTTTTCTATTGAATTCAAGAGCCCGAAAGTTGTTTTATTCACCGATAGCCGGGGACTTATAAAGCTAAAACCCGCCAGGGATTTCAGGCGCCTGATCTCTCTTAGGGGATGTTCTTCCTTTAAGACCAATATCAAATCATCCCGGAGGCGCTGCGGCTGGACTTCTTGAAGCATATTCAGCGAGACAGCCTGTTTTAAGCATCGCAGAGTCCGGGGTTCAATCTTAAAACTGTATCTTTGTTCAAAACGTATGGCCCTCAATATCCGCGTAGGGTCATCCAGAAAACTCCTATCGTGCATGAACCGAATTTCTCCATTTTTTAAATCTTCCTGTCCATGAAAGAAATCTATAAGCCTTGCGAAGTTTTCCTCGCGAATGCCAAGAGCCATCGCATTTATCGTGAAGTCCCGCCTGAAAAGGTCATCTTTAAGGGAACCGGGGCTTACCTGCGGAAGGTGAGCCGGATGCGGATAGGACTCTTTACGGGCGCTGGCAATATCAATCTTAAGCTGGGACGTAAGAACAACGGTTGCCGTCCCAAACCTTCTATGCCGGATCAGCTTTGCTTTTAACCGCGCGGCTAACCCTTCCGCAAATTTAATACCGTCTCCTTCTACGACAATATCCAAATCCAGGTTGGCCAGGCCCAGCAGCAAATCCCGCACAAAGCCGCCTACCAGATAGACGTTCAACTTCCCTGAAGAAGCTAAATCTCCTGCCTTATAAATCAAATCCAGGATTTCTCTCGGTAATCTCTTTAGATAATCTTTCATAACTTACCTTATTCTAACTTTAGGGCCGGGGATGATACATTTTATGTATCGCCTTAAGCCTCTCCTTATTAATGTGCGTATAAATCTGGGTCGTGGAAATATTGGAATGCCCCAGCATCTCCTGAACAGAACGCAGATCCGCTCCTCTTTCTAAAAGATGCGTGGCGAATGAATGTCTTAAGGTGTGCGGTTTCATGGGTTTTTTGATTCTTGCATCTTGGGCGTATCTTTTAATAATCTTCCATATAGATTGACGGGAGAGCTTCTTGCCCAAGCGGCTTAAGAAAAGGAATTCGGACTCCTTTGTTTTACAAAAATGCGCTCGGCTGACCTTTGAGTACCTGTTGATACTGACCGCCGCTTTCTTTCCCAAAGGGATAACGCGCTCTTTATTCCCTTTTCCCACGCACCGCAAAAAACCGATATCCAAATTAACATTTTCTTTTTTGAGGTTCGTTATTTCCGAAGCCCGCATGCCTGTTGCATAAAGCGTTTCAAGGATGGCTTTATCCCTTGAGCCCTGCCTGTTTCTTATGTCAGGTTGAGCCAATAGTGTTTCCACTTCATTCAGAGACAATGTCTCAGGGATCTTCTTCCATAACTTAGGAGAATCAATAATGCTGCTGGGATCGCTTTTTAACACCCTTTCCCGGGCCAGGAATCTATGAAACATCCTTATGGCGGCTAAACGCCTGGCGATGGAGTTTGCCGATATCCCTTTGTCTTTCTGATTCATCATAAAATTTGTTATATCATCTTTGGTAATCTTTGATAAAGCGTCAACGTGACGGCTGGAAATAAAATCAATATAGGAATTAAGGTCTCTGCGGTAAGAAACAATGGTGTTCAAAGACAGGCCGCGCTCTACAGACAGATAATTCAAGAATGTATCTATAAGCTCTTTCATTCTTTATGCCAGAAAGGGATTATTTCTCTTTTCGTCCCCGATAGTAGAAGAAGGGCCATGGCCGGGATAAACTATAGTATCGTCGGATAAGGTCAATAATTTTTCCTTTATGGATTTACTCAATAAAGCCTCATCCCCGCCCGATAGATCCGACCGGCCAATCCCCTGGCAGAACAGGGTGTCTCCGGTAAACACAATTCTTTGCGCAGGCTTTATCAGGCTAAGAGCTATGCCGCCGGGCGTGTGTCCGGGTATATGCAGGACTTGTAATTGTAAATCACCTAGTTCGATCATCTGACGGTCTTCTAATGTCCGTATTTCAGATTTGACCTCGCAGGGCAAAGCAAATAATTCTGAGAGATTAAGCCTTCCGTCTTTCAGGAAGCCGGAATCCTCTCCGTGGATATAAATGGGAACCCCAAAACTATCGTCACTACCGATATGGTCATAATGGCCGTGCGTATTGATGATGAAGGCAGGCTTCAATCTAAGCCTCTCGAGAACCTGTTTTATCTTTCGCGCCTGGGCTCCCGGATCAATAATAAGACACGGACTGTTCTCGCGGGAAGCCAAGATATAACAGTTAACCTGCATGGAGCCAACACAGATGGTTTCTAAAATCATGGTTGCTCTATGAAACGATCCTTGATTTTGCTGTATGAAAAATCTTTTAAGATGTTCCTTTTAATGCGCTCTGCGCTAGATGAGTTTCCAGAAGAATTGCTGCCGTAAACATCCCTGCCAATGGAATCCTTAAGCGCCTTTTCCTGTTCGATATAACGCTCCAAAGATTCCTGGAGCCGCTGATTCAGGAGGGGCCTTAAGTTTTCCAGATTCCTTATCGCCTCCTGGATGCAGTCCATCTGTTTTTTCTGGCTCCTCTTCTCCTGCAAAGACACAATGAGCTCATCCTGCCAGGATCTCCAGAAAAGGAAGTACTGGCGATACTGCTCTTGCCGGCTCATTTCCGCTCCCTTGTATTCTTGAGGCGCAACAATCATTTCTTCTTCAGAAATGTTTTGGCTCTTGGGTTTACGGGTAAATTTGCGCACAAAAGCATCGCAGCCTGTTAGAGTAAACAGTAAACAGTAACTCGTAACTAGTAAAATGATTTTGGATTTCACCGGATCATCTCCCTGAACTGTTTTCCATCGATAATCTTGACCCCGAATCTTTTGGCTTTATCAAGTTTTGAGCCGGGGGATTCTCCAACCACCACAAAATCAGTACTCCTGCTTACGCTGGTAGAGAGATTTCCGCCAAGTTGCCTGACCCATTCTTCGGCCTGAGAGCGGGAAAAATTCTTTAACACACCCGTAAAAACCACACGTTTGCCCGTGAAGACGGATCTTTTTACGCCTGCCGTTGTCTCTTTGAAATTAAGGCCCACGCTCTTTAGTTTATGGATAAGCTCTCTGGTATTAGGCTGCCTAAAGAACTCCACGACAGACGCTGCTATAACGGGTCCCACCTCATAAATAGCGTCAAAATCTTCCCATCTTGCCTTCAAAAGATTATCCATCGTCATAAACTTCTGCGCCAATAGATACGCCCCCTTCTGACCGACGTGCCTTATGCCCAGACCATAGATAAGCCGGGAGAGCTCCTTTTTTTTACTTCTCTCAATAGCCGAAAGCAGGTTTTCCGATTTTCTTTCCTTAAATAATTCCAATTTCAAAAGATTTTCTGGGCGAAGAGAATAGATATCGGCAAAGTTTTTTACCATGCCCTTCCTGACAAGCTGCTCAACAACCGCCTCCCCCAACCCCTCGATATCCATAGCCTGGCGGCTTGCAAAATGAAGCAGCCCCCTTTCCAGCTGGGCCGGGCAACTGGGATTTATGCAGCGATACGCCACATCCTCCTCTTTTTCTTTAAAGACTTTTGCCGGGCAGGCAGGACAGGTCCTTGGGATAACAAACGGCTTTCCCCTTTTACTTTCTACCACTTTGACGATTTTAGGGATGACGTCTCCTGCCCTTTCTATAAGGACGCGGTCACCCACTTTAATGTTCAACCTTTTAATCTCATCGAAATTATGCAATGTCGCATGCCTGATAATGACCCCTGCGCATTCAACGGGTTGCAATTCTGCCGTAGGGGTAATCACGCCAGTTCTGCCTACGTTGATGTTGATACGCAACACCCTAGTGGTTGCCTGCCGCGCAGGAAACTTATACGCGACGGCCCAGCGCGGGCCCTTAAGGGTAAACCCCAGCCTTTTCTGCTGCGCGATACTGTCTACTTTTATAACCACCCCGTCTATCTCGTAGCCTAACTTCTCCCTTTTCTCCTGCCAAGATTTGCAGCAGTCAATCGCTTCATCCAGGTCTTTGCAATGCCTGGATTCGGGGTTGGTCCGCATCCCCCATTGTCTTAAATAACCTAAGAAGGCTTGCTGGGTAGCGATAGAGGTTCCTTTGTATTCTCCCAAAGAATGGGCAAAAAAGTTCAGGCGTCTTTTTGCAACCAGATTCGTATCCAATAGTTTTAATGAACCGCTGGATGCGTTGCGCGGGTTAGCAAATAAAACCTCACCTTTTCTTTCTCTCTCTTTATTAAGCCGTTCGAAATCTTTTTTATCCATATAAACTTCGCCGCGTATCTCAATAAAATCAGGTATATCTGGGCCCAATAAGACTAAAGGGATGGCGCGCAGAGTCTTTATATTGGCCGTTACATCCTCTCCCGTTTCGCCGTCTCCGCGGGTTGCCCCGATAGTCAACCTGCCTTTTTCATAGGTAATATTTGCGCTGACACCGTCTATCTTAAGTTCCACGAAATAAGAGACCGTCTCTTGAGAATCAAGCCCCTTACGGACGCGCTCAGCCCAATCCCTTAACTCATCAAAAGAATATGTATTATCTAGAGACAACATCTTTTGCCTGTGTTTTACGGTCCTAAAACCTTCTAAGATTCCGCCGCTGACTCTGACCGAAGGAGAATCCTTGGTTCTCAATTCAGGGTTTTTGCCTTCAAAATCTTTGAGTTTCTGCATCAAATTATCGTATTCCTTATCTGAAATCTGGGGCTGGTCTAACACGTAATACAAATAATCGTGATGCCGAATGCGATCCCTTAATTCCTCCATCTCCTTTTTTATGTCCTTATTCATTTATCTTCCCAGTAAAAGCCTGTCTCCCAGAAACCATGGCAATCCCGCATCCAAAATTTTTCTTCTTGCGTTTTCCATATCGTAGCCTACCCGCTTGATCCGGATTTCCTTCTTTCGGGAATCGTAAATACAGTAGCTTGCCTTAGGGTTGCCGTCTCTGGGCTGGCCTACGCTTCCGACATTCACGATGTATTTATTGTGAGGCGCCATATGGACAAACCCGTCTTCTTGATAACGCACGTTTCCATGGCCATCCTTAGAGAATATGGCCGGCCTATGGGTGTGACCTATAAAACAAACGCCCGTACCAAGCAAACGGAAGGTGGCTTCAGCATCAGAAGTGTCAAACAGATAAAGAAAATCAGCGGGGTCATTCAACGTGCCATGAACCAGAGTCAAGTCTTCATTCTCATAGACTAATTTTAAGGATTGCAACAAAGATCGGTTCTTATCCGTTAAAGACCTTATGGTCCAAGACATGGCCTGGACAGCCAGGGGATTAAAATAATTTAGAGAAAATAAATTGACCGCTGCCCGATCGTGATTCCCTGCCACTATAGTAAGCGCTAGATTTAGTATTAGCTCGATGCATTCGTTGGGGTTCGCCGCATAACCCACCAGGTCACCACAGCAAAGATAACTATCGATATCTTCTTTTTTAAAGGCCTCAAGAACCGCTTCGAGCGCCTCCCCATTGGAGTGGATATCGGAGAAGATTGCGTAACGCATAAAATGCAATTCCGGGTGAAGGTCAAAACTTTATCCGGAAGTCTTTAAACTTACCGGTGGCTTCCTTGCGCTCTATATCCGTATCTTGAATAGTGCGGGAAAAATGCTTGCGGATTCTATCCAGAAAATCTTTCAGGACGTCTTCCTCTGCCTCAGCTTCAACCTCCACTCTCCCATCGTCTAAATTCTTGGCCCACCCGTTAACCCCTAGATTATCGGCGATGCTTTTCGCCATAAACCTAAAACCCACACCTTGCACCTGGCCCCTATAGTAAACATGAATTTGTTGTTTCATGTAAAAACTGCTCCTCGTTGCATATCCTCTTTTGCTATGGCAACTCGGAATCAAATTCGCCTATCATTCAAGACACAGACGAATTTGGTCGGGGCGGACAGACTTGAACTGTCGACCTCAGCGTCCCGAACGCTGCGCTCTAGCCAAACTGAGCCACGCCCCGATTTTCAAGCTATTCCTTATCGGAAAATCGTACTACCGCACTATCCGTAGCCGGAGTACATTCCAAGTCAAAATGTCTTTTTCGCAACGGAAGCTGAAATTCGACAAAGTACCTTCTTACAATCTTAAGCGGCGAGGGGCATCTTGGCGCGTGGTGAAATCCTCCGAAGTGCGCCAAAACTATAACCTCAGATAAATGGAGCCAAGAGACAGACTATTCTTTTCTTAAGCTCAACAACGTGATCAATAAATAGCCTTACTTCTTTTTTTTAACTTTTTTATGTACGTGATAAACCTGGGGCCTTTGGCTATGAAATGAAAATCCTCAGGCGTTCTCTTATGCCAATCCTGAAAAGTCTTTTTCTGGAGCAAGCGATAGAACGTTACGTTTAACTCTACTGAATTGAAGAAGTTAGCGCAGTATTCAAGCCACCTTTTTTGGCTCATGCTAACAGGATAGAATACTCCCTTTGCCCAATGCGGGTAATTCAAGCCGTTTGTACAGATGAACAACCGAGTCCTATTTTATTAGTATAACAGAAATTTAAAAACACGCAACGATTTGATATGGCCTAAATTAGATTTTTCTTGGTAAGGATATCGAATTCGATGTTAACTTTATCGGAAGGGCCTTTAAACTTAAGCGTGGTATTTTTAAGCGTATGCGCAATGACATAGATACTAAAAGTACTGGCTTTAATATTTGCGACCGTAAAGCTGATGCCATCCACCGCAATAGAGCCTTTGGGTAAAATAGTATTCATAAACGGCAAAGGGATGGCGATTTCAAAACAGAGGTTGTTGTTTATATAATTTTTCCTGCGGATTGTGCCCAGGCAGTCCGCGTGTCCCGTGACGAAATGGCCACAGATCCTATCCCCCATCTTTAAACTACGCTCAAGATTGACTTCATCCGAAATCCTCAAAAACCTTAAATTCGTTACTTTCAGGGTTTCCGGGATAATCTCAAAAGTCAAGGCTGGTTCTTTTTTTATAACCGTAAGGCAAACACCATTAACCGACAGGCTATCGCCTATCTTGATGTCCTCTTGCACTTTTTTTGTTTTTATTTCAATAAGCGTGGATTTATCGCGCGGCAAGATGCTTTTAACTTCGCCTAATTCTTCAATGATACCTGTAAACATAAGTGAGTGCACAATTTATAGAACGCAATCTTTCGCTTCGTTCAGGATTATCCTAAGAAACGAAATGCCGAAGGATGAAGTGAACATATATTGTATGCTCGAACTTACCCCCCACCACTTTCATTATAGAGTAAGCTAAATAAGAAAGTGGTGGGGGGTCAAATTCAGACATACAACTTACGTCATTTCATTCCGTAAGTTGTGTCTTCATTTAACGTGCCCCTCTATTAAGAAATCTTCCCCGGACCTTCGCCATCGGACGTCCTTTAATTTTATGATTTTATCGATGCGCTCGACACCTTTGCCCATCACCGAGCTTATCGCTTCTTTGCCGCCGATGATCTTGGGGCTGATAAAAAATAATGCCTTATCAACAAGCCCCTCATCAAATAGCGAACCGATCAAGGTTCCGCCGCCCTCTACCAATACACTCATTATCTCCAGCTGCGCTAACTTTTTCATCATATCCTTAAGATTCACCTGACCTTCCTTCTCTTTGACTTCTAAAATCCTTGCTTTCTCTGAAAGCATCTTTCTGTTCTCTGTTTCCTGGCCAGGCCGGGAGGACAAAGTAACGATGATAACTTGTTTTTTAGTTGCGAATATGTTAGCATTCTGAGGGGTACTCAACCGGCTATCCACGATGATTTTAATGGGTTGTTTTGATGAAAACCAGGCATCCAGTTTGGGGTTATCCCGCAATACGGTATTGACGCCAACCATGATAGCATCATAATCCTGACGCAGGCGATGTGCCACAGATCGCGATTTGTCAGAGGTAATCCATTTAGAATCTCCTCGCGAAGTAGCGATCTTACCGTCTATGGATTCGGCAACTTTTACCGTAACAAAAGGCATTCTTTTCAAGATATATTTGATAAAGGCCTCGTTGAGCTTTCTTAATTTGTCTTCTAAAACCCCTGCATGAACCTTTATTTTATGCTGCTTGATAATATGAATACCTTTGCCGTTATTTAAGGGATTAGGATCCACCATGCCCACGATGACCTCCTTGAGCCCACTCTTAATGATTCTATCCACGCAGGGAGGAGTTCTGCCGAAATGGGTGCAGGGTTCTAAGGTCACATACAGTGTCGCATCCTTTGAAAGCTCTCCTGCCTTATCGAGCGCAACGGCCTCGGCATGGCTCATGCCGCACTTTTGATGGAAGCCTTTGCCTATGATCTTGCCGTTCTTCACCACCACGGCCCCGACCATAGGGTTAGGAGAAGTTCGCCCCTTTGCCTTTAAGGCCAATTTCATAGCGATATTCATGTAATATTCGTGATTCTTCTTCATCGGCACTTATCTTTAGCTCGCTTTAAATTCTCTACCAGTTCATAGGGTATTTTCATGGAGCCGATCTTAACCTCTGACTTGGCATTTCCGTGGCAATCCGAACCCCCCGTGACTAATAAATTATTCTTCCCGGCTAACTCAAGATAAAAATTTACCATCGACTGAGAATGTTCGGGATAATAGGCCTCTAAGCCCCTAAGGCCGTATTCTATAAATTTGAGAATAATATCGTCGTTATGAATCGTGTAGGGGTGCGCCAATATGGAAATACCACCCGTGTCTGCGATCAATTTTATCGCATCCCTCGGCGACAATTTAAAACCCAAAGTATAAGCAGGGCCCTTATCTCCGATATATTTCTGGAATGCTTCATAGATGTTTTCCACAATACCCTCTTTGACCATAGCCCGTGCCACGTGCAATCTTCCCACGGTTCCCTGACCGGCGATATCAAATACGGTCTTGGGGTTCAGGTCAATGCCTACAGCCTTAAGCTTATCTACTATTTTATAGATACGCTCAATACGATTCTTTTTTAAAGCATCTAAATTTTGTTTCAACTCTTTGTTTTTATAATCTATCAGATATCCTAAGATGTGTACTTCGACGTCATCATAATCGCAACTCACTTCTATCCCCGGCAAAACCTCGATATCATGCTCCTTGGCTATTGCTATAACGGGTTGCAGCCCTTCCACCGTATCGTGGTCAACCACGGCAATAGCAGAAAGGCCGGCCTTCCTGCTTTCGAAAACCAGCTGCGCAGGCGTGTACGTACCATCGGAATAAATCGTATGTAAATGGAGATCTGCGAATTTCATGAATAATAAAGGTTAGCTATCTTATTTATCCTTCTCCAGCTTTATCTTGTCCAGTATAGCATTAACGAATTTTCCGGCTTCGGGGTCCGAATATTTCTTGGCTAGCTCTACAGCCTCATTAATAGAAACTTTGGGAGGGATATCCTCGCGAAACAGAAGCTCAAAACAACTCATTCTTAATATATTCCTATCGACTACGGCCATACGATCCAATTGCCAATTCGTAGCGTATTGAGAGATTTTTTCGTCAATGATTTCCAGATTTTGTATCACGCCGAGGACCAGCTCTGTCGTAAAAGTTTTTAAATCTTGGACGATTGCCTCATCCGCATGCGACTCCCAAAAGCTATCCAAAGCCATATCGCCGGTATCGTGGGCGACATCCACCTGATACAGGATCTGTAACGCAAATTCTCTGGCCCGTGTGCGTTTACGCATTTAATGAGCGCTTGACTTACGAACATGCGAGTAAGTCAATGCGCGAATTAAGTTCGGACATAAATTTATGTTCACTTGCCGCAGAAGCGGCACACCGGCTGTTCCGATACAGCCGGGTGCTCGTTCCGTAAGTTTAGTCCTCACTTATTTCAACTGGCTGAAGAGATTAGCCATTTCAATCGCAGATAAAGCCGCATCTCTTCCTTTGTTGCCGTCTTTTGTCCCTGCGCGCTCAATAGCCTGCTCAATCGTATCAGCTGTAATGACGCCAAAGATGACCGGACAACCTGATTCCTGGGAGACCTTGGCAACGCCTTTTGCGACCTCTGAAGCGATGTAATCAAAATGCGGGGTTGCGCCTCGTATGACCGTCCCTAAACAGATAAGAGCATCATATGATTTTGCACGGGCTAATCTCGAAGCAACGCTGGGGATTTCAAAGGCCCCCGGCACCCAGGTGACCGCGATGTCCGCATCCAGAGCGCCGTGCCTAACCAGCGTGTCGATGCAGCCAGAGATCAGCTCTTTGGTGACAAAATCATTGAAACGCGAAGCTACAATGCCAAATTTCTTACCTTTGGCAATCAAAGTCCCTTCAATTATTTTTGCCATTTTGACCTCCTCGCATAATCTTCACGTATAACAGTGGATTATACGTGATTACAGTGATTTTAAGATAGATTAAAGCGATTAAGCATTAATCGCTTTGCTTGACAACCCTTATCATGGTTCCGGCTTGATATTGTTTTCTGCATCATAGCCTCATTTGGCCTCTTTTATGGCGCAAAACTCCTTTCTTTATCACTGGAATCTCCCCTTTAATTTCTGAAATCATAGGCAAGCATTAGTGTATGCCTTTGTTAATCAATATTCAAATCGTGTCCCAGCTTTTCCTTCTTTGTCTTAAGATATTGGTAATTTAAAGGATTAGGTTGGATCTGTAAAGGCAGGCGTTCAATAACGCGAAGGCCATACCCTTCCAGCCCGACGATCTTACGGGGATTGTTCGTCAGGAGCCTGATAAACTTTATCCCAAGGTCTACGAGAATCTGTGCGCCTATACCGTAATCCCTAAGGTCTGCGCTGTGCCCTAGGGCCTCATTAGCCTCAACCGTATCAAGGCCCTTATCTTGTAACCTATAGGCTTTGATTTTATCCACGAGGCCGATACCCCGGCCTTCCTGGTTCATATAAAGAATAACTCCTTTTTTTTCTTTTCCGATCATCCTCATGGCTTCGTTAAGCTGCCTGCCGCAATCGCAACGCAAAGACCCAAACACATCTCCCGTCAGGCATTCGGAGTGCACACGCACTAACACCCCTTTTTCATCCAAATCCCCCATCACTATGGCCACGTGAACCTTGAGATTCGTTAAATCGCGATAAAGTACGAGACTAAATTTACCGAACTCTGTCGGAAGACTCGTCTCGGCCACTCTCTCTATTAATTTTTCAGAACGCCTGCGGTACTCGATTAAGTCAGCGATGGAACATATCTTGAGCGAATGCTGCCTGGAAAAATGGAATAATTGGCTCATACGTGCCATGCTTCCGTCATCGTTCATAATCTCACAAATGACTCCCGCAGGATACAGGTCAACCAATTTCATCAAATCAACAGCTGCTTCTGTATGTCCTGCCCTGACCAAAACTCCCCCCTTTCGTGCCCTTAAAGGGAAGATATGTCCTGGCCGAACCAAATCTTCTCGTTGAGTCTGGGGACAAATTAAGACTTCTATGGTCCTGGCTCTGTCATAGACAGAGATACCGGTGGTTATTCCTTTGGCAGCATCCGCCGACATCATCCAGGCTGTGGCAAAAGGGTCCTCTGGCGAAGAGCTTATCTTATCTTTTAACATCGGCTCTAATTCAAGCTGGCGTAATCGCTGCTCTTCCATAGGAACACAGATCAGGCCTCTGCCGAATTTAGCCATGAAATTAACATGTTCCGGCTTAACAAAAGAAGCAGCCATAACCAAATCCCCTTCATTCTCACGGTCTTCATCATCTACTACTATGACTATCTTACCTTGTTTTAAATCCTGCAATATTTCTGAAATGGAATGGAACATGACTTCTCCCGAAAATAAACTGCCCGAAGATGACCTTCGGGCATAAAGCTTTAATCTTCTCTCATCTGGACTTTAATGAGCACTAAACTTGCGAGCCGCCTGCCTGCCTTTAGGCATGTAGGCGAGTGCGAGTAAGTTTATGTGCGAATTAACCATCGGCTCTGGAATCTCGCCAGATCTCCCCCCACCACTTTCGCTTTTAACCTGTGCTATATCGAAAGTGGTGGGGGGTCGCGGGCTAAACCGCCGGTCAGGAATTTCACCTTGCCCCGAAGATTATTGAACACAATTATAACATGAAATCTTTACTTGTCAACATAATTAGATGCATCTATAATATAAATATGATACAACGCATTGTCAGCCAGATACATAAACTTCTGATAAAAAATAAAAAAACTATGGCTGTGGCAGAATCCTGCACCGGTGGCTTGCTCTCTAGTTTTCTGACCCATTCCTCTGGCAGTTCACGATACTTTCAGTTGGGGGTAGTTGCTTACAGCAATAATATGAAGAGCACTCTTCTACAAGTACCTCCTAAGATGATTGAACAAAAAGGCGCCGTCTCCGAGCTTATCGCCAGAAGGATGGCTAAATCTGTGAGAGAATTAGCTGGGACAGACTTCGCAATAGCTATCACCGGCATTGCCGGTCCCACCGGCGGCACTCCGCAAAAACCCATAGGCACCGTCTTTATCGCCGTGAGCGCTAAGAATAAAACCATTTGCGAAGAATTCCATTTTACCGGTAACCGAACTACCATAAGAAATAAATCGGCCCTAAAAGCTTTGGAATTACTAAAGAGTTTCTTCTAAAATTCAAGATCGGGTCTTGGAATATCTTGATAGACAACAAGTTACAAGACAAGTTACAAGACCCGATCTTGCGAGAGGGATCTTGCGAGAGGTATGCGAACATTTATAGCCATCGAGCTACCGGAAGAAATCAAAGAATCTCTTGCTCAACTGCAAGGCCGGCTCAAAGATTCCAAAGCGGATGTGAAGTGGGTCGAGCCGAAAAATATCCATCTGACTTTAAAGTTTCTTGGCGAGATCAATGACGAACAGCTAAGAGAGATAACGAAGATCCTGGAACAGGTGGCAGAAAAAAACGTTGGCTTTCAGATGCGCATTTCGTCTATAGGCGTATTCCCAAAGATGAATTTTCCGCGCGTCATATGGGTGGGTCTCGATAAAGGCGACAGTGAAACGAAAAAGATAGCAACGGATCTGGAAGAAAGAATTATTGCTGTCGGGATACCCAGGGAGAAACAAACCTTCTCTTCCCACATCACTATAGGCAGAGTTAAATCTTCTTTTAATAGGGATGAGTTAGTTAATTGTTTAAAGGCGATTGATTCTTTAGAGGGGAAGGAATTTGTGGTTCAAAAAATTATTTTGTTTAAGAGCATCTTGACGCCTAAGGGCCCTACCTATGAAGCCCTAAAAGTTGCCAGCCTCAAAGCGGATTGAATGATAATGTTGGTATAAAGTCCGGCGACGAGATCATCTCCCATGACCCCGAAACTCCCCTTGAATTCCTGAAACTTATTAGCCGGATAAGGCTTAAGAGTGTCCAGGATTCGGAATAAAAAGAAGGCTATAACAACCAGTTTAATATCATAGGGCAAATACAAAAGGCTTAACAGCATGCCGCTAACCTCGTCTATAACGATGCACTTGGCATCTTTCTGGCCCAGCACGGTCTCCGTCCGGCCGGAAACGAATAAGCCGACAACGATACAAATAAAAGTCACCAGAAGAAAGACGGCAGAATTATCTTTAATAAAGTAGTATAAAAGCACTCCGGCGCAACTCCCGAAGGTTCCGGGGATTAACGGAAGGTATCCTGTGCCAAAAAATGTGCTTAAGGATAGTAGGGTCTTCTGACGCAGATCTCGATGTTTCATCGACGTTTGTTATAAGCGGGAAATAATTTTGCGGTTCTCCCAGAGATAGGATAATCCTGAATAAAGCGTAAGGCCTACGGTCAAAAGCATTAGGATATAAATGCCCTGCCGAAAGATGTTTTCCCACGCCGGATTCCACGTAAAATAAGTCTTCATCGCTTCTTTAGCCACCACAAAACCTAATATGGAAAATATGACGAGCATCTGAGATAGAGTCTTATGCTTACCGGAGCGCGTGGCGGATAAAACCTTACCCTTATTCAAAGCGAATAACCTTAAAGACGTAATCAGTATTTCGCGCGAGACGATAATGACAAACATCCATGCCTCAATCAGCTGCATCTGCACAAACGCCGCGAAAGCGGCAAGTACCAGGATCTTATCTGCGATAGGATCCATAAGCCTGCCAAAATCCGTAACCATATTCTTCCTGTGGGCGATCAGTCCGTCCAGAAAATCCGAAAGGGCGGCAAATATAAAAATGGCGAGACTGGCCACCTTAGCCCAAAGGCCGTGACAAAATAGAAAGAACATAAAAATAAAGGTCAATAGAATCCGAAGTATCGTTAACTTATTAGCTAGGTTCATACTTCCCCCACTAAATCATATTCTAGGGTATCGGTAATCTTGACGCTGACAAAATCACCGGGAGTGAGTTCTCTATCCGACTTCACATAGACAAGCCCGTCCACCTCGGGTGCGTCGTATTGCGTCCTGCCTAAATAGCCGTCTTTTTCTTTTTCATCGATTAAAACCTCTAGAGTCTTCCCCAGAAATCTAGCATTGACTTCCCGAGAGACCTTCTGCTGATAAGACATGACCGAATTCAGGCGCTCACTTTTAGTTTTCCTGGGGATCTGGCCCTTAAAATGATAGGCCAAAGTTCCTTCTTCCCGAGAATAGATAAATGCCCCCAACCGTTCAAATCGGACGTCTTGCAAAAAAGAAAGCAATTCCTTAAATTCTTTTTGCGTTTCCGAAGGGAAACCTACGATAACGGACGTACGCAGGCACACCTGCGGGATGACCTTTCTGATTTTATCAATAAGTCTTAGGATATCTTTCTTTTTTATGCCTCTGTGCATCAGCTTCAGCAGGCGGTCATTGATATGCTGGATAGGTAAATCGATGTATTTACAAATCTTCGGCTCATCCTTAACCACCTTTAACAAGTCATCGGTGAGACGGATGGGATGCAAATAAAGAAGCCTCAGCCAGCCCACGTTATCCATCCTCCTGGTGATCTCTCTTAGAACTTCAGAGAGCTTCATAGAGCCATATAAATCCATCCCGTAACCCGTGATATCCTGGCCGATACAATTGATCTCCGATACGCGATCCTTGTTAAAACCGTCTACCTGACGAAGGAGCGTTGCCTTATCCAGGCTGTTGAACTTTCCTTTTATTTTTGGAATAATGCAAAAACTACAATTGTTGATGCATCCTTCACAAATCTTTAGATACACATAATGCCTTGGGGTTATAGGAAATCTCTCCAGGCTATGATTGAGAGAAATCCTGCCCACAAAGGCATCAATCTCCGGAAGCTCCTGTTTTAGAATATACTTGTAACGCTGAGTCAGGCAACCGTAAACGATAATCTTCTTTAGCCGGCCTTCTTTCTTTAATTCCACTAAACCCAAGATGGACTGGACAGATTCCTGCCTGGCTTCTTCTATAAAAGCGCATGTATTGATAATGGCCACATCCGCGTCCTCCATATCAACGATAGAATGGCCTTTAAGGCGTAGCCTCCCGATGATATTCTCAGAGTCTACCAGATTCCTTGGACAACCCAGGCTTAAGATCCCGATAGATTGTTTTCGCATTTTATCTTTCTTTTTCATCGGTTGATATTGAGGCCTTCTTTCGTGATCAAGATATTCTTTAACACCTGGCCCCTTCTGCCTAAATTTGAAAACAGCTGGCCGTTGACCTCAAGTTCCACAGCGGAAGCATTACCTATGGAAAGTTCGATTTTTTCTTTAGCCTGCCAGCTTTCGAATCGCCCCTTCTCCAGGGTCCTTTGAAACACGACCTTCCCGTCCACTTTAACGTAAACCCAGCAATTCTCTCTGGTCCGAAGCCCCAGCCTGATACCGGAATTCGTTTCTTTCTTAGCCGTCGACGGAGGCTGGGGGGCCGCAGGTGCAAATGAACCTCTTGCCGCGGCAACTACGCCGGGTTCTTTAACGGCCCTGGGCGTGCGGCGTGCTGAGGTTTGAACAGGGGCGGATTTCTTTCGCGCTAAATACGCTTTGCGCTTAGAAGATATAAACTTTCCAAAATTAAAAAAAACAAAAGCCACAAACAGCAGTCCGATAACAAGTATCGCGCCCCTTTTGATTGCCTGAGCATGAACCTTGAGCCCTCTTATTTTCTCAACGGCAATTTTTAAGTAAGAAGCTGTCTTTTGGAATAGAATTTCGAGTCTCTCCTTAAGTTTCTGCTGAGGTTTTTCCTGAGGTTTCAGCTGAGGCTTCTCTTGGGGTTTCTGCTGAGATTTTTCCTGGAGTTTCTGTCGAGGTTTTTCCTGAGGTTTCTCCTGGAGGGAAGACTTTTTTTTCTCTTTGACTGCGACAATGGGCGGTTTCGCTTGAGGCCTTGCTTCTTTATGCTCCGAAATGTAATCCTTCGGGTCAACCCCTAAGAAATTGCAATATATCTTCAAGAAACCTTTTAAATAGACCGGACTAAGATTAGTCAGCCCATCCCCTTCGATAGCCTTCAATATATTTATATGAATCTTGGTTTTCTTATGCACCTCTTCCAGATGAATGCCCTTTTCCAGGCGGATTTTTTTAAGCCCTTCTTGCGGCTGAGTCATATCTATTCTGTCCTATCTTTCTCTTGCATTAAGGCCTTTTCATTCTCAAGCCACGCTTCTCGATCCACCAGAATCTTGCGAGGTTTACTTCCTTCAAAGGAACCGACAAACCCTTCCTGTTCCATAGTATCGATAATGCGCGCCGCGCGTGTGTAACCCAAACGAAGGCGCCTCTGAAGGATAGAAACGGAGGCCTGGTTACTTTCCATAATAATCCTCACGGCCTGGTCAAAAAGCTCATCTTTTCCGCCGCTGGCCAAAGAAGACTTTTGCTGTTCTTTTAAAATCTCCTCGTCGTAAACGGGTTCGGCCTGCGATTTGATAAAACTCACGACTTTTTCGATCTCTCTATCGGAAACGAGGGTTCCCTGGATACGGGTTAATTTGGATTCCCCCGGTCTTAAAAATAACATATCTCCCTTTCCTAAAAGCTTATCCGCGCCATTCATATCCAGTACGGTGCGCGAATCTACTTTAGAAGCGACTTTGAACGAAATCCGGGCAGGTAAATTTGCCTTGATGACGCCTGTGATAACGTCTACGGATGGCCTTTGTGTAGCCAGGATAAGATGGATACCCACGGCACGGGATAATTGGGCGAGCCTTGTGATCGCCGTCTCTATCTGATCACGGGATACGGTCATGAGGTCCGCGAACTCATCGATGATGACAATAATATAAGGGATCTTTTCCTGTTTCTCGTTATAGGATTCGATGCTTCTTACGCCTGCCTTTGCCAAAAGCTGATAGCGTTCCTCCATCTCATTCACAACCCAGTTAAGCGCCACATAGGCCTTTTTCGCGTCTGTCACCACCGGACACAAGAGCTGCGGCAGGCCGTTAAAAGGCATCAATTCAACCATTTTTGGGTCGACCATTAAGAATTTTAAATCCTGGAGAGTTGTCTTGTAAAGCAATGATAAAATGAGGGAGTTCACGCATACGGTCTTGCCAGATCCGGTGGTACCGGCAATAAGAAGATGGGGCATCTCATCCAAATCAGCGACCATAGCCGTTCCAGAGATATCCTTACCCAGAACCAAGGTCAAAGGAGACGTCGCTTCCTGAAACTCTTTCGAAGCCAACACTTCTTTTAAATAGACAAAACTGCTCTGCATATTGGGAACCTCAACCCCCACTCTTCCCTTGCCGGGGATAGGGGCAATAATCCTCACGGATTGGGCCTTCATAGTCAAAGCAATATCATCGCTTAAAGCCACAATCTTGTTGAGCTTGACGCCGGGCGCAGGCTCCAGTTCGTAACGGGTGATGATGGGCCCACGTTCTATATCGGTGACCTTAGCCGAAATTCCAAAATCTTCCAACGTGTCTTCCAGAATCCGGGCATTGGCCTCCAAGTCTTCCTTAATCTGCCGCGCCTCAAGCGGCGGAGGAGATTCCAGAAGATCTAAAGAAGGAAGACAATAATCTCCTATCTTGAGCTCTTTAGGTTCTGTTTTTGATACCGAAGTGCTTTGCGGTTTTGTCTTAATCTGGATCTTGGGCCTTGGCGGAAAACTCTGCGAAGCATCGGCTTTGGATTTGAGAGCCGTTGCCAAAGGTTTTTCTTTCTCCTCGTGCCCTTGAACTTTAGATAACAAAGATGGCTTAGTCTTTATCCTGAAAGGCCTTCCTTTTGTTTTAAATCTGAATAAAGGGCTTAATAAAAGTTTGGTTTTATTGAAGATGTTCAAGAATAAAGATGAGATAAGAATCTCGGTGACCAGAGCAAGGGATAAAATGATAAACGTAATAAATATTAAAAAACCGCCTAAGCGGCTAAAATAGGCCGTGATAAAATTAGATATGGCAGATCCGAAAAAACCAGCTGTATAAAAACGGATATATCCGTTATTCAGATTAAACATGCCCACCAGAGAGCTGATAGATAATAACAAAAAGAGCATGCCTAAGATTCTGGGGAGGCTTAGATAAGGAATGTCCTGTCGGAAAAACTTTATCCCTAAAAGCATAACAAGTAAAGGCAAAAAGAAGCTCGTGGCTCTTCCAAATAAGAACACGATGATCCCGCCTAGATACGCGCCGAAGATACCGAGAAAATTTTTGGGGGGGATATTGGGATGGGATGTATAAAAAGCCAAGTCCAGGCGGTCAAACCGAAGGAGGCTTGCCAGAATCATGAGACCTACGGCGACTAAAATGACCCCTTTGACTTCGTTTAAACTTCTTTCCTTCACTTTGAGCTGTCTGCTTCCGCCTGTTTTTTGCTAAGATTGATTCTGCCCAACTCGTCAATACCGATGACCTTCACTTTAAACTCATCACCGATTTTGACGACCTCTTCCACGCTTTTTACAAAATGATCCGCGAGTTCCGAAACATGCACCAGGCCGTCTTTTCCTGGAGCGATTTCACAAAACGCTCCGAAATTGACAATACGCTTTACCTTGCTCGTATAGATGCGGCCCACCTCGACCTCATCCGTTATGGCCTTGATCATCTTGATCGCTGCTTCTGACTTCGCGGGTTCCGTGGAAGAGACGAGGACACTGCCGTCATCCTGAATATCAATCGCCGCACCTGTCTGGGCAATTATTTTCTTGATATTCTTTCCGCCGGGGCCGATCAGCTCTCCGATTTTTTCAGGATTTACCTTAATAACATCTATACGTGGCGCGTAGCTGGATAATGTCTGGCGGGGCATAGCGAGCGCAGCATTCATCTTCTCTAAGACAAGGGCCCTAGCCTCCTTCGCCTGAAACAGACAATCGCGAAGCAATTCTAAGTTAATGCCGTCAATTTTTAAATCCAGTTGCACAGCCGTCATTCCGTTTTGCGTCCCAGCTACTTTAAAATCCATATCTCCAAAATGATCCTCTAATCCGGCAATATCCGTCAAGATAACAGCCTTCTTATCGTCTTTAATCAAGCCTAAAGCAATTCCTCCCACGGTTTCTTTGATCGGAACGCCGGCATCCATTAGAGACAGGGCCGCCGCACAGACACTGGCCATACTAGAGGAACCGTTGGACTCGAGAATTTCAGAAACTACCCGGATGGTATAAGGGAATTCTTCCTTGGAAGGCATGATAGCTAAAAGCGCTTTTTCGGCTAAGGCGCCATGGCCGATTTCCCTGCGGCCGGGACCGCGTACAGGCGCCGTCTCTCCTACGCTAAAGGGCGGAAAGCTGTAATGCAACATAAAAGATTTGTATTTCTTCCCTTCCAACGCCTCAACCAACTGCTCATCTTGTCCGGTGCCTAATGTGGTAACTGCCAGGCTTTGCGTCTGGCCGCGCGTAAAAAGGCTTGATCCATGCGTGCGCGGCAAAACTGACACTTCGCAGCTGATGGGCCGGATTTCCTTGAACCCTCTCTCATCAAAACGCGCATTTTCTTTAAGGACTTTTCTCCTTAGCTGCATCTTCTCGACTTCATCCAAAGCCATTTTGATGTCAGCCAGGGTATGCGTCTCGTTGGCAAGATCCGCTTCTAATTTCTTTGTTAATAGATGGATCTGCTCTACCCTTTGTTCCTGCGTTCCTAACTGATAAATCTCTTTCAACTTATCTGCCGAGAATTCTTCAACCTTTTTTATAAGTTCGGGGTCTATTGTCTTTAAGGGGACTTCCTGTTTAGGTTTTCCGCACATCTTCTGAAACTCATCCTGAAGCCCGATGACGCCTTGAAGGTTATCAAATCCAAACTTTACGGCCTCTAAATATTTCTCTTCGGCGACCTCTTTGGCTTTTGATTCCAGCATCATCACGCCCTTACGATTAGCAGCTATAACCACATCTAACTGAGAAACCTCCAATTCCGCATAAGTAGGGTTGAGTATAAATTCATTATTCGCAAAAGCCACCCGGCAACAGGCCAGAGGCCCTTGGAAGGGAATATCGGATAGGGTCAAGGCTGCGGAAGCGCCGATGACGGCTAGAATATCGGGGTCATTTTCTCCGTCACTGGACAAAACAATAGCCATAATCTGTACATTATTCAGCATGCCCTTGGGAAAAAGAGGACGAATGGGACGATCTATAAGTCTGGCGGTTAAGATTTCACTCTCAGAAGGCCTGCCTTCTCTCTTGAAGAACCCTCCAGGAATCCTTCCTGCGGAATAGGTCTTCTCTTGGCACTCAACCGTCAGAGGGAAAAAATCCTGGTTTTCTCTGATTTCTTTGGACATACAAGCCGTCACCAGCACCACGGTCCCGCCGTACTGAACGGTCACAGAGCCGTTTGCCTGTTTGGCGATCTTTCCCGTTTCCAGGATTAAATCCTGCCTTCCAAACTTTAGTTTCAGGTTGTTAACTTGCATCGTATTTTATACTTAGGAAAAAGCCGGAAATTATTTTCTCAAGTTTAGCTTATTGATGACTTCTCCGTACTTCTTAAAATCCTTCTTCTTGAGATAATCGAGGAGTCTGCGGCGCCTGCCCACAAGGCTGAGCAAGCCGCGGCGAGAATTAAAATCCTTCTTGTGACTCTTGAAATGCCCTCCTAAGGTATTAATCCTTTCCGTTAAAATGGCGATCTGAACCTCCGCGGAACCTGTATCTCTCGCATGGACTTTGAATTCGTCAATAAGCTTTGTCTTTTTCTCTTTGACTAAAACCAATCTGTTTGCCTCCTTTCACTTCTTGACATTATACGTTAATTTGTTTCATAAGTCAATACATTCATATCTTTTTTACCGTAGAATATGAAATGATGCCTGCCATTAAACACAGATGATCACAGATAAAGATCCACGCGGAACCTTTCTTTAAAAACGACAGATGATCCCAGACAAAGTCCACTTAAAGAGAGTATCAGCGATCATCTGTGTCTTTTAATCTGCGGCCATCTGTACAAATAGCGTTACATGACCATGATAATGGCACATTCTTATCTTTTCACCATAAACCTTAAATATTTATCTCTGACTCAATGTTTTTTATCAGCTCAGATGTCTCCTGAATGATGGCCGACGGCAACAATTTCAATATCTGGGCTTCTTTGTTAAGGGACCTCAAGGTACCGAGCAACCTTTTAACGGTAGAAAGCCTTCTCTTTTTCCATGCCTCCTGCGGCGTGAGTTCCTGCCTTTCTCTTATCAGACTGGTCAGGTCTCGTTTTAACTCCCTGGCATCCTTGCCTTTTTCAAAGATCTCATTTCTTAGGTGCCGGTATTCTTGGGTTCCTAGTTCTCTATTGTTTTTAGCGAGCCTCAACGCGTCAATAGCCTCATAACTCGGTAGCAGTGCCGCATCCGTGGTCTCTGAATAATTCTTTGTTAAATAAACAGGTTCCTCTTTTTCCAGAAAATAATAAGATTTCAAGAGCTTCATCGCCGTCTGTTTTCTTATCCCTATTTCTTTAGCCGTGTAGGTTTCAAACTTAACGTAACCCCATTCCTTATAAAGCTTGTCTTTCCATACGCTATATAAAGCCTGTCCGAGCTCTACCCATGAAGCCTTAAAGTTCTTAGCGCTTTCCAGTATGCGGTATCTCAAAGAATCCTGATCCATATCCTGCATCTTTTGTTCAATGGCCCTCAACGATTTTGTTTTAAGGATATCCTTTTGCATCTCTTACTAAAGCCCAAAGTCCGAAATTTCTAAATTTTTTTCTGAAGCAAGTCCTCTATTTCTGCCAATTTCCTCAGGAGCCTCTCAAAATTCCTGCCAATCCTGCGCAGGTTAAAGGATACGTCAAAGACAAAAACAATGATAAAAAGAAGTGCGATCAACACCAACATATCTCCTGCCATGCCCCACCTCCTCTTAAAACCATTCCCCCTGTTCTAATTATTTCGGTATGCTGTATAATTTTACTGCTGAATCCCAAATAGTGCAATGAATTTTAAAATTTTGATTCATCCCAGATTATTTTTTAATAACCGAAGGGCAAATCTGATTATACGCGCAATAGGAGCACGCCATAAAACTTGGAGCAGCAGAAAAGTTACGCTGGCGGATACCGCGTGATACCTCTTTAATTTTTTCTATAACCTTTTCACAATCATCCTCGTCTTTCGTATCGGCCCCGATGAGCCCGGATTCCAGAAAATGCAGTTCCACGCGCCTGGGAAGCTGCTTATGAATATTCTTGTAGGCTAATGCGTACAAGGCCAACTGTAGGCTTTCTTTGGCACGCTTATCCGCGTCCTTTTGTTTATTAAGCTCAGAGGTCTTAAAATCGATGATGACAGCCCTTTCTCCTTCTTTATCCACGCGGTCAAAGCGGCCTGTAATTTTATTATTTTCTACGAAAATTGAGAATTCTTTTTCGATAAGGAAGGGTTTGGAATCATTCCGTTGTTCGTCTTTATAGAATCTTATCAACGCCTCCTGGCCGACACGGAAACGTTCCTCTTGATGCCTTTCATCAAGAAAACCCTGCGGGTCAAAACTTTTTCTAAATATACCAAGCAACTCAGCCAGCTCCATTTTCTTACCCGCCATCTTAAACTGAAAATACTTGGTGACGGCCTCATGCATGGCCCGGCCGTATATGACCGTATGATGTTCTAATATCGGAACCCTGAGGATATGAACATATTTATATTTTAGAGGACAGGTTAAATAATCATCTAGCTGGTAAAAACTTAGATGAAGAAGCTCATCTTCGGGGACTGCGGAAATCTTAAGCGAAGAAGATTCTTTCTGAGGGGCGTAACGCTTGATGGATTCGAGGGCACATCTCTTTTCTTTTTCTTTCTCCTTGATTTCCTCTCCCAGGGCTTCGATAACAAACGGACTGATCCGCCGGCTCCTGGGGCCACCGTAATCAACGGCACTGGTTAAATACAACTCCTCTTTGGCGCGCGTCATCGCCACATAAAATAACCGGCGTTCCTCCTGAATATGAAAATCTCCTGAAGGCAGGATCTCCTTTAAGAGGAGATCCGGTAATTCAATGGGTTGCCGGCGGCCGGACACGGGGAATCTCCCATGGATAAGGCTCACCATAAAAACCACACGGAATTCTAATCCCTTGGCCTTGTGAATAGTCAGCACCTGGACGGCATCCATATCCGGGTCGCTGGCCGCTGTCTCCGGGTCATCTTTGGCTTCCATCAAAAGGCCCAAATAGTTAACAAAATTTATCACGCGGTCTTCTTTCGCCACGAGCTCAAAATCTCTCACAATATTAAAAAACTTGGCGAGATTCTCAATCTTGGTCTCCTTTTCCAGCGTAGGTTGATGCGAAAGCTTTTTGAGAAGGCCGGTTTGAGTTAAAAATTTATACAGCAATCTTCCCGTACTTTCTTCGCGCGATACCTTTAAGTATTGCTCCAGGTCAATCAATAGTTCGTTAATTTTATCGCGGCTTGAGACGCTTGCTTCGGATAATTCCGATATATTTTCGATATTCTTAAACACAAAATGGAGCGATTTATTCCTGCGTTTCGAATAATGCATGCATAAACTCAAATCAGAAAGATTCAACCCATAAACTTCGCTTGAGACTAGATAATAAAGGCTCAAAGAATCAGAGGCGCTTGCTATGACGCGCAGGAAATGAATACATAACTTGACCTCTTCCTTGGAATATAACCCTTGAGCGCCGCTAAATTGCCACGGCAGACCCTGCATATTCAACGCCTGCAAAAAGGCCTGGGCATCGGAATTGGAACGTACAAGAATGGCAAAATCCCTGCAATTGTATTTTTGACTCTCAACCTTCTTCTTGATAGTTTTAGCCACCCAATCGGATTCTTGGGAATGACTATCAAAATACAAGTGCTCAGGAGCCAAGCCCTTTTTGGACACGCCGATGAGTTTTTTATCGATTCCGGCCTTCACCTCAAAACGTTCCGGATTATTATGCTGGATGAGCCGATAGGCGCTATCCAACATGACTTGCGCAGAACGATAATTATGCGTCAAGGTAACTTTTTTGCTGTCTGGAAATGCCTCTATGAAATTTAAAAGATTACTATAAGCTGCGCCTCTCCATCGATAAATACATTGGTCATCGTCTCCTACAACCGTAATATTCTTGCTTTCTTGCGCCAATAACCTAACCATTTGAAATTGGGCGAAGTTGGTATCCTGAAACTCATCCAACAGAATGTATTTAAACTGCTTCTGATATTTCTTTAAAATTAAGCGGTGTTCTCGAAGGAGTTTCAAAGCCAGATAAAACTGGTTTCCGAAATCAAGGGCTGCGTATTTGGAAAGAAGCTCCTGATACTTCACATAGGCCCTAGCCACATCCATTTGCTGCAGGGCTTGCTCCTTAAGCGCTTCATCCTCCGGCTTTTCTTTTGCCTTCTGCATAAGGCTCTCGGCAAAAGCAAGGTATTCTCCCGGAGAAATATCTTCATCTTTGGCGCGGCTAAAAACGGAAATCAAAGCCTCGATGAAACGTGTGGGGTCAGATAAGGGCCGGTAGTAGGAAAGGTCAAACTCAAAGAGATGCTCGCGGAAAAAAACCGCCGCCTCAGGCCGGGTGAAGACTTTAAAATCCGGATCTAGGCCCGCGATAAGGGCATTCTCTCTTAAGAGCCTATCTCCAAAGGCATGAAAGGTAGAAACCCAGATATCCGTGTAACCGTAAGGCACAAGGATATCCACGCGCTCAAGCATTTGAGAAGCGGCTTTATCCGTAAAGGTCAAAGCTAAGATTTCATGGGTCTTGGCGAGGTTATTGGATAAAAACCAAGCGATCCTACGAGTAATAACCGTAGTTTTACCCGTACCGGCTCCCGCAATGATCAAAAGCGGCCCTTCCCGGTGCGTCACCGCCTCCTTTTGCTCCTTATTAAGTCCTTCTAATAAAATATCGTTCATGGTTTATTATATTTAGCGAGCCCCCTGTCCTATAAATTTTCAAACTTTCTCAAGATCGGGTCTTGTAACTCATTATTTACCAAACTATTTCAAGACCCGATCTTAAATTTCTTAAATTTCTGTGCGTTTCGCCGGAGGCGCATTAGTCCTGCGCAGGACAGCACCGGAAGCGAAACCATAAAATCAAAGTTGCATGAACATCTCAAGCGACCCGAAAGAGAAAATGACAGGGCTATTTACTATTCTATCTTGACAATATCCAAATTTCAAGTATACTTATTTTCCTTAGGACGTCACAAAAATGCCACCCTTAGGCTAGAACGAATTTCGTGACAGCCTATTATTTTCCTAATAAGGAGAAAATCAGAATGCTAAAGAAATGTGCGTTGTGCGGAAAAGGCGCACTCAGCGGAAAAATGATTACCCGCAAAGGCCAATACAAAGCTAAGGGCGGGACTGGCAGTAAAATAGCCCGCTGGACCATGCGTAAATTCCTGCCTAACCTTCAGAAAATGCGCATCTTGATCAAGGGGCACCCCAAGAGGGTCTATGTATGCGCAAAATGCATCAAAAAACAATCTTTTCAAAGGGCCTAAGTTTGCCTCTCCAATAATTCAGCGCCGAATAGAAGACTGGGCTCACTTAAAGAATATGTCTTTGACTTCTAAAAGAACTGAACTGTTGCCCGCCCAACTATCCATTCGGGCCGTATAGACCAGATCAAATCTTTCTGTTTCTAAGAGGCTCTCCTTCAGAGAACCCATGCCGAATCCGATCGCCTGATAGGTGGTTTGGCCGTCTGTGACCCAGAATTTCAGCGTTTCTCTGCTTAAAACCTGCGGCTGGCCCTTCCTTCTTAAATTTCTTGAAAAAAACAAAGGTTCGGGGTTTCCTGCGCCGAAAGGCTCAAGGCTATCGAACTCGGCAACGCTCTCTTCATCCAGGTCCGAAAGGGTCAACTCCATATCGATATCGAGGCTAGGCAACAGGTCTTCGATGGATAGTCGTTCTCTGGCTAACTCGTTGATGCTGCGTTTAAAATCTTCTATGCTATCTTTAGCGATCACCAGGCCTGCGGCGTGGCTGTGCCCGCCAAAGCTATTTAAAAACTTCTTACACTCAACCAGTGCCTGGAAAAGATGAAAATTCTTTATAGAGCGGGCTGAACCCTTACATAATTTTTCGTCCAATGAGATGACGATGGCCGGCCTGTAAAATCTATCCGCCAGTTTAGAGGCCACGATACCTAAAACACCCTGGTGCCAACCCTCCTTAGCAATAACGATAATTTTATGCTCCTTAAAATTAATCTCTTTATTAATCAAGTCCTGAGCCTCTTCCATGATCCTACCTTCTATTCTCTGCCGCTGCCGATTATGGCCTTCTATGACTTTAGCGTACCTTTGAGCCTCTTCCCGTGTCTGGCTCATTAATAAATTGAGAGAAGTTTCTGCGGTATCCATACGTCCGCTGGCATTGATACGGGGGCCGAGTATAAAACTGACCGATGTTGAGGTGAACTTACGGCCGCTGATTCCGGCGTTTTCTATAAGAGCCCGCAGGCCTTCTCTTTTTGTTTGCGATAACCGCCGTAAGCCTTCTTTAGCAATGATACGATTTTCACCCGTCAGCGGCACACTGTCGGCAATAGTCCCTAATGAAACTAAATCCAAATCCTCTGTCAGGGAGGAATCCCTTAAAGCCTGGCATAGCTTGTAAGCTACGCCCACCCCTGCCAAATCCCTGAATTTATAACCGCTTGTTTTAAGCTTAGGATTCAGGATACTCAAAGCCACCGGCAGCGTTTCGTCTACCGATTCATGATGGTCGGTGATGATCACGTCTATATGGTGGCGCTTCAACTCCTTTATCTCTTTGTGATTGCTCGTCCCGCAATCAACCGTGATCAAGAGCCTGACTTTATTTTCCAGGACATACTTAAGAGTATTTTTGTTCAGGCCATACCCTTCATTAATGCGATGCGGCAGGTAATGGAGTGCGGGTATGCCCATTTTTTTAAGCGTATCCTTTAAAAGGCTCAAAGCGGTTATTCCGTCCACATCATAATCCCCAAAAACCATGACTTTTTCTTTATTCCTGGCTGCCTCCTTGACCCGACTTACGGCCCTGGGCATATCAGCGAAGAAATAGGGATCCAGGAGATGTTCGGATTTCACATTCAGGAACTTTTCCGCTTCCTGGGGTGTGCCTATTCCCCGATTAATCAATACCTGGGCCAGTATTTCCGATATGCCTAATTCCTTACTGAATTTATTACGAAGGCTAACAGAGGAAGTTGCAATCTTTAAGATTTTGTGGCTGGGCATTTTTCACATCTTCTCTGGTCTTGAAATACCCAGGAGCTTGAGCCCCTGGGCAGTAACGATCCGGGTGGCTTCGATGAGAGAAAGCCTGGCTTTTGTCAGCTCCTCTTCCTGGCCCAGAACGCGGTGGAGATCATAAAATTTATGGAAGGTTTCGGAGAGTTCCTGCAGGTAGACGGTCAGCATATAAGGATCTGTGGTACTCAGACAAATATTCAATATATACGGAAACTGCAACAATTTTTTTATCAGGCTTATTTCTTCTTTTTCCTTAAGGAGAGACAATCGTACCTCTTTATCTAATTTGTGAGTGTTTTCTTTAAGAATACTGCGGATTCGGGCATGGGCATACTGAATATAATAAACGGGGTTTTCGGGAGTGTGTTTCTTGGCTATGTCTAAATCAAAATCCAGAAGACTTGAGGTCCGGCGCATCAGGAAAAAGAACCGGGAGGCATCCACACCCACCTCATCCAGGACATCTCTCAGCGTGATGTATTGGCCTTTACGCGTGGACATCTCCAATGATTTTCCTGATTTAAAGATAGAGGCTAATTGCACGATGAGGATAGACAGGCTCTTCGATTCATGGCCCAGCGCCTGCACAGCGGCTTTTAGCCTATTTATGTAACCGTGATGGTCAGGACCCCACAGATTGATCAGCCAACGAAAGCCGCGAGCGTATTTTTCCCGATGATAAGCAATATCGGGAGCCAGATACGTGTAAGCTCCGTCGCTCTTGATCACCACCCTGTCTTTATCATCGCCGAATTCCGTAGACTTAAACCACAGGGCACCCTCCTGTTCATATAAAAATCCCTTTTTCTTTAAGAAATCCAGCGCCTTATCAATCTTACCGCTCGTCCTCAGATCCTTTTGAGAATACCAATAATCAAACTTGACCCCGAACTCGCTCAACTCTTTTTTAATAATATCTAATATATACCCTGCCGCAAACTCTCCTAAGCTTTGAGCTTTGAGCTTTGAGCTTTGAGCTTTCCTGGCTATGTCGTAAATATAATCTCCCTGGTAATAGTTTTCAGGAAAATCGATTTTTTCACCGTCTGATTCCTTGAGCCTTAACTCAACGGATTTCCCCAAGATATCAATCTGATTACCTTCGTCATTCAAGTAATATTCCCTTTTGACCTTAAAATTTAAGAAATCTAAGATGTTGGCCAAGCAATCTCCTACGGCTGCCTGCCGGGCGTGGGCTACCGATAAAGGACCCGTAGGATTGGCGCTTACAAACTCAATCAAGACGGGCCGACCCTTACCGAGGTTAATTTTTAAAGCACCGATTCCCTTTATCACTAAATCCTTTAACTGCTCATAAAAATAATCGTCGTTTAAATAGAAATTGATAAACCCTCCTCCCTCAACTTTAACGTGACTCACCATATCCCAAGCAGGGCTTCTTTCCAATTGTTTTTTTATGGAATCAGCGAGAATCTGGGCTATTTCCGGGGGGGGTTTTCGAACCTTCTTTTTTAAACGAAGGGCAATGCTGGTAGATAAATCGCCGAAACGCGGATCCGTGGGAAAATCGAGGTTTATATCCTCAGGAGTATCTTTATCTAATCCAAACTCCTTCAAGGCTTCACCAATAATTTCTATCAATACGTCCTGAATATTCTGTTTCATTGTGGTTTTCAAACGGAAGGAGTGTTTCCAGGAGGAATCCTTAAGGATCTTAAGGTCGAACCGATCTCTTGCCCCCTAGAGCTTTCGGGGAATCCGTACCCTTTTGGCGTCCGACCATAGGCGCTCCAAAGAATAAAACTCTCTCAACGGTTTATAAAAGATATGGACGACAACGCTGATATAATCCAACACCACCCAACCCGATTCATCGTTAGGTGACACCTTTGAGAGAGATTCTATTCTGTCTTTATCTAAACTAACCTCAATAGCCTGCGCCACAGCATTAACGTGCCTCAGGGACGTTCCGCTTAAAATAACAAAATAATCACAAAAGCTGCAAGCCTCGCGCATATCCAAGACAAGTATCTTCTGCGCTTTCTTTTCTCTGGCTTCAGCTACGATGCGAAATGCTATTTTCTTAGGCTCTATTAGTAATTTACCTCCCAACGCTAAAACGGAAAGAGAAGTTTTTGCGTTCTTGCGGATTTTGCGCTTTTTAAGGTTATTTCTTTCCTAAAATCCTGTACATACCCGTACCACAATCAGGGCATTTACCTTTAACGGCTAAACGCTGATTTTTCATGGTCACTTTTTGCTCATCCTTAATTTCCTTTTTAGCTTTACATTTTACGCAATAACCTGTTTCTGCCATTACCCCTCCTCTTTTTGTCAACCGAGTTCTTAAATACTTTTATAATCTTATCACAGGTTCATTTGTATGTCAACATATTCATCGGGCCCCTAGCCTTAATTAATTCTTTTTTCTAAGGGTATGGTTAACATGCTTCTCTTCGATCTCACCCACAATCTCTTCAAGCAAATCTTCCAAAGTGACCAGCCCCAAGGTATTTTTATTCTCATCCACCACAATCGCAATCTGGATTTTGTCCTTTTGAAAGTCCACCAGAAGCTCATTCACGCGCATAGCAGGGCTTACATAACGAGGATCGCGCACCAGGTCCTTTATCAGAAAGAAACCCTTGTCTCTAAGCAGATAAAGCAGGTCGCTGGCATAGATAATCCCTACGATTCTTTCAACGGACCCCTCATACACCGGCAGCCTCGCATGACCCTGCTCAACAAAAATATTCAACAGCTCTTCAGGGCTAACTTCAAAATTAACAGCGACAATCTTATCTTTAGGTATCATCACTTCTTTCAATTGGGTATCCCCGAATTCGAAAATACGATACAGCATCTTCCGTTCCTGATCGCTTAAAACCCCTTCTTCTTTGCCAATCTCAATCATCAGCTTTAATTCTTCCTCGGTTATCAAAGGAGACCTCTTAGAAGGAGATATCTTGAATATTTTCAAGATAAGGCTACTTACCCCTACAAAAATACTAACGATGGGGTGAAAAATCCTGAGGAAGACCTCCATAAAAGGAGCTGTAAACAAAGCCATTTTCTCCGTCAGTTTGATGGCTAAGATCTTAGGGGTTATTTCACAAAAAATCAGGATAAACAGAGCGGTAACAAACGTGGCGACGATAATCCCCCAACGATAGCCGAGGAAGCTAACGAAGATACCCGTCACAATGGCGGAGATGGCGATATTGACGAAATTATTACCCACCAGAATCCCCACGATAAGCTTATCTAGATTGGCCCCCAGGTGCTGGATGTGCTTGGCGCCCTTGATACCCTTGGCTACCATATGACGCAGCTTTATTTTGCTTAATTTGATCGTGGATGTTTCCGATGCGGAAAAGAAAAAAGACACAAGCAGCAGAAAGAACAATAACAGGATGATGGGGATGTTTAATACGGAATCCATTAATCTATCCGCAGTTCCTTATGAATTTTATTGTGGCTATCCTTCAGAGGGCCAATCAAGGCCATGTTTAATTTTCTTTCCTGAAAAATAGCTCTTGCCACCAACCGCACATCTTCTCTTTTCACTTTACGGACCTCATCGATTATATCGCCAAGAGAATAGGTCCGATCCAGACACATTGTGCATTCACCAATCCAAAGCATATGGTCCAGCGTATCTTCCAAAGCCAGCATGAGCTGTCCTAAGTAAAACTCCTTGGCCCGTCTGAACTCACCCATGCTGATTAATTCTTTCTTGCAAATCCTTAGTTCCTTTAAGATCAGCCTTGTGGCTTCTTGGACTTTGGAGTTATCTATCCCCGCATGCACCAGGAAGGCCCCCGTATCCAAATAGCGCTTCACGAGCGTAGCGATTTCATAGGCCAGGCCTCTTTTTTCTCTGATCTCATTAAACAGACGACTGGACATATTCGCGCCTAAAACAATATTCAGGATTCCCAAGGCATGCTTTAAGGGATGGCCCCGCTTTAAACTATGAAATCCTAAGGCCATATGGGTTTGTTCTGTCTCTTTATAAAATATCTTGAGAGACGGTGCTTTTTGGCGCTCTTGAGCCTTTTCAAAACTGTTGAGACTGTCTTCTTCTGCACGAGAAAAAGTCCTTTGTGCCATGCGAACCAGCTTTTCATGTCTTAAGGAGCCGGCAGCGCTGATAATAATATTGGCCGGCACATAGAATCTGCTCTTGAAAGAACGAATGTCTTCCTTTTTTATCCGGCTGACAGAATCCACCGTGCCTATAACGGGAGCTCCTAAGGGTTGACCGGGCCAGAGAAGTTCGTCCAATAATTCATAGATATAGATCTGGGGCTGGTCTTTATACATCTTGATCTCTTCCAGGATCACGGTTCTTTCTTTTTCAATTTCCTGAGCCGGCAAGAGCGGATTTAAAACCATGTCCGATAAGACATCAAGTGCTATTTCTATATGGCGTGCCGGTATTTTAGCCAGATAACAGGTAACCTCCTCCGAAGTGAACCCATTCAGAGAACCTCCCACGCCCTCAATAGACTCTTTTATTTTTCGGTAAGAGAATTTTTTGCTCCCTTTGAACAGAAGATGCTCTAAAAAATGGGATATGCCTTTGTTGCGGTCAGATTCGTATCTGCCTCCGACCTTAATCCAGAGGCCGATAGCAACAGATTGCATTCGAGGCATAGGGTGGCTGACAATCCTTAAACCATTATGTAACAGTGTCTTTTTATACATGGTTATGTTTTTAGATAGGAAACGAACCGGCTGACCTTCTGAATGAGATCAGGTCTTGCGATATGCTCTTTTATCTTATGAACAATGGCGCTTCCTACAATAACACCGTCGGCGATTTTCTGAATTTTTCTGACCTGTTGAGGACTTGATACGCCAAAACCCACACATACGGGCTTGACCGTTAATTTTTTAATTTCCCTGACCTTGGCGATAACATCACGAGGCAGTTCTTTCCTCGGCCCGGTAACACCCGTTAAAGAAACGTAATAGATGAACCCCCTGGAGATTTCCGATATGAATTTCATTCTTTTGGGCGTGCTCGTGGGTGAAAGAAAATAGATAACGTCCAGTCCTTTCTTTTGGGCGTATCGGGTAAACGATGCCCCTTCTTCAGGCGTAAGATCAGGCAGAATAAGACCATCCACCCCGCATTGCAGAGCCTGATCAATGAATTTTTTCTCACCAAAACAGAACACAGGATTATAGTATGTCATAAGGCACAAAGGCGTATCTATAACCTTTCTCACCTTTTTGACCAAACGCAATATGTCTATAAGGTGCACGTTTTTTTCCAGGGCTTTTTGGGAGGCCTCCTGAATGATGGGGCCATCTGCCAGAGGATCTGAAAAGGGCACCCCCAGCTCTATAATATCCACGCCCCTTTTAGCGAACTCCAGAATGAGCTTTTCGGTGGTGGATAAATTCGGGTATCCGGCAGTGATAAAAACAATGAAGGCCTTTTTATTAACCCTTCTTAATTCTTCGAACTTCTTATCAATCCTATTCATGAGAATTTAGTTTACGCTCAATTGGTTATTGATAATATTAAATGACAAAGCACAAGGTTATCAATAAATTCAAATACCAAAGCACAAAGCACAAATATCAAAACAGAGAATTTCTTGTTTTGAATTTTGGGTTTTGCCTGCCTGCCGGCAAGGCAGGGATTTATTTTGAATTTTGAATTTTGTCATTTGTGCTTTAAGTTAAAGGCCTAAACGCTGCGCCGCAACATAAGTGTCTTTATCGCCTCTTCCCGAAAGGCAGACAATAATGATAGATTTCTTATTTATTTTGCCTTTTAACTTTTTCAAATAAAAAATAGCATGCGCCGGCTCAAGGGCAGGGATAATCCCTTCTGTTTCCGAGAGCAGCTTAAAACCTTCCAACGCTTCTTCGTCCTTTACGGCGACGTACCGGGCTCTGCCTATTTTCTTATAGTAGGCGTGTTCCGGACCAACGCCTGGATAATCCAGGCCCGGGGCTATAGAGTGCGCATTTTTGATTTGGCCGAATCTATCCTCTAAAAGGTCGGACTTTGAACCGTGCAAAACCCCCGGCTTTCCCGCAACTAAACTTGCCGAATGCCTACCGGAATGAAGCCCTGCTCCTGCAGCCTCAACCCCGATCATCCTCACCTTTCTATCATTAAAGAACGGATGGAACAACCCCATGGCATTACTGCCTCCTCCCACGCAAGCCACCAGATAATCAGGAAGCCGGTTTTCTTTCTTTAAAATTGCGCCTCTGGCTTCCTTGCCAATCACCGACTGAAAATCGCGCACCATCTCCGGGTAAGGATGGGGCCCTGCCACAGAACCTATAATATAATGCGTGTGACGCACATGCGTAACCCAATCCCTTAAGGCTTCAGTCATGGCATCCTTGAGTGTCTTTGTTCCGTTTTTAACCGGGATGACGCGGCTGCCTAATAACTTCATGCGATAAACGTTAAGGCTTTGCCTTTTTATATCTTCCTCACCCATATAAATATCGCACGTTAAACCAAACATCGCGGCCACCGCTGCCGTAGCGACGCCGTGCTGGCCCGCTCCGGTCTCTGCGATGATGCGAGACTTTTTCATCCGAAGCGCCAGCAAAACCTGACCCAGGGTATTGTTGATTTTATGCGCGCCTGTATGCAGCAGGTCTTCCCTTTTCAGATAGACCCTCACCCCGCCTAAGAAACAACTCAAATTCTTCGCAAAATACAAAGACGTGGGCCGGCCCGCATACTCTTTAAGATAATAATCCAGCTGACGGTTAAATTTTCTATCCCGCCTGGCTTTTCTGTATTCCTGCTCCAGTTCGTCAAGGGCATAAATGAGAGTCTCCGGTACAAATCGCCCCCCGAACTCCCCAAAATGCCCAGTCTTATCCGGTAACCTCTTTTTCATCATAAATAACTCCTCTATTCTTAGCGGCCTGCCTAGTCTGTGCTTTCGCGGGGACGTTCGTTTTGCCCCTGCGAGGCAAAACTTCACTCGTCTCGGCTGCGTCGTCTTTTCCCATGCTCAAAGTAAAGATAGGGAAAGGATGCCCGCTCCCTGCCTGCCGGCAGGCAGGCTTGCCTCCACGCCCCGCTCAATCACAGCCAAGCCATCCCGCTAAAAAATTACCTAATCGATGACTTTATTAAATAATGACTCTGCCATTTTCGAGCGAATGGAGATTTTAGCAAGAGGAGCTTGAGCATTTGAGGGAATCCCAGTGGAGCGCTAGCGACAACACTGGGACGGCTGCGGGTGTTTGAGCGACGAGGCAAAGGCCGAGGAGCGAGTTACGCAGACGCCGAAAATGCGAAAGAACTCTTGCGTCCCCCGCCGCTGGCGGGGGAAAAGCGACCTGAGCGAGAAAATCGGCAGAGGCATTATTAAAAATTTTCTTAAATCTATAAAGAGCTAAGCCTTGGCGGCCTTGATAAAGGCGCGGACCTTCTGATGATCCTTTTTGCCGGGCTTTGATTCGACAAAACTGGAGACATCCACCCAGTCCGGCCGCACAATTCCTATCGCCTCCTTCACATTCTTGCTGCTTAACCCGCCGGACAGAAATATTGGCTGCCTTGTCTTACCTGAGGGCTTTAATAAATTCCAATTGAAGGACCTGCCTGTGCCACCTACGCGCTCCCTGACAAACGCATCAAACAGATATCCAAAGGTCTTATATTTCTTTACCTTGCTAAAATCTATCTTCTTCTTCACCCGAAATGCCTTGATAACCTTATAACCTTTGAACTTCAAGCAGAATTCAGGAGTCTCATCACCGTGAAACTGTAGTATATCAAGATCACAGGAGTTCGCAATATTTTTTATTGTTTTCTCTTCTGCATCCACAAACACGCCGACTTTCTTGATATTCTTAGCAAGGGTCTTGATTATTTTTTTGGCGGCTTCGGGCCTGATAAAACGCTTACTTTTCCTGTAGAATATGAATCCTAAGGCATCGCAACCCGCTGCCTGAGCGGCTGAGGCATCCTCTTGATTGGTAATCCCGCAAATCTTAACCTTAATCATACAAAAAACCATAAGCGAGGGGTGACGCGGAAGAAAGGCTTCGCCGTTGCGAGGACATACCTGCCCGCAGGAATGGGGAAACTTCCGCGGCAGGACCCCGAGCCATCACCACCCCATCATCTCTGCAACTTTTTTCTTGATGTCTAGCGCCTCCATAAAGGCTTCGCCAATCAACACAGCGCTGACTCCCAGAATCTTCAGAAATAACACATCTTGATAACTCTTGATCCCGCTTTCTACGACCACGATTCTTTCCTTCGGAATTAAGGGAAAAAGCTTCTGCGTAGTCTTGAAATCCACTTCCAGCGTATGGAGGTTACGATTATTTATGCCGATTAGGGCCACATCCAGGTTCAAGACTTTTTTTAACTCCTTTTCGGTATGGACCTCCACCAGGCACTCCATTCCCAGGCCAGAGGCAATCTGTAAAAACTCGGATATTTTGTCTTTCGTTAATAAATCCGCGATCAACAGGATGGCATCTGCTCCAAAAAGGCGCGATTCATAAATCTGATACGCCTCCAGGATAAAATCTTTTCTTAAGATGGGAGCCTCAACCCAATTCTTAACTTCGTTGATATAGGAAAGGCTCCCCCCAAAATAATCTTCTTCAGTTAATACGGATATCGCCTGCACCATGGTCTCCTGGTAAGCCTTGGCAATCTCCTGATGATTAAAATCCTGGCGGATAACGCCACGGGAGGGAGACTGTCTTTTTATCTCGGCGATAAGGGAAATCGTGCGGGGCTTATGGATCGCTTCTCTAAAAGGCCTGGTTGGCGACAGATTGGCTAATTTCGCCTTCACATCTTCTTCGGGAAGATTCTCTTTGGCTAAAGCGATCCTCTCCTTTTTCTTCTGAATGATCTCCTTAAGGATATCCACCTTTTTCATCTTAAAGAATACTCCTTCAGTAATTCCAGTTTCTCATAAGCCTTTTTAGAATCAATAGACTCCCTGGCTAACTCTAGGCCCTCTTGGATGGAACGGGCTTTATCCGCAACGTATATGGCAGCTGCGGCATTGAATAAAACAATCTCCCGTCTTGGCCCTGGCTCTCCTTTTAAGATCCCAGTTAATATTTTGGCATTATCCACGGCTGTTCCACCTAACAGATCTTCCCGCCTGGCTTTCTTGAATCCGAACTCCTCAGGAGTAATCTGGTAATTCTTGATTGTGCCTTTATGTTCCTCCCAGACGTGGGTCGCTGCGGTCGTGCTTATCTCATCCAGGCCGTCTTCGCCGTGGATAACGAGGGCGTGCACCGAACCCAAGTACCCCAACACCTCTGCAAGGACATGGGCCCAGCGTTTATCAAAAACACCAATCAATTGATGTGTGGCTCCTGCGGGATTCGTCAAGGGACCAAGAATATTGAACAGGGTCCTTTTTCCTATCTGCTTTCTTGCCGGCATGGCATATTTCATGGCCGGATGCAGATTTTGAGCAAACAAAAAGGCAATACCGATCTCATCTAAACACTTCTCTATTTTTTCCTTGCCCATAAGGATATCGATGCCTAAGGCCTCCAGGATGTCGGCGCTTCCGCAGCAACTGGAGACGGAACGATTTCCGTGTTTGGCCACGGCGATTCCGCTGCCGGCAGCCACAAACGCAACAGCCGTAGAGACATTAAACAAGCCTGATTGATCGCCTCCGGTACCACAGGTATCCAGAATCACCTCGTGCCTTGTATGTATACGGGTAGAGTACCGGCGCATGATTTTAGCCGCTACCGTCAATTCTTCTGCCGTCTCGCCTTTGTTGCTTAAGAGGGTCAGGAAAGAAACAATATCCCGGGTGTCGACTTTTCCGGTCATAATCTCTTCCATGGCCAGCTGCATAAGCTCACTGCTTAAATTTTGACCTTTTGATAATGGACCTATGATTTTCTGGATCATTCTCTCAAAAAGTTGGCTAAAATATCCAAACCGGCCTTGGTTAAAATAGATTCAGGATGAAATTGTACGCCCCAGAGAGGATATTTCTTATGCCTTAACCCCATGATTTCTTTTTCCCGCGTCCAGGCGGTTATCTCCAGGCAATCCGCAAGCCCCTTTCTTTCCACTATCAAAGAATGGTACCGCGTAGCCTCAAAGGGATTGGCAATGCCCTTAAAAATATTCCTGCCATTATGATAAATGCGTGAAATCTTTCCATGCATAAGTCTTTTTGCGCTGACAATGCGTGCCCCATAAACGAACCCTAAGCATTGATGCCCAAGACATACGCCCAATAGCGGGACTTTTCCGGCGAATTCCCTTATGCAATCGCAAGAAATACCCGCATCCTCCGGACGTCCGGGCCCGGGAGAAATAACGATTCTTTGTGGCTTAAGGCTTTTCATTTTTTCCAAAGTCACTTTGTCGTTTCTAAAAACCTTCACCTCCTGGCCTAAGATTCTCAAATACTGGACCAGATTGAAGGTAAACGAATCGTAATTATCGATCATTAATATCATATGGACTTACCCTTTTTAAAATTCAAATACCAAAGCACAAAATCCAAAATAAACTCAAAGCACAAAATCTAAAACTAAAAAGGTTTGTTTAGAATTTTTGATTTTGGATTTGTTTTGTGCTTTGGATTTTGTCATTTGAATTTACATTATTCTTTTTCCCTCCAGATCTTGGCCCCTAATCTTCGTAATTTTTCATCGATGTTTTCATATCCGCGCTCCAGATGGTAAATCCTAGATACGGTAGTTTTCCCGAGAGCTGCCAGACCTGCCAATATAAGACATGCGGAAGCGCGTAAATCCGAGGCCATCACCGGTGCGCCGGACAACCTCTTGACGCCCCCGACAATGGCATGCGGCCCTTCTCTTTGAATATGGGCACCCATACGATTAAGCTCGGCAACATGCATGAACCTATCCGGATAAACCTTCTCCGTAATGACACTGATGCCTTGCGTTACGCTCATCAAAGCCATAACCTGTGCTTGCATATCCGTAGGAAAACCGGGATAGGGCAATGTCGTGACGTTCACGGGCTTTAGTTTCTTTTTGGCACGTACGCGCACAGAACTATCCGTTCTATTGATGCCAGCACCTGCTTCTTCCAACTTGTCTATAAGGGCTCCCAGATGATGGAAAAGGACATTTTTGATGAAAATGTCTCCCCGCGTAATCAAAGCTGCAATCATCAAGGTACCTGCCTCTATTCTATCGGGGATGATGGCGTGTGCGGCTCCATGCAAGTGCCTGACACCTTCTATTTCTATGATAGGTGTGCCATGGCCTTTTATTTTAGCTCCCATCTTAATCAAAAATTCCGCTAAATCTACAACCTCCGGCTCGCAGGCCGCGGATTCAATGAGCGTCTTACCCTGCGCCAAGACCGCTGCCATCATCACATTATCTGTTGCTAAAACCGATGACCCATAAATCCCGCCCAGATAGATGTGATTGCCTTTGAGTCTATCTGCCTTTGCCACGACATAACCTGAATCGACATCAACCTCAGCACCTAGAGCTTTTAATCCTTTGATATGCAAATCCACAGGCCTAATCCCTATGACGCATCCGCCCGGAAGAGAAACTTTGGCTTTCTTAAATTTTGCAAGAAGCGGGCCTAAGACACAGAAGGAAGCACGCATGGTAGAAACGAGCTTATAATCGGCGATGCAATTTGCGCTTCTGCCCGACATTACGCTAATGATGCCTTTGTCAAATTCAACGGCCTTTCCCAAAGAGCGCAAGATCTTAACCATGGTGCCGGTATCCCGCAGATGAGGCACGCCCTTAATGACACAGGCATCATCGGTCAATAAAGTTGCCGCTAAAATGGGAAGCACGGCATTCTTGGCACCTGATACCGTCACCTCTCCCGATAATCTCACGCCCCCTTCTATCATCAGTTTATCCATCTTTAATCACCTCAATATGATTACTCCAGAAATTCCAAATCACAAATCCCAAATCGCAAACAAATCCCAATACCGAAATCCCAATGTCCGAAATAAAAGATTTATTTCGGAATTTTGCAAATTGGCACTTCGACTACGCTTGAACGCCAATGGTGAGCGGAGTCCTGAGCCTGTCGAAGGGCGAAGCCGAACCATTGGAATTTATAATTTGTTTGTAATTTGTGTATTGGGATTTGGGATTTTTCTTGCTACTATGACTCTATCTATATGATTATAATCCTTAACGACTTCTATAATTTCTAGGCATCCTGAGTTCTCGAATAGTTTTCTTATGGGCCCTAATTGGTTATAACCCATCTCCAAAACCAAGAAGCCTTCTCTTTCTAAATAACCCGCAGCCACGCTTATAATCCGGCGGTAGAAATCCATCCCCTCTCTGCCTCCGTCCAAGGCTATCTGAGGCTCATAGCTAATCTCCGGCTGCAAAGTAGCAATTTCATCCGTGGGGATGTAGGGAGGATTGGAAATGATAAGTTCATAGTTCATAGTTTGCAGTTCAGAGTTATTGAATAAATCGCTGCATAAAAAATTGATTTTTGCATTATTTATTACCGCATTCTGCTTTGCTATTCTTATCGCGCTCTCTGAAATATCTGTAGCTGTTATATTTGTATTTGGTAAAAATTTTGCTACACTCACTGCGATGCATCCTGAACCTGTCCCCAGATCTAGAATACTCCGAGCTCCGATCCCCGAACTCCGAACTAAATTTATTACCGTCTCCACCAAAATCTCCGTTTCGGGCCTGGGGATGAAGACGTCTTGGTTCACTTTAAATTTCAAACCCATGAATTCCGTCTTGCCTAAAATATACTGCAGCGGCTCTCCCCGGATTCTTCTTTTTAATACGGATGCCGCCAAAGACGCTTTATCTTTATCTAAACAGAAGCGTTTGTTTTGATACAGGTCAACTCTCTCATAATCCAATATCTCTGTAAAGAGAAGTTCAGCTTCGTTCATGTCTTTTGTTCGCCTTGTCGCGCTCTTTCTTCTTGAGCCTTGATAAGGGCATCCGATAGTCCATCCAGCTCTCCCTCAAGAACAGCCTCTAATTTGTGCAGGGTAAAATTGATGCGGTGGTCGGTGACTCTACGATCGGGGAAATTATACGTGCGGATTTTTTCGCTGCGGTCACCTGTACCAATCTGAGATTTCCGTGCCTGAGAAAGCTTCTTAGATTCCTGTTCCCTTTTCATGTCCAGCAACTTTGCGCCCAGGATCCTCATGGCCTTAAGTTTATTTTTAAGCTGAGAACGCTCATCCTGACAGGCGATCACAACGCCCGTGGGGATATGCGTAATTCTGACGGCAGAGTCGGTTTTTTGCATGTGCTGGCCGCCGGGGCCGCTGGACCTATATGTGTCTATCCTCAAATCTTTCGCATCGATAACCAGATCGGACTGTTGTGGTTCTACAAGCACAGCAACCGTTGCCGTAGAGGTGTGGATCCTGCCTTGAGCCTCCGTAACGGGAACGCGCTGCACGCGATGGACTCCGCTTTCAAATTTAAGTCTTCTGTACGCGTCTTTTCCTTTAACGCTAAAAATAACCTCTTTCAACCCCCCTGCCTCATTGGAGTTGGAAGACATGGACTCTACGGCCCAGCCTTTATTAGTGGCGTATTTGACATACATCCGGTAAAGGTCTGCGGCAAACAATCCCGCCTCATCTCCGCCTGTGCCTTGCCTTACCTCTACAATAACATCTCTTCCGGCATCAAGATCCTCCCCGGCTAAGGCAACCCTCAACTGCTCTTCTAAATTTGACTTCCTGGCTTCTAAATCCTGGAGTTCTTTTTTGGCTAAATCACCAAATTCTTTATCATGCTTTTCTTTAAGCACAACCGTCCAGTCCTCCATCTCTTTAGCGGTCCTTTTATATTCCCTGAATAGGGATACGGAGTCTTTCAGATCCGACAGCTCTTTGGCCAACTTATTATATTTTGCTTTTTCAGAAATGACTTCAGGAGAAGCCAAAAGCTGCTCTAACTCCCCATAGCGCTGTTCTGACTTCTGTAACTGCTCAAACATAACTTAAAGAACGTCTCTTAAATTTTCACTAACCTTCTTTTTCCCGTATTTTTTCATAAATTTATCCACCCGGCCCGCAGAATCCACGAATTTCTGTTTCCCCGTAAAGAACGGATGGCATTTAGAGCATATCTCGACGCGAATACTCGGTTTAGTGGAACGGGTATGAATGGTCTCTCCGCAAGCGCAGACAATCGTGCAAACTTTATAGTCCGGATGAATCTTGTCTTTCATTTTCTTCTCTCCTTAATTTGCCCGCTATAGCGGGTCAGCAAATTAATCCCGAGCTTCTTTCTATTCGTGGTTTGAAGCGAGGGATATCCCTCGTCCCAAGCACTCATTGTATTTTTACTTGTTTGCGCAAGGGACTCGGGATAAGTTCGGACATAAATTTACGTTCACTTTCGTTCCGTAAATTTAGTCCTCACTTACTGGTTCATACTGTTCAAAAACTCTTCATTATTCTTTGTTTTAGAAAGCTTCTCAATCAAAAGCTCCATCGCCTCCACATTGTTAAGCTCATTCAAGACCTTCCTTAAGATCCAGATCTTCTGTAATTGTTCCTGTTTAACCAGTAATTCCTCGTGTCTCGTATTGGAACGTTTGATATCCATAGCAGGGTAGATCCTGCGTTGGAATAAATTTCTGTCCAGTTGCAATTCCATGTTTCCTGTGCCTTTGAATTCTTCGAAAATCACGTCATCCATGCGGCTTCCCGTTTCTACGAGAGCCGTAGCGATGATCGTCAGGCTCCCTCCTTCTTCAATGGCGCGCGCTGCACCAAAAAATCTTTTCGGTTTTTGAAGGGCATTGGAATCAATTCCACCTGAGAGAACCTTGCCGCTGTGCGGTATAACGGAGTTATACGCCCGCGCCAGGCGCGTGATGCTATCCAAAAGCACCACCACATCCCTCTTATGCTCAACGAGCCTCTTTGCCTTTTCCAGAACTATCTCGGCAACCTGTACATGACGCTCAGGCGGTTCGTCAAACGTAGAAGATATAACCTCCCCCTTAACGTTTCTCTGCATATCGGTAACTTCCTCCGGACGTTCGTCTATCAGAAGCACGATTAATATCACATCCGGCGTATTGGCAGTTATGGCATTGGCGATTTTCTGCAAAAGCACGGTCTTGCCGCTGTAAGGCTGGGCGACGATCAAGCCTCTTTGCCCCTTTCCTATGGGCGTGAGTAAGCTCATCACCCGCATTGACACCTCTTCCGGCTTTGTCTCTAGATTAAAAGGCAGGCGCGGATAAACCGGAGTCAAATTATCGAACAAAACCTTTTCTTTGGCCTCCTCGGGATTCTCAAAATTCACCGCTTCGACTTTAAGCAAGGCAAAATATTTCTCCCCTTCTTTAGGCGGCCTGATCTGGCCGCTGACCGTATCCCCTGTCCTTAAATCAAATTTCCTTATCTGCGAGGGGGAGATATAGATGTCGTCCGGACAGGGCAGGTAATTATAATTCGGGCTCCTCAAGAATCCGAATCCTTCGGGCAAAATCTCTAAAATCCCTTCGCCGAACATCAGCCCCTCTTTTTCCGCCTGGGCCTGAAGAACTTTAAAAATGAGATCCTGTTTCTTGAGCCCGCTTGTGCCGTTTACATGAAGCTCCCTCGCCAATTTATTAAGCTCGGTGATTTTCATGTCTTTTAAGTTTCCGATGTCTAATTTTTCCACCTTACCCTCCTCAATTTTCCCGCATTCTACGGGTTAAAAATTGATCCCGAGTATCCAGCTATTGCTTCTGTGATACGAGGGACTAATTTTCCTGCTTTTTACTGGTCAGCAAATTATCCTAAAGCATCCATCATTCCCTTACATGATGCGTAGGATATAATTTTCCCGCATTCTACGGGCCTGCAGATCCCGAGCACCGTCTATTGCTTATCAGGTGCGAGGGACAAGTTCAGCCTTTTCCAAATATCCTTTACCTGTCTTTTTGTTTTTTTCAGACTACCGTTGTTATCTATGATAAAATCCGCCAACCGTATCTTTTGGGATTGGGAGATCTGACTCTTTACCCTGCCTAACACGCTCTTAAAACTCAGGCAATCTCTTTTCTTTATTCTTTCTAACTGTTTGGCCTTGGCGATCTTTACAACCGCCAGCTCCTCAACGATAGTTTTTAATCCCGCCTCCAGCAAGAGCGGGGCGTCCAAAATAACAACCTTTGACCGAGAAAGCTCTATCTTTTTTTTAATGATTCTGATGATCGGGGGGTGTAAAATCCTGTTTAATCTTTGTAATGAAATCTTATTATGGAAAACTATTTCGGCTAATTTCCCTCGCTGGATAGCCCCATTCGCATCCAGAATCTTACGGCCAAACGTTCGGATTATCTTTTTATACGCTGGGCGGTCTCTTCGCAGGCAACGATGGGCTATGCTATCAGCATCTATGACTTCGGCACCGAAAGCCTCAAAAATCTTAGAGACCGTAGTCTTACCGCTGCCCAACATTCCCGTCACACCCAGAACGATTTTCTTCTTACAGGGATTTTGCCTTGACATAAAGCTCAAGATACTTTTTGGCTGACTCTTCCCAGGAGAAATTGCGCTGCATGGCGAAAGCGGCAAGCCTCTTCCATTTTTCTTTATTCTTGAATGTGGCAATGGCCTTGGTGATTGTCTTAATGAGCTCTTCTTTCGTATAATGCTCAAAGACGAATCCGTTATCCTTACTGACCGTATCTGCCAGGCCTCCTGTCTTAAATACGAGCGGCAGGGTGCCGTATCTAAAGCTTATCATCTGCCCCAGGCCGCAGGGCTCGTATTTGGAAGGCATGAGGAATATGTCAGAACCCGCGTATATCTTATGAGCCAGACAATCGTCAAATTTCAAATGCAAAGAGATGACCTTAGGGTATTCCTTGACCATATCCTTCAGAATCTGATGGTATTCTAAATCCCCCGTTCCTAAAATCACAAGCTGCAGATTCAATCTGCAAATGCTATCCAAGCCTTGCGCCAATATATCAAAACCTTTCTGCTGGGCTAACCGGGATACGATTCCCACAAGCGGCACATCGGATGCAACGGGCAAACGGCAGATTTTTTGCAGATCTTCTTTATTCTTGAGTTTACCCTGCGCGGTCTTCAGAGAAAAATTCTTGGCGATCCATGGATCTGTTTCAGGATTCCAGATCTTATAGTCCAGGCCATTCAATATGCCAAAGAGCCGGTCCCGGCGTTTATTCAGAACACCCTCCAGACCGAAACCGAATTCCTTTGTCCGGATTTCCAAGGCATACGTGGGGCTGACCGTATTGATGAGATCCGAGAATTCCAATCCACCTTTGAGGATATTGATCTTCCCGTAATACTCCAGGCCCTCCATGGTAAATACGCCCCAATCCAGGCCAAGCGTTGGAAACTCCTCTTTAGGGAAAAGCCCTTGATAGCCGATATTATGAACCGTAAGCACCGTCCGGGTGTTCTTGAAAAAAGGATCCTGGGCATACCGGGTTTTTAAATAAACCGGAATAAGACAGGTCTGCCAATCATTCACATGGATGATATCCGGACGGAAATGGATTTCTTTTAATAACTCCAAGGACCTTGCGCAGTAATAACAGAATCTTTCCAGATTATCTTTATAATCGCCGGTTTTATCCTGGTACAGGCCGTCGCGGTCAAAATATTTATTTTCTTCGATAAAATAAACCTTGATATTTTTTCCTATAACAGAATAAGAAATATCTTCTTTTATCCTTTGGAGGTTAAATTTGCTACCGCTAATGGCCTTATAGCGGGGGAGCACAATGATGACTTCCTCTCCCAGCGCTTCCAGGGCTAAAGGCAAAGCACCTGCCACGTCCGCCAGGCCCCCGGTCTTGGCAAAAGGAACCACCTCGGATGATGCAAAAAGTATCTTCATTTGATTTCCTCCATATCCAGCCAATTCTTGCCTTTCTTGATATCCACTTTGATGGGCACATCCAGCTTTAATACATTCTCCATCCTGTCTTTTACAAGTCTCCATAAGGTATCGCATTCATCACTTTTGACATCGAACAACAGTTCATCGTGAATCTGCAGAATCATCAAGGCATGAAGCTTCTTCATACGAATCTGATCGTATATCTGAACCATGGCCAGTTTTATTAAATCGGAGGCCGTACCTTGAATAGGCGTATTAACGGCCTGGCGCTGAGCAAATTGCCGGACCCCCTGATTCTTGTCATGGATCTGGGGAATATATCTTCTCCTGCCTAATAACGTCGTCACAAAACTTGATTCCTGCGCTTTTTGTATCTGGCGCTGAATATACTCTTTGACGCCGGGATATCTAAGAAAATAAGAATCAATGAATCTCTGTGCCTCTTCAAATGAAATACGCAAATCCTTGCTCAAACCGTAAGCGGAGAGGCCGTAGACGATTCCGAAATTGACCCTTTTGGCAACTTCGCGCATGGATTCCGAGATATCTTTTTCCTCCAGGCCATAAACCAACGCGGCGGTAGCCTTATGGATATCCTTGTTTTGCCTAAAGGCAAGAATCAGGTTTTCATCTTTAGATAAATGCGCCAGGACTCTTAATTCTATCTGGGAATAATCACAGGATAAAAGACAGCTATCCTCATCCGAAGAAATGACGGCCCTTCTTATGACCTTTGCGATATCTGTTTTTATAGGTAAATTTTGCAGGTTGGGGTTACTGGAACTGAGCCTTCCCGTTTCTGTAGCCGTCTGATTAAAAGAGGTGTGAACCCTGCCTGTCTCAGGATTCACCAGCGCAGGCAGCGTATCCACATAGGTGTTCTTCAGCTTAGCCAGCTGGCGGTACTCAAGCAAGAGCCTCGGCAACGGATGCTCATCCGCCAGGCTCCTCAAGACTTCCTCATCGGTAGAGGGCCCTGTCTTACTTTTCTTGACCACTGGTAATTTTAAATTCTCAAACAGAATCTGCCTTAATTGTTTGGGAGAATTTATGTTAAACTGGCAACCACTGGCTTCATAAATGGCTTCAATTAATTTGATCAATCTTTTTTCTATGTCCCGGGACAGCTGCGCCAAAACCTGCACGTCTAATTTTATTCCGCTTAACTGCATCTGAGCCAAGATGTCCACCAGGGGCATCTCCAGTTCTTCAAAAAGGCCAAGCAGCTCTTTCTCTTTAAGCTCTTCCTCGAGCCGAACTTTTAATTGGCTGATTAAGGCCACAGCCCCCGCATTATCGATACTCCTGCCCGATAATTTACCCAGATAATCCCAGGCGATATCGGTTAAGTTGTATTCGGCCCTGGAAGGGTTCAATAAATAGGCCGCCACCATCGTATCAAAACTTAATCCTTTGAAATCGATTCCCTCTTGCGCAAGAGCCGATTTCATTCTTTTAAGGTCATGGCTTATCTTTCTTATTTCAGGATTTTCTAATATACTTTTTAGATTCTTACCTGCGTTTTTTACCTTAAATATTTTATTATCTTTTCCGATAACGAGGCTCTCCTGCGACGCCCCAAACAGTACCAGCTCCTCCCCTTTTTTTACAAAATCTTTTAAAGACTCATCCTGAACTTCGGATAACGGCACCTCCTGGGATTTGTTTTCTTCAGGCGTGATATCGCTTAAAAGCTTTTTGAATTCGAGGTATTTGAATAACCGAAAGAGTTCTTTCTGGTCGGGCTCTTTGATTTTCAGGGATTCTAAATCAAAATCCATATCTACGTCTTGATCCAGCACCGCTAATTCTTTATTTAAACGGATTTTATCCAGGTTGTCCAGAATAATCCGGCGGGTCTTTTCCTGTTTAATCTGATCCGCGCAGCTTACCACCTTATCTAAGGAACCGAATTCCTTTATTAACTGCGTGGCTGTTTTTTCTCCGATGCCGCGGATCCCCGGAATATTATCGGCGTCATCCCCCATAAGTGCGACAATATCGTTGATCCTATCAGGGGCTACGCCAAAACGCTCGTATACCTTTTCAGGGGTATAGGTCGGCCCCTCCTCCTTGGAGGGACTATAAACTACCGTCTCCTCGTCTACCAACTGCAAGGTGTCTTTATCGGAGCTAACGATGATCGTGAAAAAATTCTCTTTTTGGGCCCTTCTGGCGATCGTGGCAATAATATCATCCGCCTCAAAACCCTGTTTCTCAAAAGAGGCTATGCCTTGGGCCCGGATCACCTCTTTGATCAAAGGAATCTGGCTGGAAAGCCCTTGCGGCATAGGAGGCCTGTGGATTTTATATTCGGCAAATTTCCTTGCCCGGAAAGTATCTCTGGAAACGTCAAAACAAACCGCAAGATACTGAGGTTTTTTCTCTTTTAAAATCTTACGCAACATAACTGTGAACCCATAAATAGCGTTTGTAGGTTGGCCGAAAGACGTAGAAAGCCCTTTGACCGCATAAAAAGCCCGGTAACAAAAAGCCATCGCATCTATCAAGTACAATACCTTCTTATCCATCAATAAACATAAGGAATTTTAATTTGGTAGGATCGAATTCTTGAGGCTTTCTATTTCGATAATGCTCTCAATTGAACTTCTTCGATAAATTTATCGATCTCTTTATTCGAGGGGTCCAGTTGCTGGACATCTAAAGCTTCTTTAATGGCCGCGGCGTACTCTCCTTCTTCGCAACTTTTCTTCGCTCTTTCAAGAAGCCTGTCTGACTTTCCTTTATTGCCTTTTCCAAAAAGGCTCTTTTGATTCTCGACGTCTTTTAAAAAACCCGCGACTTCTCTCTCCCTGATATCTTCTAAAGGACGGCCCGACAGAACCAGGCGTATATCTTCCAGGCGCTTGCGAGCCTTTTGCGTCCAGGGGTCCTCGGGCAAACCCAACTGCGCCCTTTTTTGCCAATAAACTTGGGCCTTGTCCAGATCGCGCTTATTTTCGTAAACAATCGCCAGGTTCGTATAGGGGCTTAAAAAATAGGGGTCTATTTCAATGGCTTTCAAATAGCTCTCTTCAGCGCGCTCACTCATCCCTTTAGCCTCATAGACAACCCCCAAATCGTTGCGGACGACCGCATAAGCCGGATCGAATTCCGCCGCTTTTTGGTATAAGGGCATGGCAGCGTCAATGTTACCTTTGCTTTGAAGGGCATAACCTTGGTCGCGATAGATCCTGGCATTTTTCTGCAAGGCGGTTAAATCTTTTTCCTCTTGCGCGCTGAAGTTGTTGCCTTCTTTAAAAAGAACAGTTCCTTTTTTTCTCTCGGGTGTATTGCTAGATTGAATATGGCCTTTATTGTCAATCGGAGAATATTCAACCTCTTGCGCAAAAAGGAAAGAGAAGAAAATAATGACGGAACATAATATCAGGGCTATCTTTATTATGCGGTTTCGGCAGGAATAAATAAACATTGGCTTTTGCAAATATTATACTCTATTACGTTGCCGCGTCAAGAGAAATTAATGAGCATGCACTAGCAAGATAAAAATGTCCTATTCTTAGCAAAATAGAAATGTCCTATTTTTTGGTTTTTAAAGAGCGCCTGTAAGCACTTCTTCTCTTATTTGTGTCTTGTGCGAACCAGCTAACCGAAACATCCTCCAGGGATT
>JBDRKE010000025.1:0-41063 GCA_043814315.1 Candidatus Omnitrophota bacterium
TAGATGAGACTGGTTTTGGCTTCAGTCCGAATTCAACCAAAGCCGCCTTTAATTTCTTAAAAACCTCTTTACGTATACAAAGGAGCTTTGTTAAATTCCCTCTGTAGGGGAGGGGGTAACGATCTATGGTATCATTCCCAACACATTTGCCTTTTTCTGTTGCAAAATTTCTGAATCATAGTAGAATAATAGGCAAGATGGCTTCTCAATCACCCAAAAGGATATTGGTCGTGGATGACGAAGAGGAGGCTTTGGGTCATCTGAAGAGTATTCTGGAGCACGCCCATTTTGAGGTATCCGCGGCAACTAATGGGAAAGACGCTTTAGAGTTAGCCAGGAGTATTTTACCTGATTTGATTGTCATGGATATCGTGATGCCTGGCATAGAGGGGGGAGACGTGGCCTCAGTCCTTTCAGAAGATCCTGCCACGCAAGATATCCCCATCATATTTTTAACGGGAATTTTAACTAAAGAGGAACAGCTGCTGGGGAAAAAGACTGGCAAGTACCGTGTCATAGCCAAACCCATCGCAGCCAGAGAGCTATTAGGCCTTATCGTCCAGGCTCTATCCGGCTCATAAAAAAAGTTTTGCCTAAAGACAGGAGGCGCAAGATGAATAGAAGCAATATGTTAGCATGGGCTTTGTTATTGTCTTTATCTCTGTTTGTTATTTTTAACTATATGCCTTCTATGATAGAGTTATCCGCTTTAGAAAATGAAAGATTCGTCTTCTCGCAGTTGGAAGATAAGGTAAAAGAGTTGGAGGAAAAATTCGTCAGTCCGGATGTAACAGTCAGAGCTAAATCCATAGCCGTGAGAAAACAATTGGAAAAGCAGATTCTGGCACCCGAAACTACAAAGAGAAAGACTGAAGGAAATCGCGGTTATCTGATAAAAGACGGTAAGCCTCGATAAAACTCCTTTGGTCTCTTAGGAAGATTTTATCTTCCGGCTATGTAAGAATGAACTTGACACGATTGTTCTGTTTGTTATGCTTAGATAAAAGGCAATGGCGCCCGAAATAGACTTTAGGAAAGGGCGCTTTTTTTTGAAGCGATGGCGACATAGGCCAATGACTCAAAAAGGAGTAAAGCGATGTTAAAGAAAATGGAAGATTTTATGAAAATAGTGATGGAAAAAAACGCTGGAGAGGTTGAATTTCATCAAGCCGTTAGAGAGGTCGTAGAGTGCATAATGCCTTTTATTGAGAAAAATCCTAAATATCAAAAGGCCAAAATCTTAGAGAGAATGATTGAACCGGAGCGGGTTATTATCTTTCGCGTGCCCTGGCTGGATGACGCAGGAGACGTACAGGTTAACAGAGGCTATCGCATTGAAATGAATAGTGCCATCGGTCCTTATAAAGGGGGGCTACGTTTTCATCCAAGCGTAAGCTTAAGCATCTTAAAATTTTTAGCTTTTGAGCAGGTGTTTAAGAATGCCTTGACGACGTTGCCTATGGGTGGAGGAAAAGGCGGTTCCGATTTTGATCCCAAAGGAAAATCTGATAATGAAGTTATGAGCTTCTGTCAGAGTTTTATGACGGAATTGTCCAAATACATAGGGCCTAATACGGATGTTCCTGCCGGTGACATCGGAGTGGGAGGGCGCGAAATCGGTTATATGTTTGGTCAGTATAAGAGGCTGCGCAATGAATTTACCGGTGTTCTCACAGGCAAGGGCTTAAATTGGGGCGGCAGTTTAATCCGGCCCGAAGCCACTGGTTATGGCTGCGTCTATTTTGTTGAGGAGATGCTAAAAACCAGAGGAGAATCTATAAAGGGGAAGGTTTGCACGGTATCTGGTTCTGGAAATGTCGCCCAATACACCGTAGAGAAACTTATCCAGTTGGGAGCAAAGGTGGTGACATTGTCCGATTCGAATGGTTTTATCCACGATGCCTCAGGTATTGATGAGAAAGAGTTAGATTGTATAATGGGAATTAAAAATGTGCGGCGCGGTCGCATAAAAGAGTGCGCAAAAGAATTCAAGTGCGAATACTTCGAGAACAAAAAGCCGTGGGTCATAAAATGCGATATCGCTTTCCCTAGCGCTACTCAGAATGAGATAGATGAAAATAATGCCTTGGCATTAGTCAAAAATGGCTGCCTAGCGATTGGTGAAGGAGCCAATATGCCCACGACTCCCGAAGGCGTTAAGGTGTTTCAGGAGGCGAAGATTTTGTATGCACCGGGTAAGGCCTCCAATGCCGGCGGCGTTGCTACTTCAGGGCTTGAGATGACGCAGAATAGTATGCGTGTTACCTGGGCGAGGGAAGAGGTGGACAGGAGACTGCATGATATAATGGTCGCCATCCATGAACAATGTGTCAAATACGGCAAGGAGGATAATTACACCAACTATGTGAAAGGTGCCAACATTGCCGGTTTTGTTAAGGTCGCTGATGCTATGCTTGACCAAGGATTAGTTTAAAGAGAAAAATATTCTGGAAATAACAGGGTATTCTTTAAGAGAAAAACCGTTTCTTAATCGCCTAAAAGAATAGCCTTATTCGATGCCCCTTTTAAAGTGAGGGGCATCTTTGTTTATAATTGCAAAAAGCAGACTTTGATAGTACAATAAGTGAGAACAGTAGTTATGGAGCTATTTGTTAAGAAGGTAATTCGTACAACCAACTCACGCCCCGTAAGTTGCGGGTTCATTAAATGACCAAAGAAGAAGCCCTCAATGAATTCTTAAAAGGCTTACGCATTGTCCTGAACAACGCTTCCGCCTATCCCAAAGACCATCCCTATTTTGTCCAGTCCGTGGATACCTTCAGGGGAAAGCTCGTTGCCCTGCTTCCTTTTTTAAGCCCCGTTCGGATGGACATAGCCGCCAGCTCATTGTTTATGGACGGAAAGCATTTGGAAAAGGGGATGCTGTATGCGGATCTTGCGTCGTTACTGCATCTACGTAAAATAAAAAGTATTGAATTCAGGCAAGGGCTTACTAATCAGGAGTTGGTTGAGTTCTTAAGCTGCGTATCCTTGCCCCTTAAAGAAGTCTTAAGGCAAGGCGGAATCCGGGGTATCTTAAATCAAGATAAAAGTTCCCATATCCACGTGGAAGAGCTTGACTATTCACAGCTTTTGCGGGATGAAGGGGAGGAGGTTAAGGATATATGGGTGTATCTCTTCAGGGCTGTCATACAAAATAAAGACCTTGCCAAGATTAACTCTTTCGCACAAAATTTTGAACAGATCATCCATAAATTCAGCTTAAGGGATTTGACGGAAGATGCGGAACTCATAGAGAATCTTCACAATTTTCTATCTTATCTTAAAGGAGCCGACCAAGGTAAATTTCATTTTTGTTCCAAGAATCTGTTTAAATTGTTTTTGGGAGGCCGAGATATTCCTCAGGAAGAGAAGTTAGAAAAGATCAAGGCTTTTTTCCAGGATTTACCAAATGAAGACTTGGTAGATGTCCTTATTGAAAGCATTTCCCAGAGTGATAACTTCAATAATTTAAGTTTTAACGTATTCGCCAGGCTTTTTGACCAGGCCAGGCACAGAGAACTTGCCTTGGAGCTGGAAAGCAGAATCAAAAATTCAAAATCTTCTAAAATCAGCCCGAAGTTCAGAAAAAAGGTAAAAGAGATATTTTCTGTACCCCGAGATTCTTATGTTCTTCCTCTTTATCGCCGGGCCCTGGAGGGATTGTGGCAAGATGAGACTGCCGTGGCACAGTGGTCTTTCGATCATCCCTGCCTGCAGACTCATTATGGCCTTCTGCTTCTGAACCTGCTAGCACAGGAAAAAGACATTGAGGTCCTGGGATTAGTTGCGGAGCGTCTGTTAAAAGATTGCCTGTGTTTGACTAAAGAGAGAAACTGGGAATTCCTGAGGTCTCTAGTAGGGCTCTTAGATCAGAAATGTAAACAGGACTCTCATTCCGCCAGCGCCCTGGAGAAACTACGGGAGTACATCAACCAGTGGATTGAGAATATGGCCTTTGAAGAAGTGCCGCCGCAGGAACTGCAGTATTTCTTGAACACCTTGGACAAAAGTTCATTAGGGTTAGAGGTTTATCTTAAGAAGATATTTGAAGAAAAAAGAATCAATCCTTATGTTTTAAAATTACTGTTGAACATTTTTCCCGACGATCTCGCCTCCTTCTATGAAAACCTGGAAAGAAAAAAATCCGATATGGAATTTTTGGAAAAAATTGTAAAGGGCCTTCAGGGAGCAGAATCCCCTTTAAGCCTGGGCATTCTTAAAAGAATCTTTGCCTTCTCCAATAATATTATTAGACTGGAAGTCCTAAAATCTATGCAAAGCATTCCTAGCTTTGATAAGGAATTCTTATTGTCCCTTTTTAAAAAAGAGGATGCCCGCTTGAAAGGTGAGGCCTTTCTGATTTTAGCCAGAGACGAACGTGCTCGAAAGGAGGCGCTGAAGGAGCTTTTCACTTTCTTAAATCCCTTGGGCTTTAAGAATAAAATCCTTTTAGAGAATATGACGATTCTGGAGGAGGTTGAGGGCGTAGAATTAAAAGAGGCCAAGGAGCATCTTGTTCTTTTAAGCAAAAGGCCTTTTTTCTGGAATAAAAATGTCAGAGAAAAAGCCGCGGAGGTTTTAAGAAGAATAGATGTTAGATAAAATTGGAAATTCTTTTAAAGAGTTGATTTCTAGCCTGCAGACGGCCAGGCTTTATCCTAATTGGCACCCGGAATTCAAAAAATCCATCGATAAGGCGTATGCAAGCCTGCAGGATGTCTTAAAAGACAGAGAGACTTTAATTATAGGGATGGTCGGTGAGGAACTGGCGTTTGAGAAGGAGATATTCTTTGAGCTCAGCAAAACAGCCAAACCCGCCATCGCCTATTTAAGAGACAGAGGCGTAGAAAGAATTGAGTTTACCAGAGGATTGGAGAACGAAGAGTTGAGTCAATTTATAACTATTTTAACCACTCCCAAAGAACAGCTTAAGCATGAACTCCAGCAGGAGTTAGACCTTTTAGGGGTTCGACACATAGCTGCGGGTAAGATTAAGGCTTGCGCAGGAGACTTCGCTTCGGAAGAAAAAGCCAAGAGTGCCCAGGGCGTGGAGAAGGCGGTAAGTTATTTAAAGACCTATGAAGACTCTTTGGGCAAAATCACGGATTCCCTGGAGAAAATGTTAGACGGCGAAAAGATTGAACATCTGGTTTTAAAATTTACCGTTGGCAATGTTCTGGAGGTCCTTGTGGGCCGCCATCAAGAATTTTTGAATTTTGCCATTGTCAAAAGATATGATATAAGAACCTTCTGTCACATGGTCAATGTCTGTATTCTTGCCATGTATCTTTCCTCCAAATTGGGTTTTACCAAGGAAGAAATCCTGGATATGGGGCTGGCTGCGCTTTTTCATGACATCGGCAAGCTTTATATTTCCAGAAAGATACTCCAGAAACCAGCCCGGTTGACGGAAGAAGAGTTTGTAAAAATAAAGAGCCACGTGATTATAGGTGCTGAGATTCTGCTGAGATATGTCGCTCATTTAGGGATTTTGCCCGTCGTCATCTCTTTTGAGCACCACTTGAAATTCAACCTTTCCGGATACCCAAAGATTGACTACGCGTTAAAACCCCACATCGCCAGCCACATCGTCTGCATCTGCGATGTCTATGACGCCCTGTCGCAAAGAAGGAATTACAAGAACGATTACCCGCCCAAGATGATTTATGAAATCATGATTAAGGAAAGGGGCACGACATTTAACCCCGAGCTGCTGGATACCTTTTTTAAATTCATGGGCGTCTGGCCTGTGGGCACCCTTGTATCTCTTAACGACGCAAGTATAGCCGTGGTCAGAGAAAACAATGAGGATGACATATTTTCTCCCAAAGTAGAAATTCTGGCTCCAGGCGAAAAAAAAGGATGGGTGGATTTAAAGACGGAGCGCAACAAGAGTATAGAGCGATATCTGAATCCTTTAACCGAAGGCAAGGCCTACCTCGCCTTTATTTAATCCCTTATCAGAAAACAGGCTTGACAGGCGGTGAGGATAGGCTATACTTGAAAATAGTTCAATAGAGAGCTGCTTTAAGAAAACAATGGCGTTTAGGGTGTTCGTGCCACCTCTAAACGCCTTTTTAATTGAGGTCACCAGCTTATGCCCAAATACATCTTTATAACCGCAGGGGCCATTTCGAGCCTTGGCAAAGGCATTGCCTCTGCTTCCATCGGTAAGATATCAGAGCTAAGAGGCTTAAAAGTTATCTTGATGAAGCTGGATCCTTATATTAAGGTTGCGGATGAAATCATTTTAAGCCATTTTGGTTTAATCTGCAGGCCCCCTCCCCATGCCGAGGCCGGCTTTGGGACTTACGATTTAAAAGATTGGGAGAAGAAGGTTGTGGGAAGAGCGTTGAGCCTTAAGCATAAATCCCAAAGCACAAAATCCAAAATAAAAAAAACACTTGACAAAATACATATAATGAGTAAGATGTAACTAATCCTATAGGATTAGTAGACAATTAAAGAAAGCAGGGATTAGGATATGAAACTTTCTACGAAAGTCCGTTATGGCACGAGGGCAATGCTGGATTTAGCCTGTTATTATGGAAATGGCCCGGTTTTATTAAAGGATATTTCCAAGCGCCAGGAGATATCCCTGAAATACCTGGATCGGATACTTTCTTCCTTAAAGGCAGCAGGCCTGGTCAAAACCTTACGGGGGGCTAAGGGTGGATACGTTTTGAATTACCCCTCCTCTAAAATTACCATAAAACAGATCGCCGAAGCATTAGAGGGGCCCCTGGCGTTAGTGGAGTGCTTGCATAACAAGACGTTTTGCCGAAAAGTGAACTCTTGTGTCACGCACGATATATGGAGTGAATTAAATAAGGTTATGGAGGCTGTGCTTAGAACCACGACCTTAGAGGATCTGGTCATGAGAGATAAGGAAAAGAAAAAAAAATCCGAGATGTATTACATATAACAGACATCCATAACGAGAAAAACAGAGGATGTCTCAAGGTGCATAGCCAGGACAAAAGTTGTCAGGTCAGGAGATTAATGGTTTAATCTCAGTAATCTTTATTAACAATCTTTGTAATCAGGTATAATCAATGATTATGCCTGATGATTATACCAGGAGGTGAGAATTCGAGAAAATTGCTTATGTGGGAAAGAAGTTAATTACCGAGAAAGCCGAGAAGAAGCCACAGAAGACTTGCTATGCCCGTTTGAATTCGGATATATGGACGGTGGGCACGGCGTCTGGGGGTTTTCTGGCTGCGGCCCTGCTGTCTATAAGCCCTGCGGGTTCCAGTTCATGCAACAGTGCAGGAGATGCAAAGTGAGAGTATATAGACTATCGGCCAAAGAAGCAGTGGCAATTCCAGAAATGAGTGCTATAATGAGTCGTTTGATTAAAAGGATGCTATGAAATGGCAAAAATAGCCAAGGATATTACAGAATTGATCGGTAAGACTCCCCTGGTTCGTTTCAACAGGATAGCCAAGGATGGCGTTGCAACCGTTGTCGGAAAATTGGAGTCTTTTAATCCCTGTTCATCGGTTAAAGACAGGATTGGGTTGAGTTTGATTGAGCAGGCTGAGAAAGAGGGCAGGATTTCCAAAGACACCGTTATTCTTGAGCCGACCTCGGGGAATACGGGTATTGCCTTGGCGTTTGTCTGTGCGGTCAAAGGTTACAAATTAGTTTTGACGATGCCGGAGACAATGAGCCTGGAGCGCAGGCATCTTTTATCAGCCTTTGGGGCCGAGATTGTGCTTACTCCCGGCTCAGCGGGGATGTCCGGCGCAGTGAAGAAAGCCGAAGAGCTGCTTAAAGGGAATAAGCGTTACTTTATGCCTCAGCAGTTTAAGAATCCCTCTAATCCTGAAATCCACCGTCGCACCACAGCCCAGGAGATCTGGGACGATACAGAGGGAAAGATAGATATTTTCGTTGCAGGAGTAGGAACCGGTGGTACAATAACAGGGGTGGGCGAGGTTTTAAAGAATAAGAAGCCATCCGTAAAGGTTATTGCCGTTGAGCCCAAAGATTCTCCTGTTTTATCCGGAGGTAAACCCGGCGCACATAAGATTCAAGGGATAGGCGCCGGATTCATCCCGGAGGTCTTGAATACGAAGATTATCGATGAAATCATGCAAGTCTCTAATGAGGAGGCGGCCGAGACGTCCCGAAGGCTTGTAAAAGAAGAGGGTATTTTAGCGGGGATCTCTTCGGGGGCAGCTGTTTATGTTGCTCTCCAGGTGGCCGTAAGACAGGAAAACAAAGGCAAGCTCATTGTCGTTATTCTTCCGGATACAGGTGAAAGGTATTTAAGTACGGAGTTGTTTGGGGTGTAGTCCCTCGCACCAAAAAGAAAATAGCAAGGTGCTCGGGATCTCCCGCCAAGCTATGGAGTAGCAGACGGGATCCCGCTAACAATTAAGAGTGTAAAGCGGGAATTTTCTAACCCGTTATAACGGGAAAATTGAAGGGGAAAATGAAATGATTAAAGAAAAAGTGGAAAAAGCCCTGGAGAAAGTCAGGCCTATGCTTATGGCAGATGGCGGGAACGTGGATTTAGTGGATGTCACGCAAGACGGCGTGGTAAAATTGAAGCTCACCGGCACCTGCGGCTGTTGTCCGATGAGCCAGATGACGTTGAAGACGGGTATAGAAAAAATATTAAAACAAGAGGTTCCGGAAATTAAAGAGGTCATAGCCTTATAAAAATATGAAAACGATAAAAGAGATCAACGAAAAAATTAAAAAAGGGGTAGCGGTCGTTGTCACGGCCGAAGAGGTCATAGAGTTGGTGGAGAAGAAGGGGGCTAAGAAATGCGCTCAAGAAGTGGATGTGGTCACCACCGGCACATTCGGCCCGATGTGTTCTTCGGGTGCCTATTTTAACATCGGGCATTCAAAGCCCAGGATCAAGCTGGGCGGAGGAACCTGTGCATTGAACGATGTTTCTGCCTATGCGGGATTTGCCGCGGTGGATATCTTGCTCGGCGCAACCGCTGTCCCTGATTCAGACCCCTTGAATAAAGTCTTTCCCGGTGAATTTAAATACGGCGGAGGCCACGTTATCCATGAAATCGTTGCAGGGCAGAACGTACGTTTAACAGCTACGGCCTATGGGACAGACTGTTATCCCCGCAAGAGGCTGGAGACTTATATCAATATCAAAGACATCAATGAGGCTGTCTTATTTAACATCCGCAACTGTTATCAGAATTATAACGTAGCGGTGAACCTGTCGGATAAGATTATCTATACCTATATGGGCGTATGTAAACCGAATTTAGGGAATGCCAATTACTGTTCCGCAGGACAATTATCCCCACTCCTAAAGGATCCTTATTACAAGACCATAGGCATCGGGACGAAGATATTCCTGGGAGGAGGCATTGGTTTTGTGGCTTGGCAGGGCACACAGCATAATCCCATTGTCCCCCGAAAAGAGTGCGGTGTGCCTCAGGCACCGGCAGGGACACTGGCTGTTATCGGTGATTTAAAACAGATGAAAGCGGATTGGTTAGTCGGCGTAAGTATGCTCGGTTACGGGGTCACGCTCAATGTAGGGATCGGAGTCCCCATCCCCGTGTTAGATGAAGAGACCGTAAAATACGCCGCGATAAAAGACGAAGAGATATACACCCAGATTGTCGATTACAGCAAAAATTACCCCAATTGTATCCCCGGTTCTCTGGGAGAGGCCAATTACGCGCAGTTAAAATCAGGAAAGATCAAGATACAGGGCAAAGAAGTTCCGACCGGGAATTTATCCAGTTATTCCAAGGCAAGAGAGATCGCCGAGGAACTTAAATCCTGGATTAAAAAAGGCGAATTTCTGCTGACGGAACCTGTGGCTCCTTTGCCAGGGGCTGAATCGGGATACACGGTCAAACCGCTTAAGGAAAATCCAACGCTTGGTCAAGGAGGGAAGGAATGATTTCTAAACGGATTGTCCTGCATTTTCCGCACCGGCTCGTTGATCAGCCGATCATCTATAAACTGGTTAAGGAGTTTGACCTTCAGTTTAATATCCTCAAGGCCTATGTGACCCCTCAGGAAGAAGGGCTTATGGTTTTAGAATTATCGGGCGAGGAGAATAACTTCAATAAAGGGATGGAGTATTTGCAGTCCTGCGGTGTCAGAATCCAACCGCTGAGCCAGGATGTGATACGCAACGAAGCCAAATGTACGGATTGCGGGGTATGCGTGCCTATATGTCCTACAGGTGCGCTTCTGGTTGACCCTCACACGCGCAAGGTCCATTTCTATGATAACAAATGCATTGCCTGTGAACTCTGCGTCAAAATCTGTCCTACCCGCGCCATGGAGGTGCATTTCTAGTTACGCAGATAGTCGCAGATTGCCTGCCTGCCGGCAGGCAGGCAGGCAGATGATCGCAGATTATCTGCGGGATCTGCGTTAGATTTGCGTAAATCTGCGTTCAGAGACCGTTAACATGCATAAATTAGGAAGACTCAAGAATATATTAGAAGAAATGGGCTCCGTGCTTATTGCTTATTCCGGCGGGGTGGACAGCACATTTCTTCTAAAAGTGGCTGCTTTGGCGTTACCCAGAGACAGGCTTCTCGCCGTGACCGCAAATTCCCTCACCTATCCGAAACAAGAATTGCTTAAGGCCAGGCATATGGCGGAGGAACTCGGCGTGCGGCACAAAATAATTAAAACACAAGAATTGAAAGACAGAAGATTTGTTTCCAACCCTGCCAACCGATGCTATTTTTGTAAAAAAGAACTTTTTTCGAAACTAAAGGGCATAGCCGCAGAATGTCATTTAAAATGCGTAGTAGACGCAAGCTCCTTGTCCGACCGGTTCGATTTTCGGCCGGGTGACATGGCGAAAAGGGAATTCCATATCCGTTCTCCGCTGGTTGAGGCCCGTTTAAACAAAAAGGAGATACGTTGCTTCAGTAAGTCTCTGGGGTTGCCGACATGGAACCAGCCGGCTCAGGCGTGCCTGGCCTCCAGAATCCCTTACGGAAAAAGAATCTTACCGATTGTTTTAGCTCGGGTGGAGCAAGCCGAGGCCTATTTGAAAAGATTAGGTTTTAAACAGGTCAGGTTAAGGCATTACAACGGTCTTTGCCGGATTGAGGTTGGAAGAGATGAAGTTCAGGGGCTCTTTCGTCGACGTGAAGGGATCGTCAAAAAATTAAAAAAACTGGGGTATCATTATGTGACTTTGGATTTGGAGGGATACCGCACGGGAAGCATGAATGAGATTTTAAGGAGACGTTAGATGAAGAAGAATGTTTATCTGGATTACGCGGCTACCACGCCTTGCGATCCGGAAGTCCTCAAGGCCATGGAGCCCTATTTTTTTGAGAAATTCGGTAACGCTTCCAGCATCTATGCGCTGGGCCAGGAGGCGAAAAAGGCTATTGAAGACAGCCGCTTGACCCTGGCTAACTTTTTAGGCGCTCAAGCCTCGGAAATCGTTTTTACTTCGGGAGGCACGGAATCCAATAATGCCGCCATCAAGGGCATTGCCTACGCTTTAAAGGATAAAGGTCATCACATCATTACCTCGGCCATTGAGCACCATGCGGTTTTTGAGCCGTGCAAGTTTTTGGAAAAACAGGGATTCAAAATCACCACGATCAAAGTCGGAAAAGACGGTTTAATTGCACCCGAAGATATTAATAAAGCTATTACGGAGAAGACCATTCTTATCAGCGTCATGCACGCCAACAACGAAATAGGCGTTATTCAGCCGATCGCAGAGATCGGCAAGATAGCCAGAGAAAGGAGCGTCTATTTTCATACGGATACGGTTCAGGCCGTGGGACACATTCCCGTAAACGTAAAGGAACTGAATATTGATCTTTTGTCTCTTTCGGCGCATAAGTTCTATGGCCCTAAAGGCGTAGGCGCCTTATACGTTAAGAAAGGGGTGCGCTTGGATTCTTTTCTTCAGGGTGGCGACCAGGAAAAAGGAAGGCGGGCCTCTACGTATAATACCCCCGGTATTGTGGGATTAGGTAAGGCTATAGAGCTATGCAAAGAAAAAATGGAGGAAGAGGCGAAGTTCCAGACGGCCTTACGCGATAGATTGATTCAGGAGATTCCTAAGAGAATTCCCGAGGCTTATCTTAACGGCAGCCCCCGGCAGCGCCTTCCTAACAATGTCAACTTCACCATAAAATACATCGAAGGAGAATCGATTCTATTGAGTCTCGATATGATGGGGATTGCCTGTTCCACGGGCTCTGCCTGCACCTCTACTTCTTTAGAGCCTTCGCACGTGTTGCTGGCTATCGGCCTTTCGCATGAGATAGCCCACGGTTCCTTAAGAATCACGCTGGGCCGATGGACCAAGAAAGAAGATGTCGATTATCTGTTAGAGTGCCTGCCTAAAATCGTGGAGAAGCTGCGCGCCATGTCTCCCCTTTATCCCGTTAGAGAAAATCACAAATAAAAAACAATTCTCTAACGGGATTTACGAAAAGAAATAATGGTACAGGAAAAGACTCTGGATTTCTTAAAAAGAAAACAAGACTATGTCTCTGGGGACCAGATAGCTTCGCGCCTTGGCATATCGAGGCAAGCCCTCTGGAAGCATATCCAGGACCTTAAGCAGGCCGGATATGATATCGTCGCTGTTCCGCATCTGGGATACAAATTAATCTCCAGCCCTGACAGGTTATTCGACTTTGAAATCACCCGGGATCTTGATACCCGCATCTTAGCCAAAAAGGTTTATTATTTTGACAACCTGACCTCTACGATGGATGTGGCCATGAAGCTTGGGTTAGAAGGTTCGCCCGAAGGCACGCTGGTCATTGCCGAGAGCCAGACACAGGGAAGAGGAAGGTTGGGAAGGGCCTGGTTCTCGCCAAAATATAAGGGAATATATTTCTCCTTGATTTTGAGGCCAAAAATGCTGCCTTCGCGCGCCTCCCTGTTCACCTTGCTTTGCGCGGTAAGTCTGTGCGAGGCCATAAAAAAAATATGCGATGTGGCGGTTGAGATAAAGTGGCCGAATGATATCTGGCTTATGCATAAGAAGGTGGGGGGGATATTGACGGAGCTTAATGCCGAGATGGATGCCGTCAATTTTGTCATAATAGGGGTAGGTTTAAATGTCAATAATGACAAAAAGTCTCTTGTGGGCGGGGCCACCTCATTGAGAGAGCATAAAAAAGAAAGCGTTAACCGCATCATTTTGTTACAGGAGATATTAAGAAGAATTGAGGCAAATTATCTGCTTTTTCAGGAGAAAGGCGCTCTCTTCCTTATTGAAAAGGCGCGCACGTGCAGTTTGACGTTAGGCCGTCGAGTCCGGGTCTATGTTAGAAAAGAGCGCGTGGAGGGGGAGGCCATAGATATTGATACGGATGCAGGATTGCTGATTAGAAAAGATTCGGGAGTCGTGGAAAAAGTCATGGCCGGAGACGTGACCCACTGCCGCTGAAGGTAAAGTAAACCTAAAAAAATTGTTTGGTTGACAATTGTCCCGCAGGCCTTATAATAGGGTTCCGGGATTTTTTTATGACCAGATCTAAATCCGTCATCCTGTTCATTTTACTGGACTTGATGGCGCTTCCTTCATTTTGTTTTCCTGAGGAGGCCCTTGTTTACGATAAAATAGTGGTCACTTCTCGTAAGCAGCCTCCATCCCTCGATTCCCTCATAAATAATTATTCACCAGAAGTCATTCCTGCTTTTGATATAGAGCAAAAAAGTTTTAATACTTTAGTTGACCTGTTAGATGATGTCGCAGGTCTGGATTTACGTTACCGGGGAACCTCTGGCATCCAAGGGGACCTTTCCGTGCGGGGGTCTACCTTTGAACAGGTCGCCGTATCCATAGACGGTATTCCCGTGAATGACCCGCAGACAGGGCATCATAATCTTGATATCCCTTTAACGAGTTTTGATATCGAAAGAATAGAAATTGTAAAAGAAGGGGCCTCTTCCTGGCTTAACAAAAACGCATTGGCTGGCAGCGTCAATTTCCAGACAAAAAAGCCCAGAAAAAAAGCCTTGCGTGTCCAGACGATTTTTGGAGAACATGCTTTGTGGGGCGACGCCTTCTCTTTGAGTGTACCGGGTGAGGAGCTTTCCGGCCGTTTTTCTTTCGAGCACAAAGTATCTAAAGCTGCCCGGCCCAATACGGACTTTGAATATAAGACGGGCTCCCTTTATCTGGTGCGGGATTTTCAGGATGCAGCCGCAGACGTTTTACTGGGTTACCAAGAGAAAGATTTTGGCGCAGACAGTTTTTATTCCAACCTTTTTCCCGAAGAAGAAGAACACACCCGCACCCTTTTTGTCAGAACAGGTTGGCAGAAGTGGGGAGGGCTTGGCTTTTCAAAAACAAATGTCTATCTAAGAAAGCATCGCGATAAATTTATATTAAGTAGGAATGATCCCGCCTATGTCAATTATCATACAACTTATGCCTATGGCCTGGCTTCTGAAGGAAGCGTTTCTACGGAAAAGGGAGATCTTACTCTTGGGCTAGAAACAGGAAGAGACCAGATTAATTCGACGAATCTGGGTCAACATACCAGGCAGCACGTTGCTTCCTCCTTTGGCCTGATTCCCAGGCTTTGTGACAATGTCACCATGGATATGAGAGTAGGATTCCATGGGTATCAAAAATGGGCCTTTCAGGAATCCTATAATTTCGGGGTAGGTTATTTACTTATTGATGAGAAGTTAAGAATCAACGGCTCCCTGGGCCGGGCTTTCCGGATCCCTACTTTTACGGAACTTTATTATTCGGATGCTGCCAATAAGGGCAATTCGGATCTTTCCGTCGAGAAATCGGATCATTTCAGGCTGGGCCTGGATTTTAGAGACAAGACATTATCCTGTGCGTTGGAGGGGTTTTTGCGCCAAGGCCGCAACTTAATTGACTGGACTCGGGCCTCGGAAACCGAGGCCTGGAAGGCGACCAACTTAGGCAGAGTCGATTTTAGAGGCCTAGAAGCAACTTTTAGATTAGAGCCGGCCTGGGATTCCAGGGGGACAAAATTAGAACGGATAACCTTTTCATACACCTATATAGACACGGACAGGAAAGAGGCCGGATTCTTGTCTAAATATGCCCTGGATGTCCTCAGGCATCAGTTGGTGCTCGGCATAGATTCTGAGATTTTTGGGATTTGTATTAATTGGCAGTTATCCTATAATGAAAGATGTTTTGGCGAGACCTATTTTGTAGGAGACCTCGTGATAAGCAAACGCCTTATCTCTAAGGACTTTATTTTCGAGCCCTTCTTAAAGATAGATAATTTTAGCAATACCCGATATACGGAAGTAGGGGGCGTACTTTTGCCGGGACGCTGGGTGCAGGGCGGAATAAGGCTTGAATGGTAGTAGATGCCACTATAGATTTTATGATTTCGCTTCCGGCGCTGAAAATTTTTGCCGTCTGCTTCGGTTTACTTCCTCGCTACGGGTAGGCTGCCCGCGGAAATCAGTCCTACGCTCGTCGTAATTCCTCGCAGACGATTTGAAATAATTGTGCCAAAAATTTTCTAATGCGCCTCCAGCGAAACGCATAAAATCTTACCCCCCCGATAATCAGTTCAATTCACCCACAAAATCAAGCCAGCGAGAAGGCTGTTAGGTTCATTTATAAAACTACTTGGTTTTTCGGGGATTGCGGGTATAATAGCATCAAGATATTTCTATAGAGAAAGGGATGATAATGTTTATTCATGCCGTATTGTTTGAGGTTAAGCCGACCGAGGTTCGGCAGTATCGTAAGGACAGCAAGATGTGGGCCGGATATGCCAAGAAGGCCAAAGGATTTATTGCGTATTTTACGATGAGCCGCCTGGGTTTCAAACATCAATATGCCTCGGTATATGAATGGAAAACAAAGAAGCACCACGAGGGCTTTATGAAAAAATTTCATGATTGGCTGGTCAGCAAATCCCTCGCACGCGTCAAGGTCTTGGGTTACTACAATTTAAAAGAAGTAGATAAGCTTAGAATAGGCCGATAAAAAGAAGTCTTTTTTGCGAAAATAATTGATAATAGAAAAGGATATGCTATAATATTAAAAAAGGAGGTTGGGATGAAGAAATTGGCAGGATTTCTGGTCATTCTTGGGGCTCTTTTTTTAATAGTCGCGCTGCTCGTTAGATTTTTCGGCGTAAGTAACAAATTTTTTGGATTAAAGTTGTACGGTTTTCTCTTCATAGCCAATACGGCATTTCTGCTCGCTATTCTGGCTAAGCTTTTTGAGAAAAAATAAAGAACAAGAATTATCAATTCTTGCATTGTTTGAGTCCGCTTGTTTAAATGAAGGATCCTTTTTAAGCGAAAGGATCCTTTTTATTTCTACAGAAAAAACATTGTGATATAATAAGTTATAGAAAAAGAAAGAAAACATTATGAAGGATACTATAATCATTATTCTCCTTATTCTATTAATCAGCCTATCTTGCCTTCCTTTATTTAAGAATATTCAGAATATCAATTTCCACTGGGATTGGCTGCAGATGCTTTCGTATTTTAGAGCGTCCAGGCAGTCTCTATTACAGGACTATCAGTTTCCTTTAAGGACTTATTACTTTGGGGGCGGTTATCCGCTTTTGGCTAATCCTCAGGACCCCTCTTTCAGCCTTTTTCTGATCCCCGTGCTCATCTTCGGGGAGGTGTTGGGTCTTAAAATCAATGTTTTCCTATTCCACCTGCTCGGCGTTCTGGGGATGTATTATCTGACAAGGTGCGTATTAAATTACAACACCCTGGGTGCTGCTTTCTCTAGTATTGTCTTTGGCCTGGCAGGCCATGCCCACCGGTTGCTCATCCGAGGCCAGGATTATATCCCCACTTCTTTTTATTTTTTTATACCGCTCGTCTTAGCCCTTTTCATTAAATCCAAAGGAGATAAGAGGTATCTCATCTTTACTGTTCTTGTTTTTACGGTTATAGCCATGCAGGCGGGCCTTTATCTGGCTCCGCTTCTTTTGTTTATTTTTCTTTTCAGCCTTCTAGAACTCCTGCGGTGGGAGAATAAAAAAATGATATTTGACCCTGCCGCCTTAAAAAATTTTTTCTTTGTTATTTCTGTTTCGTTTTTATTGGGAGCGGTAAAATTCTTACCTATGCTTGAACTTTTAAAACAGAACCCGCGCCAAATGGACGGCTACAACCCTTTCTGGGGGCCGCTTTGGCCTAATATCTTTAAGGCCTTTTTTGTTCATCAGAGGTCCTTTCCTTACATTGGCATGCATTGGAACTATTTCTATATAGGATACGTTCCGGTGCTGTTGTCTTTTGCCGCTTTCTTGGTTTTCTGGAGAAGAAATATGAGGTATTTGATTCTGGGGATTATATTTGCGCTGTTAAGTTTTGGTGCGCGCACCCCTTTGGATTTATTCAGGTTCCTTGGGAAACTACCCCTTTTCCATTCCATAGAAGCGCCGACGCGATATTTTGTTTCTTATGTGACATTTATCCTGGCTCTTGCTTCCGGCAGCCTTTTTCTTATTCAGCAGAGGTTTAAGCTGTGGGTTATGACGCCTGCGTTGATCTTGTGCGTGGGTTTTGTAGGAGCAGACCTATTTTTTACTAACAGCACAAGAGACGTTTCTTTTCCCGCCGCAATTCCAAAATACGATTATCAACAAAGCTTCTTTTCGGTCAAGAATCTAAAGCCCGGTACCCAGGTGAGTTCTCTCATACCTTCAAAGATGTTCCAGACGCGCTCCTGGGAATGGACCTTTCCGACGCAATACGAGCTTATGCTGCAGAATATCGGTAAAATCAATGCCTATGTCAATATTCATCTCAGAGAGTCTAGCGTCCCCAAATACCTCATTGGCTGGAACGGCTCGGCCTCTCTGGAACCTAAGAATTTTACATGGCATTTAAATCCGGATTATAGGGGAGAGATTGCTTTTTTGAATAATCCAGGTAATGCGGCGGCATTCCGTGTCTTTAACGCCAATAAGATGGTTGCGAAGGTTTCTGTAATCGAGCCGGACACGCTTATCATCAATCAGAATTACGATAAGTCCTGGAGAACAAACCTAGGCAGACCTAAGAATTACAATGGATTATTAGCGTTAGACCTGGATAAGAAGGGAGAGTATCTTGTTTCATTCACCTATAGGCCTGTCAGTTTTATCCTTGGGCTGGTTGTGAGTCTGGTAACGTTAATATCTATGATGATCTATTGGTTAAGCTGGTATTCTAGACATGAAAAGAATTGAGATATTGTTTTTAAGTTTCGCCATTGTTCTTACCATCTTCTTGCACGCTCACTATATGTCCGGCCTTTACTATGACCAGGACGTGGCCTCTTACGTCAATAGCACTTTAGAAATTGGCAGAGGCAAGAGCTTGTACAGCGGATTTCGCACCTGGGGGAATAAACCCCCCGCTATTAATTATATTTTTTTATTGGCATTTTCATTATTCGGGGAATCATTTATCAGCATACAGGTATTTTCTCTTATCGCAAAAATCCTTTCAGTAATCCTTCTTTATCTTTTGGCAAAAACTGTTCTAGCCAAGGAAATCAAATTTACCTACCTCTTGCCTTTGTTCTATGCCCTTTTTTCGAGTTCTGAGGCCCTCCAGGCCCATTCCTCCAACCTTGAAACATTCTTGATCCCTTTTGAAATTGCGGGGATTTTGTTTCTGGGGATAGCTATGCAAAATAAGAAAACTATTTTTTATTTCCTTTCCGGCTTGAGCCTGGGATTAGGTTTTCTTGTAAAGCCATCTGCGTTAGCCGTTTGTTTCGCAGGGTTCGTTCTTATCTGTATCCAAGCCACGCTTTATCGCGAGCCCTTGCGCGTTTTCCTGAAACAATCATTCCTGTTTTTATCTGTATTCTTGATTCCCCTCTTTTTTCTTTCCATATATCTGTTCTATCTAGGTGTGTGGGAGAGGTTCATAAAAAGTATTTTCATTAGCAATATGGCCTATATTAAGAATATAGGGATTATTAGAAATATTTATATGCCTTGGTCCCTGCAACAAATTTGGAGTGGGCTTAAAAGCGAGATACTTATTTTCGGGTTGCTGGCTTTAATAGGCTTACTAGGCAGCCTTCTTCGTTATAAAAATAAGCCAAGGCTGCTATCGCTTTCCTGGTTTTTGGTGACAGGGCTTGTCATTTCGAGGGCAGGATTTCATCTGAGACACCATTTTATAGAGATCTTGCCTTCCTTCCTCGTGCTCAGTATTATAGGGATTTCCGATATTTACCAGCAAACTGCCTCTTTATTTAAACAAAAGAGATTATTCTTAAAGATATTTGCCGTAGGGGGGGCCTTGATTCTCGTTTTCCCCTGTTTCCATACCATAAAGACTTTGGTTAAAAAACACAGCTTAAAAAATTCTTTTTTTGCTACCGAAAGATATCTTAAGAGTGCTGATAAGGAGAAATATGCTAAAAGGCTTCTGGGAGAATCTTTTGATGCAGGGAGGAGGTTTTTGATTTCTCAGTATGTTAAAGAGCGCACTGCTAAAGAAGATAAGATTTTTGTCTGGGATGGAATGGCGGCCGGTTCAATATATCTATGGACACAAAGGAAGAGCGTAACAAACAGGTTTAAGTTCAGTTTTTTGCCTGTGGAGTTAATCGGGCCGATAAGCGCATTCTCATATCGGGATCCCGGCCAGCATGATTATCGGCACTTTCAATCTCGGCTTTTAAAAGGGTTAAGCGTGGTGAGGCCCGCTTATATCATTGTGGTCCAAAGTGTATTGCCCATGCCTCATGCAAAGATATCTTATCAAGAGGTGTTAACTTTGGAAAGAAAGGCTTTTAAGGATTTCTTTGATCTATTAGATTCTGACTACGTTTTAGAAAAAGAGATGCTGGGATGCTTTGCCTACAGGCTCAAGGCTCAAGATGCTAAATAAAGGATTATCCGTCATACTGCCTGTTTATAACGAAGAAGGAAATATTTCGCAGGTCATAAGCAGAGCATTAGAAATATTACCTTCCATCACTTGCGATTTTGAGATTATTATTGTAGATGACGGGTCACTTGATAAGACAGGTAACATTTTAGAAAGACTGAGAGCTTGCGATGCGCGCTTAAAAGTCCTTAGGCATTCAAGAAACTTAGGCTATGGTGCGGCGTTACGTTCGGGATTCAAAAGTGCGCAAAAACAACTTATTTTTATGATGGACGCAGACCGGCAGTTTGATATCTCTGATATCGCAGGGCTTGCGGCTTACATTGAGGATTACGATATTGTCGTGGGGTGCCGGAAGAAAAGAAGAGACCCGATTTACAGATCCTTTTTTTCCCATTGTTTCAATTCTATAGGTAAATTTTGCTTTGGAATAAAATTCCAGGACATTAATTGCGGGTTTAAACTTTTCAAAAGAGAATCGCTGCAGGGGATGGCGCTCTTTTCAACAGGTTCCATCATTAGCGCTGAGATATTAACTAAGGCCGGGATCAATAAATTAAAAATAAAACAGGTAGTTGTCAACCACTATCCCAGAATCCACGGTCGGCAAACCGGAGCAAGCCTGAAAGTCATCTTTACCATTCTTTGGGAGATGGGCAAGCTCAAGATGCAGATTACGAAATCTCCCCTTCGATAATAAACAGGATAAAAGCATATGAAAAAACGCGTGCTTGTGGCCATGAGCGGCGGAGTAGATTCTTCCGTGGCAGCGGCTTTGTTGAAAGAGGCGGGTTTTGAGGTGATCGGGATAACCATGTGTTTTTCCGCCGTAGGCGGATCCCTGCCTGTCCCTGCCTTGCCGGCAGGCAGGTGGCAGGCAGGCGCCTTTAGCGGAGATCCCGAGGATAAAAAAAGCAAGAAGCCTACTTGCTGCGGGCCTCTGGCTATCGAAGATGCCAGAAGCGTTGCCCATCAATTAGGGATCAGGCACTATGTGCTCAATATGCAAAAGGACCTTAAGGAGCATGTCATAAAGGATTTTTGCAAAGAGTATATGCTGGGAAGAACTCCGAACCCTTGCGTTCGGTGCAATCAGTATATTAAATTCGGTGTTTTATTGAAAAAAGCGCTTGCCCTGAATATAAGGTTTCTGGCCACAGGCCATTATGCCAGAATTGTTAAGACAAAAGAGGGGTTTCAGCTTAAAAAAGCCAGGGATGGCCATAAGGATCAGTCTTATTTTTTATATCGCCTTCATCAGGCACAACTTAAGCATATTATCTTTCCTCTGGGAGGTTATACAAAAGAAGAGGTGCGCGGTTTAGCCAGAAAGCTCCATTTATCTGTGGCGGATAAGGCAGGCAGCCAGGAAATTTGTTTTTTGCCCGACAACGATTACCGTAAATTCCTGCAGGGCATTGCGGCTAAAGATATCAGGCCGGGATTCATCCAGGATGAGCAGGGAAAGATACTGGGTGCGCACAGGGGGATTGCTTATTACACGATCGGACAGCGAGAAGGGTTGGGTATTGCCCGAGGATATCCCTTGTATATAACCAGGATAGAGGCCCGGCATAACAGGGTTATTGTCGGGGAGAAAAAAGAAGCCTATAAAAAGGAATTTTTGGTAAAGAATGCGCATTTTATCTTAACACCCATCAAAAAGAAAGTTGCGGTACGCGTAAGGATAAGGTATAATCACAAGGAAACTGGCGCAGAAATTGTTCCCTTGGGGAGAATAATGAAAATTAAATTTTTGAAACCCCAGTTTGCGATTACGCCGGGCCAGTCCGCCGTATTTTATGAGCGGGACAAGGTGCTCGGCGGTGGTATCATCGAAAGGGTATTAGGTTAGAATGGCTGGAAAAGAGTTCAACGAGTTGGAAGACAAGATCAGGGAACTTAAAAAAAAGCGTAACGCCGTAATCCTATCGCATAACTATCAGCTTCCCGAGGTCCAGGATGTGGCGGATTACAGGGGGGATTCTTTGGAGTTAAGTCGCATCGCCTCTGAGACCAGCGCCGAGGTCATTGTTTTCTGCGGCGTTCATTTTATGGCCGAAACAGCATCTATCCTTTGCCCCCATAAGAAGGTCATCATGCCTGATGTGAATTCAGGTTGTCCCATGGCCCATATGATTACTGTCGAAGATTTAAGGAAATTAAAAAGAGAACATCCGCAAGCCGTGGTTGTCGGGTACGTGAACACATCCGCCGAAGTCAAGGCGGAATTAGATTATTGCTGTACCTCTACCAATGCCGTCGCCGTGGTAAACGCCCTGAAGGATAGGGAGGAGATTATTTTTGTACCGGACAAATATCTGGCAGATTTTGTGCAGAAGCAGACAGGCAAAAAGCTTGTAGCCTCAAACGGTTATTGTCCTACGCACGTCAAGATACTGCCCGAAGATATAAAACGGGAAAGAGAATTCCATCCCCGTGCCAAAGTCATCGTCCACCCCGAATGCCTTCCGCAGGTTGTGGCGATGGCGGATGCTGCTCTTTCGACAAGCCGGATGGTCAAGTTTGCCCAGGAAACCGAAGTTAAAGAAGTGATCGTGGGCACAGAGGTGGGCCTTATCTATCGGCTCAAAGCGGATAATCCTGAAAAGGAGTTTTATCCTGCTTCCGAAAGAGCCGTCTGCCCCAACATGAAACGCACGACCCAGGAAAAAATACTTTGGTCCCTAGAAGAGCTTCGGGAAGAAGTCAGGGTGCCTGATGAAATCAGGTTGCGCGCCAAAAAGGCCATAGACAGAATGCTGGAGATTGTTTAGGATGAATATCCCTATAGCCTTTGAGGATGACTGGTTGCTGGTGGTTGATAAGCCTTCAGGCCTGCTTGTTATTCCTACGCCTAAAAAGGAACCCAGAACCCTTACGAGCGTCCTTAATATGGGCCTAAAGGAAAAAGGGGCCTCTTTTCGTTTGCATCCCTGTCATCGCCTGGACCGGGAGGCTTCGGGCCTGATGATTTACGCCAAAGGTAAATCAATTCAGAAAAAAATGATGGACGTGTTTAAGTCCGGGAGAGTCAAAAAGACGTATATGGCCTTTGCGCAAGGGGTATGGCCGCAAAATAACGGCCGGATAGAGCTTCCTATTGAAAGAAGGCCTTCGGCCACCTGTTATCAGGTCATCGAAAGAAGAAAGGATTTTACCGTCGTAAAAGTTTTTCCCCTGACAGGCCGGACCAATCAGATTAGGATTCATTTTAAAAGTATCACGCATCCTTTGGTGGGCGAATCAAGGTTTGCCTACAGACGCGAGTATAAACTGAAATTCAAAAGAGCCTGCCTTCACTGCGTATCGTTAGAATTTATCCATCCCGTGACAAAAAAAGAGACGAAGATCCATTGTGAGTTGGCCGCCGACTTAAAGGATTTTTTAAAGATCCACCCTGCTTAAATAGATATGAAAATCTCCGTCAAAGAGTGGTGTCTATTCATCGCCCTAGCGCTGTTGAGTTTTTGGATGTGGCTGAATCTTGGCTATCCGCAGTTCTCCTTTATCCATTCGTCTCTCAATAGGGCCCAGGCCCTATCGAAAGCCAATGAATATCTTCGTTCTCAAGGGGTGGATACAGAAAGATATTCCAGGGCCATAGCTTTTACCATGGATGTCTGGCAAGACAGGTATCTGCAAAAGACGCTCGGATTCAGGCAGGAAGAAGATTTTTTGAGCAGGCATCGTTACGAATTATTTCATTGGAAAGTGAGGTTTTTCAGGGAATTTGAAAAAGAGGAATTTATTCTGACGATCAGCCCAAGAACAAAAGAGGTGTTAAGCTTCAGGCACCTTATAGAAGATATCGCGCCGCGGGAAACCGTTGATAAGGGCACTGCTAAAGCCAGGGCAGAAGAATTCTTAAGGGACTTCTATAAGGTTAACTGGAGTGATTACGATTTTCATGAAGAGAAGATAAAGCGCCTTGAAAACAGGGTTGATTATAGTTTTTCCTGGGAAAGGAAGGATGTGTATGTCCCCTGGCGCAAACACCAGGGAGGGGCGAAGCTCTTGATTGGCGCCATCGTCTCGGGAGATGAGGTCAGGGAATTTTACAAAAATAATCTTGATGTCCCTGAGAAGTTCCGGCGCGACATCGAAAACCAGCTGGCTTTCGGAGAATACATCTACGGCCTTTACTTTTTGATGTATATTTTCTTACTGGGGTGCTCCGTATATTTAGTCCTTAAAAAAAGACAGGACCTCCTCAGCCGCACGGCTAAGAGATTTTTTTTAACTCTGGCCCTATTCTTGCTGATTGTCAATTTATCATCCATCCTCAACAATATCCAGAATGTCATTATCCATTACCGTACCGGCATCTCCTTTACGTCATTTATGGGTATTGCTACGTTGAAAGAAATTTTTGATATGGTATTTTTAAGTTTTGCCTTTGTGCTTCCGGGCATTGCCGGCGAGTCCTTGCGCCTGAACGTGTTCCCGAATAAGCCCGCATGCGCTTTTATACCCTGCCATCGAAAGACTTTTTTTAGTCGTAATGTCAGCCGCTGCATCCTGTTTGGATATGTTTTATTTTTTATCCTTGCGGGTGCACAATCAGGCCTTTTCTTTATCGGACAGAAAACCATGGGGGTATGGAAGGAGTGGATACGGATAAACCAGCTTTCTTCAGCCTACATCCCTTTCTTAAGCGCCTTTGCCATGGGGCTCACCGCAAGCGTGAATGAAGAAGTGACCTTCAGGCTTTTTGGCATAAGCCTTGGAAAGAAATATTTGAAGAATACGGCGTTGGCCATTTTTCTAACCTCATGCCTCTGGGGCATAGGCCACTCTACCTATGCCGTATTTCCCGTATGGTTTAGGGCTATAGAAGTGGGTATCTTAGGTATCATCTACGGTATTATATTCGTCAGGTACGGATTGCTGCCATTGATCGTGGCCCATTATCTGTTTGATGTATTTTGGGGAGTCGCCGGAAACCTTTTAGGGGGGACGAGCCGGTTCTTATTCGTTGGTGCGGCATTCGTTTTATCGATTCCTTTACTGCTGGCTGTCGTTTGTTATCTTATGAATCAGAAAGAAGATACTAAAGAGAGTCAAAAGTATATGAGGAACAAGTTGACTCCTATCCAGCAGCACAACTTAGGCGTCTTAATGACTTATATTTCTGCTAAAGAATCTCAAGGGCAAAGTCCCCAAATAATCCGGGAAGAGCTTATTGCCCATGAATGGGATACGGAGCTTGTGGATTTAGCCATGGCTGAACTTTTTGAGAGCAAGATATGAATATCCTGCAGGCCTCTGTCCTTGGGCTCATAGAGGGATTAACGGAATTCCTGCCGATTTCTTCCACCGGGCATTTGATACTCGCTGTCCGGTCGCTGGGTATTGCCCAAACAGAATTCGTGAAGAGTTTTGAGATTGCGATTCAATCCGGAGCTATCCTGGCTGTGGCCGTCATGTATTGGGAAACCCTGCTTAAGAACCGGGAAATAGGCAAAAGGATTCTTGCGGCATTTTTTCCCACGGCAGTTATCGGTGCCATCTTCTACAAATTTATCAAGAGTTATATGCTCGATAATGTTCCTGTTGTCCTTTGGGCCCTTTTTGTTGGCGGGATAGTGCTTATCACGTTCGAACACTTCCATCGTGAAAAAGAAGCTGATACGCAGGAACTTACGGCGATAACATATCCTAAGGCTCTGGCGATTGGTCTATTTCAATCTATAGCCGTGATCCCGGGAGTTTCGCGTTCGGCCGCAACTATTCTTGGGGGCCTTGCCCTGGGGCTTAAGCGCAGGACCATCGTCGAGTTCTCCTTCCTCCTGGCCCTGCCTACCTTGATTTCGGCCACGGCATGGGATATGATTAAGTGCGCACCGTCATTTAGAGAAAGCGATTTTTTACTACTCGCAGCAGGCTTTATCGTATCGGGGGGGGTGAGTTTTTTATCCATGCGGTTTTTGCTCGCTTTTGTAAAAAAACACTCCTTTAGTGTGTTCGGTATCTATAGGATTGTGCTTGCGGTGATATTCTGGTTAAGAATGAAATAAGAAATTGATGTTAATCTTGCGCTGGGAGGTTTAATAAATGAGCATAGTGGTTCTGGGAACTGTGGCCCTGGATACGGTTAAGACTCCCTTTGGAGAAAGGAAGCAGATGCTGGGGGGCTCTGCCGTTCATTTTGCCATGGCCGCGCGGCTTTTTTGTAACGTCAACCTCGTGGCTGTGGTGGGCCGTGATTTTCCCAGGAAATACATCGATTTTCTAAAACAGAAAGGCACTGTCCTGACTTCTCTTATCTTGAGCGAAGGAAAGACCTTTCAATGGAAGGGAGAATATCGCAGCGATTTAAATACCGCTTTGACTTTAAGCACGGAATTGGGAGTCCTTTCTTCCTTTACTCCTGCTGTTTCTGACGAGCAGCGTAAGCTTAAATACGTTTTTCTGGCCAACATCGACCCTGATATCCAAAGGGTTCTTTTAAGCCGCATGCATGCTCCCAGACTCGTGGCCCTGGACAGCATGAATTATTGGATCAGCCATAAGCGTAAATCTCTTTTGAGCTTGTTAAAAGAGGTGGATATTTATGTAGCCAATGACCAGGAGGCTAGAGACCTCTCTAGGGAAAATAATTTGATCAAGGCAGCAAGAAGATTGCGCGCGCTAGGCCCGGAGATGATTTTGATTAAAAAAGGAGAACATGGCGTCTTATTTTATTGTGATAAATTTCTCTTTTCTTTGCCCGCCTATCCCGTGGATAAAGTACTTGACCCTACGGGCGCAGGAGATACTTTTGCCGGTGGTTTTATGGGGTATTTGACCCATGCGAAGCAAGTAAGCGCTAGCCATATAAAGAAAGCACTTGCCTATGGAACGGTGGCCGCGTCTTTTAACATTGAGAGTTTTGGTGTCAGTAAAACGGCGGGGCTGACGATGAGAGATTTAGAAAGAAGACTCGCCAGGTTGAAGAAACAGATATTATTTTGATAGGGGGGGGCATGATGTTAGAGGAAAAATTGATGAATGATTATAAGGAGGCTATGAAGGCCAAGGACACGCTTAGGGCTTCGGCATTGAATTTCTTAAGGGCCCAAATACTGAATGTGGCCATTGCCAAAAAGAAAAAGAAGCTGGACGATGAGGAAGTGTTAGCTGTGATAAAAAAACAGGCCAAAGAGCGCCAGGATTCTATCGAGCAGTTTCAAAAGGGCGGCCGAGTGGACCTGGCGGATAAAGAATCCAGGGAGTTAGAGATCCTGAAGGCTTATCTGCCGCCGGCCTTGCCCCAAGACCAGATTCAAAAGATCATCGATGAGGTTGTTTCGGATATCGGCGCCCAAGGATTAAAGGATATGGGGCGCGTGATGAAAGAGGTCAACGCCAAATGTGCAGGGAAAGCAGATGGAAAAACAGTAAGCGAATTGGTGAGAGAACGGTTATCAAGGAGCGCATAAAGCCGGGGCAATTTTTTTTGTAGACAATATTCATGAATTATGTTAATATAAGTTTCAAATTTTTAGGGCTGCTTTGTGAGGATTAACCCGACCGCAAAAAAGTATATGGGATTCACAAATGGCTCGCCACGCTTTTAAATCTTAAGATAATTTAAATGGAAACTTATTTTTTGAAGGGCGACAACCTTCACAATTTTTACCAGCGTATTGCTGAAAGATTTGAGCTTTACGTTCCTGTTGAAATCCAGACACCCCTTAAATTCAATTGTGACAACGGGGCAAATTTGCCTATCGATGATTATCTTTTAACACGCTATTCCCTCGCCGATAAAGAGAAAGTGGTCTTTAATGATTACCGCAGCGTTGAGCCTGCCGCGCGTGCCTTTTTCACTTATTTTAAAGAAGAGGTGTGCGGGCATTTCACGGATAAAGAAGTTTTTTGCCCGGAAAAAGAGAAGCCGCTGGCCATGGCCGGGATAAAGAATTGCGACCTGTTTTCTCTTAAAATCCAAGACTTTGTTTTCTTAGGCGGCAATGAGAGTGACCCTGTCTACGAATCAAGGAGAAAAAACGCGCTGATTATCTGCGGGGATTGCCCGCAATTTAAAGAAGTCTGTTTCTGCAGGGCGTTTGACATCAATCCTTACGCAACAGAAGGTTTTGATTTTAATTTTTCTCCCATGAATGACGGATACCTGGTGGATGTGGCAACCGACAGAGCCAAGGAGATCGTTGAATCCCTCAAAGAGATATTCACGCCAGCCTCATCCGGCCAATTATCCGGCAGGCAGACTAAAAGAGGCGTAGTTATCAAAAAAATGGAGGAGCATCTTTCTCATCATCAGATACCCAAAAAAGAGTCGCTGCAGGAGATTGTTAGAGCCGGCTATAATTCGCAGATCTGGCAGGAACAGATGCTGACATGCGTTGAGTGCGGCGGCTGCATCTTTATGTGCGATACCTGTCATTGTTTCCTGCTAGCGGATGATTTCTGCGGAGAAAACGCAAAGAGATTACGGTTGTGGGATGGTTGCCTGTTGAAAAATTTTACAAAAGTCGCAGGGGGAGCCAACCCTTTAAAAATGCGTTATATGAGATTACGCAACCGATTTATGAAGAAATTCGACTTCTTTATCAGCAATATAGGATTTCAGGCTTGCTGCGGTTGTGGAAGGTGTGTGGAAGTCTGCCCCGGCCGCATAGACATACGCGCTATCTTAAGAAAACTGTATGAAGAAAAATATCTACCAGCCCGTTGAGGCTATATTAGAAGAAGTCATTGACGAGACGCCCACCATCAAAACCTTTGTGCTAAGGCCAAAGTCGCCTTTTTCTTTTCGCACAGGAGAATTTATTGAATTGACGGTGCCGGGTTTAGGAGAGGCGCCTTTTACTCCTTCTTCTGACCCCCATGTTAAGGAGAAGATGGATGTGACCATCATGAACGTCGGCACGGTGACTTCTAAGTTGCATGCGATGAAGAAGGGAGAGGCACTGGGCATTCGCGGGCCTTACGGAAAAGGTTATCCTTTGGAGAAATTCAAGGGTAAAGATGTTTTGATCGTAGGCGGGGGCGTGGGCCTGGCACCCTTACGGAGCCTCTTGTTCGCTCTTTTTGCCGAGATCCAGGATTACAATAAGGTGGTGTTACGCTATGGGGCTCGAACGTCTGCGGATATGGTTTACAAAAGCTCCATACCTGAATGGGTCAAGAAGAAGAAGGTTGATGTTGTTACGACCGTTGATGTAGGGGATCCTGCGTGGAAAGGCAACGTCGGTTTAGTCACCACCCTATTGAAAGATCTGCCTATCAGCTTAAAAAAGGCCGTCTCCATTGTTTGTGGGCCCCCCATCATGATGAAATTTGTGACTTTAAAATTATTAGAGGTGGGATTCCATCCGCAGGATATCTATCTGTCTATGGAGAAAAATATGTCCTGCGGCTTGGGTAAATGCGGCCACTGCCGTCTGGGTAAATTCTATGTGTGCAAAGACGGCCCCGTGTTTACGTACGAAGAACTGAAAGACCTGCATGATATCTGGGACTAAGGAACGCAAAACGAAAGCGCAAAGCGTAAAGTTAAAGTTTAAAACTTCCCGCTCGGCTATTAAATTTATGGGGGGATCCCGTCTATTTTCCAAATAGCTTTACGGGAAAAGGTTTTGAGTTTTACGTTTTAGTTTTGCGCTTTACGCTTTGAACTTTGAACTAATATGAAGCGGTTATTCGTAGATTTAGAGATTTGTAGTTCGTGCAAAGAATGCAAGGTCTGTTGCGATTATTTTTATCATCCGCAGAATAATGGTGTTGCCAGTTTACGCGAATACGCCACTTTTGCGACCCTCTGTCGTCATTGCGAAGAGGCGCCTTGCGTGAATGCCTGTTATCATAATGCCTTAGAAAGGGCGGCTGACGGCCATATCAAGCGTTATAAGATGCGCTGCACCAGCTGTAAGTCCTGCTCTGTGGCTTGTCCTTTTGGAGTTATCTTTCAGGATTTTATTCCTTATTTGGATTCGCACTGTGATTATTGTGTCGGTATAAGCAAAGAACTTCCTCGATGCGTTTTGAGTTGTCCGGAGAAGGCCATTGAGGTCAAGGAGATAGAAGAGGACCAAGAGAAAGATATCTATTATGTAGGAGAACATCTGGCGGTGCATACACGGAAGTGGTCCCGAGAAGATGCGCAACCGAAGAAGAAATGAGATGGTAAATTCAAATGTCAAAATCCAAAATTCAAAACAAAACTTTCTTTAGTTTTGGATTTTGTGCTTTGGGCTTATTTCCCGTCTGCTGATTTAGTATCGGACGGGATCCCGCCTGCTTGGGAATAGCTTAGCGGGAGAATTTTGTGCTTTGTTATTTGGATTTAAAAAGTTATTTATAATATGCTAACAACTCTGTTCAGCTACTTAATATTCCCCGGTTTCTTATTCAGCGCTATCGTTGGGCTTTTAGCCGGCGGCATAGACAGAATCGTTACGGCGCGCGTGCAGTGGCGAAAAGGCCCCCCTCTGACACAAAACTTTTGGGACATCATCAAATTGTTGGGCAAAGAGACAATAGTACCTCAGGGCGCCAAAGCCACCTTTTTGTTATCTCCTTACTTAGGGCTCTTGACTTCAGCCTTAGTCGCCTCGATATTAGGCCGTAGCCTTATCTGGCCTTCCGAAGGCTTTACCGGAGACCTTATTGTTATTTTATACCTTCTCATTATTCCGGCCATCGCTTTGATTCTGGGTGCTTCCTCTTCGAAGAATCCTCTGGCATCTATAGGCGCTTCTCGGGAGATGAAGCTGGTTTTAGCCTATGAGCTGCCTTTCATCTTAATCCTAGTTGTCGTTATCATTAAAAGCATGGGAGCTATACAGATAAGCCAGATATTAAATCATCAGTTAAATTTTGGGTCGCATGTCGCTTCCTGGTCCGGGGCTTTGGCGTTTGTCGTTGCCATATTGTGCATGCAGGCCAAATTAGGTTTTGTGCCCTTTGACGCTTCAGAGGCCGAACAGGAGATTATGGCAGGCGTTTTGATCGAATATTCGGGGGCGGCCCTTGCGTTGTTTAAATTAACCAAGGCCATCCTTCTTTATTGTATGCCGCTTTTCTTAATAGTCTTGTTTTGGGGAAAAGATTTGAGCCCCTTTGCGTTAATCGGCAAGTACGTCCTCTTATTGGTCATTATCATTCTGATCAAGAATACGAATCCGCGCCTACGCATTGATCAGACTTTAAGGTTTTTCTGGCGGATTCCTACAATGCTCGCTATAATAGCTATTGTGTTAGCGCTACTTGGAAAATAATATTTAAAGCACAAATGACAAAATTCAAAGCACAAAACAAATCCAAAGCCCAAAATCCAAAACAGAAAGCCTTTTGTTTTGAATTTTGTGCTTTGAGTTTTTTTTGAATTTTGTGCTTTGGTATTTGAATTTTTAAAAGATGAACTTTAAACTCAAAGCCTTAACTAAATCCATCTGGGTATTTCATGTGAGTGCCGGCTCCTGTAATAATTGCGATATTGAAATACTGGATTGCCTGACGCCTCGGTTCGATGTCGAGCGACTTGGCATCCTGCTGATAGGTTCTGTCAGGCATGCGGATGCGATTTTGATTACAGGTGCGATGAATAAGAAATCCGTGCCGCGTATGAAAAAGATCTATGAACAGGCGCCCAAGCCTTGCGTGGTGGTGGCAGTCGGCCAGTGTGCACTCTCTCAGCATATGTTCAGGGATAGTTATAGCATGCAGGGGCCTTTAGATAAGATTCTTCCGGTTGATTTATATATACCCGGATGTCCTCCTAAGCCTGAGGCCATTATCAGCGGTATCGTAAAATTGGTAAAAAAACTAAGAGGGGTAAAATAATTTATGGATGTCAAAGAAAGGATCAAAGAAGGCTTAGGGAAAAAGATCCTGGAATGGAACGAGCGTTCTCCCAGAAGGATATATTTGACGGTGGACAAGAAAGATATCGTGAATACCGCTCACCTGTTATTTAAAGAATTAGGCCTAAGGTTCTCTATCGCTTCAGGGATCGATACGCCTTCAGGTTTTGAGATTCTCTATCATTTTAGTTTTGATAAAACAGGTGAGTTCTATTCGGTGCGCGTTTTGATTAAAGACAAAGAACATCCTGAAGTGGATTCTCTTGCGCCTTTGTTCCCCGGCGCCGAATGGATTGAACGTGAGATGTGGGAGATGTTGGGGATTCGTTTTCTGGGGCATCCGAATCTTAAGCACCTCCTTTTGGCCGAAGAGTGGCCGCAAGGTGATTATCCGTTGAGGCAAAAACATGAGTCATAAGGTTATCGTTCCCATAGGTCCCTACCATCCTTTACAGGAAGAGCCGGAGTTTTTCCAGCTCTACGTGGAAGGGGAAAAGGTCGTCGATATAGATATCATTATCGGTTACAACCACAGGGGCATTGAGAAACTGGCTGAAGCCAAACATTATGACCAGGTCACCTACTTAGTAGAGCGCATTTGCGGGATCTGTTCCTCAAGCCATCCGTATGCTTATGTCCTGGCGGTTGAAGATATCCTGGGGGGTGAAGCCAACGTCGTTCCTGAACGCGCTTTATACATCCGCACCATCATTGATGAATTGCAGAGAATCCATAGCCATCTTTTGTGGCTGGGGTTAGCCGGCCACTTTATCGGTTATAATACGGTCTGGATGTGGGCGTGGAAATACCGTGAGCCGGTGCTCGATTGCTTCGAAATAATGACGGGAAACCGCAACAATTATGCGATGTTCAAGGTGGGTGGCGTGCGCCGGGATATCAAGGATGAAGATATCCCGATCCTAAAAAAGACATTGGATGAGGTGGCCCCGGCCATAGATATGTTTCGGGGCGCGGTCATGGATGACCCTGTCATCCAGGCCAGGCTTAAAGGTATTGGGATTTTAACCAAACAGCAGGCCATTGACTGGTGCGTGGTGGGCCCAACAGCCAGAGCCTCAGGAGTCAATATAGATGTTAGAAGGGACGAGCCGTACGGCGCCTGCGACCGGATCAATTGGAACGTAATCGTTGAAAAAGAAGGGGACATTTTCGCCAAGACGGTGGCAAGGATCCTTGAGATGCAGGATTCTATCAGTATGATCCGTCAGTGCATAGACAAGATGCCCAAAGGGACAATCGATGCCGATGTCAAAGATATCCCTCCCGGTGAAGGGATCGGCAGGGTGGAGGCGCCCCGAGGCGAATGTTTACATTATATTTTAAGCGATGGCACGAATAGGCCTGTTCGGCATAAGATACGCGCGCCCAGTTTCATGAATGTGGCTTCCAATAAAGTCGCCTGTGTCGGCGGCACTATTTCGGATGCGGCCATAACCCTGGCAGCCGTGGATCCCTGTTACTGCTGCACAGAGAGGGTGGCGGTCATCAATAAATCAAATGACAGGAAAATCATGAACGGTTGGGACCTGATTAAATTATCACAGGCAAAGACCGCTAGAATCAGAAAAGAAATGGGAAGAGATGAATAGCTTTTCTTCTTTTTATCCGTGGCTGCGACTTGACAGCCTGAATAGTTTTGTGGTTCTGGCTATAGGGTTATTTTTCGTTCTCACCGTCATCTATTCGGCCAGATTCATGGAAGGTCGGCCTTCTCTTATTCAGTATTATACCTATATTATTTTAACGGCCATAGCTTCTGTCATTGCCGTGCTCGCCAATAATCTTATCCTGCTTTTAGTCTGCTGGGGTTTTTTGGGCTTGACGTTATATCTGCTTATCGGTACGGGAAGCGATGCTTCCAGTGCGGCAGCCAAGAAGGCTTTTATTATCGTCGGCGGTTCAGATGCCCTGATGCTGTTGGGAATTGGCATTATTTATTATCTAACTAAAGAGTTTCAGATGGATAAAATAAGGTTAGAATTAAACAGCGGCCTAACTTGGCTGGCGTATCTAAGTATTGCCGTCGGTTGTTTTGCCAAGGCCGGCGCCATGCCGTTTCACTCCTGGATTCCGGACTGTGCTCAAGCGGCACCGGCACCCGTTGTGGCGTTTCTACCGGCTTCATTAGATAAACTGCTGGGGATTTATTTACTGGCAAGGGTTTCACTGGAATTATTTTCGATGAATCAGGCCATGAGCCTATTTTTGATGATGATTGGTGCCTTTACCATAGTCGCTGCTGCTATGATGGCTTTGATTCAACATAATATGAAAAGACTTTTAGCTTACAGCACTGTTTCTCAGGTGGGATACATGGTTTTGGGCCTGAGCACAGGGTTGCCTATTGGTATCGCCGGCGGGATATTTCACATGTTGAATCATACGATATATAAATCCTGTTTGTTTCTGACAGCCGGCAATGTTGAATACAGCACAAAGACTACCGAGCTTAATGAGTTGGGCGGATTAGCCAGGTTTATGCCTCTAACCTACGTCTCGACACTGATAGCCGGCCTTTCCCTATCCGGAATCCCGCCTTTTAATGGTTTCTTCTCTAAATGGATGATTTACCAGGGCCTGATCGAGCGGTTATCGTTTGGAGGAAGGCCTTTGGTCATTATCTGCCTGGCGGCTGCTATGTTTGGCTCAGGGTTGACCCTGGCCGGCTTCATGAAATTGCTTCATGCGGTTTTCCTGGGGCAGCCTTCTCAGAAATACCGAAAGCCCGTCACTGAAGTTTCCTGGGCCATGTGGCTGCCTTGTGTCTTATTAGCCTTGATCTGTGTGATATTCGGCGTTTTTGCCAATCAGATACCGATGAAATATTTTATTCTTCCTGCGGTAGGGGGAGTGGGCTTTATCGGAAACTGGTACGCTGGCCTGTCCACTTTGCTTATCATGGCCGGCTTTTTGTTAGGCCTATTCATATTGAGCTTAAAAGGTCTTCGGCCTGTCATCCGCGAAGACCAGCCCTATGTGGGCGGAGAAGTCTTTCCTCTAGAGGAGGTTCGGGTTACAGGCACGGAATTTTACAACACTTTTAAGGAACTCAAAACTCTAAGATTTATATATAAACGGGCAGAAGCCGGTGCTTTTGATATTTACGAACAGGGAAAAACGGCCGTATTTGGCATTGGCAGATTTCTCCAATTCTTGCACAACGGTGTTTTGCCCACCTATTTGGTCTGGACCCTGTTGGGCATGATTGCCTTATTTTTTGTATTGGTAAGATAGATGGAACTCCACCTTCTTTTATTATTCATGATCTTTGCCGCTATTGTGGCTATTGAGGTCAAAGACCTTTTGTCCAGCGTGGTGGCGGTGGGCGCGGTGGGCTTTGCTTTGTGTTTGGCCTTCCTCATCTTAAAGGCGCCGGATTTGGCCATCACCCAGTTAGTGGTTGAGATTCTTTGTCTCATTATTCTCATCCGGGCTACTATCAATAAAGATTTACCTTTGGTCATCGAAGGCCGATGGGTTTTTAATACAGTCTCGACCCTTTTCTTTATTGCCATATTTCTCTTTACAGCCTACACAGCTTTAAGGGAACTGCCGTCATTCGGTAGCCCCCTTATGGCCGTGGCGAGGAGGTATTTGGAAGAAGGGACCAGTAAGACCGGCGCCGTGAATCTGGTGACCGCCGTGATTTTAGACTTCAGGGCTTATGATACGCTGGGTGAGGCCACGGTATTATTTACGTCTGTGATTGGTATTATGGCGGTGCTGCGCCGGCCGGGAAGGAAAAAAATAGAGGAGAAGGACGATGTACGGTAACCCTAAAACAGGGATGTCTCTTATCGTTAAAACGATAACGCGTCTGACCGTAGGCCTCATACTTCTTTACGGCATCTATATCGTTCTGCACGGCCATCTTTCTCCGGGCGGTGGTTTTGCCGGAGGGGTCATCATTGCCCTGGCCTTTGTTCATCTTATGCTTGCCTTTGGTAAAGATGCCGTGACCACCAGGATCTCCAAGAATATGGCCAGCAACCTTGAGAGTATCGCAGCGCTGATGTTTTTATCCATTGCCCTGATAGGATTTTTGGGTGGTTCTTTTTTCCTGAATATATTAAGCAAGGGTGTGCCTTTTAAATTATTTAGCGCGGGCACCATTCCATTAAGTAATATAGCCATCAGTTTGAAGGTTGGCATAGGGCTCCTGGCCATATTTCTGGCTCTGGTGACATTGGAAGGGCCTAAGAAGGAAAGATGATAATTTATCTATTGTGCCTGGTATTATTTTGTATCGGTCTTTACGGAGTTTTGCGTAAACGCAATCTCATCAAGATCATTATCGGTATAGGGATTATTGAATATTCCATGAACCTGTTTTTTGTTTTATTGGGTTATCGCACTAACGGCCGTGCTCCTATTGATGCCCAGGATCAGAAAATCCTGAATATGGTGGATCCTCTTCCGCAGGCGCTTGTGCTGACCTCCATTGTCATAGGATTAGGGGTGATGGCATTGATTATCTCCATCGCTGTGAGAATTTATGAAAAATACGGCACATTTGATATTACAAAGATAAAGAGGCTTAAGGGTTAAATGAATCAAATCAGCATTATTCCTTTTTTTGTGATCATTCCGCTTTTTACGGCGTTCCTTTTGTCCCTCGCAGGCAGATTCATCAAGCGTTTTTTTGTCGATGCCCTTTCAGGAATTTCCTGCCTTTTACTTCTCGTTGTTTCTGTCTATAGCTTAATTCTCTTGCGCCAATCTGCTAGCTCAGCGCTCGTTTATAAAATCGGAGGCTGGATGCCTCCTTTTGGCATTTGCATGGTTTTAGACGGGTTAACGGCTTTTATGTTGATCACGGTCAATCTTGTGGCTTTTTTCGTCTGCCTCTATTCGCAAAACTACATGGAAAAATATACGGATAAGCCAAAATTCTATACGTTATTTTTCCTCATGCTGACAGGAATGAATGGCCTCGTCGTAACCGGAGACTTATTTAATTTATACATATTCCTGGAAATAGCCTCCATCGCCAGCTACGCGCTTGTAGCCTTTGGCACGGAAGCCGAAGAATTAGAGGCCTCTTTTAAATATGCGGTAATGGGAACTGTAGCCTCAAGTTTTATATTCATAGGGATTGCTTTTCTTTACGGTTTTACCTCTACCTTGAATATGGCGGATATGGCGCAGGTTTTAAGCGCCAAACCACATCACTGGCTTATTCCTTTTGTCTCTGTGCTATTCTTGATGGGGTTTGGGTTAAAGGCAGCCCTGGTTCCTTTCCATGCGTGGCTGCCGGATGCGCACCCCTCAGCTCCAGCATCCATCTCAGCCATGTTGTCCGGGGTATTAATCAAGACCTTAGGTGTTTATGCCATGGCCAGAATCTTCTTTAATATTCTTGGTGCAACTCCCGGATTTTTGTCAGTATTAACCTTTCTGGGCGTCCTTTCGATGCTGGCCGCCGTGATTCTGGCACTCTCCCAGTGGGATTTAAAAAGATTGCTGGCGTATCATTCCATCAGCCAGATCGGTTATGTGGTCTTGGGTATCGGTTTAGGTACACCCTTAGGGATTTTTGGGGGGTTGTTTCATCTTTTTAACCACTCCATATTCAAGTCTTTGCTTTTCTTAAACTCCGGCTCAATCGATTATTCCGTAGGGACGCGGGATTTAAAAGAGATGTCTGGGCTAGGAGAAAAGATGCCTGTCACCGCAAATACAAATTTGATTGCCTCGATGTCTATTGCGGGGATTCCGCCCTTTAACGGCTTTTTTAGCAAATTGATCATCATCTTTGCCTGCGTTCAGTCAGGGCATCTGGGGTTCGCCCTGGCAGCGGTGGCGGGCTCTATCTTAACATTAGCCAGTTTCATGAAGGTTCAGAAATACGCTTTTTCCGGAGAACTGAAAGAAAAGAATAAAAATATCAAAGAGGTTCCCGGGATGATGAAATTTTCCCTGGTCTGTCTGGCCCTTATATGTGTCTTGGCCGGGCTTTTATTGTTGCCTTCTCTCAGGTTTTTTATCAATGATGCGGTAAACGTGCTCCTGGAGGGACAGCGCTACGCGGGGGTCGTTCTGGAGGAAGCCCTCAAGTGAAAAGCAAGATCGCTTTATTTCTGATTGGGTTTGTGGTCTGGATGCTTTTAGGCTGGCCCTTTGATTGGCAGCATGCGATAGTAGGTATTTTTGTATCGGCGCTGGTTGCTTTTTTAACAGGAGATTTATTCACCCGTCGGCCCCATCATTTTGCGCACCTTAACAGATACCTGTGGTTCGGCTATTATATCGTTTTATTTTCCTGGGAATGTTTTAAGGCCAATATCGACGTTGCGTTAAGGGTGATCAATCCGAAACTGCCCATCAACCCCGGTATTGTTAAGGTGAGAACAAATCTCAAATCTGATACTGCCCTGACCTTTCTGGCCAATTCCATCACCCTGACCCCCGGGACTCTTTGCGTGGATATAAAGCCAAAAGAGGGGGTTCTCTACATCCACTGGATAGATGTTAAGTCTCAAGACATCGAAGAAGCGACACGGCTCATTGTGGATAGATTTGAACACGTGTTAAAGAGGATTTTTGAATAATGGATAACCGGTCTAAATATTTACGCTGGTGCTTAGGGCTTTTGGGCGTATCGATCGTAGCGTTTTTTATCAGCGCGTTTAGGATACCGTCTTTATCAGAGTGGCAATCACCCTTTTTATCGCGCTGTTTTTTCATCCTGATGATGTGTTTTGCATTTTGTCTATGGAGAATATTCCGGGGCCCGACCCCTGCTGACCGGGCGGTTGCAGTGGATACTTTAGGTATTTTGATTGTAGGGTTTTGCGCGGTTTTAAGTATTTCTACGGGAAGGGATTGGTATATCGATATCGCCATTGCTTGGGCATTGCAGAGTTTTATCGGAGCCCTGGCATTAGCCAAATATTTAGAAGGAAGAGGTTTTGATGAGTGAGATTATAGGTTATATCTTTGTAATCATCGGATTGGTTTTTGACATTTTCGGGTGCGTAGGCCTGATTCGGCTTCCTGATGTTTACAACCGCCTTCAGGCCACGACCAAATGCGTGACCTTAGGCACATGCAGTATCCTCTTTGGCACGCTGGTTATCAAAGGTTTTACCGCTACAGGAATAAAGGCTTCTCTGTGTATTGTATTCCTGATCTTAACGGCTCCGGTAGCCGCTCATGCGCTTTCGCGTGGTGCGCATATTTCCGGCGTTAAGCTTTGGGATAAGTCAGTATGCGACCAATATGCCCAAGACAGAAAATAAAGGATTTACGCGGATATGAAATACCCTAAGTTAAGAGAACTAAAAGAGGCGATCCGGGCGCTGATCAGGGGCCCCTATACAAGCAAATTTCCCTTTAAGCCGCATGTGCCATCCGAAAAATTTCGCGGCAGGCCTTACTTTTTTGAGGAGGATTGTGTCGGCTGCACGGCCTGCGCCCAGGTGTGCCCGGCTAAGGCCATAGACGTGGAAGACAGCTTCAAAGATGGCGTGGCCGTCAGAAGATTGACGGTTCACTGGGATGTTTGCATATGCTGCGGCAACTGCGAGGCCAATTGCCTTACCGGTAAAGGGATCAGGCTCTCAAAAGAATTTGATTATGCTGTCTGCCAGCAGAGAGAAGAGTTAAAGCAGGCCATAGAAAAAGAACTCATCCTTTGTGAGTGCTGCCGGGATTTAATTGTTCCTTACGACCAGTATGCCTGGTTATCCCAGAGATTAGGGCCCTTTGTTTTTTCTAATTCGTCCTTATCGCTTTTTTATTTAAGAACCCTGAATCTCGCCGCAAAAGAAAAATCCTCACCCAAAAGAGAGTCTGGCTTGAATCGTTCAGACCGCATGAAGATTCTCTGTCCCCGATGTCGTCGAGAAGCCGTTTTGAAATCATAGAGTAAATAAATGACTGTTCATTTTGCACAGATGAACACAGATTTTTAACAGATGATCACAGATACTAGACTGTATCTTCGATCATCTGCATAAGACAGCTTGCAGGAAAAATTTTATGAAATAAAGATGTTCTCATCGTTAAAAGTAAGGAATTTTAGGATCTATTGGGTCGGCATGTTTATTTCTCTGGTCGGCACCTGGATCCAGATCGTTGCCCAGAGTTGGCTGGTGTTTGAACTCACGCATTCCGCATTCCTCTTGGGGGTGGTGGGATTTTTAAGCACGATCCCGGTGTTTCTCCTTTCTTTATTCGGCGGGGTTTTAGCCGATAGAATGAATAAAAGAAATATTCTCATCGCCACTCAAACGGCCTTTATGATGCTAGCTTTTCTTTTAGCCGTTTTGACCCAAAGAAGAGTCATCACTGCGGCTCAGATTATGATTATTGCCGTTTTAAACGGAGCGGTCATGGCGTTTGATGCGCCCAGCCGTCAGGCGGTCGTCATAGAATTGGTCGGAAAGCAAAACCTGTTTAATGCCGTTGCCCTGAGTTCCGCGGCCTTTAATTCCAGCCGCATCATCGGGCCTGTCCTGGCCGCCCTCCTGGTAGCCTCAATCGGCATGAGCGGATGCTTCTACATAAACGGCATAAGTTTCCTCGCGTTCATCTTTGCCCTTTTTTTAATTCAGTTGAACAACAACGCAAAAATGAACGGAAAAAATAACAAAGCCTGGCAAGATTTAAAAGAGGGGCTTTCCTTTATAAAGAATAATCGCCTGATCCTCCTGCTGCTGGCCATGGTAGCGATTGTCAGTTTATTCGGGATATCCTATGTCATTCTTATGCCTATTTTTGCTGATGAGGTCTTAAAGGTTGGAATCCAGGGGATGGGGCTTCTCATGTCGAGTGCCGGTATCGGTGCCTTAATCGGAGCCCTGAGTTTAGCCCGTCTGGGGGATTTTCCACAGAAGGGCAGGTACCTTATTTTATGCTGCATGTTTTTTTCCGTCTCCTTAGTGTTACTTTCATTATCTAAAATATACGTATTGTCGATGGCGGCTTTGGCAGGGGTGGGCTGGTCAAGTGTCAGCGCCGTCGCCCTTATCAATACGCTTCTACAGACCAATGTCCCCGATATGTTCAGGGGCAGGGTTATGAGTTTGTTTATGCTAACCTTTGCCGGGATGATGCCCTTCGGCAATCTTATTGCAGGAAGCCTGGCGCACGGCGTGGGTGTGTCTATGGCGCTGATGACAAGCGGCATCATCTGCGCCGTGCTTTTCGTCATCATCAACATAGCCTGCCCGGACATCAAGAATATTTAGCCTAATCTTAAAGAAGGTATTTTGCAATATATTTCAAGACCCGATCTTGAGTTGAGGGGTTTTAATGTGTGATAATGTAAAATAAATTGTACGCTTTTCGCTTCAAAGTTCTTTGAAAAACAATAAAAATGGCATACCCTAATGGTTGTTGCAACCAAACAATAACCATTAGCCGGGCCTTGCAGCCCAGAGGAGGTATGCCATGAGAAGC
>JBDRKE010000026.1:0-8749 GCA_043814315.1 Candidatus Omnitrophota bacterium
TTACAAAAAAACCGGTTTACCCAAAAGCCCTTAGGCCTAGGTAAACCGGTTAAATTTACAGTTTTAGCCCTTGTGTTTAAAAATAAATACAGACCCTTTTTGAAATACAGTCCCGTGGCTTTGCGCATCCACTTTCCTCCTTAGTGGAATTGCCTTCTGTTTCTTGAAGCAACTAAAATATAACACCTTTTAAGAGGAGTGTCAAGAATATTTTAGGAGAAATGGAAAGCGTTTTCAAATTTAAGAGTTTAAAAAAGATTTTACTAAGCTGTTGAACAAAGCCAAATTGTCCTACCCTGATAATCCTTTATCTCTTTTTCATTAACTCTGCGGCAGGCATATGCGAGCTCCTTTAAATGGGGGTAACTGGGGAGAGGTTGAAAAATCACCCGGCAATAGTCGTTGCTGCAATCTAACCGGGCTTTTAAGCTATAAAAGCGCTCATTTGTAGTTGGCAAATCAACATCTTCGCTGCCTGAGGGTAAAAAGTGCCATTTAACGTATAAATCCAGCACCCTCAGGTAATTCTTAAGCAATACGGAGGCTTCCTGCTCAGTATTCATATCCAAATTCAAGCTTTCCGGGGAAAAGAACCTTTGAGAGTTGGCTGTGTAAGTAAAAAGCTCGATTTTTCGGCTAAAATCCTGAAAAGCCTCTTCCAGATTGGGCCATTTTTTGATGTAACTTATTGCAATATCAGATGTTGTGGCTGATGCCTCCGGAAGATTACTAAGAATGATTAAGCGCGATTTTTCATCAAGAGATGTCTTTAAAGCCGCCCCTCTTAATGTAACCGACTTTTTTAATTCAGGTTGCAACAATTCCATCTCTACTTGTGCAAGATATAAATCCTTTTTTAAGGGTTCAAAATAAACCGGCTTAAATTCTGCGATATTCTTGACCTTGCGATGCTCCAAGAACTGCCAAGGCCAGAGTCCAAATATAAAAAACCTTCTCTTGATCTTCTCAAAGGGTGCCAGCTCGATTTCCTCGAATTTATTATTGTAGAAAGTCATTTTGGCAGTAATCTGTTCATGGGAATCTAAGTTGACAATAAAATGAAAAAAATCCTTTGTAGGGGTGTCATAACCAGGCGCCATGAATAAAATAAATGGATTTTCCTTATAAAGATATTCATTTATGTAACTCTTTAAATTATATAGGGTTGCAGAAAAGTCATAAGGTATATGCGGGGTTGACCAGACTGTATGCAACTGGCCATCCAAATACAGTACATTTCCATCAGGATAAGTGGTTTTAATACAGCGAATCTCTTGTAATGTGTTTGAAATAGCCTTGATTAAATCAGCTGATATTGTTTCAACTGATTGCAATTCATTAAGATACGACGAGATATCCGCATTAGTAACTCTTCTTCCAACCAGAGGCCATAATTCCCTTAATTCCTTTTCCGTGAACTCTCTTTTTAACCCAAGTAACTGCAAGTAGATAAGGAATTCTATATTCGTAATTAGCTCCTTCCCTTGCTTTCTCAAACGGTTCTTCATCCCTTCTGCCATATAGTAACTGCCTCCCATGAGACAGTCAGCTGCTTTAAGGAATATCGCGCCTGTACAGATGGGCTCTAAGGGCGCTTCCGGCTTTTTTAGCTCTATTTCAGGGCTAAGCTCAACCGGAACCGGGATAAGAGTTTCTTTTTGGACAATTGGCTTCCCAGGCTCTTCGATTACGGGTTTCTTGGGCTCTTCAGGCTTAGCAGGCAGTTCCTGCTTGAACTCCAGCATAGGAACAGGTGGGATCTTAGGCATGATATGGATCTGGGGAGTCTTCGGCCTTCTGCGCTTTTTTATTCTCCTGCCTACTGGCATACTTAGGCCAGCTTGCTTTATAATTGAATTTATGCTGGATTTAGAGACTTTTATCTGAAATTTGTCTTCAATTAATTTCGTGAGCTGCCGGCAACTTAAAACAGGATTGGCCTTTTTTTGCTCTAAAATAAAATTAATCACTTCTTGCTTTAATTTATATATTACCCCCATATTCCTCCCATGTTTCCATCAGACTGGACATTATTATGTTCAATCGGAGTATACCATGCTCTGAGTTGCTTGTCAAGGCAGTTTCAGTCTGGACATTTTCCTATTAGAATCTTTTCGAGATTAGGTGAGGGAGAGAGTGTCGCCCGGGGTGGTTGAAGAAGAGGCTATTGTGCCGGCGGGTAATTCCAAGACAAAATCAGCCTTAAAATAAGGGCGCGTAATCCTAAAGGGCTTCAAGTACGGTATGGTTTTAACGACCTTGCAGGCCTTATCCACAAACACGACATCTATGGCAAAATGCATGAAAAGGGTATGTATGGAATTGCAGGGTGTTATGAGCAAGGCCTCAGCCTCCCTTAAATACCTTCTTCCCAACAACCCCTTGAGCCGCTTAAACAACGTATCCGCAATAACAGCTTCTTCTGCTAATACGGTATTCTTTGTTTTGTTAATTATCTTCATCGGGTTTTTAAAGGCGCGCGGGTTCTTGCGATGGGGTGACGGCTTCGCTTCGTGGCGCTCTAGGAATGGATAGGCTGCATGAACATGCTATCAGGCATGTTGATGCCTTTTAACCGCATCTCATCAATGAATGTCGGCAAGTTCCCGGCAGCCTGAAAGCCACCTATGATATTGCCTTGATTATCTATGCCGGTTTGTTTAAATACAAAGATTTCGCGCATGTTAACGTCCATATCGTTTTTCATGCCCGCCAATTCCGTTATTTGGGTGACCTTTCTTGTCCCGTCCGAAAGACGGGCGGTATGGACGATTAAATGGACGGCTGAAGCAATCATTTCACGGATGGCTCTGATGGGAAGCTCTACCCCGGACATGAGAATCATAGAATCCAGCCTCGACAGAACATCATGGGTGGAATTGGCGTGTATGGTCGTCATAGAGCCGTCATGCCCTGTGTTCATAGCCTGAAGCATATCCAATGTTTCAATGCCTCGGCACTCGCCTATGAGGATTCTATCCGGCCTCATGCGAAGAGTATTCCTGAATAGGTCCCTTACGGTAACAGCTCCTTTACCTTCGATGTTCGGGGGCCTTGATTCCAGCCTCAACCAGTGCTCCTGATGCAGCTTCAGTTCTGCGGCATCCTCAATGGTAATAATGCGCTCGTTTCCGGGAACAAATTCCGAGAGCACATTAAGAACAGTGGTTTTGCCTGAACCTGTGCCTCCTGAAATAATCATGTTCTTTCTGGCTATGACGCAGGCCTTAAGGAAATCAATCATGACTTGATTAAAGGTGTTGAAACTGATAAGCTCGTCGGTCTTAAATCTTTCTTTTCTGAATTTTCTTATGGTCAGCGTCGGCCCGGTTAAGGATAAGGGAGGAATAATGGCATTCACGCGCGAGCCGTCTGTTAGCCTGGCGTCCACCATGGGCGTGGATTCATCGATACGCCTGCCGAGAGGAGCTATGATGCGTTCAATGATAACCCTGACCTGATCGTTAGAAATAAATTTCTTGCTGGTGAGCTCCACCTTGCCGTTTCTTTCAATGTAAATCTCATTCTTATTATTGACCATTATATCGGTTATGCTGGGGTCTGCCAATAAATCCTCAAGCGGCCCCAGGGCCAAGGCCTCATCTAAAATTTCCTTAATAAGTTTCTTGCGTATTTCGGGTGAGGTAATGAGGCTGCCGACCTCTTCGGTCAGAAAATTAGAAACCATAACCTCTGCTTTAGCCTTTAACTCCTTGGCTTTCTTGGTATCGCTAAACAACTTTAAATCCATCCTCTTAAGATTAAACTCTTCGATAATGCGTTTATGAATGCGCCGTTTCAAGGCCAGAATTTCATCTACATCTTCGCTTGGGCTATATTCCGCCAAAGGCTCAACCATCCCCTCTTTCTTCCAGAATTCTCCAATGCCCTGCAGGATATTGGCTTCTTTGACGCGCAGCTGGTCTATCTCACTGGTTTCGATAAACAATTTGGGCTGGCTGGCTAACTGTTCTGCCAGTCTAGATATGGCCAGAGAAATCTTGGCACGGGGGCTGTCAATAACCACGGGGATTCCCTGATTGACGGCTATACCTACGGCTTTACCTTCGGAAGGAATTTGCGCGATAATATCGCAGGGTAAACTCACCCGCACCTCCTGCCAACTGATGCTTGCCGCTGACTCTGCCCTATTGAGGATGAGTTTTACCATCGATAAAGGCAGGTGTAGGAATTGTAACGTATCCAGGGCCCATTTCGTCTGGTATATGGAGAGGATATCCGGGGTCACCGCTAAAAGAATGAGGTTGGCCTGATTAATCGTAGAGACAAAGACGTCGCTAAAATTTTTTCCGGCATCCACTATGATAAAATCGTAGTCATCGGTTAACGAATGAAATACATCCTTGATCATTTTAGGGTCAAGGTGCGGGGATTGTTGCGGCCTTAAAACCCCGGGAAGAAAATCTAGATCCAGAGAACTACGGATGAGGAAATCAGATTTTTTAAATCCTCCCGTCTTATTCTTCAAGGAAGCCATTAAGTCTACCATGGCTTTTTGAGGGTTAAGGTATAACATCCTGGCCATATCCCCTAAACCATGCAAATCCAAATCAACGAGGCAGACCCGCTTTTCCTGGTCCTTCACCAGGCTCACTGCCAGGTTGGTGGCCAGTAATGTCTTACCAACGCCTCCCTTGGTGCTGAATATAACAATGGTTCTCGCAGGCATAGATTAATTTCTTTTGTAAACTATGGGCATGTCTACCCAGATTTCCTGAGAATCTATTTGAGGAGGAAAGGGGGGATACGGAGCCTGGGTTCTGACTACCTCCATCGCAGCATCATCTAAAACATTATAACCTGAAGACTCCAATATCGTTATATCTTTGAGCTCGCCGTTGAAGCCAATATTGAGGCTTATTTTAACCCTGCCTTCCCAGCCCGCATCCTGGGCTTCCCGGGGATAGTAGGTGGCGCTAAGGATTTTTTTCTGCACCAGCCGAATATAATTGGCGAGGTTCGCGGGGATATCCTTGGCCTCAAAAGCAAGCTCTTCCTGAGGAAGGTTTAAGGATACGGTGTCCTTAATATCAGGGGCTTCGCTAGACACAACAGTGGGCGTCAGAGCTATAAACAATTCTGTGTCTCCTCTTTCTCCTTGGCCACCCCCTGTTTTTGTCGTGCTTTTTCTGAATAAAATCCCTAAAAAAGGGATATCCCCAAGAAAAGCGGTCTTGCGCACATCCTCTTCGCTCTTCTGCTTTATCAGGCCGCCGATAGCCATGGTTTGGCCGTCGTTAAGGGCCAGCTCCGTGGAGGCATTGCGTTTTGTCAACGGATAGGCCTGAGCGGTTCTGGCCGTGGTCGACCCGATAAACTCGGCTGTTCCCACTTCGCTCACTTCCACGTTCAATGCCAGCTTTATTCTTTTATCGTCGGTGACTGTAGGCTTTACCTTTAACTTGATGCCAAACTCCTTATACTCTATCTCTGTGCCTGAGCCTCCTCCAGAGATAACGTTCGTGGTAAATATGGGCTTTTCTCCTCCCACCATAAGCTCTGCCTCTTTGCCGCTCTGGCAGGCAAGTTTTGGCCTGGAAAGTATCTTTGCTTTACCTTGCTGCACCAAGGCATCCAGGGTCACGTCAAAAGCGGTTCTGGTAAAATCAGAAACATGAAAGACGTTCTTTAAGCCCGTCACAGCGCTGGATACGGGCCCTGACCCATCGCTTAACGTAATCGCCCCCGGCCAGCTAAATCCAAGCGTCTTGGTAGAATCTTTGCTCAGTTCCAGGACTTGCACATCTATCTGTATGACGGATTCTTCTTCTTTGACCTCAATAAGGTCTGTGATTTTTTCTACCAACGGCCCCAGGGCAATGCTTATCCTTTCTCTTTCCTGGGCGCTCTTGACCCTGCCTAAAAGAAGAATCTTGCTTTCCTCTTCGGCGATCTGGGTGTAGGCCTGCGGAAGTTTAAGCGTTGCCAATAAATTATCAATACGGCGCTTGAACTCAGCCATATCTTCCGCCATCACCATGATTTTATAGGAATGCTCGCCAAAATTATCCCAGAAGACCAGGTTCGTCGAGCCTGGCCTCTTAGGGCTTATCGTGATCTCGGCCTTGGTCACCTGTGTAACATCCGCGATGCTTGGATTACCAATAACAATCCGGGTAGGATTATCGGCCGCAACCATATGCACCTGGCCGACGTATAATTTAATCTCATCCCGAGATTCATCCTGAGCAAAATTCTGAAGCGGAAGAATCATCAGAAGTAATACAAATAAGATTAACCGGAAATTCTTCATGATACCGACTCCTTTTAATGAGCACTAAACTTACGAACCACCTGCCTTTAGGCAGGTGAGTGTGAGTAAGTTTATGTGCGAATTAACCCCCCACCACTTTTTGAAAATACACTTGAGATAAAATCTTCGGTATGGCTACCCCCCCCCACCCCATTCAGCAAAACGCACGCTTGTTACAAAAAGTGGTGGGGGATAAGTTCCGACACAGACTTATGTCACTATCGTTCCATAAGTCTGGTCCTCACTTATTTTGACAAAGGGATTTTTTCCCGCTTTAGCCCGCGATAAATCTCGACATATTCTGTCGGTTCCGGCGGGGGTTTTGCCGCTTGCTTAACCGACTCTTTCGGCAACAAATATTGGAATAGCGCTTCCCAGCTGATAGGTTGAAGCGGCTGCATCTGCGAATCCGCCGGTGAACGTAAAATCAGGCGCAGCTTACCCTGCTCCTGAACAAAAGCAGCCAGATTCGCCTCTTGGGGAGTAAGGGCAATAGTGATGAGGGAAGATGCTTGCTGGGGTTGCGCCTGCGGCCTGGATTGCTGGCCTCCTCCTTTTTCATACCGGCCGCTTTCTTCTGCAGACGGCATGACAGGACTAATCTGCTGGCCTACCGCCAAGATTAAAACATTCTGAAGCAAAGGCACGCTGGCCGCTTGGGCCGTCTGCTTGCCGTCAGGGGTAACCATAGGCACAGGAATGGAGGCGAGGATATCCACATAATTTCCCGGCCTGACCATTCCGGCTACAGAAGCCATATTGTCCACTGTAATGGTGATAGCTCTTTTACCCACCGGCGTTACTTCAGCCAAGCCTCCTCCTGTACGTGTTTCTCTGGGAAAAGTCAGCTTAGTTAGGGAGATTTGTTCTCCCTTGGCAATGGGCACGACCGCAACCATACCGCTAACTCTGTCTACAGAGGTAACCGCCTGAGGCACAACGTATTGCTTAGGAACAATCTGCGGCTCGAACAACTCAGGGCCCATGGTCATTCCTTTAGGAATTTCTTCTTTTGCTACTAATACAGAGGTTTGGTTTTGCTGTATCCTGACCGCTCTTTGGGCAGCTTCGTCCACATACACCTTGCGCTGCTGATCAAGATAGATTTTTATAAGGACCACAACCACTGCGGCTAGGATAATACCTACAATTAGAATGATCCGCTGTTTTTGCATTTATTTTATCTCTCCCTCGTATATTTCTACCTTGTCTTCGGCATAAAATTTATCATAGGCCTTATCCAGCTCCATCTGTTGTTTTTGGGCTAACAAATAGGCCTTTAAGGTATCAAAGGCCTCGGAAAAAGGAACCTGCCTGCCTTCTTTTATGGCCTCTACTTTAACAAGGTAATATCCCTTGGGCCCCTTAAAGATGCTGCTGACCTGGCCCTGCTGCAGGGCGGGGGAGAAAACGACTCCATCAAATTCCGGAAAGCTTTCAAGCCGTCCTATCTTGATCTCTCCTAAGTCCCCGCCATTTTTCGCGGACTCGACTATGGAACGGCTCCTGGCAATAGAAGCAAAATCTCCTCCCTGCAATAATTCTATAAGCATCTGCTTAGCTTCGTCTTCCGTCCTCGCCACTATTTCGCGGACCTTGCGCACCTGCGCCTCTTTAAAGAGATCTAAGTTATTCTTATAAGCATCTTCGGCCTCGGCGGAACTGGTCTCTAAATTCTTGACGATTTCATCCTGCATGGCCTGCGCCAATATCGCTACCTTGTATCTCTCCAGGATTTCGTTAATCTCATCTCTACGGTCTAATCCACGGTCTAAAGCCGCCTGATAAAAAACCGTCTGGCGTATAAGCAGGGTTTTTAGATAGTCTATTTTCTTCTCGCGGGTATCAATCTTTAAGGTCTGTTTTTGTTCTTCTGTAAAATCCTGCCTCAGGCCTATGCTGGCATTATAGATCTCAATATACCTGTTTAATTCCTCAAGGGTTATGGGAATATTATTTACCTTGGCGATAACCGTTCCCTTGACCGTATGGGCAGGGGCCTTGGCCTTAGCAGAAGGTTTTTTAGGATTTAAAAAGTCTATTTTGTCGCAGCCCAAAAGAAAAATAGAACTTGTAAAAAGAATGGTGAGAGCCCCCCACTTAAGGCCGCGCCTGATAACCCATGCCGAATACCTCATTTGTTGCCTCCTTTCTTTAAAATGACTATTTTTTTAACTCGTGAATTTCGTGAATGATTTTAACCAGCAAATCCGCAATCTTGGCGATAATGTAGAACAGGAAAAAGAAGAATACGGCGACCATCAGATTGACCAGGCCGTCCACGGCTGATTTGCCCATCACCTTTCCTAAGAATATATAGATGCTGCCAAAAATACCGAAAAACAAGAAAATCCAGGCAGCAACCTTCACAACCGCACTGGAAGTCTTTAAGAATCCTAAATGCTCACGCATGACACCTCCTCGTTGTTTACTGTTTTATCATAAAGTCTTCAAAATTGCAAGGAAATTTTCCTG
>JBDRKE010000027.1:0-3883 GCA_043814315.1 Candidatus Omnitrophota bacterium
AGATTGACAAGATAAATGATATGCTGCTTCTCTTCGTCAATCAACTGCTGAATTACCTCTTTATGGGTATCGGAAGTGTAGGATTTTAGTTCGCTGAAGAACAAAATCGCGTCCTTCTCAAAACCCAAGGCATATTGGATCGCTTCCAGTACGGTCTTGACGTTTTTACTGAACTCAGCAGGAGTTGCCTGGTTGTACAATTTATCATCCACAAGCGAGCGCATATAGGCGCTCAGTTCTCCGGGGTAGCTTTCGCTAGACTCATTCTCCCCTAAGCTTTCTTTAATCTCGGTGAACTTCTTGATATGCGTCACCTCCCAGTCCCGCAAACGCAGGAAAAGTTTTTTGGCTTCTTCTTCCTGAAAACTCTTAGCTGCCAGATCATAAAAATCCCTGCGTTTCTTCTCCTTCTCGATCCCCATATCCACAACTTCCGAAATATGAAATAGGTTCATTCTTTTCCTCTCCTTTTATAGAAAAGCAATTCTTACTATATTTTAATCTACTTCCTGTTTCTATTTTAACACCTTTGGCGCGTAAAATACACCCGTTTTCTTTTCTTATCCGTCGTTTCATTAAGCACTGATGATCACAGAGTAAGATCCACGTAAGGCCTTCCTTTAGAAAACGGCAGATGATCACAGATAAAGGTAGCTTTAAGGGATATCTACGGCCATCTGTGTCTTTTCATCAGCGATCATCTGTGCCCACAGTGTAACTTAACTATAAAAATATTACATTTTTTTAAACGGGCCTTAAAAGTTCTCCGCGAGCACTTCGTAGAAGGATTGAGGATGTTTGCAGGCAGGGCACTCTTTGGGAGCCTCAGCGCCTTCTATCGCATAACCGCAGTTGATGCAATGCCATTTGACGGGAGATTTCTTCTTAAACACTTCATGCTGGGAGACGTTATTGATCAATTTTCTATAACGCGCTTCATGAAATTCCTCTACCTTGGCAATCTGCTCAAAGGAACGCGCCGCTTCAGGAAACCCCTCGTCTCTGGCTGTTTTGGAAAAATCCCGATAAAGGGTTGTCCACTCCAGATTCTCGCCGGCTGCAGCTGCCTCCAGATTGCTTAAGGTGCCTTTTATCGTGCCCGCCGGGTAGGCGGCTGTAATCTCAATATCTCCTCCCTCCAGATACTTGAAAAAAACCTTGGCATGTTCTTTTTCATTCTCTGCGGTCTCTGTGAATATATTGGCTATCTGTTCAAAACCCTCTTTTCTGGCTGCGCTAGCAAAATACGTATACCTGTTCCTTGCCTGCGACTCTCCGGCAAAAGCGGCCAGAAGATTCTTTTCCGTTTGAGTCCCTTTAATCAACTTTCCCATCTAACTCTCCTTTCAGCGTAAAGCTCAAAGTGCAAAGCGTAAAGTTAAAGTTTCCTGGCTGCCGGCAGGCAGAAAAGCTCAAAACGTTTTGAGCTTTACGTTTTAGTTTTGCGCTTTTCGCTTTGCACTTTACGCTCTTTCTACCACTTGTCCCAATGAATGTTGGCAGGGTCAAACTTATCCTTAGGCCTATCCTCGCCAGTTGGGTATCCAAAGGCAATAACGTTTAAAGGAACGACGTCTTTAGGCATCCCTAGGATCTTGCGCACATATTCTACGCGTTGCGTCGAAGGGTACATCCCTGTCCAAACCGCACCCAACCCCATGGCCTCAGCAGCCAGCAGCATGTTTTCGGTAGCTGCCGAGCAATCCTGCACCCAAAAATCCCTGGATTCTCCCCATCCTGTTTTTGCCAATACCCCGCAGACAACAATCGCAGATTTAGCCTGCATAATCATCCTGCTGCTAGGAAGCCCATCGGCTAGTTTCTTAAGCACCGCCTCATCCGTGACTATCACAAATGCCCAGGGCCTCTTATCCATGGCTGTGGGCGCTGCCATTCCTGCTTTGACCAGGGCCTCTAAATCCTTTTTGCTTACCGGTTGGCCCGTATAGTGCCGAACGCTCCTGCGGGAATGAATCGCGGTCAAGGTGTCTTTGACTTGAGCCAAACAAACGCCGGAAAAAGATAACACCCATAACGCCACCATCAAAGTTTTTGCCAATTTCATTCTTGCGTCCTTTCTGCTTTCGTCCAACTGCTCCTGTTTCTTATTATATCCTAATTTTGCTCCGGGTAAACAAAAAAGAGGCCTTTTTCTTCAAAGACCTCTCTGCCTAAAGTCAAAAACTCTCAAGAAGAGCTTAGGGGGATTTATTTGGGTTTCTTTTTGCAACCACAAGTTTTACACATGGCTACCTCCTTTAAAAACGGTAGATGATCGCAGATAAAGGTAGCTTTAAAGGGATATCAGTGATCATCTGTATCTTCTCATCAGTGATTATCTGTGCAAACAGTTTACGTTACTATGAAAATAGTACATTACAGCCACCCCTTTTCCTTCCAATACTCATACTCTTCTTCCCATTCACAGGTGCGCATATGCATAACTTTCTTAAAATGCTCCTTGAATTTATGGATGATCTCTAACTGCCCGGGGTATTGCCTTTTCTCTTTGATATCGCCGGCCAGCTTTTGGCCTAATGCAAAAGCCTCCTCCATCTTTTCCTTGCTGATAGGAACCCGGGTAAAGACGCCCCCGGAGAATTGCGCTCCGCAGACCTGAGCGTAGTGCTCCATGTAATCTAAAACAGCCTGATCCTGGCCGCTTCCGGAAGTCACGACACCGGCGAGGTATTTGCCTAAGAGCCGTTTGCAATGGATAAAGTGGCTGGAGCGGTCAAAGAGCGCTTTCATGGAGGCGGTCACCTGATTGATGTAATTGGGAGAAGCCAAAATGATGCCGTCTGCTTCCAACATCTTTTTTAAGATCGCAGGCGTATCATCTTTAATCGAGCAGGAATTGATGTTTTTATGGCAGATTTCACAGCTACGGCAGAATTCAATCTTGACGTCAGCCAGAGTCACCACCTGCGGTTTTGCATCCTGGCCGCCGCAACCTCTTAAAACCTCTTCAGCCAAAAGAAAGGTGAGGCTTGCGTTTCTGCGCGGGCTGGAAGAAATAAGCAGGATTTTCATTTTTGTGCCTTGGCAGGAATACTTTCGCCTTCTAGAATTTTAGGCAAGGGCTCGACATCGATACGCATACCGCCATCGTGCTCAATCTTTAAGGTGTATAGCATCCCCGGAATAAATTTACTGCCGGGTGCCTCTATCTGCGCATTCTTAATACCTATCTTCTTCGCCTCTTTTGGCTCCAGCGCATAATTCCAGAACCTTCTCCACAACTGCTCTTCAAAAACGTTCCTGGCCTTGTCTACGCGGTATCCCGCCGGCACTTCATTGACTTTATTGATGTCAAAAATCTCAGGCCCCTCATCGGTTAAGCTAAAGGCCCTCATAAACAGATACGCGCTTTTACCTTTTAAAGGATGCGCCTGTTTGACATAGTCATCATCGAATCGAATCACCAATGATTGAAACTGGATGATATTGCCGCTGAAAGTAAAATATTTGGCAGGTAAAGGGTTCAATTGAGAATCATACTCTAAAAACTTTATGGTGGTAAAGGACTTGAGCGTTTCGGGGTCTGATTGGACTTTAGTCACGAGGACTTGCGCGATTCTGGAATCTGCGGTCAGGCGCTCAATGACCTTACGCAGCATCTGATGTTCGCGGCAGATTCTCACGGCATAGAAAACCGCTATCCCCAGAAAAACGGCGATGACAGTAAATTTTATCCCCAATCTTTTGCTCACAGATCCTCAACTCCCAGCTACTTCTTTTTAATCCTGCCTGTTCTCTTGAGCGCTTTACTCATCCGGGCATAGGCCTCAAGCATGGTTTTGCCTTCGGTCAGATGGCCGCAGCATACGGCCGCATAACCCTCGCGATTCTTAATTTTAAATGTGCTGACGGTAAGGTTTCC
>JBDRKE010000028.1:0-33949 GCA_043814315.1 Candidatus Omnitrophota bacterium
TGGTTGATATCTACCCAGAAGTTTTCTTCCTGGGTACATTGAAAAAACTCATTGACCCTAGCCCAACGGCGTCGTAAACTATTGTCTGTAGTAACGTATTGCATAGGCGTATCCTTTCTGTTAGGGCTGTCAGGCCCGGGTTGATAAAATGTTTCCAAACAGAAAGATACGCCTTTTTAATTCAAAGGTAAAGCTAATTTACACACAATCGAGTATACTACCTTGTGATTTTTATTATTAGATAAATTGGCGATTTTGCCTTATAATAACCCTATGATTTACGACCGCTTCCAGCAAGAGTCTATTGATTATATCAACCAGGGGCATTCTGTCATCGTCAGCGCTCCTACGGGCGCCGGCAAGACCGCTATTGCCGAATACGTCATCAGTACGGCCCTTAAGAAACAGATTGGCGTCATTTATACGGCGCCTATCAAAGCCCTCTCCAACCAGAAATTCCGGGACTTCCAGCAGCAATTTGGCGAGAATATAGGTATACTAACCGGGGACGTATCCATCAACCCGGATGCCGCAGTCCTGATCATGACTACCGAGATATTCCGCAATAAGATTCTGGATGAACCGGCAAGCCTCAAGAAATACTCATGGATCATCTTTGATGAAATCCATTATATCGACAATCCTGAGCGCGGCACCGTTTGGGAAGAATCCCTGATATTTTTGCCTAAGCACATGAATATCCTGGGCCTTTCCGCCACTATCCCCAACATAAAACAATTGGCCAGCTGGATCCAGTCCATCCATCAGAAGCCTGTCGAGACCGTGGTTGAGGAAAAAAGGCCTGTGCCCTTGCATTTCTTTTTCCAGTGCCAGAATGAAATCATGGACAAAATAGACTATTTAAAAAGGACCAGCCACGCAAGGCCCAATAAAATAAACACGCTCATCCATTACCTGCGCCAGAACGAAGGATTACCGGCCATCTATTTTGTCTTTGGCAGAAGACGGGCCGAAGAGCTGGCTTTTGAGATCTCTAACTACAATTTTTTGAACGGCCAAGAAAGGACGCAAATTCTTTCTTTTTATGATTCGCTTTGCGAACGCTTTGACTTAAAGAACGAAAGAACAGCCATGAATATTTTGCCGCTTATACAAAAGGGCATTGCCTATCATCATGCCGGGATGCTACCGACCTTAAAAGAGGTCATTGAGAGGCTGTTCACCAGCCGGCTCTTAAAAGTCATTTTTACCACAGAAACCTTTGCCTTAGGGATTAACATGCCCAGCCGCAGCGTCATGTTCGATGATTTGAGAAAATTCTACGGCCGGTATGTCAGGAATTTAAAAACGCGCGATTTTTACCAGATGGCCGGCCGCGCAGGCAGACGCGGCATCGATAGAGAAGGATTTGTCTACTCCCGCATTAATCCGCATAGGATAAAGCCCGAGGAGGTCAGGCGGATAATTTTCGGCAAGCCCGAAGAGGTGCACAGCCAGTTCAATACTTCCTATGCCACCCTCCTTAATCTTTACGAAAAATACAAGGAAGAGCTTTTCAAGGTCTATCCTTTATCCCTGCATTATTTCCAGTCGAGAAAATCAGAGCAAAAAGAAGCGGTGCGTCTCATTGAAAGCAAACTCAAGCTGCTTAAGGAGATGAATTATATAGCCGGCGGCCATTTGACGGAAAAGGGCCATTTTTCCAAGACCATCTACGGTTATGAATTGATATTATCCGAGCTTTACGAACAGAATATCCTGGAGCAGCTGGATGAATTTGGTTTGGGGGTTTTAACAGCAGCCGTAGTTTTTGAGCCGAGAAAAAACCAGGAATCGCCCCGGGGTATTTCCAAAAACAGCCGGCATAGTAAGCAGATCTGCGAAGAAATCTACGACAAAATTAAACGTAAGGAGCATAGATACAAGATTTATCCGGTGAGTAAGCCTCCCTGCTTTCATTTAAGCCTGTGCATGGAGGCGTGGCTGCGGGGCACAAGTTTCGATAAAATACTGCGTTTCACCGATACCGACGAAGGAGAGTTGGTGCGATATTTCAGGATGAGTGTTCAGATTTTAAGAGAAATAAACTCCGCCAATATCGCTTCCCCTGCCTTAAGAGAGAAAATCAAAGAAACCAGGCGCGTGATTAACCGCGATATCGTGGATGCCGAAAAGCAGCTGCGGGAAAGTTAGAACTCCAGAAAATCCCCCGTCTTTATTTTATTCTTTTCTACAAATCCGGAATTGACCTCTAAAACAAATTGGGCAGGAGCCTTGGGGATAATATTATTGCATGCCTCTTGTGGACAGGGGGAAACGTTTTCATAAATATCCACTATTTTTTTATCCGCATCCGCCCAGATGATATCCAGAGGAAAACGCATATTCTTCATCCAGAAGGCATGGATTTTTTCCTCTTCGAATACGAAAAGCATGCCTGCCCCTTGCGCAAGAGACTCCCTATACATGAGCCCCCGTTGTTTTTCTAAATCCGTACTGACAACTTCTGCTTCCAGGCACGCATCTTTAATGCAGACTTCTTTGGCTTCGGCAGGCAGGAAACCATAGAGAACAAAAAGAAAAAGATAGATGAAAAAAATTGATTCTTTAGGGTTATTCAATTTAAAAAGGGTCTTCCCCGTTTTTAAAAGTTATATAATCCTGAATAATCTTCTTGTGGTCAAAGACAAACTCTAACTTCTCAATCTCGTTTAATTCTACGACCTTTAACCCCGCAGCATCATCACCTGCCTGAGGCTCACCTTTGGCCTTGGCCAGGAATACCGTGCCGATGGTATGAAAGCGCGGATCGCGTAAGGGCATGGAATAGGTATGAAATTGTTTTAACCCTGTTAATTCCAACCCTGTCTCCTCCCTGGCCTCCCTTGTCACAGCATCCTCTAAACTCTCACCGTAATCCACAAAACCACCGGGAAGAGCCCATCCAAAAGGAGGATTGCTTCTTTCAATGATAACGATTCCCTCATCAATCTCAATGATAACATCCACCGTCGTAAATGGGCCATTTTGGAGCTTAAACACAATGTATTCCAGATAACTGATAATTCCTTTATTAAAAATATCGAATGCCTCTAAATCAAAGAGGCAGAAGATGACTTCCTTGAGGCTGGTGGATTCTCTCTCCTTTAAGTGCCTGAACGCCTCCTGCGCCATAATCTTGGCAGAAGCCAGTAGCGGAAATCCTCCTACGCCGCAACCCAGCGCAGGAAAGGCAATAGATTTTATGCTTAAATCTTCAGCCACCTCCAGAGAGCTCTTGCAGGAATTCCTTATTTTAACCTCATCCGTTGCGAAGTCCATTCCCATGGTCGCTGCATGGATGACGTATTTCGCAGGAAGGCTGCCCGCGCCGCTTGCCACCGCTCCTCCGATTTCTATCGGCCCTTTCTTGACCGCCTCATCTTCAATGATTTTACCACCCTTTTTTCTAATGGCTCCTGCCACGCCCCCACCCATCAGCAACTTATTGTTAGCGGCATTCACAATCGCATCCACCCTCAGTTCCGTAATATCACCCTGAACTATCTTAATCTCAGTATTCTTAATCTTCATCCTTAACCCTCGTTCAAGACCGGGTCTTGCAACTCATTGCGTACCAAGCTATTTCAAGACCCGGTCTTGAAATCACTCTCCGATAATCTTAATGAGCACGCGCTTGCGGCGCTGCCCGTCGAATTCACCGTAAAAGATCTGCTCCCAGGGCCCGAAATCCAATTTCCCTTCGGTTATAGCCACCACCACTTCCCTTCCCATAAGGGTCCTCTTGAGATGACTGTCTGCGTTATCCTCTCCGCTAAGATTATGCTGATACTTATCCTTGCCGTAAGGAACCAGATGCTCCAGCCAGACGCTAAAGTCATGATGCAGGCCGCTCTCATCGTCATTGATGAAGACGCTTGAGGTAATATGCATCGCATTCACCAGACACAGCCCTTCTTTAACCTTGCTTTTCTTAACGGCCTCTTCCACTGCCGCAGTGATATTAATAAACTCCTGGCGATCCTTGGCATGAAATATCAGGTATTGGGTGTAGGATTTCACTTATAACCTCTCAAGGATTAATTTTTTTTCTCGATTATCGACTTTAAAATTGAATCTTTTTAAAAAGGACATGCCCAGCAACCCGTCCTGAAAGCCGGGGTCCGTAATATCGTCCAGCATGACTGCGGCCTCAACGTTTTTTGCCTCTACATTTTCAACCTTAACACTCTTTAGGGTTATGAGTTTTGCATGGGCCTGGCGGCCATCTGCCAGTATCAATTTGATTTCAGGGGCAGCGCTATCCAGTTTGATTTTGAGCTCTTCGGCTATTTCTTTTTTTAAGACGACGAGCGTTGAGCCGGTATCCATCACAAGCTTCGCATCGACTCTGTCGTTCAATCGGGCCATAAGCGTTATGTTAAGGGAATCTCTGGCAAACTCTACCCTCTCAGGCTGCCCCTCCTGCTCTTGCTGCTGCTTTAATATTTTTTCCTGGCTTCTCTGCTTTTGCCTCTCCCAATCAATGCGTATCAGTTCCTGGTCGCCGGGCTCCCCTCGTACGACTCTTTCTATCTCGCTTTTTTTGAATCTAACGCTGCCTCCGCAGACTTCCAGTTCGATGCCGTCGGAGGATTCAGCTTTTACTATCCCATCGATTTTTCTTCCGTTCTTTAAAAACAGGGTATCCGCATAGAGGCTCTCTTGGCCTATAGTGGCTAGACCGAACAACAACCCGACAAAAATGAGGTTCTGATAGAATCCTATTTTCATGTGAAAAGAGTTAATCTGAAAAGGCCAGATAACCTATGATAACAAGGTTTACAATCGGCAGACAGGCCAGAATCCCCAGCCATCCGGGCTTATTCCGGGCAAGGGCAATTCTATACCACAGGTAACCGCACAGCGCAAGACTAAATAATATTCCGACTAAAGGCAAAAGCCCAAGAAAAATCCCCAATAGCCACAGATAGCTTAATGAGCCTATTTTGCACATCAAGAAAAGGTTGGCAATGGGAACCCACGCCATCCAAACCGGCCCTTGACCGGTTTTCTTCGCAATAAATTGCAAACAAAGCGCAGAATACGCATAAAACAAAATTGCAATGATCAACAGAGCTAACAATGTAACCGTAGTAACTTTTTCTTTAATACCATGCCTTGGGCTGGGCGTAACGGTCAAAACATCCGAATCTTTAGCCTGTTCAGAAACGCTCAAGGATTCTTCTTCATCAGGCTCGATGGCCACACCGGAGGCTTCTTCAGTTGACACAAGAGAATCCGTTGATTCCTGCGCGGCCGAGGCTATCTCTTCTCCATTAATCTTATTTATCTCATCGATAGTATACGTCGACTCCACGCCGTAACTCTCCATTTTCACGGATGCATCGGTTCTCTCTATAATGTTACCTTCAATTTCCTGGCCGGATTTCAACGTAACCGTATCGGCAAAAGCACTCACGGCACATAAAACAGCGGCGACGCATAAAAAGATGATTTTATTTCTCATGGCCTCTCCTTCCTATTTTCTTTGACATAACTCGGAATTTAAAACACCCCCTGTTTCTATGATAAATATTCTCTCCGGTGACCCCACATCCGATCGAAAAATCTTACCATGAGCTTTTAACGAAACTTCTTGACTTCCCGTCTCTTGCAGGATGAGACTACATAACACTTGCTGCAAAAAGGGGATATCGACACACAGATATTCTGGCCAAATGTGACCAGCCACGTGTTTAAATCAACCCAGTATTTTTTGGGAATAATCTCCTCCAGGGCCTTCTCCGTTTGTTCCGGATTCTCGGTCCTAACCCAACCCAGGCGATTGGAAATCCTGTGCACGTGCGTGTCAACACAGATGGCCGGAATATTAAACCCAAGCCCTAAGACCAAATTCGCGGTTTTTCTTCCTACGCCCTTAAATTGAAGCAGGTCTTCTAATTTATGAGGAACTTTGCCTGTATGCTCCTTAATAATCTTCCTGCTGACATCTATCAGAACTTTGGATTTATTACGGTAAAACCCCACAGGATAGATTAAGCGCTGGATGCGCCCAGGAGTTAATTTTACCATATCAAAAGGGTTATCCGCAACCTTAAATAATCGGTTGCTTGCTAACGTTGTGGTCTGATCCTTGGTACGTAAACTTAAGATACAAGAGATAAGAATGAGGTAGGGATCTTTTTTCGCTTCAGAGACTTTAGTGACGATGGGGACGGTAAAACCTTCAACCTGTTTGGCGACTGATTTGAGGGTTTTGACTCTTTTGTTTCTAATGTTTAAATCACTAAGCTCAATAAACTTTTTCTGCAACTTTGCGTCAGTTTCTCGTCAGGTTTACCTAATGTTAGTACAGCCAGAGTTTCCAGGTCCGCATCCAGCTTTAAATATTGAGCGACCTCTGCCTTTTTGTTAAGGATTTCGCCCAGCCAGCAGGTGCCTAAGCCAAGCGAATGGGCTTCCAGCAGCATATTCTGGATGCAGGCGCCTATCGCCATCAGGTCTTTGTCCCGGTTGTAAGAATCAGATATATCCATACAAACCACAAGAACCGCTGGTGCATTCTTGATGATATTTCCGTATTTGGTAAAGGGCGCTAAGCCGTCTTTTTTCTTTTTATCCTTAATGACCAGGAATCTCCAGGGTTGATTATTTAATCCTGACGGCGCCCAGCGGCCTGCCTCTAAGATTTTCTCAACCTCTTCTTCTCTCGGAATATCCTTAGCATATTCCCTAATCGAGCGCCTGGAACGTATTATCTCTAGTATCTCCATCTTATTTGCCCGTTTAAAGGTTCCTGGTTTTGGTTTGCTCTGAACTCTGAACTTTGAACTATTTTATACGCCACACGTAGTTCCCAGTTTCATTGGCAGCTTCAATAGGCGTGCCTGAGGGAGCATCATCCTGCAGGCGCTTGGCATAAAGCTTCTGCACAGCTTCTGTGGAAGTCCCGTTTTTCTCAGCCACAGCTTCATAGATAACCATGCGGTCTTTATTCTCTGTCTTAACCAAGGCCTCAATCGAGGCATCAACAGGCCCTTTGATTTCTACTAAGCCGGATTTATTTTCACCCAGAGCCCCTTTTTCCTGCCAAGAGGCTAATTCAGACCGCCTGTCCTTGCGTCTTAAGGCTGCCTGCTCCACTTCGGGGCTTAATCCTGAATCTTGGGCAAAAGCCGTGCCTACAAAAAGATTTATGCTACTTTGCGTATCTTGTTTTTCAGGTTTTGCCTGCGTTCCAGAAACAATACTTTCAATATCATCGATATCCTTAGCCACATGCTGATAGATATCCAGGCGCATGGAGATATCAACCTTAATCGGCTCTTTCGACCCCTCCACCTTAACCCGTGCACACCCTAAACTAAAACTAAGAAACAGCATCGCGACAAGAATTGTCTTCTTCATTTCTCCCCTCCTCGTATAATCTTCACGTATAACAGTGGATTATACGTGATTGCAGTGATTATAAGATAGATTACAGCGATTGATACTTTAATCGCAGGAATCTTTTCAAAATCTCTGCAGCGACCTTCCTTAATCACTGAAATCTGCCTTTTAATCTCTGAAATCATAGATGAGCATTATAGAATGTCTTTAATTAAAATCATGTACCACAATACTTAGATTCCTTTTACCGGCTTCTCCGTCAAGATGGACATCCAGAACGAGATTGCCTTTCTCCATCCCTAATTTCACGATACCTCTATTATAATGATAATTTTTGAAGCTTTCCAGTAATATATCTAAGGACTGCTGCGACGTGCGAGCTAAGTTTCCCAGAAACCTTTTGTCTGTAATGGTCAGGAGGCCCCCGGCCCCTGTCGACGCAAGAGCGCCTTCGACGGAATTAATATCTGAACCGCTTCCTGTCAAAAATACCTTGCCCCCTAAGGCCCCGGTCATCTGGAATTTCTCCTTTAGGTCAAAATCACGGATAAGCCTGTCAATATCCAGATTAATGAAATTCAGGGCTGCCTCGTAATCCATGCCTTTATCCATATTCAAGGACAAACTGACCTCGACCTTCCCATCAAAAATTTGCGCTGTCAAGGAATCCAAGAATAAGATTTTATCCTTGAGCCTTAGTTTCGCATGAATATTGCTGATTTTGGCTTTATTGTACTTTATCTGGGGTATGCTTAAATTTCCTAAGACGCTTGCCTCTTCTGGCTTTAATTTTATATGGATATCGGAAAGTTCCAAATCCTTCACCGCAACCGGACCTAAAGAGACGTCCTTGAGTTCAAGCTTCAGTATATTCCCGTTCAGAAGAGAAAACAAACTGTAAGAGATGCTGGCTTGCTTTATCCTGAAATCATAAGTTTTCTGTTTTTTGATCTCGATATCAAAAAAGACAAGCTGCTTTAGAGGCATAAAGCCGCATGTTCCGATACGGACGTCGCTACCTAGTAACGCTTTTTCAAGTTGTTTTCTAACTAAAAAAGTAAGCGCCGGTTTAATAAAAATGGCTGCGCCTAAAATAACCAAGATAATAATAAAAACAGTGAAGCGCTTCATCGTTTCATAACAAGAAAAGTATCGGAGCGTTCGGTAAATTTGATGATCTGGTTCATCATGGAAACAGCTTCCACGGGATACTTACCTGCGGCGGTTTCTGCCGAAAGCATCAGAAAATCAGAGCCATCCAGGATGGCATTGGCCACATCCGTCACCTCAGCCCGCGTAGGCCTAAGATTCTCTACCATGCTCTCCAGCATCTGCGTCGCCGTAATCACAAACTTTCCTGCCCTATTGCATTTTTTGATAATCTCCTTTTGAACCATAGGGACCTCGTAGATAGGGATAGAAACCCCCATATCTCCGCGCGCAATCATGATGCCGTCTGAAACCTCGATAATCTTATCGATATTCTGAATACCCTGGCGGTTCTCGATTTTTGCTATAATCTTACAGTCAGGTAATCGGCCCTGAATTAAACGGCGAACAGGCTGTATGTCGAGTTGAGTCCTGACAAAAGATTGAGCGATATAGTCAACCCTGTTTTGTATACCAAACTCAATGTCTATTTTATCCTTGGCGGTTAACCCCTTAAACCTAAGACGCACGCCGGGAATGTTCACGCCCTTATTCTCCTTTAATATCCCCGGGATCAAAACCTGCGTCTGGAGATAGTTCGCTGTGCTTTTCTTCACCTGCAAGGCAATGCGACCGTCATCTATGAAGATGTGCGTTCCTACCCTGATATCTTTCAATGGGCCTTCATAATCAAAGGGAACAGTGTCTTTCTCGCCCAAAGGGCTCTCGCGCGTCAAAATCAGAGTTTGTTTCTTTTTAAGCTCCATCGTCTTTGATTTAAGCTTACCGGTCCTGATACGGTATCCCTCTAAATCCTGCAGGACCCTTATATGGCGCCGATATTTCTTATTGAGTTGCCGGATCAGGCTTATGCGCTGGGCATGTTCAAAAGGAGTGGCGTGGGAAAAATTAAGCCTGGCCACATCCATGCCCGCCAGCATCATTTTTCTCAATGCAGTGACGCTGGTTGAGGCCGGGCCTATCGTGCAAATGATTTTAGTCTTAACCATATCTCATCATCTCCCCAGTATCGTATCCGTTAAACCTTTCAGGATATTCACGACTGCCGTCTGAAACTTATATTGAGGCTCCTTAAGGGTGCCGCTGACTTTTATCACGCCAAAAAGCCCTCCCTGGCCGACGATAGCGGTGGTGATATCCTTGAATGTCCCGGTCAAAGGAACCTTATCGTCCAGCACGTAGACGTTAAGAGCTGCATCGATAGAACTGTCAAAACCGATTTTGACAGAACCAATCAAATCGGTAATCTTGCTTTGGAGCACCAGATTATCCGTAAAGATTGACCTGTTCTTAATGATAAAATCGCAGGCGCCTTGTTCAAAAATAATATCGGCAAAATCTTTCCTGGCAAAAAGCAAGGCCCCTAGGCCCTTGAATAAATTCAGCTGCCAGAGCTTACCTTCGGTAACAACTATTTTTCCTTCGCCGTTTAACAGAGATAAGGCGCCGCAGGCTCCGTTGAGTTTTGCCTGGGCATTGACCGTCCCTGCAATATCCTTATCCTTGGCCGCGGTATCAAGTTTAAGCTGGTCCATCTTGACTCCTTGGATATTCACGGCTACCCCGTAAGGTAAATTCTGCTGTCGAAGATTTAGTGTGCCGTTGGCTTCGAACAGGCCCTCATACAAGGATAAACGCGCAAGCGGCACCTGACCCACTCCATTTTCCTGGTTATAGGTCAAATTAAACTCTTTTCCTTTTAGACCGTAGGCGGATAAGGCAGGGCTGGAAAGCCTTGCCTTGATAGCGCAGGTTTTGACATCGTTAAGAGGGCCAAGGATAGCAAAGGCTACCTGGAGAAAACCTTGAGGCTTGATTTGTTCCAGTTGTTTCTCAAACTTCTTCAGCCAAACTTTACAATCCTTCAAATCTATATTTAGATTGCCTTTGATATCGGCCTTAAGACTTGGGCTGTCTTGAGTGTCTATCAGGCCGCTAAGTGAAAAATCAGAATTCAGGTATTGACCGTCGAATTTGGACAACTTTATGACTTTATTCTGAACGGAAAAAAAGGATTCTAAAGAAAGTTGACTGGAAGAAAGCGTCAATTGGACTTCGGGATCCAGAAAGTTATTCAAAACGCCTTCTGTCTTATAACCAATACCCTGATAGGTGAAATGAAGCTGGGGCCAAAGAATCTGGCTCTGGCTGAATTCCAGCTTCCCTTTTATATCTTCGAGAGGCTCATCAACCTTTTCTAGTTTTAAAACAGCGCCTGAAATATCGAGAAAACCATTGAGTTGCCAATCCTCGACGGGTCCTCCTTGCGTCTTCAGGTTGAACGATAGATGGCCTATGCCTTGCGCGTCCTTAAGAAAAGGTACTTGAAATTTATCCTTTAAAAGGGCAGGAAGCGAATTCAAATTTAAGGTAGATTGGGCGGTTATGTTAAGCTGCGGATTTTGAAAGTCACTTAAGGTTATCTTGCCTTCTAAAGGCATGCTCCAGACTTCGGCTTTAAGGTTTTGTGAAGAAATTTCCGAATCATTAAAGATGAAGTCGCCGTTCATGTTTTTTATAGAGTCATAAAATTTCAGCCCTTGAACCTCGGTATCAAAAATTTTTGCCTTTCCGGAAAAAGCCATTTGTTTTTCCCGGAAGTTATAAAGCAAACTCAACTTTATGTCTGAATTTAACCATGCAGAGATATCTTCTTTGATAACCGCAAGATTCTTACCCTTGACCTCCAAATCTGCATAAAGCGCATCCTCCTTGAATTCCAGGTCAACGATTCCGTCTGCCAAGCCTTCGGATATAACAACATTGAGGTTTTTATAGTAGCTTATAAATTCCTTGGGGGCAAGATTCTGAAACCTGAGCCTGGAGACCAGGCGTTGTCCGGGAATGTTAAATTCACCGTCTGCGTCTAAGAACAGGGGTTGATCGGTTGATGCTGGAATCTTTGCGGAAAGATCGAACCTGATAGTTGAAGGCAACGACAACCAGGCCTTTAGATTCAAATTCTCGACATCTTTGGTAAAAACAGGCGTGAAGGTGTCATCTTGAAAGTGAATTTTGGCATCGATGAGGTTTACTTTATAAACAAACACACTAAAGCCTTTTTTTGTATCTGGCGCACCGACTGAACCTTCCACCTGAAACAAATCCTGCAGATTAAAAGTGCCGTTGGCTTCGCGCTCCAGGAAAACAACCAAAGACCTTAAGCTTAAATTTGGAATGATGAGCCTTTTCTTAAAAAGAGGCCAGAAAAGAAAGGTGCAGGAACCTTCTTTAAGCTGTAGGATTTCTCTATTTTCGTCATAGACGTTCAAATTCCTTAATACCAGCCCCTTCACTATACTAAACTGCAAAGATTCAAGCCTGACATCTTTTTGAGTCTTTTGTTTTAGTGTTTGGATAACGAGAGATTTTATTTGGGTGGGCAGAATGACGCTGTTCAGATAAACGATTCCGGCAGAAAAAATTAAGATAAGAACAACAAAGGCAAGAAGAAAGAATCTTTGAATTATTTTCATCGCGCAGATTCTTCAAGAACCATTTTTGCAGCGGCTGCCATGGCCTGCCTCTTATTCTTAATCCTGCCAATGGCCTGCAATTCTTCAATCTGTGAGAGAATCTTGCCGATTAAGGGGGATGGCTCCAATCGGAAGTGCCTGATCAAGTCATGGCCGTTGATAAGGCGCACCAAAGGTTTTTTCTTCTTCCTCCTGAAATATTCCTTTATTAAACCAAAGGCGATCCTTTCATGCTGAACGCGGGATTCTTTGGTGGTGAGCCTTCCTCGGGTGGAGCGCTGGTCAGCGATGGACAACAACAACGTGCTTACGGCTTCACTGCCGGTATCGCGAAAATACCTAAAAACGGCTCGGGGAGTCACTTCTTCCTGGTCTCCTAAATACCCCGGCCTTAAATGCCAAAAAACCATTCTTTGCAACGCATCCATCTCGTCATTGGACAACCTCAGCCTCCTGATAATGTTTCTTGAGATATCAGCGCCTTTTCGCTCGTGGCCGTGAAACATAATCTTGCCGTCTTTACGACGCAGGCAATCCGGCTTTCCGATGTCATGGAGAAAAGCGCCTAATTTCATTAAGCCCTTGCGCCTGCGTTCGCTTGAGATAACCTCATCCAGATAATCCTGAATATCACGATGCCGCTTTAACTCAAGAAACAAAGCTTCCAGTTGCCTCATAGTCTCCAGGGTGTGCTTCCAGATGTCTAAATGATGGTAAGGCCCCTGCTTTACGCCCCGCATTTTCTCGATTTCAGGAAAAATGATTTTAAGGATCTTCAGCTCATCCAGCTTCCTGAAGCTGGCATAGGCTAAGAGGCTATCAAAAATCTTAAATAGCTCGTCGCGGATGCGCTCGCCGGAGACAAGCGCTAATTTCTGCTTTGCCTGTACCGCACATTTTAAAGTCTCTTTGTCTATTTTAAAACCAAAAAGGACGCTAAAGCTGAAGGCGCGTAAAATCCTCAACGGGTCTTCCACGAACACTTTCTTAAAGGGGGCCTTTATGAGCTTAATTTTTAAATCCTGCCTGCCGCCAAAGGGGTCGATAAGAAACGGTTCGACTTGCCGGTTCTTAAAAATAACCTCTAATTCTAATGCCATGGCATTGATGGTGAAATCACGATGCCGCAGGTCCTCTTCCAAGTTCTTGCCGCGAAAATCCGTAAAATCCAGCGTATAAACCTTGTCTTTTGCTTTCTTGACCAAGCGACAGGCGCCGTGCTCTCTGTCCAATACCACGAATCCTGCCTTAAGTTCCCTGGCCAACTTCCTGCCGAAATTTATCGCGCTTCTTTCAAGGCAGAAATCATAATCCGGATTCTCCTTGTTTCTTTCCAGCATCAAATCCCGAAGCAAACCTCCCACCAGATAAAGCTTCACCTTCCTTTTCTTAGCAAAGACGTAAACAAGCCTAAGGTTATTCTTATCCGTTTCTGAGAATTTAAGTAATTTCATTGTATTAATAATGAACCTTTCAAGACCGGGTCTTGTAACCCTTTGTGTACCAACCTATTTCAAGACCCGGTCTTGAGCAAAATGCTTATAAAATCTTACACAAGGGAAAACGGCGGGCAAAAGCGACCTGAGCGAGAAGACTGACAGGTTCATTTATGAACTCTATTTATTCTGGTTGAATATCTCTGATTGCTTGATGATTTCGTCTTCGACAAATATCGGCGCACGGGCACGGACAGCCAAAGCAATACTATCAGAGGGACGGGCATCTATGACCTTGGTTTCTCCGGATGCGGTCTTAAGAAGTATCTTGGCATGAAAGGTGTTCTCTTCCAGTTTATCAATGATAACCCTGTCGATCGCAGCGTCTAAATTGGCGATCGTGGTGTGCAGCAAATCATGGGTCAAAGGCCGCGGGGGCTCAAAGCCGCTGATCTTTAATTTTATCGCCGAGGCCTCAGGCAAACCTATGACGATAGGCAGGATACGCACTCCTTCTTTCTCTTTCAAGACGATCAACTGATCGTGTCTCTTCTCATCAATCACAATTTTATTCAATTCCATCTCGACCATAAAAGCCATACTCCTCTCTATCGGATTTTGCGTTTTTCTTTACCTAAAATGTCCTTCAGCTCCTCCATAAACTGGCCGACATCCTTAAATTGACGATAAACAGAAGCAAACCGGACATAGGCTACGTCATCCAGAACCTTTAATTTTTCCATCACGAGTTCTCCGATGCGGCTGGCAGAAACTTCGCGGTCAGATTTCTTCTGGATGGCGCGCTCGACCTGCGTGAGGATCTCCTCCATCTTCTCCATGCTGATGGGTCTTTTCTCGCACGCCCGAATGACGCCGGCTAAGATTTTTTTACGGTCAAAGGGTTCGCGCCGGCCGTCCTTCTTGATGACCATCAGAGAGACCTCTTCAATATATTCGTAAGTCGTGAAACGCTTGCCGCACTTCAAGCACTCGCGTCGCCGACGGATGGCTGACTCTTCGGATGTGGCGCGCGAATCCACGACTTTATCTTCTTTATAATCGCAATAAGGACACTTCATAGTCGCTTCGCTCCCAAATCCCAAATCCAAATACTACCAAATCCAAAATAAATCCAAATGTTTTGTTTGGAATTTTGAATTTGGGGTTTTGACATTTGGATTTTTCATTTTTTAGTATTTCTTACCTTTATTCTGGCTTCTTTCAAAAACTGCTTAGCCAATTTATCGGGATAGCCGCCAGCCGCTACAATCTCCTGGATGCCGGCATTAATCAACATCTTAGCGCAGATAACGCAGGGCTGATTGGTGGCATAAAGCGTGCTTCCTTTGACGCCGATGCCGTGCAAAGCTGCCTGCACAAGCACATTCTGTTCCGCATGCATGCCGCGGCAAAGTTCATGGCGTTCGCCCGACGGAATCTTTAATTTTTCTCTTAAGCATCCGATTTCAATGCAGTGTTTAAGGCCCGAGGGCGCACCGTTATAACCCGTGGCAAGGATCCTTTTGTCTTTAACTAAAACCGCACCCACCCTGCGGCGCAGGCAAGTCGCTCTTTTGGCAACCAGATGCGCTACCTCTAAAAAATATTCATCCCAGCTAGGCCGTTGATGAGCGAGCGTCTTGACTTTTTTCATTCTTTTTGCAAATGCGAATATAAAGGATGTTTTTTAGTAAGGTCCAGCACCTCTTGCCTGATCTTTTTTAATGCTCGCGGGTCGTCGCTTGCGTCTATGGCTTCAGTGATCCACTGAGCGATCTTTCGCATATGGAATTCCTTCAGGCCCCGCGTGGTAACAGCTGCCGTTCCTAATCGGATGCCGCTGGTAACACTTGCGCTTTTTTTATCAAAGGGGATAAGATTTTTATTCACCGTGATCCCGGCCCGGCCTAAAATAAAACAGGCGTCGCTACCGGTCATTCTCTTTTCCGTTAAATCCACCAATAAGAGGTGCGTGTCTGTACCGGCTGAAACGATGCGAAGCCCTTTCTTCTCCAGAAACTTACCGAGCTCTCTGGAATTCTTGACGACCTGCCTCTGATAAGACCTGAATCCGGGCGTCATGGCCTCGCGAAAAACTATAGCCTTAGCGGCAATGACGTGCATCAAAGGCCCTCCCTGTATGCCCGGGAAAATCTGCGAATCTATTTTTCTGGAAAATTCTTTTTTACAGATAACAAAACCACCGCGCGGACCGCGTAATGTCTTATGGGTCGTCGACGTAACGAATTCCGCATAAGGCACCGGCGTAGGATGAATTCCGGCTGCCACCAGCCCCGCGATATGCGCCATATCGACAAACAGATACGCTCCTACTTTATCGCAAATCTTACGGAATTGCTTAAAATCAATCCTGCGGGGGTAAGCCGAGGCGCCTGCCACAATCATCTTAGGTTTATGTTTCTTCGCCAAAGCCAGAATATTATCGTAATCTAAAGTCTCGGTTTTTCTATCGACTCCGTAGCCGACCACCTTATAAAACATCCCCGAAAAATTGTGCGGATGGCCGTGGGTCAGATGCCCGCCGGCGGCTAAATCCATAGCCAGGATCGTATCTTGCGGACGAAGAGCGGCAAAATAAACCGCCATGTTGGCCTGAGTCCCTGAATGCGCCTGCACATTTACATGTTCGGCACCGAAAAGTTTTTTTGCCCGTTCTATGGCCAGACGCTCTGCCTCATCCACGTATTCACATCCGCCATACCACCTGGCCTTGGGATAACCTTCCGCATACTTGTTGGTGAGAACTGACCCTTGCGCCTCCAACACAGCCAGCGAGGTAAAATTCTCGGATGCGATCAGCTCTAGATTCTCTTCCTGCCTTCTGATTTCATTTTTTATAACAGCATAAATATCCGGATCAACAACCTTGATATGCTTCAATTTTAGCCTCTTATTTCTTTTTCAATGCTCTTAATAAGGTTCAGGCGCCTTTTGTGCCTGCCGCCTGTAAATCTTGTGTTGAGCCACACCTTGACAATTCTCTTGGCCAGCCCCGCATCAACAAAAGCAGAACCCAGCACTAACACATTACTGTCATTATGCTCCCGCGATAGCCGAGCTGCCTTTAGGTTATAACATAAGGCGGCACGCACCCGAGGAAACTTATTGGCGACAATAGAATTGCCGATGCCGCTTTTACAAATCAAAATCCCTTTTTTAAATTTAGCGTAAGAAATACCCCTGGCCAAAATATAAGCGAATCGAGGATAATCGCAGCGCTCCCGAGAATAGGTGCCTAAGTCCAGCGCCTTAAGTCCGATTCCTGATAAATACGCCTTTAATTTTTCTTTTAAAGCAAAACCTGCGTGGTCACTGGCTATAGCAACAGTTCTCATCATATTAATTGCGCGACTCTTTCTACGGCCTCCCTGATGATGCCGAACGTCCTTTCGTAAAACTCGAAAGACCTGCCTATGGGGTCAGGAATATCCAGATGATTACCTTCTATTTTAGCAAATTCTTTTAATAAAAAAAGCCTATTTTTTGCTTCGGGCGCTATTTCTAGGATCTTTTCTTCATGCAGCTTCTCCATAACCAGGATAAGATCCGACCGGCAGATCAGCTCCGGTGAGATCCGCTGCGAACGATGGCGCGACACTTCAATGCCTTCTCTCTTGAGTAGTTCCGTGGTTTCCTGCGAAGCGCCAAATCCTGCCATCATCATGACCCCTGCAGACAAAACCCCCACATCCCCTCTATTCTTTTCTTTTATTATCTTTTCAAGCCATGCCTTTGCCATGACCGAACGACAGGAGTTGCCTGTGCAAATAAAAAGAACGGTTTTATTTCTGATGATAGGCTCGAACTCTTCTTCTTTTATGGCGCCGACTCTTAAGCATTTAACCGGCATGACAGTCAAATCCACTACAGAAGACTCCTGTTTAAGCCTGGTCGGGCCTGCATCCATAGCATAATCCACCTGGCCTTGGAGGTCAAGGATAGCTTCTTCAAAATTGACTGCAGCAGGCTTTCCGCTGAGATTGGCTGACGGGCAAACCACAGGAACTCCCCCCATCTCTATCACCCTCAGTGCCACCTCATCATCCGGCATGCGTAAGCCAATAGTTTCCCTTCGCTGACCATGGCACTCAAGCAAAGCCGAAGTACCAAACGCACTGTTATCTTTTGATTTAAGGATCAGCGTCAACGGCCCTGGCCAGAATTTATGCACAAGCTTGTAAGCTAAAACCGGTATATCCCGGCACAACTCCTCGATGCTTTCTTTTCTGGCTATTAGCAAAGAAAACGGCTTATCTGACGGACGCTGCTTTATGCGGTACAACCTTTCCAGAGCCTTTTTATTGGAGCCATCCGCAGCTATGCCGTAAACCGTTTCGGTCGGGATAATCACCAGGCCGCCTTGAGCAAGGATGCCGGCTGCTTCCTCAAGATACTTTTCATTGGGATGTAAGGGATCAATTTTGACTATTTTTGTACAGACCATATGTTAAAATCCAAATAACAAAGCACAAAATTCAAAAGAAATTCAAATCTCAAAATCCAAAACGCCTTGTTTTGAATTTTGGATTTGGGATTACTTTTGTGCTTTGAATTTTGATATTTGAATTTTTTACCTTAACTCTCATTTCTCTTTTATATCTGGCTAGTTTTGCTCCGATTCTTTTATCGCTGATCCCCAAGATAGCCAAGGCAAACAAGGCGGCATTCTTGGCCCCTGCCTTGCCGATAGCCATAGAGGCGACCGGCACGCCGCCGGGCATCTGGACGGTGGATAATAAAGAATCTAATCCTTTGAGGCTTGAGGTTTCTATAGGGATGCCTATAACGGGCAAGGTGGTATGAGAAGCAACCACACCCGCTAAAGCCGCAGCCCCCCCTGCGGCAGCAATAAAAACCTTTGTCCCTCTTTTTGGCGCTGCTTCGACATATTCCGCTAACTCCTTAGGCGCACGATGCGCGGATAAAACCTTCGCCTCAAACCCTACCTTAAATTCTTTAAGAACATGGATGGCCTCGTTGACTGTTTCCAAATCCGACTGACTGCCCATGATAATGCTGACCTTACTCATAGCCACCCCCTTTTTGGTAAATTCCAAATACCAAACCTGTCAAATCCCAAATCCAAATATTACCAAATCCAAAACAAATCCCTGCCTGCGGCAGGCAGACAAAATCCCAAATCCAAAACTATTTTGGATTTTGAAATTGGGATTTATTTTGAATTTTGGATTTTGACATTTGGTTTTATCGCTTTTTGACCTATATCACGGCGATACTGCATTCCCTCAAAATGTATTTTCTCGACCCCTTGATAAGTCTTATGGATGGCTTCTTTTATTGTCGGGCCTAATCCGGTAACCCCTAAGGCCCTTCCTCCATTAGTGACAACTTTTTCTACTGAACTTCGCGCTTCGCACTTCGCACTTCGCACTAACTTTGTTCCCGCATGAAACACCACGACATCCTTCATTTTCTGCGCGGCATCCAAACCGGAAATCTCTTTGCCTTTTTCGTATTCGCCAGGATACCCCTTGGAAGCGCACACGACACAGACACAGGTACGGCTATCCCATTCCAGATTTTTATGCCGCGACAACTTCCCTGCAGCGGTTGCTGACATAACCTCCAATAAATCCGATTTTAAACGAGGCAATATCGCCTGGGTCTCCGGGTCGCCGAAACGCACGTTAAATTCCAGGGTTTTTGGGCCGTCTTTCGTAATCATGATACCTGCGTATAAAACACCTTTGTATTCGATGCCTTCTTCTTTTAAACCATCTATCGTTCTATGCACGATCGTTTTTAAAATTTCATCAAACAATTCTTGTGTCACGACAGGCGCAGGCGAATAAGCGCCCATGCCGCCGGTGTTGGGGCCTTTATCCTCTTCGAAAATTCTTTTATGATCTTGGCTTGAGGCTAAGGACACCACATCTTTTGAATCCGTCAAAACAATAATGGATGCCTCCAGGCCTTCTAAACATTCTTCAATGATAACCTTGTCGCCCGCTGCGCCGAAAATTTTATCCTCCATGATAGAGGCCACGGTAAACTTGGCCTCATCAACCGTCTTGGCGACCACAACCCCTTTACCGGCGGCAAGACCGTCCGCTTTAACAACACAAGGAGCTCCTATTCGCTCAATGTAATCCTTGGCTTTTCGAGCATCATCAAAAATCCTAAAATCTGCCGTCGGCACTTTATATTTAGCCATGAGCTGCTTGGCAAAGACTTTACTGGCTTCCAATTGTGCTCCCCTTTTAGGGGGACCGAAAATCCTTAATCCTAATTTGCCGAACTCATCCACGATCCCCTTGGCTAAAGGCACCTCAGGCCCGACAACCGTCAAATCGATTCTCTCATTTTTTGCAAACTTTGATAACGCAAGGATCCCCTCGGCTTTGATGTCGACGCACTCGGCTAATCCGGCAATCCCCCCGTTACCCGGAGCGCAGAAAATCTTATCCGCCAGTTTCGACTGTGCGATCTTCCACACCAACGCATGCTCCCTACCGCCAGAACCAATGACTAAAACTCTCATATGCCTAAAATCCTCTGCCCTGTAAGAGCCCTGATGGGCTTCGCAGGATAAGAATGGAGCTTCTCTTATATTTTAGTGAACGGGTGACTTGGACTGATTTCGAGCGGGGCGTGAAGGCAAGGAGCGGGCACGGTTCCCCCGCTAATACGAAAGTCCGGGAGAGCGACGAAGCCGAGACGAGCGAAGTTGCGGCACGCTGGGCCGCAACAAGCGTCCCCGCGAGAAACAGTCCAAGGCAGGACCCGTTCATGGGTAAAAACGACCTGAGCGAGCAGACTGACAGATTCATTATCATATCTGGAATAATATTCTTATTCTATTTCTCTTTCTGCTCCTGTTTGATCGGCAGGATGCCGGCCATTTCACCTATTACATTAATCAACTCCGTGTTTGACGGAATGACGATTTTTGCATTATCTTTCAAAGCGTGCTCAACCGCCTCCAGCTTCCTTAAGACCTGCGCATTGCCGATAAAATATTTGTTCGCCGCCTCATTGACCAGCTGGATAGCCTCGGCCTCTCCCTCGGCCTGCAATATCCTGGCCTGCTTGATGCCTTCCGCTTTCTTGATCTCTGCCCTTTTCTGTCCGTCGGCAGCTGTTTCGGTAGCCGTAGCAAAATCTACGGCAGCGATCTTTTCATTCTCTGCCTTGACAACTTTATTCATAGTCTCCTGGACGTCTTTAGGCGGATCAATTTCTTTTAACTCCGTCCTGACTATCTCTATGCCCCAGCTTTTCGTTTCTAACATAAGGGTCTTGTGCAATTCCTCGTTGATCTTGCCGCGTTCGCTATTGGCGGATTTTAAAGTCAAGGTGCCTATGATATTCCTTAGCGTGGTCCTGGCTAAATTGACAATCTGCCACTGATAATTATTGACATTATATTGAGAGTTTTTGACATTCTCTTCATCGATTTTTACTTTGAAGTAAACCTGTGCATCGACTCTGGCATTCAGGTTATCATTGGTAATAATCTCTTGCGGCTCGGCATCCACCATCTGCTCGGTTATGTTGACTTGATATAAACTCTCAATAATAGGAATGAGCCAATTGAATCCGGAAGTGGCAAAGCGGTGATATTTTCCCAACCTCTCGACCAACCCCCTATGGGTAGGCCTGACAATCCTAATGCCCATAAAAAATATGAGAATACCCAATGCCAGCATGGTATAAATGATGTTCATCTCCCACCTCCTATCATGTTACGATACATAAGTTTACAAGACCCGATCTTGATTTATATGACGGCGACTTCTTTTTTACCCTTAATCACTTCGCCGATTATCCAAGATTTAAGTTTAAAATCTGATAACTTTGCCATAATGGCCTTAGCGGATTCAGGGCCCACCACCAACACAAGCCCTACGCCCATATTAAAAGTGTGATACATCTGCCTGTCTTCGATGCTTCCCATGTTTTGGATAAGACGGAATATCGCAGGCACAGGCCAAGAATTCTTGCGGATCCTGGCGCTGAGGTTATCCGGAAGAATCCGGGCGATCTTGTCATAGAATGCTCCGCCGGTAATGTGAGAGATTCCTTTGATAGTGGATTGTGGATAGTGGATAGTGGATAGTAAAGATAAAACCGGCTTAACATAAATTCTGGTCGGCTTAAGAAGCTCAACACTCATCCTTTTTAACTCTTTCTGCGATAAAACCTTCCTGACTAATGAAAAACCGTTAGAGTGCAGGCCGCTAGATTCTAAACCGACAAGCACATCCCCCGCTTCTATTTTTGACCCATCAATAATATTTCTCTTTTCAACCACTCCTACGCAGAATCCTGCCAGATCGTATTCACCGCGTTTATACATTCCCGGCATCTGGGCGGTCTCTCCTCCGATTAAAGAACAAAGCGACTCCATACAGCCGCGATTCAGGCCTTTGACAATATCGACTAATATATTTTTATCGACTCTGCTGTAAGCAATATAATCCAGGAAGAATTGCGGCTGGGCGCCCGTGCATAAGATATCATTGACATTCATCGCCACCGCGTCAATCCCTACTGTATCATGCTTGTTCACCAAAACCGCAATCTTTAGTTTTGTCCCTACTCCATCGGAAGAAGAAACCAACACCGGGTTTTTATATTTTTCTTTGGGAAATCTAAAAAAACTTCCGAAACCACCAATGTCCCGTAAAACCTCTTTGCGGAAAGATTTTCTCACCAGGGGTCTTATCTTACTCTTAAAACTGCTGGCTCCTGCAATATCAACTCCAGCCTTTTTATAAGTCAGTTTCATGGCTGTCTCCCTGTCCAACAATACAGGCAAAGTTTATCTTTAGATAAGCCTATGGCCTGGACCATATCGTTTAATTTCTGGTATTTTAAACTTGTTGCTCCGATATCCTTGGTAATCCACTCTACCATCTTCTTATATTTGGCAGAGTCCTCATCCAGATACGCTCCTACATCCTTTATGTCCTTTCCCTCAATTGCTTTTATTGCCTTACGCGCTATCAGCTCATGGATAGAACGGGTGGAATAATTAAATTTGCAGGGAAACATCAGCGGCGGGCAGGCAATCCTGATGTGAATCTCTTTGGCTCCGCATTCTTTGAGTTTCTGCACAGTAAAATTCTTCAGTTGCGTTCCTCTTACTATAGAATCGTCGCAGATGACAATACGTTTGCCTTTGATTATATCCTGAATGGGTATGAGTTTCATCTTGGCAATCAGGTCGCGCGTTTCCTGTGAGGAGGGAGTATAGCTACGGTCAAACCCCGGGGTATATTTTACTAAAGGCCTTCTTAGGGGAATTTTGGATTCCATAGCATAACCAATGGCGTGGGTGGTCCCTGAATCCGGTATACCTGAGACAACGTCACTTTTGATTTTATCATCTTTAGCCAAGAATTTGCCGCATCTTTCTCGTACAACCTCTACAGTTATTCCTTCATAGGAAGAAGCAGGAAACCCGGTATAAATCCACAAAAACGAGCAGGTTTGATTAATACCTCTGCCTTTGCGTTTGGATTTTATACCTTGTTTATCAATAAAGATTACCTCACCTGGCACAAGGTATTTCCTAATCTTAAATCCCAAATTACTAAAAGCGGAGGTCTCTGTAGTCACTGCCCAATCTTTGTTCCGCTGACCCACAACCAGGGGAGTATAACCGTACCTGTCTCTGGCAGCATAAATTCCTTCTTTATTCAATAAAAGCAGAGAGCAGGAACCGTCTATCTGAGAAAACATATCTTCGATGCCATCTACGATGCTCTTTCCCTGGATAATCAGCTTGGCTACCAGTTCCGTAAGGTTAATCTGCCCATCTTTCACTTCGCTAAAAGACAGCCCCTTTTTATACAGGTGTTTGGCTAACACATCCGCATTATCGATGAAACCATTAGTAATCAAGGCAAAATAACCAAACTTGGAATTGACGGCTACCGGCTGTTCATCCCTGGCGCTGATTACCCCTATTCCTGTGTTACCTGACATATTTCTATAATCATCATGAAATTTTGCCTTAAACTGGCTGTCTCTGATATCGTGAATCTTACGCACCAGACCCTCGGCTGTCCAGATTGCCAGGCCCGCAAACTGTGTTCCCAGATGAGAATGGTAATCCGTACCATAAAATAAATCTTGGCTTGCATCCTTTTTAGAAACCACTCCAAATATGCCGCTCATTGAATCCTCCTTGCCAAAACGCAAGCTTACGTTTTTTTATAAAACTTCTTAATTATTGCTACTACTTCTTTCGGATTATCCGCAACCGTAAATATATCCAAGTCCTCTGGACTGATATTGCCATTTTTTAAAACCATATTCTTTAGCCAGTCCAACACCCCTTTCCAATAATCCGAGCCAAAAAGCACTACCGGAAATTTAGATATCCTTTCGGTCTGTATGAGGTTTAGGGCTTCGGTAAATTCATCCAATGTACCGTAACCTCCGGGTAAAATCACAAACGCCTTGGCATATTTAACAAACATAACTTTTCTCACAAAGAAATAGCGAAACTCTAAAAGCAGGTCTACATACGGATTAGGCTTCTGTCCGTTCGGGATATGGATGTTTAGACCAATGGATTTACCTTTGGCCCTTTTTGTTCCTTTATTAGCCGCCTCCATTAAACCTGGACCGCTGCCGGTAATAACCGCGTATCCTTGCTTTGCCAGAAGGTAGGCGATCTCTTCTGCTAATTTATAGTATTTGCTGTCAGATCTGAGTCTGCTTGAGCCAAATATAGAAACCGCCTTTCCTATCTTAGAAAGAACATCAAACCCTTCTACAAATTCTGACATAATACGGAATACCCGCCAAGGATCCTCGGAGAAAAAATCATCCTGGGGATTTCTCTTTGTCATAAGCACTTCCTTTCCTTACTATTAAATATTAAGCGCCGACGCTAATCCTTGAGGCAATTCTCAATAGCGCTGTTTGAGGTTTTATACAAATCATTAACAGAAACATTAATTAATCTGTTAATAACAAGCCTGGTACCTTCAACCCTGCCGATTATAGAAACAGGCGCTTTATTTTTTCTGGCAATCTGTAGTATTTTCTTAACGTTCTTTTTCTTAGCGCTTAAAATGATACGGGATTGGCTCTCGCCAAACAAGAGTGCGTCATTTCTTAAGCTACCTGCAGCTAAATCAATCTTTACGCCTAATTTTTTCGCTGGATTGCTGATACAGCTCTCAGCTAAGGCAACTGCTAAGCCTCCCTCAGAGCAATCATGGCTAGACTGAACCAAGCCTTTCTCTATCGCCTCTAAGGCAGTTTTTTGCACACTCTTTTCAAGGTTCAAATCAATACCCGGGCATTTGCCTTGCTTTAAGCCGTGGATGGTTTTTAAATATTCGCTGCCTCCTAACTCATCTTTATTCTTACCCAACAGCAAGATTATATCTTGCGCGGCTTTGAAATGCTGGGTAACTATATTTTTTTTGTCTCTGATCAAACCTATCATACCTACAATCGGCGTAGGGTCAACTGAACCTTTAGGGTTTTCGTTGTTAAAACTAACGTTGCCGCTGACTACAGGGGTATTAAGAGCGCGACAGGCTTTAGAAATTCCTAAAGCAGCCTGTTTAAACTGCCAGAACACCTCTGGATTCTTAGGATTACCGAAGTTCATTCCGTCTGTAATCGCCAGAGGCTTTGCTCCGCTACAAACTAGGTTTCTGGCTGCTTCAGCTACGGCAATCTCTGAGCCTTTAAAAGGATCCAAATAGCAATAAGTAGAATTACAGTCCGTGGTAACCGCGATTGCCTTCTTCGTCCCCGCAACACCAACCACTCCTGCATCAGAACCCGGGCCCAGCAAAACATCTTTGGCAACCTTGGGATCCCCATGTTTAAAAACCCAGGCTTTGCTAGCGAGTGCGGGATTGCTTAATAACTTAATTATAGTTTGATTGTAGTCTTTGGGCTCCTTTATTTTGGCTAAATTTAACTTATTAACTTGCGATAAATATTTTGGCCTGGAGCTTTTTCTGTGATAAACCGGCGCTTCGACCAATGCCGCTGCAGGAACCTCGGCAATAACCCTGCCACGTTCTTTAATCCGCACCATACCGTCATCAGTAACTCGGCCAATAACATCAACCGGCACATTCCATTTGGCAAAAACTCTTTTTACCTGCTCTAACCTATTTTTATTTACAATCACCAGCATTCTCTCCTGAGACTCAGATAGCATAACCTCATAAGCACTCATCCCTTCTTCCTTACAGGGCACCAGAGCGATATCTATCTCCATTCCTGTTTTTGCCTTGTAGGAAGTTTCACAGGTAGAACAGGTAAGTCCCGCAGCTCCCATATCCTGCATCCCAATAACCAACCCCTTATGTATCAACTCTAAGCACGCCTCTCTTAATATACGGCCCATATTTGGGTCGCCGATGGCAACCGCAGAACTTTTTTTGCTCGCCTCTTCATCCAACCCCGAGGAAGCAAAAGCCGCACCTTCCACTCCATCCCTGCCAGTTGCACCACCCACAATCAGCACTAAATTATCTACGCCTTTAGCCCTGGCCTTAACTAATTCCTTGACTTTCACAATCCCCACGGTCATGGCATTAACCAAAGGGTTTCCTTCAAAAGACTCGTCAAAATATATTTCTCCGCCTACAACAGGTATCCCGGCAATATTGGCGTAATCGGTAAACCCACGGATAATATTCTTGAACAAAAATTTCACCCGTTCTTTTTCTAAGCTGCCGAGGCGCAAAGAATCCAGGAGACCTACGGGCCTAGCACCCATGGTAAAAATATCCCGGATACAGCCGCCTCCGCCGGTGGCTGAAGCTGCGTATGGCTCCACTGCCGAAGGATGGTTGTGCGATTCAACTTTAAAAACGACACCCATTCCATCACCGATATCCACAACCCCTGCATTCTCTCCCGGTCCCTGAATAACCTGTTTGCCTTTGGTAGGAAAAAGTTTTAAGATGGGTTTTGAATTCTTATAGGAACAATGTTCACTCCACATCGCGGAAAACATTCCTAACTCGGTATAATTGGGCTCTCTTCCCAGCCTTTTTTTTATTTTTTCATATTCTTCCATGGATAAACCTTGTTTCTCTATTACTTCTTTGGTGATAGCAACCGCATTATCAGACATCTTTAAACTCCTTTTTTAAAATAGCCGGACAATTTCCATAGCGAAGCTACGTAATTAGCATAATTAAACAGGCCTCTACGTCATTGCAGAAATTTCATATCTCTGCACAATTGCAGATACTGCACATCTCTACATCATTGTAGATTCTCAATGTTTATTTAGAAATTTAGGGAGGGACAGTAAACTATGTCGCCTTTACAAACCAACTCTCTTAAAAATCTTATTCACGTTACGCAGATAATAATCTAAATCAAATATCTTATCTAAATCCTTTTTGTTGAGATATTTTAAGACCGCGGGGTCCTGCGCAAGATTCTGCTTAAAACTAGAACCCTCTCTCCAGGTCTTCATGGCGCAACTTTGGACGATATCATAGGCTTGGGTGCGGCCTAAACCTTTCTCCATTAATTCCAGGAGTACCCGCTGGGAAAATATCAATCCGTGCGTGCGCACTAAATTGGCCAACATATGGTCGGGATAAACACTTAAGCCCTCCATGACTTGAATAAATTTATTCAGCATATAATCTAAGGCAAGCGTTGAATCCGGCACAATCAAGCGCTCCACCGAAGAATGGCTGATATCCCGTTCATGCCAAAGAGAAATATTCTCCATCGCCGCCACGGCATTCCCGCGTAAAAGACGCGCCAGGCCGCTGATGCGCTCACAAATCACAGGATTACGTTTGTGAGGCATGGCCGAGGAGCCCTTTTGGCCTTTTCCGAACGGCTCTTCCACCTCTAAAACTTCGGTGCGCTGCAAGTGGCGGATTTCTGTAGCAAATTTTTCCAGGCTCGAGCCGATGATGGCGCATGAGACCATAAAAACAGCGTAGATATCTCTTTGAATGATCTGAGTAGAGATTTTTGCGGGCTCAAGGCCCAGCTTACGGCAGACATAGTCTTCGACCCGGGGATCCACATTGGCAAAGGTACCGACGGCTCCCGAAAGTTTGCCAACCGAAACCTCCTCTTTTGCAAGCCTAAGCCTTTCTAAATTACGCCTTGTCTCATCGAACCAAAGCGCTAATTTTAAACCGAAAGTCATGGGCTCCGCATGTACGCCGTGGGTGCGTCCTATGCAAACCATATCCTGATACGCTCTTGCCTTTCTCGCCAGCAAAGCCAATAATTTAGTTAGATCCTTCTCGAGGATATCCGAAGCGGCTTTTAACTGCACCCCAAGTGTAGTATCTAAAATATCGGAGGATGTCAGGCCCAAATGAAAATACTTGGCATCAGGCCCAATATTTTGTGTTACGTTAGTCACAAAGGCCACTACATCATGTTGTGTCTTCTCTTCGATTTTTTTAATCTGCCGGAGGTTGAATCTTGCTTTTTTCCTGATTCTTCTGACAGCTTCCTGAGGTACCTGTTTTTGTTTGGCAAGGGCCTCCAGGGTGAGTATCTCTATGTCGAGCATGGTGTTAAACTTAAATTCCTCACTCCAGATACGGCTCATTTTGGGCAGGCAATAACGTTCGATCATTTTATCTCCTCAATTTTCCCGCTTTCAATGGGTTAGAAAATTCCCGCATCGCTATCTTAATAGAGGGCGGGATCCCGTCTGCTACTAAATAGCTTGACGGGAATCCCGAGTACCCCACTATTTCTTCTAAGGTACGAGGGACTAATTTTCCCGCGTTCTACGGGTTTGAAAATTCCCTCATCGCTATCTTAATAGCGGACGGGATCCCGTCTGCTACTAAATAGCTTGACGGGAATCCCGAGCACCCCGATCTTTCCTGACGGGTGCGAGGGGTTTGCTGAAGAAACCGTATTATATCAAAAATCAGGAGCTTTAGCAACCACAAATTGTGACCGCCTGCAAGGGGCGGGGGGGTATTTTTAGGTAGGAGTATTTTTAATTCTGCCTTCCAGAGGCTTTCTTTAGCAATTCAAGAAATCTTAGGTCAATCGCATATCCCAATCCAATTGCTTTATTGATATCGCTCCAACTCTCTTTATATTTAGATTTATTGAAATAAATAACTGCACGATTATAGTAGGCTAATGCGTAATCGGCATTAATTGTTATTACCTTGGCATAATCTGAAATAGCTCTATCAAAATCTCCCATAGATTGGTAAGCAACTGCCCGGTTGTAATAAGCATCAGCTGAATTGGGATTGATTTTTATAGCTGCGTTGTAGTCAGATAATGCCCGACTAAAATCACCTCTGGAAAAATAAATAGAGCCCCGGTTAAGATAGGGTTCAGCATAGTAAGGATTAATCTTTATCGCCTCGGCATAGTCCAGCAAAGCGCGCTCAAAATCTTTTTTATCCTGGTATGCGCATCCTCGGTTATAGTAAGCCTCGGCATAGTAAGGACTCATATTTATCGCTTTAGTGTAATTGAAAATGGCCGGGCCGTACTCCTTCTTCGCCATATTAATGTTACCGATAATATTATAAACTTCCGGTAAACGAGGATTTATTCGTAATGCTTTTTGTGAATCGAAGAGCGCCTGATCAAGATTGCCTTTCTTTATGTAAACCAGACTGCGGTTAATGTACGGCTGGACATCGCGAGGATTTATTTTTATCGCGGCACTGAAATCAGAAATAGCCCTATCAAGTTCTCCCTTATTTTTATATCCAACTCCCCGCATATTGTACGCTAAAGCCGAAGCATGATTCTTTAATGCATCCGTCCACAAACTAACGCTATCCTTCCAGACTTTTGTTCTTGTATAAGTTAACAGGGATAGTCCGGATAAAAATGTCAATAAGAAGATGATTAAAATAAATCTTAAGATTCTCTGATAACGGGTATTCTTAAAATAAGCCCATCGGAAAAATTCACTGACAAGATAGAATATGCCAATCGACGCAAGATAAATATAACGGTCTGCGACTACGGCCTTGCCTACGGGTATAAACTGCAAGGCCGGTATGATGGTAATTAAGAAGAATGTGGCACCGAAAATAATCTTTTTCGAGTACCTGCTTAGCCAAATGATAAATACAAACAGGATTGCTGCAAGAATGGGTGAAATAAAAAGCATGGATTTGGAAGGAAATGGATATAAAGACGAAAGGTTAATGGGCACGAATATCTTGTAGAGATAGAAAATAACGCAATAACTCGCGGTAGAAATTTTAGCAAGAAGATCAAAGGTTCTTTCCTTTACCGCTTCTCCTGAATAATGGGAAAAAAACGTAATAATAATGAACGCCAAAGAGATGGCAAAGAACGGAATCTTATCTTTTAGTTTGACCTTTGCGCGATTTTTGTAAAGAAAAGCATCGAGGGTTAGTAGGATGAAAGGCAGCGTAACCGCCATTGCCTTTGACAAAAGAGAAAAAACAAATAGGACCAAAGAAAAGAAATAAAATCTCAATGCCCTCCCCTGTTTAAGATAATAAAGATAGCTCATGCATGCCCCTAAAAAGAAAAACGAAGAAAGCAAACCCTTCCTTTCGCTGACCCAGGCCACAGATTCCACGTTTAAAGGATGAATACCAAATAGAAGCGCAACCATTAAAGAAACTGCGGCATTTTTACTCGTCATAAAGAACAGCCAAAAGACAAGTAGGCAATTTATCAGATGTATCATCAGGTTAGCTAAATGATAGCCCAAGGGATTTAGTTTTATGAAATGATATTGAAATGAATAAGATAGGATGGGTAAAGGCTGGTAGCTATCCATCTCATAAGAGCTGAAAATATTCCAAATATTGCTCCATGATAAGGATTTTATATGGGGATTGTAAGCTATGTAACCATAGTCGTCCCAATTTGTGAATTCATTTTCCAACGATGGCAGGTAGACAATGGAAACAATAATGAGAATGAGTGTAATAAATATTACTATTTTAGTATTACGCATAATTATATATAGCGTAATTGCCGGATTTCGTCACTGTCTGTCTACTTTGTTTAATTATAACACACGGAAAACAAAAAGTGAGGAAATTTAAAATTGCCTGCACTAGCAAGATAAAAATGCCTATTCTTAGCAAAATAGAAATGTCCTATTTCTAAACTGCTATAATGCTTCCAAAAGGAAGGAGGCAGGAGCAGTGGAGGACATTCTTACTTTGCTAAATTAGGACATTATTATATTGCGATTACACCACAAATTGCGCTTGTCAAGATCGGGTCTTGAAATACTTTGATAGGCAAAGAGTTGTAAGACCCGATCTTGAGGAATTCGCTAACCTAAATGAATATGGAGTTTATTTATTTCTTTGAGGGGAAGATTGAGAATGATTTTTCTCTTTATCACCATGCGGGATGCATCAGGCGATGGCAGAGGAAGGGAATTGAGGTCAACTTTGATGATTTTATATTTTGGGTAATCAAGCCTTCTGGGGTTAAAGAAACTCACCTCCAGAGGCCTGCCGCAGAAATTTCTCCTGATACGTAACACCTGCGTTTCCTTGAATTGTACGGCCAAGAATTTTGGCTCAATCAACAGGTCCCCGTCTTTGGCCTTAACGCCAAAAACTTGCGTCAGGAGCGTCAGCACAAACCAGCTGGCTGATCCGGTAAGATACGAATACATACCTCGGCCTTCAAGGTTAAAATACTCCGGAAGGCAAGGATAGATTTTACTCTTCTGCGTATCCAGCGCCATGCGATAAACAGAAGATAACGCCTCCCAGCCTTTTGCAACAAACCCGCGGCTATACAGCGCGAAGGCAAACATGACAATCATGTGATTGAAGAAAGCACCATTTTCCTTATCCCCGTAAACAAAGGAAAATGCCCTGCCCAGATTATGCTGCTCTTCTTTGAAATCAGTATTGAGCCGAATGCCTTTACATTTCTTATCCTGCAGGTATTTTATTACGCTGCGCAAAATCTGTTCTACCTGGGCGTCATCAGCTACGCCGCTCATGATGGGAAACACCTGAGAGCTTAAAGACATCCGGGCCCGCCGGCCCTTTTGACCCTCCACTCTCTTACCGGCATTATCATAATAACCATTGAAAAAACCTTGCGGCAGCCAGGCATCTTTGCGGATGTGGTTAGCCAGCCACATGGACTTTCGCCTCAAATTATCGGAAAGCAGAAACGCCTCTAATCTAAGCTTGGCCCCAGACACGGAAGCTCTTGTCTTTTCAAAATATCTCTCTAAAACTTTGAGTTTGCCTTTAGCATCATTGTAATTCATTTCACTTAGAAGAATAGCCAGTTCCTTATGGACTTCGATATGGCGGACGCCTGACTTCAGCAATAGATCTGATAACAACTTAAGATGATGCGCATACATGGCGCTAAACGCAACGCTCTCCCCTTTCTCTTTAGCCATGTCCAGGCCGTCATTCCAATCCGCTCCTTCCAGGCGTATAAAGTTATGTGCGCCCACATTAAAAAAGGAAGTTAGATTCTGTACGAGAAGATGCTCCAGCACCGTACCTCTATAAATCTTTCCCGAATGAGTTTTCAATGCCTTTTCACTGGAAGGGCTCCACGCCGGGTCCACCTCGCGGCAGCGGCAGATCTGATGGTCGCGAAAATAGGAGGTTTTTTCAAACAGGATATCCAGATCCCCTGTTTCATTCATATACAAATCCAAAGTCATCAACGGCCAAACGCCATGGTCCATCCATACACGGCTGATATTGTTACGGTCAGCGAAAAACTTAGAATCTTTCTTACCGATAATGGTGGCATTGGACCCGTCAATCCTGACGCCGGAAAAGTTATTAACGAGAAGCGAGCGCGCCTGAGAAGGATCGCTTAATATAAGACTCAGGCAATCCTGCCACAGGTCACGCCAGCCGCGGCCCCCTTTTCCGTAATCAAAATCCGGCAGGAAAGAACACCCAAAGACCTTGCGTAAATAAGGTTGAACAGACACCCAGCGAAACCAATTATTAAAATCTGATTGTGCAGTCAGGACGCTGATGGCGTCGCTTTTCCTGCGCCAGAAATCCTTTGTATTTTCAAAAGCATGCTCAACCTGTTTACTATTTTTGAATTTTTGAATGAGCCTTGGTATCCAGGCCTCATCCTGCGTAATCCCCATAAAGAGGATGTAGGAACGGGATTCACCGGGCTCCAGAGTGACGGGAGCAAAGCGTAAAGCTCCCATGGCTTCCCTACCCTGAATCTGCTGCTTAGCGGGTAAAAGATTCTTTAAAGCACTCTCCGGCGCTTCCAGGTCCCCCCCATCCTGACAAAACATTTCCTGCGTGGGGTAAAGATACTGAGGAGCCTTAAATTTTTCATCCCAGCCTAAAACAAAATAAAGCGTTTTATTAGGCCTGTGGCCGGACTCCTCAAATACTAATGTGGGCTTTACGATGACCCCGAACTTATGCAGGCGGATACGCTGAAGGAGCGAGGTCACGTGACGGTGGTCGCGCAGGTTATGGGCGCTGCGGGCATAGAGGGGAATAGCTGCCGTGGGGATAAATGTTATTTTTCGAGAGGTGCTATTGGTAAGACGCACGGTGAGGATCTCGACCGGTTCTCCGGAGGAAGGAACAAAAGAAAGGATTTCAGCCCGTAAGCCTATCCTCCTGTTCTCCCGGGTCACCTTATGCCACAGGAGTCCTGCCTCCAACTTAACAAGATCCTGCTGGATCTGTTCGTAGTCCTTAGACACGCCCGTAGCTGACCAGATTTTATCTTTATGGGGGCTTCCCCCCTTAGAAATCCTGTTCGAATCTTTGGCATTTCTAACGAGGTAAATCCAGAAATTCCTTGAAGAACGTGAGTTCACAAGGTCCATCCGGGAAACCGGAATGAGGAGAAAGGAGTTTTGGCCGGTCTTGATATCCCCGTGCAGGGTGGGCGTGACGCATGACAAAAGTGTCTCATTACAAAGCGGAAAATACAGAGTTTTGCTTTCTTCTATGCCGGCCGCTTCAAAACTACCCAGCTTATCCGTGAAATGCCACAGTCTTTGACTCATGACTTTTTTAAATTACCATATCAAAAGAGGTTTTTCAAGGGATTTAAGGGGTAAGGTCTTCTATGAATTCAATTAAATGATGATCCGGGTCATAACCAAAACAGATTCTGCTATGGCTATAAGTCACCTTCTTGGGCCCGGAGATAAATTTGACCCCTATTTTTTTTAACCTCTTGTATTCACGATTCAGGCCGTCTACCGTAAAGGATATATGGCTGAATCCTCCCCTGGGCTTTTTGGGGGGAGTATGCCAATAATGCAACTCAAATACAGGAGGGTCTTTCTCGGATTGGCCTGGAGTGTGTAATTTGACATAGGTCAATTTTGCCCTTTTCAAGCTGAATAATTCCTGCAGCTCTTTTCCTTCTACGGTCAGGACCTTAGACACCTTGAACCCCAGGATATCCCTATAGAATTTTAAGGATTTCTCTAAGTTGCCGACGATAATACAGGCGTGCCTGAAGTTTTTAATCATGGCTTTTTAACGCCTAAGAGTTGGAACTTTCGAGCTAGAAATATGTATTATTTTCATA
>JBDRKE010000029.1:0-6089 GCA_043814315.1 Candidatus Omnitrophota bacterium
TTTCACCTGCCAATATTTTGTAAAACATGTTTCTAGTTATCCCTGCTGACTTTGATACTTCATTTATTTGTGTGCCTTTAAGTTTTAAACATAGCGGAACACTATAAAGTAAAGGGACTCTTTGTCTATTTAAGAAATTGAAAATGCCTACTATCCTTGTATTCTTTTTGTACATGTGATAATATCCTTTGCTAAGTCCGGTAACCTCATGGGGTTGATCCATGAGGCCCGAACCTAGGCTGTCAACAAAGCCTGTGTCCAGTTTGTTGAGCTGGGCTAAGGGAGCAATCAATTGGCAACCAAGCTACGGGATGTAGCCGTTGATCCCAACGGGATGTTGGGCAAAAACAAAAGAAAACTCCCGAATTCCTATGATGACTGATCATCTTCATGGGGTAGAGCCAGCTAGGGCTCGATAAATATACTTGACCTGAGTAACAATGCTCGGGCTGGCCTGAGTTTAAATTGAGGTTATTTACGATGTTTAGACTCAGTTTTAATTTTGAAGTCAGTTTATATATGGTTACCACTTTAATCATAATCCTCTGGCTTCTCTAATGTTAAGGGTAAGGCTTTTGCCTTGCCCTTTTCTTTTTAATGCCTTTACTTTTAATGCCTTTGCCTTTTTATGCTTTTAATGTTTTTAATAAATCTTTTCTACATAACGTTGTTATCACCAGGCGGCCACCCCCGAGAGGTACCGCCTTACCAAAACGGGCCGAGGGTGGCCGCTCTGGTGGATAAACTGGTTAGGCTATATCTTATTGTTTTATAGTCTTTTATTAAATTTAGATATAATTCAATGCTATTTCCTTGTTCCTAAATGACATATGAAGATGTGACCCTTATGTTGAGAGTTGTTTTAACTATTTGAAAACTATTAACTATTCGTCTTGGCGTCGGGAAATGGATTTTCGCTTTGATAAACAATGAGATAGTACAAGTATCATAAATATTTACTGATAAACTGTCAACATAAAAATCGGCCATAAGATATACTCCCCCTCGCTGGTTCAGGGCCGGACTATCCCCTAGAGGCTATCCAGCCAGGCCATAATTTTCTCTTTATTTTCCCAATCCAGCAATTCTTCTATTTTGGGATCATCAGGTAAAATGGATTGAGTGTATTCAATGTGCTTTTTTTGCACCTCTCGTTTTCGGGATAGCTCCAGTCGCAGATAAATCATAGTGGATTGGAGTTGCTCATGCCCTAAGCGGTTTTGAATATCAGACAGGCACGAGCCATTAAGCAACATATTGACTGCCGTAGAGTGGCGGAAGCTGTGAGCGGGGTTAATGTCTTTTAATCGCTTTGGAGAAAGGGCCACAGAAAGATACTTTTGGCAGAGCCAATGAATTCCGTGCCTGGTCAACTCCTCGCCTCGCTGATTGATAAACAGGCTGTTTCGATATAATGGCTTTGGAGTAGGGCGATATTTGCCAATATAAAGGCTGATGAGCTGAGCCGTCCTGGGCCACAGCTCAAGCAGACGATAGCGATTTCCCTTACCCAAAATGCCCAGGGTTTTGTTTTGAGCATCAAAGCAGTCAATTTTCAAGGCAGCCGCCTCACTGGCTCTGGCTCCGGAATCATACAGCAAATGTAGCAGAGTATAGTCCCGAAAGCCCTCATTTTTCTTAAGGTTCACAGCCTCAAAGACCTTGAGCATCTCCTCGTGAGTCAAAAAACCAATGAGAGTTTTTTGACTTCGTTTGGAGGGAAGGTTTAGGATTTTTTCCGCAATTTCCCTCTTTTCCGGGTGCATCAGGCGGATCATCCTGGCAAAAGACTTTAAGGTGGCCAAGCGAATATTTCTGGTCTTTGGGGTATTATGACGCTGTGCTTCAAGATAGTCCAAAAACTCCAACACCAAGCCGGTCGAGAAATGATCTACCATAAGGGATTCGATTTTGATCGAAAGCCGATTGGCTGCAAAGGGAAGAAAGAGGGTGAAGGTATCCCTATAGGCTTTGATGGTATGAGGGCTTACCCCTCTGATGCCGGGAAGGTAGTGCTCAAAAAACTGATGAATACAAACAGAAAACTTCATACTTTACCTCTTATGATGTAGGGCAAAATCCACCAATCCCTTTCGATGCTCCGCATCCAACACCTTAAGGTAGAGGGCGGTATAGCGGTATTTGCGATGCCCCATATAAGCACAAAGGATTGGCAGGGCATACTGAGGGGATTTGCCTTGCTCCTTAAGGCGCTTTAAGGTATTGACGGCAAAGCTGTGACGAAGACTATGGGGGGTGGGAGAGCCAAAGGTTATATTGTCCATGACTTTTCTCGGCTCATTAAGACCGATATCTTTAACCGCCTGGTGAAAAACCGAATAGATTCCATTGATCGACAGCTTTCTTTTCTCCGGCGCCCAGAGAAGATAGGGATTTTGATCCTCGTGGAGCAAAGAGCCTCGCACGGCCAGGTAGTTATCGATCTGAACCCTCACCTTTTTCGGCGCAGGGATCAGCCGATCTTTTTTAAACTTGGTCTTTTCAATGTAGAGGGTCCCCTCCCTCGCTCGATAATGAGTGCGTAAAAGACGGGTTGGCTCACGTATTCTTAAACCACAACCGGCTAAAAGCACAACGGCCAGATGCAGCGTGAGATCCTTCAAAAAATGATCCTCGGTTTTACGCACTCTGCCTTGAATGGCGCTGAACAACTCTTCAGTCTCATCCGAAGAGAAGATAAAAGGAATGTAGGCCCTCTGGGCCAGAGGGGGAATGTCCTGTAAAGGGTTTTCCTCCAGGTGACCGGTACGCACCAGGAACTGAAAAAATCCGCGTATCCCACAAAGAATTTCATTAACCGTGCGAGGCTCTTTCTTTATTTTTCCCCTTAAGTCCAGGAAAAATGAGGGCTTAAGGGAATCCCAATCAGCTTTTTTTTCTCTTACGTATCGATCAAGGGGCATAAGCAAATATCTCAACCCCTTGTCCGTATAGCCCAGTGACTTACGGTAATCGATATAGTCTTCTAATTTTGAAGTCAGAAAACTTTCAAAGGGTTTCATCAAAGAGTACCTCCCTCATTAACTTGGTGTCTACACTGATATAGTGCTCGGTAGTCTGAATTTGGTCATGACCGAGCATTTCTTTGATTTCAAAGATTGTGGCCCCATTCTCCAACAGATTCTGAGCGTAGGTATGGCGAAGCCAATAAGCCGATGAGGGAAGATTCTCCTTGCGCATCAAGGTGCTGATATCCTTACTGACCACGGCCGGGGAGACGGGAGCATGGGGAACACGAAAGCTTAAGAAAACAGCTCGTTGGCTACTTTTGGGTCGTGCGCCAATTACATAGGCGGCTATAGCCTTGATCGTGCTCTCGGGCAGGGGGAGTTTAATGGGATTTTCGCTTTTTCGCTTACGAAGGCTCACCTCTTTTTGGCTAAAGGAGATATCATCTAATGTGAGCAAGCTGATCTCACAAGGCCGAAGCCCCAAACTAAAAGCAATATGAATCATGGCATAGGCTCGAAGATCCCATGAAGTGTAGCTTTTAAGGCCGGCTAAAAGCTTTTGTACTTCCTGGGCGCGCAAAAACCTGGGGGGTTTGGTTTGAGCAAAAACAGGTGCGCCTACCAACAGGTGCGCCAGGTCCCTTTTGACTATCTTTGGCTCATGATAGAGATAGTCTAAAAACCCCCGAAGACAAGATCGATGATTTTGCCTGGTTTGTGGAACAAAGGGGGCGTTATACTCGGCTAAAAAGGCGTCTAAGTGTTTAACCTCTAGATTTGGCAAAGGGACCTTTGCCTTTTTAAGATAGGTAAAAAAAGCACTAAGTACTCTCCTGCTGCGCAGGACCAGAAGAGGATGAGGCTCTTTTAGCTTGGCGTAATAAATAAGATACTCCTCATAAACTTCAGGCAATCTTGCCGGTTTCTTTTGCAGGGGGCAGCTGATTTTCCCCTGTTTGAAAAGATAGCGGGAAAGCCCCTTGATGGCGGATGATATAGACGTAAGTCCGCTCTCTTGCTGAAAGGCCTTTAGGGTATCAAGAGTAAAAATATCTTCCCATGGGATTTCCCGGCGGCTGACAAAGGAGGAGAAATGATTCAAAACCCGCTCGTAGTGATTCCAGCTACTTTTGGCATAGCCGCTGGATATCATCCAGAGTAAATAATCACAGATGGCTTGCTTTAAGTCATGGCCATAGTCTCGGTTAGGCATACTGTCCTCACTTTTTGCTGCAAGCGATTATCTTGGACGCACGACTTGCTTAAGTTTTTGTATGTACGACAGTGCCCTTTTTCTTTTCTCTTCGGCCAACTCTTGAGCCGTTGGAGGGGGCACAGGCTGTTGTGGCAGGGCCAGTACCTGATAGACGGGGAATTTATACGCCAACAAAGACCTCTGCTTTAATCCCTCCCTGGCCTCACCCAGCCCTGATAAATCAATCTTTAGTATTCGGCAGATACGATCATCTCGATAGAAACTGATGCCGTGGCGGTCTGATACGCTCACCAGAAAAAAATAAAGCAGGATTTCAATCGTGGAAAGCTCATTTAAAAATCCTCCCGTAATCAGCCTGTGATCGATCCAGGAAAAAGATCCATCAATGGTTCGAATTCGTCTACGGTCAATGACATGTCCATTATCTGCCATACGCTTATCTCCTTTTTTTCTTTATTTTTTTCATCGTGTTTAAAACGTTAACACGCATTTTGCGAGTCATCCGGGGCCTGTAATTTTTTGCCTGCCATAACCTCGACGAGGGAATCTATCGACAATTGTCCCCAAAGATCCACAAAAATAACAATGCCCCGTTTCCCCCACTCTGTTTTGCTCATAAAAATGTTGAACCTGAATAGTAGATGGTATATTACACCCGGTGGATATGGATGTTGAACACCCATCAGCCACGTTTTTTTTCGCTTGTCGTTTTCTAAATCTTCGTTGGGCCTCACGGTGGGCACATTTTCCTTTATGAGTCTGACGGTATCGCCTTTGAGCCTCGCGGTGTGCACGGCGTCTTGCGCAAATACGGCATTGATCACCGCAGTAAGCCTGCCCCCTCCAACAACTTGAACAGACACAGAAAAGACGTCCGCACCAACCACAACAAATTTGACGTAACGGTGGAATAGATATGCCTCCGGGGCTTGCAACCCACCCGGAAGATATAGTATAAAAGAAGTATAGTTGATCTTGAGCTTCAGGGTTGTTTGCTGCAAGCTCTTATAAAAAGCCCGAAGGTGCCTCTTCGGGCTTTTGTTTTTTTATCCGCTCCCGGATGCTAAAATTGAAATTCGGGAAAGGACGAGACGTAAGAAACTATTTCCAAGAATTATATCTTATGATAAAAAGGGAAGGATGGAAAAAGATGCGAGGGTTTCTGTTTCTGATGAGGGTAGCTCAGAGTCAAAACAGTAAAACCTGTTCTGATCCGTCTCGATCTGCGCGAGAAATAAAATACTTTGTTCAAAGTCCAATCAAAAAGATGGCCGATTTTTCTTGAAACCACAGATTACAAGGGAACTCATTTTCGCCGGCTTGGTGCCGCCCCATTCTTCCGGTGACAGCCATGAGGAATAAAATAACCTTATCATCATAGGTATTGCTCTTTTCCTTATTTTGATCAAAAATAATCATATAAAGAAGAAAAATAAGAATAATGACAAGAACTAAAGGATTCATAAGAATAAAAAGGAATGTCTATTCTTTTATTTTTTTAAGGACAAGAATATAATAACTCTCAACATAAAAAAACTCTCAACATAATGACCCCAACTTTCTCCAATTCTCACAATTCTCACAGTCCCCAATTCTCAATCCTCTCCCCAATTCTCAATCCCCAATTCTCAATCCAAAAACTTGTTGAAATAGACCCGGAGATTAAAGCGATTGTTTCAAGCGGCTATTGCCATGATCCGATAATGTCGGATTTGAAGAAGTACGGTTTTAAAGACGGTATTCCAAAACCTTACCAAATTGAAGATTTAAATACGGTCTTGCAGAAGGTCATCGTGGATATGAGCCTTGGCCGCTATGAACCTAAGGAGTGCGGATTATAGATATTGTCGCCTGATGTTATACTTTAAACGGGTAAGATTTAGACTTTTGTAATAGTTCAC
>JBDRKE010000030.1:0-30176 GCA_043814315.1 Candidatus Omnitrophota bacterium
GTAATCGCTTTAGTTCCCTTTGACTCATCGCAAGAATGTCCTCCACTGCTCCTGCCTCCTTCCTTTTGGAGGCATTATAGCAGTTTAGAAATAGGACATTCTTACTTTGCTAGATTAGGACATTATTATATTGCGATTACAGAGAAATTAATGAGCAGCCCTTAATGTTAATGGCTGTCAGCGCCTGCGAATTACATCATCGGCTCCATTTCCAAGGCAGGATGTTTGACACGGCTTAAGAATTGCGTAAGTTCCTCGGAATGGGTAGCTTGAGTCTCATCAGCGATTTTGTCTATAAAATCAGGTAACCCTATCTCTTGACAACGTACCTTAAGTTTTTCTCCCAGAAGTTCCTTTAATTCCTTAGGCATCCAGACAAGCCGTTTGAGGCCCCCTTCCGCGAGAATGAATTTCTTACTTAATATATACAATTTACCCACGCCTAAAAATCCGGGAGTCTGCACACCCCCTCCCACAGAACCCGCAAGAGTCGTAAAAGACATGCCCGAAGGGGTCATGCCCGAATAATCGCGATGGACCACCATGACGCCGTTGGCCTCGGGAATGATCGCGAGAATACACTCAAAACAACCGCAAGAAGACTGGGGTGAGTCTATCAAAGAATACATGCTAACCCTGTCAATGCTCTTATTGGATTTCTGTAACAAAAAGTCGTTCACATTCTTCCATTGGCCCAGCCTTTCATCAAGCACAGGGCCTTTGAGGATGGGCTGATTGGGTCCGGTTGGCGTAATCTCAAATGACGCCTTGGCATCCAGCCAGGAATAAGCTCCGCATAACCCTAAGCGTTCCGCAGTAATTATACAGACATGGTTAGGCGCAAACGACTGACATAATAAACACGAATAAAACGTATCTACGCTCTCATCGGTCATGCCGCTGATACGCTCGTCGCGTTCGTCGTAAGTTTTTTTGGCCTGCTGGATGAGTTTTTCCGCGTCTTCGAGCTTGGTATAAATCTTCACCTGTATCTTATCGACAATAGCGCTATATTCCTGATGCAGCATGGCATGCAAAATGACGCCCAGATGTTTCAACCGGAATCCTTTATTAAAGGCATCGTTACTGATCCTGACCCAGTTCATATCGCGCTGCCCCACGTGCATCAGGCCCATGGCATAATTAACAAAACGGTGTATCTGGCGCTCCAGGATCGGCTCAAAATCCTTCTGCATCTTCCGACCGTAGACCTCTACGATAAGAGCCAGAGGCAAAGATTTCTTGCCTGATTCAAGCTCGTCGATGTCAGGCCCAAACAGTTCTACTTTAGCATCTTCCACTTCTTCTGATTTCTGGGTCGTTAAATATTCAAAGGAAAGGCTCGCTTTCCCCCCGAACTCCGCAAACAAATTTTCCTTCCTCACCCGTTCCCCCTCAAAGGCTGCCGCATAAGAAACGGGAATAGGGATATGGGCGATCTTAACCTTAACACCCCTTACCTCAATACAGCGCGCGACGATTTTTTTGTGGTCCAATTCTTTGACCAGGGCCTCGTAGGTGGTGATGCCGGAAGGCTTTATCTCGGGGATATCGGTGTCTGCAATAATAGGAAACCCCATATTGATGGCGCCGGCACCCGTAGCGTACTTTATATCGTCCAGTTCGCCTAAAACCAAACCAAAAGCAAAAACCCTTTCCTTGGCATACAAAAGGCATTTCTCGGCCTGGCCAGGTTTGATCCCCCCGAAGGTCAAAGCGGAACGGATAGCCCAGTTTAAAGGATAAATAGCCGAGATGGTATCCCGGCCATAAGGAACGATATAATTGTCCCAACCCATCTGCACATTCTCTTCTATTAATTGATCAATGATAGACCTCCCCTTCACGCAGGAGCCGACAAAGATAAGGATATTTCTCTCCTGCAACTGCCTTACGATTTCAACCGCAGTTTTGTTATCGGGGGCAGCCCCTAGGATCGCGGCAAATCCTGGCATGCGTCCGTCGACTAACTGAATACCCAGAGAGCGCATGATCGTATCGGTGAAAAACCCGTTGCAATCTTTTTGGGGCTCTTGAAGATAAAGATAACGCAGGGCCATAAGGATCTCCTCGCAGAAAAGAGTCGCCATTCCGGCATTCAAGGCATCACCCAGGTAAGGAAGCCAGACCTTATCGGCCGGCACAACGGGCAATAACGATTTGGCGTGCTCTAAAATAGGCGGTACATCTTTGAGAGTTTCGACTTTAGCGCCTAATAAGGCATTGGCCATCGGCAGATAAAACGCCGTTTCAGGAAAACCGATTTTACAGTCCTTGCCCTTCTCTTTCATGGCCTTATCCAAGAAACTGGAGGCCTGAATAAAAATTTCCTGGGCGCCTCTGATAACCGCAGCTGCTACATCCTTAGACATAAATCCTCTCCCTCTCTTTCTCTTTCACTAAATCCATGATATCCGGATATCCAAAGCTTTCGCTCAATAATTTATCTTTAACCGTCCTGGTATCAATACGCTCTCTCATCAACCTCAAGAAAATACCGCTCTTTCTTATATCACCCACAAGGATAACCCCCAGGATGATGTTATCTTTCAAAAGCACTTTTTTATAAAGATTCTTCTTTTTATCTGTCATCTTGAATTCTTCGAAGCCGCCCTCTCCTTCTTTCTTTTTGTATATACCTAAAGAGATCGCCGGTAGGCCAAAGAATTCGATAGAATTGATCCCCAGAGATCCCTCGTAGGCAATATTCTGTCCTGCCATATTCTGACCGGCGATTTTGCCTTGCTCCACAGCCATCGGCCAAAGGGCATTGACGGCGTATTCCCCTAACGTCACATCAAAGCTCTCGCAGACGTCTCCTGCCGTATAAACAGAGGGGATATTAGTCAGTAAAAACTTATCCGCCAGGATTCCTTCGTTGAATTTTATCTCACTCTCCTTGACCAGATCGATATTGGGCGCGACCCCCTTACCGACGATAACCAGAGAACAGCCCAGGACCTTTCCCGAATCAAGTTTTACGGCTCTAATACCACCGTTGCCAATGATTTCCTGTGCGTCCTGTCCCAAAATGATCTCGATACCGTTTTCTTCTAATTTTTTCTGGACAAAAGAGGCGGCGTCAAAATCAAGCATCTGCGATAAAACCTGTTTAGACTTAACGATAACCTTAACCTCAAGGTTTCTCTTCTTGAGCGCATACGCGGCTTTAAGCCCCACAAGGCCACCCCCTAAAATACAGGCTGACTTGGTTACCGGAAGCAGGCCTTCGATATCCTTGGCGTTCTTTATGGTCCTAAAACCCAATACTCCCGTCTTCTTGATTCCTGTCGTCTGCGGAAATTTAGGGCTTGAGCCCGTAGCCACAAGAAGCGCGTCAAAGCCTAACTGAGTTTTGTCTTCCAGAATAACGCGGTTTTTTTTAAGGTCAATCCTCGCCACTTTCTTTTTTAAGAAAAGCTCAATATTATTCTCTTTGTAAAAACTTTCAGGCCGGTAGACAATTTTCTCCTCTTTGACTTCTGCGGCTAAATAATACGAAATCAGACAACGGCAGTAAGCAGGGTAATCCTCATCGGAAATCATGGTTATTTTAGATTCCCTGTCGTATTTCCTTATTTGCTCGGCTGCCGCAATCCCTGCGGCAGAATTGCCGATAATCACGAATTGTTTCATATTTTACCCTATCAGTCCAATCCACCCGTTCATTGTTTAAAAATGAATCTGGCAAGGTTCGAGCGAATGGAGCTTTTAGCCAGAGGAGCTTGAGCATTTTCGGGAATCCCAGTGGAGCAAAGCGACAACACTGGGACGGCGATGCTGTTCGAGCGATGAGCGAGAGCGCGAGGCGCGAGTTCAGCAGCCGCCGAAAATGCGAAAGATCTCTGGCGGCCCCGAAGGGGCAAAAGCGACTTGAGCGAGAAGCTTGACAGATTCATTTACTAACAACTACCTCTTCCTGCCAAATAATGGCCTTGGTCGGGCAGGCCTTAACGCAAGCAGGCTCATCCTTATCCTTGCATTTATCGCATCGCAGGGGAATCTTATTTTTAAGGTTTGGCCTGATGGCGCCATAAGGACAGACCATCACGCACATCCAGCAACCCACGCAGCGCGACTCATCGTGTAAAACAAGACCTTTTTCATGGTCAAAAATTAAAGCACAGGCCATACAGGCATCCACGCACTTAGGCTCCTGGCAATGACGGCAGCTCATAGGATAATTCTTGCCTGCGGAAGCCGCGATTTTTTTTCTGGGTAAAGAAAATTTATTTTCTTTAATAGCTTTAAACCAGTCCTGTACCACCGAATGAGCCATGCTGCAGGCGATCTCGCAGGATTTGCAACCCAAACACTTTTTCACATCGTAATACAACTGTTTCATAACAATTTTTTGCGTAACGTTCAATGTGTAACGTGTAATGTGAGTGTAATGTTTAATTGTGTAATGGAAATGCCTTTAACATTACACATTACACTTTACACATTACACAATCCAACTTTCCTCAGTACATCGCCGGTTTTAATTTCAGCGCTTGACGCTTCTTGTCGATATGGGCGATCATGAGCCTGGTCATCTCCAGAGGGTCATCGCAGAATTCGAATCTTGCGCCCACAAGGCCTTCCATGTCCTTGGTTAGATAATCGGTTAAGTTCTTGCTGCCCAAAGTGGCAAAGGGGCTAGCTCCGAATATGGTGTATACCCCCGAGGCCACAAAATAGAAGCCGATGGTGATGGCCTTCTCCGACATCCATTCCGGCGCACAACCGGCGGCGGGGATATCCGATAGATCCTCACCTAAGCCGCCCTCCTGGATGATATAGGAGGCCGCCGTTAATATACGTGAATTATCCACACAGGAACCAAGATGTAAAACCGGCGGGATTCCTACGGCCTCGCAAATCTCCTGCAGACCCCTGCCTGCATAAGCCTTAGCTGCCTCAGGAATGAGTAAACCCTGCTTCGCGCACGCAATGGCGGAACAACCGGTTTGCAAAACCAAACAATCATTCTTGATAAGTTCCTTCACTAAGGTCACATGAAAATAGTCATGCGTCTGTCTGGGGTTATTGCAACCCACGACACCCGCCACGCCCCGCAGCCTTCCTGAAATTATGGCTTCGTTAAGGGGCTTATAAGTCGCACGGTACTTGCCCCCTAAAATCTGAAAGATAATCTCTTTAGTAAAACCCGCTACTAAATCCATCTCTTGCTTGGGGATGTTAACTCTTTCCTTCTTCCGGTTGGCAAAATTCTCAACACCCAATTTGATAATCTTTTTGGCAATCTCATAAGCGTTCTGTAACTCAAACTCAATGTGCGTGACTCCGGGAAAGCGCGCCTTGGGGTTCGTGGTGACCAATTTCGTATGGAAGCAGACGGCTGTCTCCTGTAAGGCCGGCATAATACACTGGACGTCCACCATCATCAATTCCACCGCCCCTGTAATAATCGCCAATTCCTGCTGCAGGAAATTTCCTGCTACGGCAATGCCATGACGCATAAGCACTTCATTTGCCGTACAACAGATGCCTGCCAAATTGATCCCTTCGGCACCCAGGCTCTTGGCTAATTTACACAATTCCGGATCCTGGCTAGCCTTGACGGCCATCTCAGATAAAATAGGTTCGTGACCGTGCACTACGATATTAACATGGTTTTCCTTGAGTACGCCCAAGTTCACCTTGCCCCTTATAGGCCGGGGACCGCCTAAAATAACATCCTGAACGTCCGTGGCAATCATAGAACCGCCCCACCCGTCAGATAAAGCACAACGCATACCGGCGCTCATAAGATTCTTGTAATCGTTATCTACGCCCATCGTCGTGGTGTGTAATAACTCGACGATTTCTCTATCAATGCCGCGAGGCGTTAGGCCTAATTTCTTCCAGATCTGCTGGCGTTTTTTGGGAGCCCGCTTTAACAATGCCAATTCTCCTTCCTGTTTTCCGAATTCTTGCAGTAATCTTTTGGAAAGCTCTTTGAGAATCTCCTCTTTGGGTTTATTGACGTCAATCTGAAATTCTTCAGCCAGACTCCTGAATTTCTCAATATTTAATATCTCATAATCGTGGGCATGCCCTTCGGATAATAAAGCTAGGGTGTGCGCCACATCCCGGCCGTGGTCCGAATGAGCCGAAGCGCCGACCGCGATTTTACGCGCCAGGTTCCTCGCAGCAATGGTATCGGCATTGGCGCCGCATACGCCTACCTGGGCCTCCTCGCCAAAGGGATCAATGCGGCAAGGTCCCATATCGCAGACAGTACAACAAACCCCCAGCTGCCCGAATCCGCACTGCGGCTGCTGCGCTTCCAAACGGTCCCAGGCCGTCTTGATGTTCTCGTCCTGCGCTTTTTTCAATGCTTCCTGAGTGGCTATGTCTATAGATTTTTTATCGATATTATCCATAAAACCTCCTAAACATTAACGTAAAACTCAAAGCGAAAAGCGTAAAATTAAAACTTAAAGTGTAAAGTTTTGAGTTTTAACCTTTAGTTTTTCGCTTTGCGCTTTACGCTTTACGCTACTTGAATTCTCTATAATCCTGCAGCATCTAATACCAAAGGAACTTTCTTGTCCCAGCCTATGGGCATGATATGAACCCCCCGGCACATAGGTTTAAGTTCTTTGATGAGGCGGAATGCAATTGCGACAGATTGCCTTACCTTATCTTTCGTCTCTTCCATTTCTTTGATCAAATGCTCGGGCACAGACACGCCCGCAACATTCTTGTTCATGTATCTAGCCATCCCCGCCGATTTCAATAAAACGATGCCCGCTAATATCGGGATTTTTAAATGTTTGGTCTTGCTTAAGAAGTTCTCAAAAACCCTGACGTCATAAATGGCCTGAGTTTGCAGAAACTCGGCACCCGCCTGGATTTTTTGCTCCATCTTTATGATCTGAGGCTCTAGAGGATCGGCTCCGGGGTTAACCACCGCACCCACGCAAAACTTTGGCGCTACACCTTCCAACCTGTTTCCTTTCATATCAAGACCCTCTTGTAACTTCTGCACGACCTGTAAAAGCTGTACGGAGTCCAGATCAAACACCGGTTTTGCCTCAGGATGATCCCCTAGCGCAGGGTGGTCTCCGGTTAAGATCAAGAGGTTTTCTATCCCCAGGCTGGCTGCGGAAAGAATGTCTGACTGCAGGGCCAAACGGTTCCTGTCGCGGCAGGTGACCTGGAATATCGGCTCAAAGCCTTTTTGCTTTAGAAGACTGCAAACCGCAAGAGACCCCAATCGCATCACGGAACTCTGAAGGTCCGTAACATTAATCGCATCGACTCTCGCGCGGATAAGCTCGGCGTCTTCCAGAAGCCGCCCCGTTTCAACACCTTTAGGGGGCCCGATTTCGGAAGTCACTAAAAATTTTTCTGTTTGGATTTTCTCTCTGAATGTCATTAGTTAAAAACAACCTCTCTGAGCGCAAAGTTGTAATGGAAGAATGTCTTTACATCTTCAAGGAGGCGCTTATGCCTCAAAATAAAGATAGCTTCAGACCAATTGTTATCGTAATAAAAAGAGGCGCCCGTGCTCTCTATTTCTCTAAGCAGGATATTTAATAGCGGCTGGTCTATTCTTTGTCTTCTGAATATTTTAATGCTTACGGGTAAAGCTGGTATCCCATAAATTTTTTTATTCTGCATCTCTGAGGCACGGGGCCTGTGATTGACAAAATAGATGGTGCTGCCTCCCGGGTCTTGAGAGAACAAAAAATTTATAAAATTTTTTGTATTCTCGGGAGCGACGATAAGGTTCCCATCCATGTATTCGCAGAGGATTCCTTTTGCCATGTAACCCTCAAACATGGCCTTTTCGATCTTTCCGGAGAACAGTGAAGTAACGAGGAGATATCTATTTTCGATTATCCCCGGGAATTTCTTAACCAGTTCCTTCAAATCTAAATGAGAATAATTGTAAAAAAGAAAAAAACAATATCCGTCCTCCATGATGCCATATTCGATAATAGGTTTTCTACGCATAATTAAATGTAAATCTTTATTTTTCTTTGATATACCTTACGGAGGCAGATTTGACTTTGCCTATTACCTTTGTAATTTTGCCGCTTCAACGAGATTACGCATCAGCATGGTTACGGTTAAAGGGCCTACGCCTCCGGGAACCGGCGTCATCCATGCAGCACGATTCTGGGCTTCTTCAAATTCTACGTCTCCCACGATCTTATCCGCCACGCGGTTAATACCCACATCAATAACCACTGCGCCTTCCCGGATCCATTCTCCTTTAATAAGGCCTGCCTTGCCAACGGCAACTATTAAGACTTCTGCCTTTCTTACATGTTCCTCTAATTTGCCCGCTTTGCTTGTGCCGATATGGCACACCGTAACCGTAGCCAACTTCTCCAATAGAAGGAGACATAAAGGTTTACCGACTATCTCGCTGTGGCCAACGATGACCGTTTCTTTACCGTAAAGATCGACGCCGGTTGAATTCAGTAATTCCATCACGGCCGCAGGCGTACAAGGCAGGAGCCTGGATTTTCCAAAAACGATCTTACCTATATTAACCGGGTGCATCCCTTCACAATCTTTTTCCGGGAGAATAAACTGACTTATTTTTTTGTAATCGATGGAAGCGGGCAAAGGCATCTGGATAATAATGCCATTTACGGATTTATCCTGGTTCAATTTCTGGACGAATGCAATAAGCGCATCTTCGCTGATATCCTGACTTAAGTTATGAAATTGATACTCCACGCCCAAGCCCTCAGCCGTTTTCTTTTGTGATTTGACGTAGCTTTGCGCCCCCGCATTTTCTCCCACCATAATACTAGCTAAGACAGGCTTGATTTTCAAAGCCAGAATCTCATCTTTTATTTCTTCCTTGAACTTTTCTGCTAACGGCTTACCCTCTAATAATTTTGCCAACTTTAACCTCCGTATCCTGCCTGATTTTATTAACCCATCTTGCCATCTTGGTTAATTCTTTTCTCATGGGGGTCGTTAAGGACTTATCATTTAAGGTTCCCAGATTTATTTCAACATTATAACAGGCCGACGCAAAGGCAGACTCCAAAAGACACGCGGCCACACTAACATCGCTGATAAGACGGATATTCCCTTTTTTGATAAGGGGTGGGCATAATTTTATGGCTTCAACACAAAGACGGCACACCTTAAAAGGAATATCTAAAGCGGCTTTTATATTTTTGCTTTTATACGCCGATACGTCTAAATCCACTAAATCTAAGAATTTGCTTCTTAAGTCTTCTGACTTAAACAGGATTTCTTTCAATTCTTCTTCGAAACGAGCGTATTGAGGTTTACCCAAAGTAAAATTGACCACCATGCTGATAAGGCTGGCCCCCAAGCCTGCCGTTAACGCGGCCGCAGAACCTCCTCCGGGAGCCGGCACCTTAGCGGCCAAATCGTCTAAATATTGCTTAAGAGTTTTATCGCGATACATATTTTGTTAAATTCAAATGTCAAAGCCCAAAATTCAAAACAGGACATGTTTTGTTTTGGATTTGGGATTTTTCATTTTGTCATTCGTGCTTTGGTTAAGACAAACCTACGATATTTCCTTTCGCGTCGATATCTATCCTTTCTCCCGCGGGATGGCTCGGTAATGCCGGCATTGTTTTCATCTCACCGCAAAGAGGGTATAAAAATCCTGCGCCGATGGATGCCCGTATATCTCTTATGGGCAGCGTAAAATCCCTGGGCCTCCCTTTTAGATTGGGATCGTGCGATAAAGAAAGGTGGGTCTTTGCCATACAGATAGGTAGTTTATCATAACCTTGCTCTGTGTAAACCTTAATTTTTTCTTCTGCCAGAGCCGCGTAGGCGACGTCTTTGGCGCCGTATATTTTTGTCGCAATAGTCTCAATCTTTTCTTTTACGGAACTATCGACGGAGTAAAGGAATTTAAAACGACTCTTCTCTTTGGCTGCGCGCATGATGCTTTTAGCCAACTCGACTCCTCCCGAGGAACCCTTGGCCCATACTTCGCTAACGCAGCAATCAAAGGCGCCGAAACTTAAGGCTTTTTTCTTTACAAATTCTATTTCTCTCTTCGTATCGCAGGTAAATCTATTGATGGCAACCACCACAGGAAGACCAAAGAGAGAAACGTTCTCGATTTGTTTCTGTAAGTTGCAGACACCTTCCCCAATGGCACCTAAGTCTTCCTGGGTTAAGCAGGGATCCAAGGACTTACCCGCAACAACTTTAAATCTACCGCTATGCGCTTTTAAAGCCCTGACAGAACAGACCATAGCTACCGCATGAGGAACCAGGCCGCTCGCGCGGCATTTTATATCAAAAAACTTCTCCGCGCCGCAATCCGCTCCGAAACCGGCTTCTGTCACCACATAATCGGACAACGCCAGCGCTATTTTGTCCTCTATAATGGAATTATTTCCGTGGGCGATATTAGCGAAAGGGCCGGCATGCACAAAACAAGGGGTATTTTCAATGGTCTGAATCAAATTAGGCTTAAGGGCTTCTTTTAAAAGAACGGCCATGGAGCCTGCGACTTTCAAATCTTCGCAGGTTACGGATTTTCCATCTTGCGTATGGGCCACGACGATTCGGCCTAAACGCTTACGTAAATCCTTTAAGCTAGAACTTAAGGCTAAAATCGCCATTATTTCGGAGGCCACCGTTATATCAAAGCCGCTTTCGCGAGGGACACCGTCATCTTTTGAGCCTAATCCGATTTTTATATTTCTTAAAGACCGGTCACTGACATCTACCACCCGTCTCCAGGTTATGGTATCAGGATTAATGCTAAGCTTATTTCCTTTAAATAGAGAATTATCCAAGAAGGCGGCAGCTAAATTATGCGCCAGGCCCACGGCATGCACATCCCCCGTAAAATGAAGATTAAAGTCTTCCATGGGCAAAACCTGTGAGTAGCCTCCGCCGGCTGCGCCTCCTTTTATGCCGAAGACAGGCCCCAGAGATGGCTGCCGGATACAGGTTGAAGTTCGTTTGCCTAATCGATTTAAAGCCATAGAAAGACCTATAGTCGTAACGGTTTTACCTTCCCCCAAAGGCGTGGGCGTAATAGCGGTAACCAAAATATATTTACCTGACTTTCTGTTTCTTATTTTATCCAAGAAGCTTAAATCGATCTTGGCCATATAGTTTCCAAACGGAATAAGGTATCGCTTACCTATTTTTAATTTTTTGGCTATAATTTGTATCGGAACCTTTTTCGCCTTCTGGGCAATCTTAATATCAGATAACATAGGTTTCCTCCAACTCAAAGGCATTTTTTATTAAATCTAATTTTGGTGGATTTTGTGAATGATCAACGGAAACCACATCGAACCTGGCCCTGCACTCCAAAAGCTTGTATTCCTTAAGAAACACAAGCGCCGCCTTAGACATCTGTCTCTGTTTAAAAAAAGAAACGGCCTCTTGCGGCGGACCGTACCTGAGAGAGTTTCTTGTTTTGACTTCGACGAAACAATGCGTATCCCTATCGAAAGCCACGATATCTATTTCTCCCAGTTTCGTTTTAAAGTTTCTTCGTAAAATCTTATAACCTTTCTCTTTCAGGAACTGAACCGCCAGCTCCTCTCCTTTCTGGCCCAGAAATAAGTTTTTTTTCGACATTATAAAAACAGTCTTGAACGCAGATTAACGCACCTGCCTACCGGCAGGTAGGAACCAAACGCAGATAGTTGCAGATTTAAATCTGCAACTATCTGCGTACCTGCCTTTTAACAGACAGGAAATCTGCGATCATCTGCGTTAAAGAGTATTACTACAATATTAATAGACACAGCAAAAGCTCCTTCTGTGAATGGAAGAAGGGCCGATTTTCTTCAATATGTCTCGGTGCTCTTGTGTGGGATAACCTTTGTGTTTAATGAACCGGTATTGGGGGTAGACCTTATCGTAGGACGTCATGATGCGATCCCGCGTCACTTTAGCCAGAATGGACGCGCAGGCTATACTCTTGGATCTGGAATCCCCTTTGACAATGCCTGTATGAGAAAAATCTATGTCTAACGATAAATTCCCGTCCACTATAACGTGTATGCGGCTTGTGTTTTTGGGTTTTAATTTTACAATCAGACGGGTGACGGCCTGTCGCATGGCTAAGCGCGTGGCCTCTAAAATATTCACGCGGTCGATAATCCGTTCGGACACGACTCCTATGCCAAATACACAGTTAAGAATAATTTCCTGAAACGCTTTCTCCCGTGCTTGAACGCTTAATTTCTTGGAATCATCAATGCGATTCCTAAAACGGTAGGATTTCAGGGCGACAGCCGCTGCCACAACAGGCCCGGCTAAAGGACCCCGGCCTGCCTCATCAACTCCGATAATTAAATCAAAGCCCTTTTTTTTAAATTTTCTCTCGAAATAAAGCACCTTGATTTAAGCTTAATAGCAAAAAGGTAGCGTTGAACGGTTTACGGTCGCGTAGCGCGAAACGTTTAACGTCATACGTCAATCGTTAAAACCTGCCTGCCCTGTCTGCCGACAGGCAGGCGAGCTGCGCAACCGATAGACGCATAACGGAATTTGAAATCTGATGGTTAAAGTCTCCGCTACTCAACTCGAGTCTCGATCTTTGTAGCTTTTTTCCCGACTTTGCCTCTTAAATAGTAAAGCTTGGCCCTTCTTACTTTACCCAGGCGTACGACCTCGATGCGCTCGATGCTCGGAGAATAAGTAGGGAATACGCGCTCAATCCCTTCGCCGGAAGAAACCTTTCTTACGGTAAAGCTCCCTCTTAGGCCTGAGCCCTGCTTGGCAATAACCACGCCTTCAAAAGGGTGCAAACGTACCCTGTCAGGGCCTTCGGGAATCTTAACCAAGACCTTGATCGTATCGCCCACGCCGAACTTGGGAATCTCTTTTTTTGTAAACTCAGCCTCAATCATTTTTATCTTATCCATGTTTTATTTCTCCCTTCTAGAGTTTGAACACAATAGATCCGGCCTTAGCTCCTTGGTTCTCTTAAGAGCTTCTTTTTTTCTCCAGATCTCTATTTTCTGGTGGTCTCCGGATAAAAGGATCTTGGGCACGGTTTTACCTTTAAAGTCAGCTGGTCTTGTATATTGAGAATATTCTAATAGATTACCTTTGAATGACTCAAAATTCAAGGAATTTTTATCACCCAGCACTCCGGGCAAGAGCCTGACGACAGCATCTACCAGAACCATGGCCGGCAATTCTCCTCCTGTTAAAACATAATCTCCTATGGAAATCTCCTCATCGACCAGATATTTTCTCACCCGCTCATCAACGCCTTCATAGTGGCCGCAAATTAAGATTAAATGCCGAAACTTGGTTAAACTCTGCGCCATTTTCTGATTTAATTTTTTACCTTGCGGACATAATAAAATAACTCGTGATTTGTGATTTGTGATTTCTGATTTGATATGTTCAACGGCATTAAAAATGGGCTCGCAAGCCATTACCATGCCCGAACCTCCCCCAAAGGGGCGGTCATCCACCTTTTTGTGTTTATGCGTGGTATAATCTCTTAGATTATGTATGCGGATCTTGACTCTCCCTTTGCGTTGTGCCCGCATCATAATAGATTCATTCAATACGGGATCAAACATTTTGGGAAAAATCGTTATAATATCAATTCTCATATCCAATTATTAAATCCCAAATCCAAATACTACCAAGTCCAGAATAAACCCCGTTAGAAATACCCTACTGCTAACCGTTAGAACAAAATTTCTAACGGGGTAAATCCCAGATCCCAAATCCAAAACTATTTGGGATTTTGAAATTGGGTTTTCTCCTGCTAATCAGGTTTATTGTTATATTTGCAAAGAAAATCTTTTCTAAATTCTTCAAACCTATCTTGCCGTATAGCTTCTCTACTCTTATCCATTAAATTTAAATAGAAATGCACGTTATGCTGCGACACGAGGCGCAAGCCCAGTATCTCCCCGGTATTAAATAGATGGCGTAAATACGCCCGGCTATAATTCCTGCAGGCGTAGCAACTGCAGTTTTTATCTAAAGGACTAAAATCTTCTATGTAGGGGGAATTGCGGATGGTGATTTTCCCCTCGCTCGTAAAGGCCGTCCCGTTCCTTCCGTAGCGCGTGGGCACAACACAATCAAACATATCCACGCCGAGTCCGACAGCCTCGATGATATCCTGCGGTAACCCTACGCCCATAAGGTACCGGGGTAAATCCGCTGGCAATAAATCAGCTACGGCATGGACTATATTATATCTTAAATTTTTGGGTTCACCAACGGAAACTCCTCCGATGGCAAACCCGTCAAAATCCAAATCAAGCATCTGCTTAACGCACTCCTTGCGCAAATCTTCATAGGTAGCTCCCTGAATAATGCCAAAGAGAAACTGCGTTTCTTTGGGTCTATCGACCACAATGGAACGCCTGGCCCAATCCAAGGTCCGCTGCATGGCTATCTCGGCATAATCCTTGGCGCAAGGATAATGCACGCACTCATCCAACGGCATCATGATATCAGAACCTAAATCTTTCTGGATCCCCACGACGTCCTCAGGCGTCAGAAAATGTTTCAGACCATCGATATGCGATTGGAACTCAACGCCTGCGTCGCTGACCTTCCTTAAAAGGGCCAAACTAAAGATCTGGTAACCTCCGCTATCCGTCAAAATCGGCTTATTCCAGGACATAAACTTGTGCAGACTGCCTGCTTTTCGGATCACGTCTATCCCCGGCCGTAGCAACAAATGATAAGAATTGGATAATACAATCTGCGCTTGAGCCTCTTTTAATTCTTGAACGGATAAGGCCTTGACGGTCCCTTGCGTCCCCACAGGCATAAAACAAGGCGTCTCGATTTCCCCGCGACTCGTCTTTATTTGACCCAAGCGAGCTTTTGTATTTTTATCCTGATGAATGAGATTGAAGAACATGCCTTTTGAAATCCCAAATCTCAAATCCCAAACCCCAAATAAATCCCAAATTCAAAATCCCAATGACCGAAACTTGTATGTTTGGAATTTGGAAAATTGGAATTTGTAGTTTATTTGGAATTTGGTGCTTGCCCCGTTAAAAATCGGAGATTTTTAACGGGGCTTGGAATTTGGAATTTATTCTGCATCCTAATTTATAATATAAGCATCGCATCACCATAACTATAAAACCTGTATTTATGATCGATGGCCTCCTGATAAGCCTTCTTAATGAGTTTCTCTCCTGCAAAGGCGCAAACCAGCATATAAAGAGTTGTGCGAGGCAGATGAAAATTCGTCAAGAGACCATTTACCAGATTGAATTCACGGCCCGGATAGATAAATAAATCCGTAAAGCCCTCTTTCTTGCCTAAAAAATAAGTTTCTAGCGCGCGCAGACTCGTTGTGCCAACGGCCAATACACGTTCCTTATGGGCGCGGGCTTCTTTTATCAACTTAACGGTACTTTCATGAATTGCAAAATATTCCTTTTCCATCTTATGTTCGCTAATATCTTCGACTTTTACCGGACGAAATGTCCCCACCCCTACATGTAAAGTCAAATAAGCGACATGAACACCCAGGAGTTTTATTTTACGGATTAATTCTTTTGTAAAATGCAATCCGGCCGTAGGAGAGGCAATAGCTCCCTGAGCCTTCGCATAAACAGTTTGATAATAGATATGATCCAAATCCTCTGGTTTTCTTTTTATATAAGGCGGTAACGGCATGACGCCGAGTTTATATATAGTCTTTGAATCACGGGTGTTAAATGCGATCTCATCCTTGGCACACACCACGCCGAAGATTTTTCCAGAGTCAAAGATAATCTTCTCTCCCACCCTGACCCGACTGGGTTTAATAAAAGCTTTGAACCTGTTCGCGTTAAGGGCCTCAAGGAGCAAAACCTCCACTTTCCCTTTGGTTAATCTAACCCCATGAAGACGCGCCGGCAACACCCTAGTGTTGTTTAAAACCATTAGGTCGTCCTTATGAAGAAACCTGAGAATTTCCTTAAAAACGCAGTGCTCCATCGTGCTTTTCTTCCTGTTTAAAACCAGGAGTTTTGCCGTATCGCGTCTTTTAAGGGGATATTGGGCGATCAGTTCCTTCGGCAGGCTATAATCAAAATCCGAAAGCTTCATAATCAGTAGCTAGTAATTTGTGAACCCGCATAATAATATTTCAAAATTGCCTCGGCTGTCTGGCCCTTTTTGGCCATAAAATAAGCGCCCCATTGACACAGGCCTACGCCATGCCCCCAACCGATCCCTTCGAAGACGGCGTCTTTGCCGATGACGTCCACTTTAAAATGGGTACTTCTGATAACATTCGGGCCGAAGATATCTCTAAAGTCCTTAGCAGATATCTTTAACTCTTTATCGGAGGTGACTATTTTTAAATCTATGATTCTGCCTGACTTGTTCCGGCCTGATATTACAATATCTTTTATAGGGCTTAACTTTTTACCCGTCTGCATCAGCCTGTCCTGAATCTCCTCTAGCGTCAATACGTAATGCCAATAAAAATGCGGTGAATCTTTACAGAACCCGCACACGACTCCTTTAAGAGGCAAGATATCTATATTCCAAAGCATGGAGGCATCTTCGGTGTGCCCTGCGCAGGTGGCTGAAAAATATGCCGGGAAGACCTTGTCTTGATAAATAAGAACCCTGCTCCTGGTCTCTTCCACGGCCCTATTGGTCCGATAGCGTTCAGAGGTCTTGCCGCCATAAACCTGAGAATATATATCACTGGTGACATCGTAATCTTTTGCTTTGTTTTCCTCCATCTGATATAAAGCATAGGTCCTAGAAATAATGGCCTGGACTTTCAGTGCCTCCATCGGCCAATAATGCGAAGCCTCATGATACAAGATCCCTTTGACGTAATCCTCTAACGTAATACGATTGATCACGGTCAAGGCAGCATCTTTATTCCTCATGAACTGGATTTCGCCCCGGAACATTCGGTCATTCACTGTGATAACGTCCGGGTCAGTTACCTTAATAGTAATCTTGGCAGCCTTAAAAGACTCCTCCCCCAATAATATCGCGCCTTTTTGGGCGATAACCGTAGTTTTTAAGACATTCCCGCTTGATAAAATTTTCCCGGCAACGTCCGTTATTTCATAAGGACCGTTTAATTTAAGACGCAAGCTTCGCTCATCCTGAAAGAGCTCCACGCGCACGTAACGCGACACCTCATCACAGGTAACGGGTGCACGCGGTGATATTACGGCTAGAATAACAAGGGCCAAAAAAAGGACTCTTAACATGAGTTTCATCGGCGCAACCATAGCCAAAATACAAGAGAAAGGATAAGGCTTAGCAATAGGGACGTCATAACAGGAAAATAAAAAGTGAAGTTCTTCTTTTGGATGTAAAAATCCCCGGGAAGTTTTCCTGGGATTTTTATGTCTTGGGGCAACTTCCCCAAAAAAGGTATTTTGTTAAAGAAGGTCAGTAGAAAGCCAATACCTATTAAGATGATGCCGAATACAATTAATGTTTTTCCGATTTCCTGCATCGTTCTATCTCCGAATAAAGACACCCGCAGTATTTCTGGCAATAGATACCTTCTGCCTTAGCCTGTTCATGGGCCTTTTTAAAACCCGTACGAAAATCTTCATAAAAAAATTCTACTCCTGTTTCCTGTGCAATTTCATCCCCTAGTCTCTTCAATCTTTCCTGATCCTGATAGGGGCTGACAAGCAAGGTCGTTGAAAAATATCCGCAGCCCATATCTTTTGCGGCCAAAGCGCACCTTTGAAGTCTTAAAGACCAGCAAATCCCGCATCTTTCGGGCCTGTCCTCCTTCAAATTCACGGCTTGAAAGAATTCGGCCGGATTATATTGCGGGTGAATCATCTCCAGATTATGCCTGTGGCTGAAATCCACCACCGCCTGCAGGCGATTCCTGTACTCGCTCAAAGGATGGATGTTAGGATTACAAAAGAACCCCCTCACCTTATATCCCTTTTCCTTCAGCCGCTCCAGAGGATATATCAAGCACGGAGCACAACAGGTATGTAATAGTAGGTTCATAATTTTACAAATGCACCTGCCGAGCGCGCTCGCTCAGGTCGCTTTTACCCCTTCGGGGCCGCCAGAGATCTTTCGCATTGTCAATCATACTCGACTCCTTTATTTATAAAATTCTCTTTTGTGGGTGACTTGGACTGCACCTTGCCTTATAGGATAGGCAAGTGCCACCCTTCTGGGTGGATTTCGAGCAGAGCACTTTTTACGCTGCCAGCGGGTGACCAAAGGATGTCAGCGAACGGGAGTATCCACACTGGGGGGGGCACCTTGCCCTAAAGTATGGGCAAGTGCCCCGCCTCCTGCGGGGGCAGGACCCACAAAATCTGCTGCCTTGTATTCAAAGAGCAAAAGCGACCTGAGCGAGAAAACTGTCAGGTTCATTAAAAAATAGTCTCAAAAGAGCAGTTTTAGGATTAAAATTAGAAACGTTTTACGATTAGGTTTAGAAACGTTTTAGAATAATTCCGATTGTTTTTCGTATTTGATTCCGAAGTGGTCAAAGGACAATTTGGTGGCAAGGCGGCCGCGAGAGGTGCGTTTGAGATATCCGGCTTTAAGCAGATACGGCTCGACGGTATCTGTGATGGTATCGACTTCTTCATTAAGGCTGGCGGCCAATGCCTCAACACCTACGGGCCCGCCTGAGTAAGATTCCAGAATCAACTTCAGCACTTTCCGATCTAAATCATCCAGGCCCGCCTTGTCAATCCCCAATTCATCTAAGGTCTTGGCAGCGACGTCTTTGCTGACCCTGGAGATTTTAGCCACCTGGGCATAGTCCCTGATTCTGCGTAAGAGCCTATTGGCGACTCTGGGAGTGCCGCGGGAGCGTCTTGCGATTTCCGAAGCCGCTTCTTCTTCTATATCCATACTCAGGATTCTAGCCGAATGTTTTATAATTTTAGCCAAGTCTTCTATCTTGTAGAAATCCAGATTATAGAATATGCCAAACCGGCCCCGCAAGGGCGCTGCCAATAAGCCGCTTCTCGTGGTAGCTCCCACCAGCGTAAAAGGTTTAAGATTAAACTTTATGGTCTTGGCATAGGGGCCCTTATCAATGACGAAATCTATCTGAAAACTTTCCATGGCCGGATAGAGAAACTCTTCAACGACCTTGGAAAGCCGATGGATCTCGTCAATAAACAGGATATCCCCTTTTTCGAGATTCGTCAAAATACCGATCAGATCTCCGGCACGCTCTATGGCGGGTCCGGAGGTGGCCGTAATCTTGGTATTCATCTCATGGGCAACGATATGTGCCATAGAAGTCTTCCCTAAGCCCGGGGGGCCGCTTAAAAGCACATGCTCTAAGGGTTCCTTCCTCTGCTTAGCCGCCTGAATGGTTATCTTGAGATTGTCCACAATCTCTTTATGACCGACAAACTCAGATAATTTCTTCGGCCTTAAAGAAATATTAAGGACAACATCCTCTTCTGTCTCTTTGGGCTCATCAATGAAGGGGACACAACTGCCCTTAAGAAGCGTCTTTCTGGTCTCTTCGGCCATAAGGTAAGATATTCTCCTTATTCCTTAAAATCTCTATATCCTGAAACAATTCCCTTTGCCGGCAAACAATCTCTTTCATCCTAATCAGCTCTAGGATGGCAAGGAATATAACGATGATCTCTAATTTGCTTTTGGCGTTGCCGAACAACTCCGAAAGTTGAACATTTGACTTCTCCAGAAGAAGATGCAGAATCTGATGGATCTTCTCTTCTATGGTAAACTCATCCTTGATGACCTCGTAAAACACTTCCTTGGGAACATCTTTAAGGGCTTTCGTAAAGGCATTGATTAAATCAAAGATGCTTGCCTCAAAATAAACATCCCGGCTATCTCCGGGAGTTTCTTGTTCTGTCTGTGTTTTAGGCCGTTTAAACACCTCTTTCTGCTCGGTCTCTCTCTGGCGCAGGGATTCGGCAATCTCTTTAAACCTTTCATATTCCAGCAGCCTCCTCACCAACTCCTCGCGGGGATCCTCCTGCTTTCCTTCGGCTGCTTCTTGAGGCTCGGCAGGCAATAGCATCTTGGACTTAATCTGCATGAGAGTTGCCGCCATCACCAAAAACTCTCCGGCAATATTTAAATCCAAAAGCTGCATCAAGTTCAAATATTCAAGATACTGCCCGGTGACCTTGGCAATGGGGATATCGTAAATGTTCAGGTGATCCTTATTGACCAAATACAAAAGAAGATCCAGCGGCCCTTCGAATATCTCTAATTTTATTTTGTAAGACATGTTTTTGAATACCCATTTTTAACGCAGATTTACGCACCTGCCTGCCGCAGGCAGGAATCTAACGCATCTATCATTAAAAGTTTACTAATTTCTTTACCTCATCCAGAGTTTCGCCTGCCACTGACTTTGCTTTTTTTGTGCCTTCTTCCAGTATATCGAATATCTGACTTCTGTCTTTAAGAAGTTTATCTCTTTTTTCCTGGATGGGCTCTAGAATTTTAATGAGTATCTGTGCAAGCTCCTTCTTGCAGTCCGTGCATCCGATCTTGGCCTTGCGGCAAAGCTCATCCACTTCTTTCTTTCTGTCGGGCGCAAAGACCGCGTAATAACTGTGCACATTGCATTTATCCGGATGCCCGGGGTCGCTAAATTTAATCCTCTGCGGGTCCGTAAACATATTCGCAACCTTCTTCCGGAGGATTTCCGATTCTTCGGAAAGTGCGATAAAATTATTATAGCTTTTGCTCATCTTTCTTCCGTCAAGCCCTAAAAGCCTCTGGGCCTTGGTCAAAAGCGCCTGCGGCTTGCAGAAATAATTCGTCTTATAGAGATTATTGAATTTCCTGGCAATCTGCCTGGTCAACTCTAAATGAGGAAGTTGGTCTTCGCCGACCGGCACAACCTCGGCTTTATAGATAAGAATATCTGCTGCCTGAAGAACCGGATAACCCAGAAATCCATAGGTGTGCAAATCCCTGCGGGTGAGTTCCCGCAGCTGTTCTTTATACGTCGGGCAGCGCTCCAGAAGCCCCAGGGGCGTAATGATAGAAAAAATCATGTATAATTCCAGATGCTCCTTGACCTGGGATTGCATAAAGATAGCGGCTTTCTTAGGGTCAAGGCCGCAGGCAAGCCAGTCTACCACATTATCCATCGCATTCTCTCTTAGGTCTTTGGTATCTTCATATTCTGACATAAGGGCATGCCAGTCTGCGACCATAAAGAAACAGCTGTACTCCTCCTGCAGCTTGACCCAGTTATCCAAGGCGCCCACCAGGTGGCCTAAATGCAGCTTTCCCGTTGGACGCATACCGCTTAATATTCGCTTCTTCATAATCCTTGTAAAATCCAAATGTCAAAATCCAAATAATACCAAATAAATCCCATGGTTCGACTTCGCTTACCATTGGCACTGAGGTGAAACCGAAGTGCCAATTTCAAAATCCCAATGTCCAAAACTTATAAGTTTGTAATTTGGAATTTTAGATTTGGAATTTATTTGGAATTTGCCTGCCTGCCGACAGGCAGGGTGCTTGGAATTTGTAATTTTAACATTACGCTTGTTATAATTTTCGCGCTATCTTCTCAATCTCAAACGCCTCGATGAGGTCCCCCTCATGCACATCATCAAACCCGACAATGGTGATCCCACACTCGAATCCCTCCTGAACATCCCGAACATCATCCTTGAAGCGTTTCAAAGAGGATAACTTGCCCTCAAAAACAGGCTCGCCGTTTCTGACTAAATGAACCAGACTGTTACGATTGATTTTGCCTTTTGTCACAAAACAGCCAGCCACCGTACCTGCTCTTGAAAGCTTGAATACCTTCCTTATTTCTACCCTGCCCAAAAAGACCTTCTTGATCTTGGGCTCAAGCATGCCTTCCACGGCTGCCTTGATGTCATTGGCCAGTTCATAGATGATGTTATACATCCTGATGTCAAGGCCTTCTTTAGCCGCAATTTCCTTCGCGCGCTCATCCTGCGTAATATTAAAACCTAAGATCAAAGCGTTGGAGGCAACAGCCAGTATGGCATCCGAGGCGTTGATGTTGCCCACTCCCGTATGAATGACATCGAGCTTGATCTCAGAAACCTGAATCTTGTTTAAGGTGTCCTTGATGGCCTCCAAGGACCCCTGCACGTCTGCCTTGATGATCAATTTCAATTCCTTAATCTTGCCTGCTTCTATTTCGGCATGGAGATCCTCGAGGCTGACTCTTTTAACGGATTTGATCTGGCGAAGCCTTAATCTTTCCTGGCGTGCGGCGGCCAATTCCTTGGCCTGTTTTTCATCTTCGATCACAAAAAACGGCTCCCCTGCCTGAGGAATTCCTGAAATCCCCAGAACCTCTACGGGAGAAGAGGGACCGGCACTGGCCACGGATTGGCCTCTATCGTTAAACATAGCTTTTATTTTTCCGAAGAGGGAGCCGACAATGATGTTTTCGTTTAGATGCAACGTGCCGCTTTGGATAAGCAAAGTGGCCACGGGGCCTCTGCCTTTAGCCATTTTTGATTCTATGACCACGCCGGAAGCCAGACGGCCTGGATTAGACTTAAGCTCCAACATCTGGGCTTCCAAGAGAATCATTTCTAACAGATCATCGATGCCTTGCCCTGTCTTTGCGGATACGGGGACGGTGATCGTTTTCCCGCCCCAATCCTCCGCTGCCAGTTCAAGTTTAGAAAGCTGTTTCTTCACGCGGTCCAAATCGGCTCCAGGCTTATCCACCTTATTAACGGCTACAATGATAGGAACTCCGGCGTCCCGCGCATGGTCTATGGCCTCTTCTGTCTGGGGCATAATACCGTCATCCGCAGCCACCACCAGCACGACAATATCCGTAATGCGGGCTCCGCGGGCGCGCATCGCCGTAAAAGCCTCATGGCCTGGCGTATCCAGGAATGTTATTTCACCGTGAGATAGAATCACCCTATAAGCGCCGATATGTTGTGTGATCCCCCCGTGTTCCGAATCTACGACCTTGGATTTCCTTATGGCGTCTAAAAGCGAAGTCTTGCCATGGTCCACATGGCCCATAAGAGTCACGATGGGAAAGCGCGGTTTCAGATTCTTGGCAACATCTGTCTCTTTATGCAGACGTAGAGCCAATTCCTCCTGGTCCAAAGCCTTTTTTATCCTGCAACGATATTTTTCGCAGATCTTACTTACAACAACTTCCTCCAGGGACTGATTGATACCCGCCATAACTCCCATGCCCATGAGAATCTTTATCAATGCTGAAGGCTTCTCCTGCAACTTAACCGCTAAATCCTTTACGCTTATAGGTAATTCAAGCTCCACTTCTTTTGCGAAAGCGCAAGCGGCCTCTTGAATCTCTTTTTTAACCTCTTTGACTTCCTCTTGAGGAACCGGTTTTGTTATGGCTGCGACAACTTCTGGGGGAATTGCCGTCGTTGCCTGAGGCTCCTGGGTTAAGACGTTTTCAGGGATAACGGCTTCTTCACCCTTCGCTTTTCTTTTGACGGCTTTTGGCTTGACGGGAAGGGTTTTTTTAAGCTTAACCGCAGCAACTTTTGCTTTGGGCTTTGGAGAAACCCTGGGCTTAACTGTTTTAGCGCCAGCCGTCTTTTGGGTCTTCGCCGTTACGGCCTTGACCTTTTTGTGTCCAAGTTTTTTTTCTTTTAATTTTGCCATAGGTCAGATTCCTCATCTATGTCTTAAGTTTTTTGGCTTCTTCGATTAACTTCTGTGCTTTCTTAATGCCAATGCCTTTGATCTGGGTTAAACCCTGGCCTCCTGCCTTCAAAAGATCTTCGACGGATTTTATGCCGGCTGCCTTTAAGTTTTCTAAGGTCTTCTCTCCTACGCCCGATAGCTGCTCCAGGGAAACGGCCTCCTTCTTCTTTCTCTTTTCTGCTTTTTCTGCTGGTGGAACAATCGTTACTTTTTCTTTCTCTAGCGCGGCCTTCTTTGATTCCTCTGCTTCTAAAAGGGCGGTTTTTGTACGGATATCCAGTTCCCAGCCTATCAGCCGGGAGGCAAGCCTGACGTTTTGACCGTGTTTACCAATAGCCAGCGACAACTGACTATCATCCACAATAACCATCGCCTTGAGATTCTCTTTATCCAATTTTATCTCCGATACCTCTGCGGGAGACAGCCCCGCTTTTATATATTCCCTTATGTCATCGCTAAAACGCACGATATCAATCTTTTCTCCCTGCAGTTCATTCACAATATTCCTCACGCGGTTTCCCCGCACGCCCACACAGGCACCCACGGAGTCAACCTTTTCGTTTTTAGACCATACCGCGATTTTAGTGCGCTCTCCGGCCTGGCGGGAAATGGACTTTATCTCGACGATGCCTTCATAAATCTCCGGGACCTCTAATTCAAACAGTTTTTTCACCAGGCTCGGATGTGCCCGGGATAGCACAATCTGCGGGCCCTTGGTATCTTTTTTTACCTCTGCCACATAAGCCCGTATACGCTGCCCCTGCTTAAACTCCTCCCGGGGGGACTGTTCGCGCTTAAGAAGCAAACCTTCGGCCTTACCCAAGAGATCTACGACGATATTGCCTTTCTCAAATCTGTAAACCGTGCCACTGACGATCTCTCCAACCCTGCCTTGAAACTCGTTAAAAACAACGTCCTTTTCTGCCTCGCGCATTTTCTGTATGATAACCTGCCTTGCCGTGGAAGCGGCTATCCGGCCGAAATCGACAGAAGTCACTTCTTCCTTATTCTTGAATACCTTGATTTTCCCCGTCTCTGTTTCCAGCTCGATTGCAAGTTCTTCGTCGGGCTTGACATCAATAACCTTCTTGGCGGCACTCAGAAGCGCACTTTTTACGGCGCTTATCAAAACTTCTTTCTTAATGCCTTTTTCTCTTTCAATCTGCTCGATTATAGCTAACAATTCTTGGCTCATAGTGACTCCGATTTCTAAATATTTCCTATAATTTGTTTTGCCTTTGCAACCTTTGACAAAGGCACAGCGATTATCTCCTGGCCCGTATCAATAGCAACACTATCCTCATCGACTTTGTTTATAACGCCATCCCACTCCCATTTGCCTCCAACGGCTTCGTTAAGAAAAAATTTGACTGTTTTATTGATGCAACGCAAAAAATCATTTTTTGTCTTTAACGGCCTATCCAACCCGGGGCTTGAAACTTCCAAGATATATCTTTGCTGTAAAATATCCTTTTCATCCAGCATCCTACTGATTTCTTTGTTAAGGCCTGCGCATTCTTTCAGGCTGATTCCCCCTTCCGGCCTATCCACAAAAATCCTCAAAAATAAATCCCGGCCTTCGTATCTGTAAATAAAATCAACTAAATCAAAATTCTGCCTGCTAAGAGACTCATGAATCATGCCTTTTAATTCTTCGATCAGCGCATGCCTATCCATGAAAAAACCCACCAATTTCCTTTATGATTTCGTTCCTCGGTTTCATTATCTTTTCTTGAGAATGCCTTATTTTTAGCTCTAAAAGTTCCTTTTTCAGGGATTGCTTCCCGATGATGACCTGCAGGGGTATTCCCAGGAGATCCGCATCTTTAAATTTAGCGCCTGAACTTTCTTTCGCTCGGTCATCCAAAAGCGTATCGAGCCCCAGCTTCTCTAACTCTTCATACACAGAAAGTGCCAAATTCATAATCTTAGGGTCTTCGGCATCTAAGGCAAGTATATTTACTTGATAAGGGGCTACTTCCTTCGGCCAAACGATGCCATCCTTATCGTTATTCTGCGCTACAATGCCAGAGATTAACCGCGAGACCCCTATTCCGTAACAACCCATCATAAGAGGCTTGAGCTTGCCTTCGGCATCAAGAAAATTCGCCTTGAAACTCCCGCTGTATTTTGTGCCTAATTTAAAAATATGCCCGATTTCAATAGCGTTGATCCTGTTCATGGGGCCGTCGCAAACACATTTCTCTTTTTCGCCCTCTTTAAAAGTCTTTACGCGTCTACAGGCCGGGCAAAACAAGACAATATCTTCCCCCTCTCGGCTAGGCACCATAAACTCGTGCGACTCGTTTCCTCCCATAACCCCCGGGTCTGCCTCGGTAATCAATATTTCTAACCCGCATCTCTTAAATATCCTTTTGTAAACCTCCAGCATCGCCTTATAATTCTTATCCAGGCCTTCTGAGTTCGCATCAAAGCTATAGGCATCTTTCATGATGAATTCACACGCCCTGATGAGCCCAAAACGCGGCCGGATCTCATCCCGGAATTTAGTCTGGATCTGATATAGTACCAGAGGCAGTTGTTTATAGCTGGACACGTGATTTTTAACTAAATCCGTGATGACCTCTTCGTGGGTCGGCCCCAGGCAAACCTTTCTTCCCCTTCTGTCTTGAAATCGAATCATCACCTCGCCTAAATCCTTATCCCGGCCTGAACGCTGCCAGATCTCGATAGGCTGCAAAGCAGGCAGCAGCAGTTCACTGGCACCTGCGGCATTCATCTCTTGGCGTATGATTCTTTCGATATTTTTCAAAGCTTTAAGGCCCAAAGGCAAATAGGAATAAACCCCTGCCATGAGCATGCGCACGAGTCCTGCGCGCAGAAGCAATTGTTGGCTTACGGATTCTGTCTCTTGAGGAACTTCTTTTAACGTAGGTATAAGCGTCTTTGACCAAAACATATTTTCATCGGCTAAGTACAGTTAACATCGGTTAATAATTACCATTCAGAATAGTTCTTAGTAATTGTTAATAACTTTTTTAATCCTTGTTAAATATCTCCTTTGGCAAATCTACACCTGCTTTTTTAAATTGGGGAGTAAATATCGGAATGATGCCGGTAGCCCTCCACCTCCCTTGCCCTTGAATTCCCGAATCCGCTTCTTCGCTGTCATAAAGAAAAATATCTTCAAGGACGACCTGGCCGTCTTTCAAGCCGTTTATTTGAGTTACATGAGTAATCTTTCTTGAACCGTCTAATAATTGTTCCTGCTGCACAATAAGATTGACGGCTGCAGCAATATGGCGATGGATAACATGCTCAAGAATCGGGATCCCCGAGGTTAAAATCATGGTCTCTATACGATAAATGACATTCTGAGGCGAATTAGCATGAATGACCGAGAGGGACCCCTTATGCCCGGAACAAATGGATTGAAGCATCTCCAAGACCTCCTGCCCCCTTATTTCACCCAGGATAATCCTGTCCGGCCGCATGCGCAGAGAATTCTTAAAAAGTTCTCTTATGCCAATCTCACCCTTGCCTTCGATATTAGACTGCTTGGCTTCCAACCGAACCACATGCTCCTGATCAAGGCGCAGTTCCGCGGTATCTTCGATAGTGATCACACGCTCTTCATCGTCGATGTAAGAAGAAAAAACATTAAGGCTGGTGGTCTTTCCTGCGCCTGTGGCACCTGAAAATATAATGTTAACCTTGGCCTTTATGCAGGCAATAAGAAAATCACTGATGCGCTTATCCAAAGTTCCCAGGTTTATCAAATCCTCGGCTGTCCTTATCTCTTTCATGAATTTCCTGATAGTCAATGTGGGGCCATCCAAAGCCAAAGGAGGAATAATGATGTTAATCCTGGAGCCGTCTTTTAGAGCGACCTCGGTATAAGGGTACGTTTCATCGACATGCCGGCGCGTGGAGGTAAGGATTTTATCTATCAGGTTCATAACCTGCCGCTCATTGTCAAAGACGATTTTTGAAAGTTCTGTCCTGCCCGAGCGTTCCACATAAACCTTATTCGCACCATTCACCATAATCTCTGTGACTTCGGGATCCTTCAAAAGACTTTCCAAGGGCCCAAACCCTACGAATTCATGGATGAGATCAGTCGTTATCTTTATCCTCTCCTCTCCTGAAAGCACAATGCCTTCCCGGCGGACCATCTCATCCAATATAAATTGGATGGTTCTTTCGAGTTCCTTGGGATCGATCGTCTCACTGGAGAGCGCATCCCGATATTCGGCGATGAGCTTTCGCCTTATCTTTTCTTTATAGTCCTTAACCACTGTCCCCCTCCATTTCCTTAATAGGACATCACACTTGTCTGCCGAAAGGCATGTGTGATGCCCTTGATTACAGCGATTAATATTCAGATTACATAGATTAAAAACAGCATCGGTTTTATCTGTGTAATCTCTTTTAAAATCTGTGTAATCATAGGCTGGAACGAGTTTTGTAACAGCCTATTTCCTTAAGTAAGGCCGTTACGGCTTGAGCATAAGGAATTTTCTTTATCGGCTTGCCGCCTTTAAACAATAATCCCACTTTCTTGCCGAAGGCTATTCCGATGTCTGCTTCCTTAGCCTCGCCAGGGCCGTTCACCACGCAACCCATCACAGCAATCTTTAGAGGTTTGCCGATTTTCCGATTTTCCGATTTGCCGGTCGAACTGACTAACTGACTAACTGGCCAACTGGCCAATGCTTTTTCTAATTTCTTAACCATGCCGACCAGATCCACTTCGCAACGGCCGCAAGTGGGACAACTGAAGATTTCCGGCATAAACGTACGCAAGCCTAGCGATTCTAAAATAATTTTTGCCACCTTCACTTCCTGACGGGACTCACCGGTTAACGATATTCTAATGGTATCGCCGATGCCTTCTAACAAAAGAGTTCCTATGGCGATGCTTGATTTGACCGCTCCCCGCAAGGGAAGGCCTGTTGCCGTAACCCCCAGATGCAAAGGATAATCACAAAGTTTGGCAATCTTGCGATAGGCCTCCACCGTATCCCTACAATCGGAGGCCTTAAGAGATAAAACGATATCAAAAAACTTCAGCTTTTCTACTATCTTAACAAATTCTAGACAACTCGTCGCTAATTTATCGGCCATGCTTAATCTTCTGTCTTCAAGATTTCTTACAGAGCCGGAGTTAACGCCGATACGCAAAGGTACACGGTTGGCTTTAAGGGCACGAATCACTTCTTGGATGTGGGCCTTTTTATGGATGTTGCCCGGATTCAGCCGAATCTTATCCGCACCGTTTTCTATAGACTTTATGGCTAACCGCCAATCAAAATGAATATCCGCCACAATAGGTAGGTTCACCCTGGCTTTGATCTTTTTGATCCCTGAGGCATCCTCTGTGTCTTTGACCGCGACGCGGACAATCTCGCAACCGAGGCCTTCCAGCTCTTTTATTTCTCTCACCACTTCTTCGATACGGGAGGTCTTGGTTTTAACCATGGATTGTATGGCGACCGGATAAGTTCCTCCGATGCGAACTTCTCCTATTTTTATGACTTTGGTTTTACGCCTTTTTATATCCATTTTGGGATTGAATTCAACTCAGATATATTTTATTTAAAGAATTTGAATACCTTATCTATCTTATCTCCGTAGAATCTCACCAGGTCATTATAGGTTACAAATAAGGCTAAAGTCAAAATCAGCACCGTCCCGGCCTGCGTTACCAGCCGCTCTACATTCAGGCTTAAGCCTTTACCTCTTATTTTTTCGATCCCCAGGAACAGAATATGTCCGCCGTCAAGTACCGGTAGAGGCAGGAGATTAAATATGGCCAAGCTCACGCTTAAAACAGTCACAAGATGCAATACCGCCACAACCCCCATCTTGGCTGCCTTGGAAGTGATAAAATACATACCTGGCAAGCCTGTTATCGATTCGCGCATAGAAAGCCTGCCTGTCATCATAAACCATAACGCCTTATATGTCATGACTGTCAGATCCCAGGTCTTCTTGATCCCCAAACCCAAAGATTCCAGGATGCCATATTTCAGCGTTATAATCTCATCGGAAGGCGTTATGCCCAATAGACCGACGCTGCGCTTTTGGCCGAGAGGATCATCCAAATTTTTCTCTCTTATGTTTACCTCTAAGTTAAGCTTCCGGTCTTCGCGCAGAACCGTTAACCTGACCTTTTCAGCCGTCTTTTTGCTTTGGATAATCTTCTGCAGTTCCTCCCAAAGAACCACCGGCCTTCCATCCACAGCTTCTATTCTGTCTCCTGCCTGTAACCCTGCGGCTTTCGCACCAAAACCATCCAACAGGCCGCCCACCCTGGTTGTCAATGAGGGATAACCCACAGAGAATATTACCCAAAACAGCACTAATCCTAAAACGTAATTAAGCAACGGACCGAAAAATATAATCAGAAATCTCCGGCCCGGCGTTTGCGCAAGATACTCATATTTTTTACCCTTGTATTCCTCCGGATTATCGCCGGCGAGCTTCACATAGCCGCCCAAAGGAATGGCGCTCAAACAATACTCTGTTTCTTTCTTCTTCTTCTTTAGCAACGCCGGACCGAAGCCCAAAGAAAACTTCTCCACGCGCACACCCATTCTTTTGGCCATCATAAAATGGCCGAATTCATGCACCACGAT
>JBDRKE010000031.1:0-7409 GCA_043814315.1 Candidatus Omnitrophota bacterium
ACCAATTACCGATGTCATCGTTGTCGCCTTCAAGGCCATTGGGGCCAGAAGAATAGAGGTCGTAATCATTGTTATGCGTTCCGGGAAATTTATAAAAGTAGGCCTTGGCCCAGGGGTCTTTGGGGTCTTTTTTTAGATAGGGCCCCTTCCATTCAGACAGAGAAGCAGGGTTTGTACGCAAGGCCGTTAATCCTTCTTCGGTGGCAGGAAAACGGCCGACATCCATTTCAAACATATCTAACGCCAGGGCGATGTTGGCTTCGATATCCGCTTTAGCAGCGGCAACGCGCGCCTGCTCCGAACGGCCGACCAGCCGCGGCATAACCATCGCCGCCAACACGCCGATGATGATGACAACCAGCATGAGTTCGATTAAAGTAAAAGCCTTCCTTGTTTGCCGGTTTGCCGGTTTGCCGGTTTGCCGGTTATTATTTTTTTTCAAGTAATCAATAAAACCGTTTGTCATCTTTCCGATCACCCTCCCCTGGTTATAGACCTCTTGAAATTCCTGTTGAGTTATATATCCTCTGTCCAAAGCCGCATATGATATTGATTGCACCTCCGAAGAAGATCTGCGAGTATATAATAAGTATTGTATAAGATGCTGGTTAGACCCACTATCAAAACCTTCCGCTATATTGGACATACAAGATACCGCAGCCCTCTGAAACTGTTCTTTTAAACCGAAGTCTTTCTTAAATATATCTTTATTAGTAAAATCATAAACCATATTGACTAATTTTCTTGATTCCTTCCATACTTCTGCGTCTTCAAATTTCTTGATATTCATTTTCCCCCCTCCTTAAACCGGCTAACTGGCTAACCGGCTAACTGGCTAACATTTTATCTTACAATAAGGTTAATCTGAAATATCGGCAGCAGCATAGACAGCACAATGAAGCCGACAATCAAACCCATCGCCAGAATGATAACCGGCTCTAAGAGCCGAGTCAAGACTTTCAGGGAACTCTCCACTTCTTTTTCATAATCGTCGGCGATACGTAAAAGCGCCTGCTCAAGGCGGCCTGATTCTTCTCCGACCGTTACGATATTCGTCACAAAATCAGGGAATAAGCGCGAGTCTGTCAGGCACCTCGAGAAACTCTCCCCCTGGCGGATACGCTCTTTGAACTTTTTGAGTTCCTCTCTTAAAACCTGATTTTCCACTGTTATCGTGGCCGTTTCCAACGCATAAACAACCGGTATGCCGCTGGAAAGAAGCAGTGACAGGGTGCGCATCAACCGGCTGATCTGGGATTTGAGAACGATCGGGCCCCATACCGCCAGCCTGAGTTTGATTTTATCCAAATGAGCCCTCGCCTGCGGCTTTTGGGCTGTCCTCTTGAGAATAATCACGGCTAAGAAGGCCATGGCCAGCAGCAGCCATCCAAAAGAGCGCAAGAATTCAGAAGACCCCATCAATATCCTTGTGGGTAAAGGCAGGGCCTGGCCCATGTCTTCAAACATCGTAACCAGCCGCGGGATGACAAACGTAAGCAGCACGATAACAGTCAGCGTCCCGACGCCAAAGACAAAGACCGGATAGGTCAGGGCTGAGCGCAGAGAATTTTTCAGTTCCTCTTCCTTCTCGACATAATCGGTGAGGCGTTTAAAAGTCACGTCGAGATTGCCCCCCACCTCCCCCGAGTGAATCATGGAGATGTAAAGGTCAGAGAATAATTCCGTGTGCGTATTCATGCTCTCCGAGAGAGACTTCCCGTCTTTTATCTTATCCATCATGTCGGATAAGACTGTCTTTAAATATTTATTGGGGGTCTGCGTGGCAATAATATGAAGGCTGTTTAAGATATTGACGCCTGATTCAATCAGGCTGCTCAGGTCCCTGGAAAGCAGGACGATATCGCGGTTTGAGATCTTGCGGAAAGTTAAAAATCTTTTCTTATATAAATAGGAGTCTTCGGGCCGGATGGAGACGGGAAAATATCCCATGCCCGCCAGCTTGTCCACCACGTCCTGCTGTGAAGCGGCTTCCATAAAACCCTGGATGACTTTTTGCGGCTCATTTTTAGCTTTATAGGCGTAACGTGGCATTAATTATTAATAGCGATAAATTACAGGTTAATGTCAAATGGCAGGATAAATCCCAAATCTCAAATCCCAAATTCCAAATAAGCTCCAATTTCCAAAATTCCAATGACCCAAACCAAAAGTTTGGGATTTAGTGCTTGGTACTTGGAATTTATTTGTGATTTGGTGCTTGGAATTTGGTGCTTATCTGGAATGTAATACCTTTCTATCTTCATATAGCTGACATATAGTAGCTATTCCGGCAGCTCTTCCTGCTGGGTGACGCGGACGAGCTCATTAAAGGTGGTCAGGCCCATAAAGACTTTTCGCAAGCCGTCCTGGCGAAGCGTGCGCATTCCTTGCGTTACCGCTTTTTGTTTTATCTGCTGGCTGGAGGCCCGGCTAAGAATCAGCTCGCGTATAGGCTCGGTGACAACCAGCACTTCATAGATACCGGTCCTGCCGCGATAACCCGTGAAACGGCACTCCGCGCAACCCTTACCTTCGTAGATTTCGATTTCCTCAAGGTTCGCATCCGTCTCGCCCTTGACATGCTGGAGGATTTCGTGTTTGGATTTAACGGGGGCCTTGCATTCAGGGCAGATAAGCCTGACTAATCTCTGGGCCATCAGGCACTCCAAGGAAGAAGATACTAAGAACGGCTCTATCCCCATATCCAAAAGCCTTGTCACAGCTCCGGCCGCATCATTGGTGTGGAGCGTGGAAAAAACCAGATGCCCGGTTAAGGCCGAGCGGATGGCGATCTCTGCCGTCTCATAATCCCTGACCTCTCCCACCATCATAATGTTGGGGTCATGCCTTAAGATATGGCGCAGGCCCGTGGCAAAATTAAGCCCGATCTTCGGGTTCACCTGGATCTGATTCACTCCTTTTAGCTGGTATTCAATAGGGTCCTCAACGGTAATAATCTTTATAGTGTTGGAGTTGATACGCGCCAAGCTGGCATAAAGCGTGGTGGATTTTCCCGAACCCGTAGGCCCGGTCACAAAAATGATGCCGTGCGGCTTCTTGATGATCTCCTCAATCATTTTAAGGTCTTCCGGCAAGAGCCCCAACCTCTCCAGCTCCAGGAAGAAATGGGGGCTGAGGATCCTGATGTGGACGGCTTCCCCGAATGCCGTGGGCAACGTTGAAATACGCAAATCCAATTCCTCGTCGCTCACCTTTATTTTTATCCGGCCGTCCTGGGGAAGGCGGCGCTCCGCGATATTCAGCTGCGCCATAATCTTGATGCGGCTGACGATAGCCGCATGGAAATATTTTATGGATTCCGGGATATTGATATCGTAGAGTATCCCGTCGATTCGAAAACGCGTGCGCAGCTCATCCTGAAAGGGTTCCAGGTGGATATCCGTTGCCCTGTCCTTAACGGCCTCCGTGAATATCTGATTGACGAATTTTATGATGGAGGCATCCTGCGCGATCGCCTCTAAGTCCTGGACCTCGTTCGCCTCCGGCGCAATAGCCTGCGCCGAGGTCTTGTCGGAAATAATCTGCTCTAAGGTCTCAGCACCCACCCCGTAATATTTACGTATCGCGTCATCTATTTCGCTCTCGCTGGCCAGCACCCCTTTGATCTCGGAATTCAAAAGCAGCCTCAGGTCATCAAGCGTGCGTATATCCAGGGGGTCGCGCATGACAAGCGTCAAGGTGTCATTCTTAAACTCTAACGGTATGATTTTGTAGTGGCTGGCGAACTTGGCAGGGACCTTCTCGATGACGCTAGGCTCAATGGCCTTATCTTTTAATTTTACGTAAGGGATATTGAGCTGACGGGAAAGGATATTGAATATCTTTTCCTCGGGAACGATGCCAAGTTTCGCAATGCTGCTACAAAGCAACTCCCCTGTCTTATGCTGCTCCTTCAGCACCAGCTCTAACTGCTCAGGAGTGATGACCCCTTCCTGAACCAGCATCTGCCCGATAAGATGTGAATCGGCAATAGACATATCTTTTCCTCAAAAACTGATTATAACTTAACATATTGAAAATGTAAAGATGAGAAAAAAAGGGCCAAAATCATTTTCCCGCGGAAAAATAATTCTGACCCCATTTTTGACCTCTTTCAATGACTTATTCAGTCTTCTGCGCTTCGTTCTCCTCAAATTTTCCGGTATTCTCGTCGTAACGATAAAGCCCTTTACGGAATTTATCCACATCCAGTTTATACTGATCGCAGAATACGGATTGGAGGTTACCTAGTTTCGCTATCTCTTCGTTTAACAATTGCTGCACAACCGCCGCCCTCAACTCCTGATTGCGCATATTATTGACATTGGCGATGAGCAGGTCTTTTTCCTCCTGTTTGTTGATAACGGGGGGCTGCTGCTGTACTGCTGCTGCTGGCGTAGCGCTCTCTTTGGGCTGCTTCTTTGCCTTCTTGGCATCCTTTGCAAAACAAAGGCCGCAAGCCATGAACAAAACTGTTAGGACTATAAAAAACTTTCGCATTTAGACTCTCCTCCTTTTTGGGTTAGGTACCCTTGTTTTAGCGCTTCTTGGCTTTCCTCTGCTCATCGATGGCCTGTATCTGGCTTGAGGCCACATTCTTAAACCACGGCTGGTCCTCTGAGGCCAATCCTTCTAACTCCTGAAATTCTTTTTTAGCCTGCGTGTATTGCTCTAACGCGAAATAAGTCTCGGCTAACTTCTGCTTGAAAAACAAATTTTTAGGATCCAAATCAAAAGCCTTCTTCCATTCGGCAGCGGCCTCATCCAGCCTTGCGAAATCCATAAGGGCCTGGGCATACCTGCCGTGCAAATCCGCAGAGCCAGATTCCTTTTCAATTCTTTGCTTGTATAACGCAATCGCTTCTTCGGCCTTACCCGACTTGACATAGGCATTGACAAGCCTGTCTGAGGCGCCTATATCATTGGGGTTAGCGAGGACAGCCGGCTCCAGGGCCTGAATCACCCTGTCGTATTTGCCGTCCAGCATATAGAAATCCAGTAAACGCTTGTTTAAAACCGTGTCCTGCGGATCCTTACTAAGCAGCTTTTCGTAAACTCCAGCTGCCTTATCCCATGCCCTCACCTGCTCGTACCCTTCAGAGAGGACACCCAGCAGATACGTATTATCTAAAACCTCTTCTGCTCCTGCCTTCGTTTCCAGTTGGCTGATGGCGTCATTAAGCTGGCCGCGCTTTTTCGCTACCTCGTAATACTGTTTTTTCGCCCAGGCCTTGTCGGAGAAATCATCAGAGGCCAAAGCCGACAGCAACGCGCCTTGGGCGCTCTCAAGGTCGCCATCTGCGATAGACTGCTCAATGGCTTCGCGCGAAACACCGGATACAGATTGCGCCTTAAGAGGCGCCAAAGATACAAAGACACAAAAAACTACTGCCAATGCCGCAAAAACACCCACTCTTTTTCCCATCTCTCTCCCTCCTCTAATAAATAACGGGGTCAGGATTAATTACTTTTAGAAATTATACCACGAAAACAGGTAATGTAAAGGATTAAGTTTGCTTGCGTCGGTTAAATACGAGCCTACGCAGGCGGCAGGGGCAACTGTTTTGTTCTTAATATATAACTTAGATTTCTGACATCGTAAGCATCCATTTGCCTCTTTATCTTTTTCTAAGAGTTTCAACAGATCTCTGTAATCTAAAGGTATGCGCATTTATCTTTCTCTTTCTTATCCTATAGAAATCTCTCAGCATCTGCCAAGTAGCCCTAAAGCGCGCATTGGAACTCTGTGCCTGCCAGAAGCCGATATCAAAACTATGCCCTGCTTTAGAAATATGAACTATCCTCTCCCAAATTCTTTTCATTTTCTCTTAGTCTTTCTCTTATTTTACAACCATTATGCCAAAAAATCAATACTTCAAAACCACGGCTTGTTGCAGGGTCAATCCCCCTGAAATACTCCGGCAGGTGAAGCGGAAACGACAGACAGGTGTCAGGGTATCAGATAAAGGTGTCAGGGTATCCGGATATCAGGATTTGGTTATCAGGAAATCGGGTTATCAGGTCAGCATTTGTTATTGCTCTTCCCGATCCCCTGATTCCCTGATCTCCAGATCCCGATCACCCGATCTCCCGATAACCTAATTCAGGCTTACAGCTTACAACTTATTTATTGAGAATAGAGGCGTTGTTAATGGAGGCGTTCTGGATAACTGCTTCAGCGGCTCCTGCCGCCGGCGTATAAGTAATCGTCAATTGGGCAGCAAAACCACCTGTATCATAATCTTCAAAGCATCGATACGTTTGTTGCGATACGCCTGATACCACCCAAGCAAAAGCCATTGCGTTGCCACTGATAAATGCCGTGCCATCAATGATCTCTTGAGTAAGAGCACTTAAATTACCGCCTATTTCAAGGTCTGACGCTATCCATGCAGCAGCAGTTGGTTTATATGATACGTTAGCCGTTGTTTTAGTGCGCTGGCTAGGCCTAGTACCAGAACTCCAATCAGCTGGATTTGCTTCCTTTATGCCATATATAGCAGAAGTCCATGTAGGATCTGCATAACTATATGTTGTGTCCACAAGTATACGAGTATCGCTAATTGTTGAACCACTCGGAACTGTCACGTTCTGCCAACGTAGAGCCGGGCTGTCATTTGCGCCCACATAACCAGCATTAATTCCATCAGCATCTATTCCATCCAGATCCATGGATGCCGTGCCTATTTCAAATGCATCATCGTTGGTACTTGCTATTCCCGTTGGCCCCCACGTATCCGGATAAACTCCTTTAATTTCTCCTGCCTGATATTTATCTTCGTTGAGCAAAAGGGCTAATCTGGTTAGTTGTTTTTCTTCAATATAGTGGGCAGTTTCGTCTTCCAGCCATTTCCAGTAAAAGCCGGTTTCGGGATTACGGTAACCAAGTAGAAGTGGATGATGGATGATGCCTGCCTGCCGGACAGGCAGGGATTGTGGATTGTGGATTTTCTTTGTGTTTACATTCGCGTAAATGGGTTCCAGCCCTGCGCTGTCCTGCTCTATGGCCAGGCGGTACTCGCCCGCCTGTTTGGCTTCGGTGTCAAAGGAAAACTGCGCATCATTGGAACCGCCGGCTCTTAGGGCAATAGTTGATTTTTGGTTGCTTGTTTCAAGGTCATAGGCAATTTCTATGCAGTCGGCTGCATTGGTTGTTTTTGTTTCTTTGATCCTGAAATTGAAGGCATGGGCAACTTCCTTTTGCCACTCTTCGCCTTTTTTGGTTTCCGGATAAAAAGCGATTTCATGCACTTTTTCATTGTTGCTCCAGAATTCCCATTCATTGCCGTTTAGATGAATGCTGGAGTCGGCGAACTTCAAGATTTTGTTTTGCTCATCCCAGACGTAGGGCGTGTAGGTGCCGTCGGCCAGTTGAATGTTCTTTTGGCCGATTGAGGATTTGTAGACAT
>JBDRKE010000032.1:0-21620 GCA_043814315.1 Candidatus Omnitrophota bacterium
TAGCGTGGACGGTGCGCTGTAAGGTGCCTGTGCCTTTACCATGAATAAGGCGCACACTAAGGATTTTTCTCTGGTTACAAGCCTTTAGATAATCCGGGATTAAATCTTTTATCTCAGAAGGCTTAAAAGTATGCAAATCAAGGATTCCGTCCACCGGGATCTCGATTGGTATTCTTTCATTTGGATTTATAATATAACCGCAATCGCATTTTAAAGTCCTGCCGAACTGGAAAAGTGTGATATCATATTGGCTTTTGCATTTCGGACAGATTATTGCCATATCACACTCTCATCTATCGAGAAACACAATCATTGCCTTCATAGTGCCAGCTTTCAACTGTTCCGCTACTATTTATTATAAAAGTTGTCTTACAAGAAAATTTATACTTCTGGACTGGTACTGTTTCTGTGACATACTGAGTAGATGTTCCACTATAAGTCTGATCTCCTATTGTTCCAGTCTGATAGGTTGTTTGTGGTACCGTATAGGTATAGCCACCCCCTTGAACAACATTCTTATGCATATATCCAATGGCCTTTTTACCATCGCGCATTTGATATGCTTTATCTGGAACTCCCCAGGAAGCAATCAAAGAATCTTCGCTTGCGCCAATCCATGTATTTAACTTTGCCTCGTATTTAGCAGTGGTCGCACACCCAGTTAAACTTAAACATAACAATAAAAGCGATGTTTTTTTAATATAATTATCTTTCATTTTGTTGCCGTTTACATTTAAAAATACTAAAAAAAAGCGTAGAGTGTAAAACGCAGGCAGGGCTGCGATTATTCATCGCCATCACATAAAACTCGCGGGGCTATGCCAACGATACCTCCAAGTTCTTCAGAGTATTCTCCCTTAGTGCATCTTCCATCTTTAACTTGGTCCGCATAGCACTGTTCCCTTTCCGAAATAACGCACCAATCACTTTCAGAGTCATCGCACTCTTTAATTTTGGTTAATTGTCCTCCTGCCTTTTCGCATTCCGATAGAGGCTCCTTTTCAATGGCAGTCTCCTCTGTCGGATCTTCATACTGCGGACTGGCTTTCGTGATAGCATCCTGCCCAAAACAAACTAAGGGGAGTGCTAATAATAAAATTACTACTATCCCAACAGGACTTTTCTTCTGCATCCTCTCCTCCTTTTTCACAATTATGCCACTTCCATTCCGAAATAGTAGGAAATAAGCGTAAAGTGTAAAGTGCAAAGCGTAAAACTGAGGTGTCAAACTTTAAGCTTTGAGTTTTAATTTTGCGCTTTGCGCTTTAAGTCTTACGCTACTAGAGGTAAAGGGGGGCGTTTCTAACAACCGACACAATAAAGCTGATGAGTAGATAAACGGGTGGCGGTTTTAATCTTTTCACTCAATTCGTAAGAATATCTACTTAACCATTCTCGGCAATGTTTACATTTTGCGGCCTCATCCTGAATCTCTTCAGCACAATAAGGGCATTTTTTCATTCTCCACCTCCGTGGCTTTAAGGTGAATTAATAATTGACATTTCCTCCTTTCCTTAATTATACCTCCTTCGTCTCAAAATTGTAAGCAATTTTACGAGTGGATTAATGATTAGATTAAAGGATGGAAAGAGGGATGATTTCCTATCAGAAACTATTGATTAAAGAAGTGGCTATGAGGACGAACATAGCTATGGCTATTAAAACCTTTGCAAATATAGAGCCGAGCCTTCCCAGGACACTGCCTGCCCCTGCCTTAAGCGACCTGATAAGATCTTTTTGTATGATAAGCTCAACAAGAAAAGCTCCCAGAAATAGGCCCAAAAGGGTGCCGAAAAAAAGCCCAATACCTATGAAACCTACTCCTAGGATAGCGCCTATCATCCCGCCTATAATAGCACCACCAATCGCCGCGTTGGAAGCCCCGAATTTCTTTGCGCCAAAAATGATAAAAACATACTCAAGCACTTCACCACAAAGGTAAAGAATCAAGAGAACAAGAAGAATTCTTGGGCTCACGACGGAGAATCCCGTAATAAAAGAATATAAAATTGAACCGATGAGAATAATCAGTGTTCCGAAAGTAGAAAAGAAAATTGCGATAAACCCGATTAAACTAAACAGCACTAAAATCGTTAAGGCTAATATTTCCATAAGGCCCTTTCTCGCTCCTTGCCTTAATCTTTTTTTTGTTTTGGTATCAAAAGTATAGTGCCTATCAACGCGCCAATTACGGTGCTAATAAGGGGGTTGCTGGTCAAAGGGCAAATCCCGGAAGCGCACCTACCCCAATACCCGACTCCATACCCTATAGCAGCTCCGATGATAATGCCTAAAACTATTTTCATTAAAGTTACCCCTATCTATTACAATAGATCTTAATTAATTATACAACAAGAAATGTTGCGTAATCAAGATTTTTATCGAAAATGACACCAAAAAAATTGGGGCCGGATCTTTTTTTAAAAAAACGGATCTGGCCCCATTCAGTTCGCATTTTCTGCGCAGGCTAATATTCTCTCTGATGCGCCAATGTCATATCCAGAAAAGTCCTTAAGCGTCTTGAGCGCGTCGGGTGCCTGAGTTTCTTAAGCGCCTTGGCTTCGATCTGCCTCACTCTCTCGCGCGTCACCTTAAAAATATTACCCACCTCTTCCAGGGTGCGCGGGCAGCCGTCATGGATACCAAAACGCAGGACCAGTATTTTCTTTTCCCGTTCGGTGAGGGTGCTTAAGGCGGAATTCATCTCTTCCTTTAACATGGAGCGCACGGTCTCATTAGCCGGAGAAACCGCCTTTTTATCCTGGATGAAATCTCCGAAATGAGTATCCCCTTCATCGCCGATAGGCATCTGCAGGGAAATAGGCTCCTGGGCGATTTTTAAAATCCCCTTCACCTTGTCCTGGGGCAGCCTCATTTTTGCCGCTATCTCTTCGGGTAGAGGCTCCCGGCCGTTCTGCTGGATGAATATTCTTGAAAACCGGATAATTTTATTGATGGTCTCGGTCATGTGGACAGGAATCCTAATGGTACGTGCCTGGTCCGCAATGGAACGGGTGATGGCCTGCCTGATCCACCAGGTGGCATAGGTCGAAAACTTGTAACCTCTTTTGTACTCGAATTTCTCGACGGCGCGCATCAGGCCGATGTTGCCCTCCTGGATCAGGTCCAGAAAGGAAAGGCCCCTGTTCGTATACTTTTTAGCGATACTCACCACGAGCCTTAAATTCGCTTCGACCAGCTTTTTTTTAGTACGATTGAATTTCAGATGTGTACTCTTAATGGCCTTTATCTGTTCTTTTATTTTAGGGACAGGCTCTCCCAGTTGTCTGCCTAGGTTGCGCTTGCGAAGTTTAACGTGCTTGCTCCTGCCTCTGACAGAATCGAATTCTTTCAAAATCCTTTTGAGCTTACGCACCGCTATCTCGATAACAGATGTCGTAAAATTGAAACTTAAAAAGAGGCTGATCGTATCCTGGGCCGTGCGCCTGTACTTGAGCCGTTTCACAATCCTTCTGATTTTATTAAAACAATTTGTCCTCTTGACCTTGATATCCTCTTTAACGACTTCCTCTAAATTGATCCTGCCCTCCAAGATATCTCCGGCTACCGATAAGACTCCATTGCGGACGAATTTTGTCGCAAGGCTTGCCCGTTTAAATCTCTCCTCTGCCTCTTCGATTCTTTTCGCCAGCTCTATTTCGCTCTCCCGCGAAAGCAGCGATATAGACCCCATCTGCTTCAGGTACATCTTAACCGGATCATCCAGGGGCAGAAAGCGCTCTTCGGCCTTGAGCTGCTCCTGGATTAAGATTTCTTCCTTCAGCTGGGAAGCCTCTTTTTCGACGGGCTTCTCATCCTGGTGCTCAATCACCTGGATATCTTCATTTCCCAGCATCTCGAATAAACGATCGATCTCTTCCGAAGAAGGCATATTTTGCGGCAGCATATCGTTGACTTCGTCATAGGTCAGGAATCCCTTCTGCCGGCCCAAGGCAATAATCTTCTCCATTTCCTTGTTCACATGCTCTTTTTTCTTCACCCTCGCACTTCCTTTCTATCTATATCCAGCCCTACCTCTGCTTGATTAAATAATCAAATTCCTCTATTAATCTGCCTAATTCTTCTTCATCCCCTGTCTGCTGCGCGGCTTTAATCTGGCCATGAAGAAGCTCTCTCTTAAGCCTTGATTTCTTGCTCTTCAACCGCCTGACACAGTCGGCAACTACAGCTTCTTTTTGGTCCTGTGACAGGGTTTCAGGCAAAAACATCGATTCGCAGATCACCTGGGAAGCCAATTCATCGTCGAGGTGGTTTATTAAAGATGCGGGATCCACTGTCTTGCCTTGCCCTATCAAGTCAAACAGGATGGAAACGATACGACAGGCCCTTTCGTCCTGGAAGTCAGCCGGTTCCAGATTCTTTCTTATGTGTTCAACCAGTTCATTCTCCTCAAGCATAAGCTTAATCAATAATTGTTCCGTGGGGTTTATCGCCTGGGTCGTCTTTTTAGAAACCCCGTCGCTAAAACCCGCATAAGGCTTAGCAGGGCTTATCTTTCTTATCTCCTCTAGCAGCGCTTCCTCTCTTATGTCCAGATCCTGCGCAAGCTTTCTGACATACTCTGATTTTAAGACGGCATTCTTGATTTTATGGATCGTCTCCAGCATAGAACCGGCGATCCTGGCCTTGTCTTCTACTTTACGGACATTAAAACGCGATTTTAAGACCTGAAGCTTGTAGTCAAAGAGGTCACAAGCCCCGGTAATCTTTTCTTCTAAGGATTGGATGCCGTGTTTTCGCACATAGGTATCGGGGTCAAACCCTTTTGGAAGCGAAACGATCCTGACATTCATTTCTTCTTCGATAAATATATCCAGGCTTCTTAAGGTAGCCAGCTCTCCCGCCGCATCCGCATCATACACCATAACCACATTATGCGTATATCTCTTAATGAGCCTTGCCTGTTCGCTGGTTAAGGCCGTCCCCAAAGATGCCACGATATTCTTTAAACCGGCCTGATAAGGTATAATGAAATCAAAATAACCCTCCACGATCACGACGAAATCGCGATCTCGGATACTGTCCTTGGCCAGATGAAAACCGTAAAGATTCCTGCCCTTCACATATATAGGAGTCTCGGGAGAATTAATATATTTCGGCAATGTCTCGTCAAGCACCCGGGCGCCAAAACCCACCACCCGGGATTTGATGTCACATATGGGAAAAATGATTCTGTTGCGGAATCTATCGTAGAATCCTCCTCCCTCCTTGGAAAGAATGAGTCCCGCTTTCTCCAATAAAGAAAGACTGTAATTTTTCCCCCTCAAGTCGTTGATTAAGGCGTCCCAGCGGTTGAGTGCCAAACCTATCCTAAAAGTCTTTATCGTCTCCTCTTTAATATCGCGTTTTAATAAATAGTCCTTTGGCTTACCCCCGGCAGGCGCCTTAAGATTTTGTTCATAATGCAGGGCGGCTAATTCATTTATTTTGTAAAGTTGCGTGTTGATGCTTGCGGCTTTAGATTCCCGGGTGTCCGTTTTTGGCAGTTCCACGCCTGCTTTCTTCGCCAATATTTCCACTGCCTCCAAAAACTCGAGGCGTTCATAACGCATGAGGAACTTAAAGGCGTTTCCCGATTCACCGCAACCAAAACAATGAAATATCTGGCGGTCCGCAGACACCATAAAAGAAGGGGTCTTCTCGTGATGAAAAGGACAGGAGGCCTTAAAATTTCTGCCTGCCTTCTTAAGCGGCACGTAGCCTGAAATGACTTCGACAATATTTACGCGGCTTAAGATATCATCTAATATATTATCGGGAATCCTTCCTGCCATTTCGTTGTTTCGTTTTCTCGTTTTCTCGAGATAACGAACCTTAGTTTCTTTTGATTCTTCTAAACCCCGAACAATCTATAACCTGGAGAGCTTCTTCTTTTTCGATGCGATCCAAAAGGAGATTCAGGCCCAATGTATCGGAAGATATGTGCCCGGCGATGACCACGTTAAGATCGGCATCCCTCACTTTCTTAAAATGCTCTTCACTTAAATGCATACAGATAAGGGTTCTTACGCCGGCCTTGTAAAGCTTATCAAATACGTCGCGCGGACCTTCTGTGCCCCCTGTCATCTCTATCAGAATTTTTCCCACCGGCCGGTTAGGGTTTCCTAAGATAATGCGCGGCCCCGCATTATAAAGGCGGGCCCGCCGATATTCCTCAATATCCATCAGGATATTGAGGATATCGCGGACTTTCTTGGGCCTTTCTTTTTTCATTAAGCTCTTTAAAAAAGAATAGACGTGGTTATCCGCAGGCGTATGTACGCACATGAACGCAAGATTCAGGAGCCGTGCGGCATCCACCGGGCGCATGTGATTCACGGGTAAAATCCTTCTCTCTACTTCCCGCTTTCTCTCATCTAAAAGTTCCCGGGCAATTTTCTCGGCAACGCCGACCTTCTTCAGCAAATCAACCTGCAACTGCATGACCTCGTAAAGAGAGGCGTAGGCCTTGCCTTCGGGATGATGCGAAATGACTAAATCCAGAGCTCTTTTTTCACGAATCCTGTCCGCCAGTAGAAGCTCTGCAGTTTCTATATCGATACCGACAAGCACAGAGCGCACGTCGGTATCAGGTTCACCAAAGAGTATGGCCGTATCCTGATAAGAAGAGATATCTTTAGGTTGACGCGGGTCGCGGTCTTTTCCGAATTTTATGACCTGATGATAAAGGCGAGATAATTTCACGGATTAAGGCCTTTTTGGACCTCAAGGACAGTTGAATTAAATTTTTCGCCGACAGAAAACCGGGAAGCAATATGGTTCCACGTCCAGCTGTAAGTATTGGCTGCCACATTAAAAACACGCCTGCCCGTAAAAGAACTTCTGACGCTATCTTTCAAATAACTAAGGCTAGAAACCACCAATAAAAAGGCAATGAGGCCTGTCAGAAATAAGCCCCTGGCTGTACCTAACAATAAAGCCCCTCCTTTATTGACCAAAGGATGAGTCTCCATTTTAATAAAACGGTCAAAAACTAGCCTTAGCGCCACAAAAATTAAATAACCTATAATGGCTATGATTATGAAAGAAATAAAATCCATGAACTGTAAAGGGACTTTAGCTTTTGCGGCAGGGCTACGGCCTCCCATCCAATCCGTGAATAAAGTAAAATAATGCAAGGATAAATACAGCGATGCCAGGGTTCCTAAAAGCTTAAACAGCTCCAAGGGAAAACCGGTGCTCAACGCCATAAAAATAATTCTCAAAAAAACGACAATCATCAAAAAGTCTACCCAGTTTAATTGCTTCAGGATATCTGAGAGCATAAGGCGAACCTCCTTACTCTAAGCTAAAAACGCAACTGGAGTCATTACAATAGGTTTTTAGCTATTAAGTCGAGTGAAGTTTAACATAAAAATGAGGGCTTGTCAAGGAAAGCGCTTTCTCCCAGCGAACCATTCGATAGTCCGAGAAAGCCCCTCCTCCAGATCTATCTTGGATTGCCATTTAAGAACTTTCTTGGCTTTTAAGATATCCGGTTTTCTCTGACGGGGGTCATCCTGCGGTAAAGGTTTAAAAGTAATTTTACTTTTTGTGCCTGTTAAACGGATGATGAGCCTGGCCAACTCTAAAATCGTGAACTCTTTCGGGTTGCCTAAATTAAAGGGGGTATTACTGTTGGAATGCATAACCCTGACTATCCCTTCAATGAGGTCATCGATATAGCAGAAACTTCTTGTCTGGGTTCCCCGGCCGTAAACCGTAAGGTCTTTATGGTGCAGCGCCTGATAGACAAAATTAGGAACCACCCGGCCGTCACGAATCCTCATGCGGGGGCCGTAGGTATTAAAAATCCTGATAATCTTTGTATCTAACCCGTGGACCCTATGATAGGCCATGGTGATGGCTTCTGCAAAACGCTTGGATTCATCATAACAACCCCTGATGCCGACGGGATTGACATGGCCCCAATAGCTTTCCGGCTGCGGATGCACCAAAGGATCGCCGTAGACTTCTGAGGTAGAAGCCAAAAGAAACTTGGCTTTTTTCTCTTTAGCCAGCCCTAAGGCATTATGCGTACCCAGGGAACCGACTTTCAATGTCTGAATGGGATATTTCAAATAATCTTCGGGAGAGGCCGGGGAAGCAAAATGCAAAACAAGGCTTACTTTCTCTTTTATGTCAATATACTTCGTAACATTGTGTTTTCTAAACTTAAAATCTTTCCCTTTTAAAAGGGTCCTGATATTGTCCAGTGTTCCGGTAATAAGATTATCCAGGCAGATGACCCTGTAATCTTCTTTTAGGATCCGGTCGCATAGATGCGACCCGATGAAACCGGCCCCACCCGTAATCACCACCGTAGGTTTACGCATCTTTACAATAAGATGATTTTTTTGTCCTTCGTATTTTTGTAGACGTTACGCGTATCAAAGATGAGCCTGACGCTTCTTAAAAGAAAATCATAATCCACATGAGAATGATCCGTGGCAATGACCGCGCAATCAAACTTTTCTAAAGCGTCTTTGTTGAACGGTACGGATTTAAGGTCAATGTTTTTAATTCTTAAATACGGAATCAACGGGTCGAAATAAGACACGCGGATACGCTTTCTTTGCAGGATAGAGATGATATCCAAGGGCGGTGACTTACGCAGGTCCTTAATATCCTTCTTGTAGGTGACGCCGACGATAAGGATCCTGGCTTTCTTAAAAGAAATATTTCTGGCCTTTAAGGCCTCCTCCACGCGCTCAACGACGTATTCAGGCATAGCGTTAATGACATCGGAGGCAAGTTTGATAAAGCGCGAACGAAACCCGAAATGCTTCGCCTTCCAGTAAAGGTACAAAGGGTCCTTGGGTATGCAGTGGCCACCCACGCCGCAGCCGGGATAAAATGCCATAAAGCCAAACGGCTTGGTTGAGGCGGCTTTGATCACCTCCCATATATTGATATTCATCTTATGCGCCATCATCGCCAGCTCATCGATCATGGCGATATTGATAAGACGAAAGGTATTTTCCAATAACTTGGCTGCTTCGGCGGTCCTGGTCGAGGAAACCGCAACGACCGTATCAATGATATTCTTGTAAACTAACTCTGCTAAGGCTGTCGCTTCCGGGCTGATGCCTCCGACGATCTTGGGGATCTTATAGACCGGATAAACCTTATTACCCGGGTCTATTCTCTCGGGAGAAAAACATAAGAAAAAATCTTTATTGTGCTTAAGGCCCGTTTTTTCAAACAAGGGTAAAATGACCTCTTCCGTCGTCCCCGGATAGGTCGTGCTTTCCAGGATCACCAGGCTTCCTTTTTTTATATGCCTTGAGATGGACCGCACCGCCTGTTTGATATAGGAAATATTCGGGTGATACTTTCTTTTCAGGGGCGTAGGAACACAGATGATAATGACATCCGAATCTTCCAGGGCTTTAAAATCGCTGACAGCGCGGAAGCGGCCTGAATGGATTATCTGCCTTAATTCCCGTGTGGGGACGTCCGAAATATAGGACTCTTTTCTTTGAATGTGCTGGATCCTGTCCTCATCCACATCAACACCTAGCACCGAAAACCCTTTTTTAGCGAATTCAATGGCCAGGGGCAATCCCACGTAACCTAAGCCCACGACGGCAAATTTGACCTCTTTTTTGTAAATCCTTTTTTGAAACGCCGCAACGTTCTTATCCATGGTTATCCTTTTCTGCCCACGCTGACATACGTAAAACCAAGCTTCTTAAGGCTTGCCTGGTCATAAATATTGCGGCCGTCAAAAATAAGAGGCCTCTTTAATAACTTCTTCACCTTGGCAAAATCCAGTTCTTTAAACTCATTCCATTCTGTAACCACAAGCAGACAATCGCAACCTTTGCAGGTTTCGTAAGAATTCTTGCAGAACACAACATCCTTGAGCACGCTTTGGGCCTTATCCATAGACTGGGGGTCATACACCTTAATCTTCGCGCCTTCCTGCTGCAGGCGGCGTATGATATCCAGAGAAGGAGCATTGCGTATATCGTCGGTATCCGGCTTGAACGACAAGCCCAAAACGCCGATGGTTTTGTCTTTAATAATCCAGAGCGCATCTTTCATTTTCTTGAGCATAAAATCTTTTTGCTCTTCGTTGATATTCTTCACCGCTCTTAATAACTCAAAATCATAACCTAGCCTTTGCGCAATCTTGATGAAGGCATCCAGGTCTTTAGGGAAGCAGGAGCCGCCGTAACCTAACCCTGCGTTCAAAAAAGACCGGCCGATCCTTTTATCTAGCCCCATGCCCCTGGCCACCTCTTCCACGTCCGCACCGACTTCGTCGCAGATGCGCGAAAGAGCGTTGATAAAAGAAATCTTGGTTGCTAAAAACGCATTGGAGGCATGTTTGATTAATTCCGCGGATTTGATACTCGTAATGATCAGCGGCGCTTTGAGCGGCTTGTAAAGATTGCTCATCAAATCCTTTGCTTTTTTTGATTCAACTCCGACCACAATCCGGTCCGGATGCATAAAGTCGCTGATCGCCTGGCCCTCCCTTAAGAATTCAGGATTCGAGGCCACATCAAACTTGACCTTGCATTTAATATAGGTAGAGATGGTATGCCTCACCCATTCCCCTGTTTCAACCGGAACAGTGGATTTCTCTACAATAAGCCGATAACTATCCATATTTTGGGCTATGGCGCGTGCCACATTCTCAATCCCCGTCAGGTCTGCTTCCCCGTTTTCCAGGGGAGGCGTACCGACTGCGATAAAAATCACCTCTGCTTTTTTGACCGCATCTTTAACGCTTAAGGTAAAGAAAAGCCTCTTCTTCTTAAGATTATTCTTTATAAGCTCTTCCAGCCCCGGTTCATATATGGGGATGGCTCCTTTCTTAAGGCTGGTGATTTTTTTGCTGTCATTGTCGGCACAGATCACCTCATTGCCCAATTCCGCAAGGCATGCGCCTGTGACTAACCCTACATATCCGGAACCAATGATAGATATCTTCATTGCAACATCTCCTTAAACACACATTTCTTATTGTGCGCCGGACCGGCCCTCCCGGTAACTCTGGTTAAATCCGAACTCCATTTCAGGAAAAGCCTTGAGCCTAAATATGCAATAAATAGTGGCGCCTTCGTTCCTTTTATCGCTGACCGTTATATCCATGACCCAGCAATGCAAATCCCTGGAAATCGTATACTCCTGCTCAAGTATCCCCTTGGATATATCGCGGCTTGCAGAATCCCGGTACGGTTTAAGGTTATATCTTTGATACAGCGAGAATTTCCATTTTGGATTAAGACGCCAATACAAACTGGCTGTAAACTCATTTCCGCTTTTTCTCTGATAACGCTGGCCGAATCCCAAAGAACGCTCTTCGCCCAGACTGAAGCTGATGTCATAGTTGGCCTCGATGAACTTGCGGTAATTCTCATCAGAACGGCTTCCTGAATGTTTGTAAACGGTGTCGGTCTGTATGCGTAGCCACGAATAAGGCAACAGTTTCATTTCAAAGAGCATATCCGAAAAACTACTCCCTAACTTATCCCCTGTTTTTGGTTTAAAAACATAAGAAGTGCTCAACAGGCAGTCCACCAAGTCCACGCTATTACCCTCTCTTTTTGTCTGCAATTTGTTGGATAAGCCTAACGCTGCCACGTTGCTTCCCGTAATAGCATCAATGTCGTCTATCTGGTGCAGATTGCTGGCAGGAATAGTCGGGCCGTGATTATAAGAATAGCCTACCGTAGGCGTGATGATATGCCTTAAACCGTCTAGATCCATGTTTAAAAAGCCGGACCTAACATCAAAAATACGATAAAACTTAGTGCTTAAATCAACTCCGTTGTAAAAAATAGTCCTAAAAGGAAGGCTCCCGGCAGCCAACCCTTTATCGTACACCGTCTCCCGGCCTGCCACAAAGGGAGCCACCTGTAAAAAAGACACTCTCGTAGGCAGTGAAACCTTATTAAAGGTATCGAGCCTGGTGACGCTGACTTCATCGGAGCTGACAGGAGCAGTTGAGGCCTTTTTGTTGAAAGAAGCAAAAGACGTGCTGTTCTCAAAATAAAAAGGGGTATCCCCCATGTTAATGTTGGGAAGAGAGTATTTAACTTCGGGCAATTTATCTAATTGGTTAAACCAGTGATTGACGCGTTTTTGAACTAAGAAATCCATGCTGGAATATTTAAAATTGCGATGCAGTAAACTATAGGTTAAGGGTTCGCTGTCAGTTTCGTATTCGCGGTAAAAATAATCCTTAAGGAAATTATGCGAGGCGTCAAACTTCCTGCGCTCATCCGTGATTTTATAAACTTCGGAAATCACCTTGGTTCTTTCATCCACATCCCATTTATGGCGCCAGCGGATTAAATATCTTTCAAAGTCTTCATCCACATTCTCGGGGTTTTCATTCGCATAATAAAATTTAAAATCCCCTCTTCCGTAATCAGGGGTAAGATAATTCAAACCGAAGCCTTCTGCCGTCCCTAGCTTGCTGCGATAATCCAGATAAATCCTGGCGTCAACGCCGGGTGCCAGATTCTGCCTGTACACGGAAAGAAGGTAAACTCCCCAATCCGACTTTTTCCCCGGCATGACTTGAAAATGCATCATGGAATCTTTAAGGCTGTGATTGTAACGGGGCAGATACAGGACCGGAACATCGCCGATAAAAAAGGTATCTCCTCGAGTTTGGATCTTGTCTTTAGGAAACATGTTGATCTGTTTGGCGCCTATGCGATAGTGAGGCTGATCAAGATCGCATGTTGTAACAAATCCTTTCTTGGCAATAAACTCCACATCGCTTACTTTTTCGACTCTTTCAGATTTACCGAAATAAGGATTTGCCCTGAACTGAGAATCAAAAACAGTTCCCGTTTTCGTATCAAAATTATAAATCATCTTTGAGCCTTCTATAATCCCCTTCTGATCATCTAAGACAACCAAGCCTTCGGCCACCGCTTCTTTAGTTTGAGTATTAACGGTTAATTTTTGGCAGGTCAGCTTAGAGCCTTTGTAGATAATCTCTACCTTCCCCTTGGCTGTAACCTCCTTATTATCCGTAGAGTATTCCACTTCGTCCCCGTTAACGACAATGGGCTCTTTGCCTTCCTGGGCCAAGGCGCAGGCTAAATTAATGGCGCCGATGAACAGACAAATTCCAAGCATCAAACACCAAATTCCAAATAAGCTCCAAATTCCAAACATGCAAGTTTCGGACATTGGGATTTGGGATTTGGGATTTAATTGGGATTTGGGATTTGGGATTTGGGATTTAATCATTACCTTTGTGGTATTTTCTTGTAGTCCTCCAGGAACCTCTGAACACCGATATCCGTCAACGGATGCTTGATAAGCTGCTCAATGACAGCAAACGGAACCGTCGCAATATCCGCTCCTATCAGGGCCGCGTCAACTACATGCAGGGGATTACGGACACTGGCTACGATAATCTGGGTTTTGAAACTATAATTGCCAAAAATCATTTTTATGTCGCGGATGAGATCCATCCCGACTTGGCTGATATCATCCAGCCGGCCGATAAAAGGAGATACAAAATCCGCTCCTGCTTTAGCTGCCAACAGGGCCTGTGAAGGAGAAAAACAGAGAGTCGCGTTTGTTTTTATTCCCTCGGCCGATAGTTTACTAACGGCCTTCAGCCCTTCTTTACCAAGCGGTATTTTTATGACGATATTTTCGGCTATCTTGGAAATTTGCCGTGCTTCCTTAATCATGCCTTCGGCTTCAAGGCCAATCACCTCCGCGCTCACCGGCCCGGCCACAAGCGAACAGATCTCTTTCAACAGGTCGTCCGCAGCCCTATTCTCTTTGGCGATAAGCGTGGGGTTGGTCGTGACTCCGTCAATAATACCCAAATCCGCTGCCTCTTTTATTTCTTTGATATTGGCGCTATCAATGAAGATCTTCATCCCGTTAGGGTTCCTTTCTCCCCCGCTAGACATAAAGCTCTAACGGAGTTCATCCTTTCATATCCTGTTTGACTAATAAAGCAGCGCCCACCATACCGGCATCGCTGCCTAACTTAGCTGTAAGGACTTTCATGCGTTTTGCCTGCACGCTCATCGCGCGTTTTTTGATAGTGTCTCTTATTTTTTGAAAAAAGAAAGTGCCGGCGCCTGCCACGCCTCCGCCTATAATAACCGCATCCAGATTCAATAAATTCGCCATCCCTGCCAGAGCCACACCCAGGCGCTCGGCAACCCTCAGCCATATAGCTTTTGCCCTTTTGTTCCCTTTTTTTGCTAAGGCGCTCAGCTCCTCTAAAGAAATCGCTCTATGAAAAACTCTTCTGGCTTCTGCTAAAATCCGGTTATTGCCGATATAAGATTCCAGGCAGGCCTGGCCGCCGCAATTGCACGAAGGGCCTTTTTCGTTGATGGGCAGGTGGCCGAATTCACCCGCAGCATTATCCTTGCCGCGATAAAGCTTACCCTGAATGACAAGGCCGCCTCCGACTCCTGTTCCCAATGTCAAACATAAAATATTTTTAAAGCTGCGGCCTGCTCCCAACGCGTATTCGGCCAAGGCCATAACATTGGCATCGTTATCCAGGAAAATAGGCAATTTCAATTTTTTCTTTAGAATGCTCCTAAGATTGACCTCTTTCCAGCCGGGGATATTGGGGAAATAATGAACAAGGCCCAACCGATGGTCAATGGGGCCGGGAAGGCCTAAACCCACGCCGACAATTTCTTTTCTGGTTAGATGATTCTTTCCTATTGTTCTATTCACAGAATCACAGAGGGCCTGGATCAGGCTAGCTTTTTCGGCAAATCTTCTGGTGCTTACAACCTCTTTCTTGAGGATCCTGCAGTTTGAATCCAACAGGGCTATCTTAAGATTAGTTCCGCCCAGATCAATACCGATAATGAACTTTTTTTTCATAAGCCAGTATTTTAACCTAAATTGCGCATTTTAGCAAGAAATAATCTCTTTTAATCGCAAGCACTTTCAAGATTGGGTCTTGGAGCGAAAAGAATGAACCTCGCAGCCTTCGAGCGAATGGAGCTTTTAGGCAGAGGAGCTTGAGCATTTTCGGGAATCCCAGTGGAGCGAAGCGACAACACTGGGACGACGATGCTGTTCGAGCGCCGAGGTAGAGACCGAGGCGCGAGTTCAGCAGCCGCCGAAAATGCGAAAGATCTCTGCCGTCCCACGCCGCTTTGCTTCGCAAAGCGAAGCAGCGAGGGAAAAGCGACCTGAGCGAGAAGGCTGACAGGTTCATTTGGTAGTATAAATACAGACCCGATTGCGTCCGAGCTCTTTTGCCTGATACAACGCCTCGTCTGCCTTTTCAATAAGCGCCTCGGCGTTCTTGGCATCATAAGGAAAAGTAGACAGGCCTATACTCACCGTAACCCTTAGTTCTTCGTCATAAACACGGAAGGGCTTGGATTCTATAGCGTGCCGGATGCGCTCGCAGGCATAGCGGCCCTGCTCCTTATCTGTTTCCGTTAAAACAACGGACAGCTCTTCTCCCCCATAACGGCCCATAAAATCTATCTCCCGTATATTCTCTTTAAAAACTTTAGCGATTTCCTTCAAAACGGCATCCCCCACGAGATGGCCGAAACGGTCATTGATTTCTTTAAAATGGTCGATGTCGGCCATGGCAAAAGAAAACTTGAGTTTAAATTTCTGGCAACGGCTGGCTTCCTCCTGAAACCTTTCGAGAAAATATCTGCGGTTAAAAGTTTGCGTCAGGCTGTCAATAACGGCAAGCTTCTGGACCTTCTTGAATAAAAAGGCGCCCCAGATCCCTGAGATAAATTGCTGGGCTAAGATTTTGAATTTTTCCTTGTCTTTTTCCTGAATTCCCTTGGCTACCAGATATCCCATAGGCTCATTTTCATTTTCCGTTATTAAGGGAATGACCGTTTGATCCAAAGGCATCCCCACGTCGGAATCAACCCTAAGAAAACGGCAATCGTCTATCTTGAAGAAGGCCTTGACGCGTTCTTTAAAAAGATTAAAAATCCGGTCTTCATCCAGGATTTTACGCATGTCCTTGGTGATATCATAAAGGGCTATAGTTTCTTCAACGGATTTTTCCAGGCCCGCGTTATCCTTTTTTAATCTTGCATTTTCTTGCGCGGCCTTCTCATACTCCTTTTTTAAACGGTCGTGATCGATTTCTTTTTTTATAAGCCCCCTTCTCGTTCCTTTTTTCAAAGACGTAAGAAAAAACAAGGTTATCATAACCAGCAGTGCTAGATACAGCATATCTGATTTCTTCCTTTTTGCTTGGCTCGGTACAGGGCCTTATCGGCCTTACGGATCAGGCCCTCCTCGTCAGCGGCATCCGATGGAAAACCGCAGATGCCAATTGATACCGTAACGCGAGTTTCCTGCCTTCGCAGAATTATTCTTTCATCTTCGATCCTGAGGCGCAGGTTTTGTGCTAAGCGACGCGCCTCTTTCTTATCGGTATGAGGAAGAAGCACGCTGAATTCTTCTCCGCCAAAACGGCTCACAACGGCATTGGCATCTTTCAAAACAGCACCCATGACTTGAGCTAGTTTTTTCAATACGATATCTCCTGCCGTGTGGCCGAATCGGTCATTGTAATTTTTGAAGAAATCAATATCGAGCATTAACAGAAAGAGCTCGGCATTCTGACGCAAGGCTCTTTGGCATTCATCCTTTAGTCGTTCTAAGAAGAACCCTTTTGTATAAAGCGAGGTGAGCGTATCGTGGTTGGCTAAATTGCGGGTTTTCTGAAAGAGCTCGCTGTTCTCTAACGCCACAGCCCCCAAATCACAGACGGTAACAAGAAACCTTAAGTCGTCCTGAGTAAAAAAGCGCTCTTGCACATGATCCAGCCTTAAGGTGCCTAAAACTCTGTGTTCGCTCATGAGGGGTGAACTGATCAAAGACGAAATAGGCCTGTTTTCTGTAAGGTTTAATTTCTCCAAATCAAAACGGAAATCCTTCCCAACATCCTCAATAAGCAAGGGCTTTAGATGCCTGAGAACCCAGTAATCAAACGGGTCCCCCTCCTTGGCACGGAGGATGAGGCCCTTGTCTTCCTTCTTTGTCTTAAAAATCTGCAGATTCAATTGCTTATCTATGAAATAAAGAATGCAGACGCCCTGATGCCGGCCGATATGGGAAAAAGCTATGGTCGTCAGATTCTCTGCGACTGAATCCAGATTCAGATTACGGTTAAGCTTTTCAATGGCGTCCTTAAGGTTGTCGTAACGGGCAATCTTGATCTTTAGGCCTGCATTATTCTGAAGCTCACCCGACAACTCATCCTTTAGAATATTCAATCTTTCCTGCAGATCCTGTATTTTATATTCCAGGCTATATTTCTTGGCGTAATAGACCTTAAGCAGGAAAAGAGCGCAAAAGATATTCACAAGGTAAAATAGGCATAGCGCCAGATACGAATTCCTGTCTTGGGATTTGGCAAAATAGATAGGCAGAAAGAAAAATAAAAGTAAAGATAGGACGGCGGATGCGGCAAACTTTAGGGGAAAGAGAGTCCTTGTTTTTTTAAGCATACGGACTTCATCCCTTAAAAATGAGGCGGGAAAGATTTATACGATAGTTTCTTCGGTATCTTTATCAAAAAAGTGCACCTTGCTCATGTCAAAGACCACATCCATATCCTGGTTGATCTTGGGACGGTCGTGTGCACCCACCCGCGCAATAAACGTATGTTTGCCGGTATTAAGATACAGATAAACCTCTGAACCCATCGGTTCGAACACTTCGCAGTTCACCCGCACGATATTCTCCGGCGGGGCCTCTGAAACGAATAACTTATCATAGATGTCCTCGGAGCGAATGCCGAAGACGACTTCTTTGCCGACGTAAGAAAGCATTTTAGGAACCATTTCCTCAACAAGCTTAACCTGGATTTTACCTTCGCTAAAGTAGATTTTGCTGTTTTTCTTGATAAGGGTGCCCTGCATAAAATTCATGGGAGGGGAACCAATAAAACCGGCAACGAATTTATTGCTGGGCTTATCGTAGACCGTAATGGGTTCTGCCACTTGCTGCAGGATTCCGTCCTTCATGACGGCGATTCTATCCCCCATGGTCATAGCCTCGACCTGGTCGTGCGTCACATAGATAATGGTCGTCTGCAGCCTGATGTGCAACTTGTGTATTTCCGTGCGCATCTGGACGCGCATCTTGGCATCCAGATTGCTCAAGGGTTCATCAAACAAGAAAACCATGGGTTTTCTGACAATAGCCCTTCCTACGGCGACGCGCTGTCGCTCGCCGCCGGAAAGATCACGGGGCTTACGGTTCAAAAGGCGCTTGATCCCCAAAATCTCAGCGGCCTCATTAACGCGCTGGACGATTTCGTTTTTGGGCATACGCCTTAACTTCAAGCCAAAGGCCATATTTTCAAAAACCGTCATGTGGGGATACAAGGCATAATTTTGAAACACCATGGCGATGTTCCTGTCTTTTGCCGGAACGTCGTTTACAAGCTGGTTGCCAATGTAAATGTTCCCTTCGCTTATATCTTCCAGGCCGGCAATCATCCTTAAAGTAGTGGATTTTCCGCAACCCGAAGGCCCCACCAGCACCATGAACTCTTTATTTTCAATACCTAGATTAACCCTGTCAACCGCTTTGACATTACCCGCAAAAATCTTGGAAACATTTCTAAGGCTAACCTGTGCCATATTCTCCTCACTCCGTTCGTCGAAAAATCCAAATCTCAAATACTACCAATACTACCAAACAAATCTCTGCCTACCAGCAGGCAAGCCCATCTCAAAATCACAAACAAAACATTTGGATTTGGGGTTTATTTTGGATTTTGGATTTTGACATTTGAAATTTAAAATATTATATATGTATTATGCGAGATAGTCAAGCAATTGACTCAATGTCGTTTTTAGTTCTTTGCGCCGGACAATCATGTCGATCAATCCGTGTTCTAAAAGAAATTCCGAACGCTGAAATCCCGGCGGCAACTTTTGTCTGATCGTCTGCTCAATGACGCGAGGGCCCGTAAAACCAATCAGGGCCTTGGGCTCGGCTATAATCACATCCCCTATGCCGGCAAAAGAAGCCATAACTCCGGCCATGGTAGGATTGGTAAGCACCGAGATATAAGGCAACTTTGCCCGTTTATGATAGGCCAATGCCGCACAAGTCTTAGACATCTGCATAAGACTGTACATACCCTCATACATACGCGCGCCACCGCCTGAGCCGGAAACAATGACTAGCGGCAGCTTGCTTCTGGTAGCCGTTTCAATAGAGCGGGTTATCTTTTCCCCTACCACAGAACCCATGGAGCCCATAATAAAACGGGAATCCGTCACCGCCAAGATAACTTTTTTATTTTCTAATATCCCTTCGCCGGAAACTACCGCTTCTTTAAGGCCGGTAGAACTCTGATCGCTGGCTAATTTTTCTTTATAGGTCTTGGGGCCCTTGAATCCCAAAGGATCCACAGAGGTCATATCCCTATCCAATTCCAGAAATGTATCTTTATCAATAAGCAATTGGATTCGTTCATAGGCTCCCAGCACAAAATGATGATTGCATTTGGGACAGACCTTCTGGTTTTCTTCAAGGGTCTTATTGTACAAAGTTTCCGAACACCCTTCGCACTTTGTCCATAGGCCGTCGGGTATCTCCTTCTTCCTTAATCGGACAATGGTGTATTTGGGTTTTCCGAAAAGTGCCATTTTTTTCTCGCAGTGCGTATTGCGTATGTCGTATTGCGTAGTGCGTATTGCGCAATACGCACTACGCTCTACGCTATACTCTTTTTAATCAAACTTGTGCATGACCAACCCCGATAAGACCTTTGGGTAAAAGTAGGTGGTTTTGCTAGGCATCCTTTCCGCGTTAAGCGCCACAGATATGATCTCCGAAATCTTGGCCGGATTAAGAATAAAGGCAATGTGCATATTGCTCCGGTCCACCTTATCGATAAACTCATCGGCATAAGGACTGTAAACGATATTTCTTTTATCTTCTATATCGAGTTTCAAAATGTTCTTCAGGATCAGATTATTTAAAATAGAGACATCCAGCGACCTGTATTCCTTTGACTTGCCGTTCATCATTTTATCTAGAATCCTGATATTTTTCAGACGCAAGAGATGAAATTTTGAATCCTTATACATTCCCAGGACATGCTCTGTCCGCCCCCCCTTTTCCATGAGGAAGAAGAACTGTGCCTTATCCCTGCTGACTTTTTCCTCCACATAAAAATAATCCTTCAGTTTCATTATAAAACTTTTATAATCAAACTTGGCTTTTGTCTTTACCAGGCGGTGCACGGGCAGGACGCAAAGGTCGTGAGAAGGGGCGTTCGTAAAGTAGGCCAGGACATAGTTAAAACTCTCCTGACCCGTAAAAGCCTCCCCCAGCTTCTTCTTCATAAGGTCTCTGTAGGTAGCGGCCACTTCATAGCGATGATGGCCATCGGCGATAAAAATATTTTCTTTTTGCATGCCGGCCTGCATGTATGCCAGGACTTCCGGCGCATCTATCCGCCAGAGCTTATGCGTGACTTTTTCTTTATCTGTGATTTCCATGAGGAGAGACTTCTCCTGGATATGATGCTGGTAGGTGCGTTGCACGATCCGTTTATTATCGGGAAAAATCAAAAAAATGGGGCTTAAATTGGCCTTCACCTTCTTGATGAGCCTAAGCCTGTCCTCCTTAGGCTCAAGCCGCGTGTGCTCATGACTGTAAATCGAAGGCTTCTTATCCCCCAGATGCAAAAGAGAAATAAACCCCAGCCGCTCTCTTTTAACTCCCCTGAGGCTATACTGCTGACTATAGAAATAGATGCAGGGCTCTTCATCCTTTATCAAGATTCTATCTTTCAGCCAATCCTTAAGATAATTCTTCGCCCGTTTGTATTTATCCTCACCCGGAACCTTCTTGCCTAACTCAAGGTGGATAAAGTTGTAAGGGCTTGAGTCATGATAATAATTTGAATCAACTGGAGAAATAATGTCATAAGGGGGGCAGGCAACCCTGGAAAGGTCCCTGATTTTCTCCTGATTGTACATCAGTGCTCTAAAAGGTTTTATTTGAGGCATATTTTTCTTCCTGGCTGGAACAGTTGACGGAAAGCAAACAGGGCGCTTCCCATGCAACCGGCCAAGCTGTCAATGAATAGATCAAAAACAGAAACCGTCCTTAAGGGGACAAAGGCCTGGTGCCATTCATCCGTTAGGCCATAAATTATACCAAATATTGTCGTCAATAGTATAATTTTTATACGCGGGATACCCAAAAAAGTATTTTTTAAAGCGCGGCTAAAAAGATATCCAAGAAGAAAATATATCAAAAAATGATAGAGTATATCTTCATAACGGAATAAAGAGGGAATGTCGCTGCCCGGAAGGCTTGAGGCATAAAATATAACCCCCATGCAGATGAAAACAGGAAGCCATAATTTTGTGACTTTGAATTTACCGTTGGCAGCCATTACATCCTTCTTGGGCCTTAGGGCAAGAGGCCGGTCCCGAAGGCTTTGGACCTGGAGTTTTTTTGCGATAATCCGTGGCATAGAAACCTGAACCCTTAAAGATTATCCCCGCGCCGCTGCCGATGAGCCGCTTGACTTTTAGTTTCCGGCATTTAGGGCACTTGCGTAACGGCTTCTCGCTCATGTTCTGAAACAATTCAAAAGCATGCCCACATTGCGTGCATTCGAATTC
>JBDRKE010000033.1:0-87113 GCA_043814315.1 Candidatus Omnitrophota bacterium
AGAAATTCTTATCCTACCTTACTCAAGAAGGAGTTGCGGTCAAAGAGGAGAAAGCAGAGGAGCAAGCAGAGGAGAAAGCAGAAGAGCAGGCAGGGGTGCTGCCTGAAGAAGAACTGAAGATAAAAGAAATCGAGGAAATAGTGGAAGAAAAAGAACCCCTTGAAGAGGAAACCAAGCCCACCAAGAAAGGGCGCCCAAGACAGGTGCCAGAAAAGACCAGGGCCAGAAAAAAGACATAACCATAAAATGAGAATTTCTATTGAATTAATTAAGGAATTAAGAAATTTAACTTCCGCAAGCATTACACAGTGCAAAGAGGCGCTCCAGGGGGCAGGAGGAGATATTAAGAAAGCTGTTGAGCTGCTGCGTAAGCGGGGACTGGAGATTGCGGCAAAAAAACAGGATAGAGTATCCAAAGAAGGGAGAATCGAAGCCTATGTGCACTTCGGTAATAAAATCGGGGTATTGTTAGAAGTTGCTTGTGAAACGGATTTTGTGGCGCGTAATAGCGAGTTTGCTCAGTTTACCAAAGACTTATCTATGCAGATAGCAGCCTGCAATCCTTTGTATATTAAAAAGGAAGACGTGCCGCCTGCTCTCATTAAGCAGGTAAAGGATAAAGAAGAATTTTATAAGAATAATTGTTTACTGGAGCAGGTTTTTATTAAAGATGCCAGTATAACTATAAAAGATTACTTAGGGAGTATAATCTCAAAAGTCGGCGAGAATATTGTCATCCGTAGGTTTACGCGTTATCAAGTTGGCGAACAATGAGCAGCAAGGCTGTTTATAAAAGAATTGTCCTCAAATTAAGCGGTGAGGCGCTACAAGGTAAAAAATCCCACGGTATTGACCATTCAGTTTTAGTTTCTATTTCCCGTCAGATAAAAGAAATCAGGAATTTAGGCGTGGATGTGGCAATAGTTCTGGGTGGAGGTAATATCTTCAGGGGTCAGGAAAATACCGCTCTGCGGGGTTTAGATATGGATAGGTCTGTGGCAGATTATATGGGGATGCTCGCTACGTTGATCAACGGGTTAGCGCTTCAGGATGTATTGGAGAAAACCGGCGTGCCCACACGGGTGATGACTGCGATTGAGATTCAGCGCGTGGCTGAACCGTATATCAGGAGAAAGGCAATCCGTCATTTAGAGAAAGGCCGCGTGGTAATATTTGTAGCCGGCACAGGCAATCCTTATTTTACTACTGATACTGCCGCGGCACTCAGGGCAATAGAGATAGATGCAGATGCGATATTAAAGGCAACAAAGGTAGAAGGAGTTTATTCTGCAGATCCCCTGAAGGTAAAGAATGCCAAGAAATTCGATAGATTAAGATATATTAATGTGCTAAATCGCGGCCTTAAAGTTATGATGCCACTGCGGTCAGTCTCTGCATGGATAACAAGCTGCCTATTGTGGTATTCAATCTCAATAAAAAAGGAAATATCAAACGCGTGGTATTGGGCGAAAAGATAGGCACCATCGTTAGTTAGAGCGAAGGAGCAGATATGAACACCAAAGAAATCTTGCATAATACCGAAGAAAAGATAAAAAAGACAATTGAAGCTGTAACGCGAGAATTTTCTCAGATTAGGACAGGAAGGGCCAGTCCCAGTTTGGTAGAAGGTTTACACATTGATTATTATGGCAGCCCCACTTTGCTTAAGCAGCTGGCTTCTATCTCTGTACCTGATGTGCATCTGATTGTAATCCAACCATGGGATGTCACAGCAATAGCTGAGATTGAAAAAGCGATAATGAGATCTAATTTAGGAATTACGCCTTCTAATGATGGCAAGTTAATCAGATTATCTATACCGCCTTTATCTAAAGAACGGCGTCAAGAGCTGGCCAAAGTTGTAAATAAAATGACTGAAGAAGGCAAGGTATCATTGCGGACAATAAGGCGGGAGGCAAAAGAGGCCATAGAAAAATTGGAAAAAAATAAAGCTATACCCGAAGACGATAAGTTTAGAGGCATCGAGGAATTGCAGAAACTGGTGGATAAATATATCGCTAAAGTTGACGAATTGTTAAAGAGTAAAGAAAAAGAGATCCTGGAGTTTTAATTCCTACCCAATAAAAAAAACGATTAGTTCTGTTCATTGATAAAATAAGTTAAATATGGGCCACTAGCTCATCCGGTAGAGCACCACCCTTTTAAGGTGGGTGTGCCGCGTTCGAGTCGCGGGAGGCTCAAAAATTTTTACGCAGTAAAAATTTTTGTCCTTTGCGTTACTTTAATTTCAAGCACAGGTTTAAGCAAAGGACGACATTCCAAGTTTCATAGGAGTTTTTATTTAGGCGAGGGCACTAAAGCGCTACCGCAGTAATTTACGCACCGCAATCAAATTGAGAAAGCCAAGATGCGGTGTCCTTCACCTGAAGAAAAGTGATGGTGAAGGAAGTCGCGGGAGGCTCAAAAATTTTCGCGGAGCGAAAGCGCTACCGCGGTAAGTAATTTACGCACCGCAATCAAATTAAGAAAGCCAAGATGCGGTGTCCTTCACCTGAAGTAAAGTGATGGTGAAGGAAGTCGCGAAAGGACAACTTCCCGAGCCACATATAAGTTTTTATTTAGGCGAGGGCAAGATTCACAGCCCCTTTGGGGGCGGATGGCGGAATAGCAGACGCGCAAGGCTTAGGACCTTGTGGGGCAACCCATGGAGGTGCAAATCCTCTTCCGCCCACGATTTTCTATCGCTATTCTGTATGAAGATGGTCCCGAGTCCGCATAATTTAAAATAGTTGAGACGAGGGATAATGGCGTTAACCATGGGCCATTCGTTCGTTACGCGGGAGTAGCTCAGTTGGCAGAGCGCAACCTTGCCAAGGTTGATGTCGCGGGTTCAAATCCCGTCTCCCGCTTACTGTAGCGATGCCAGGAGCAAAAGTATCCCGCCCTTGCCGGGATACTTACACAAACCATTTTTGAAAGGAGAACATGCATGCAGATTATGGATTTTTTATCCAAGAAGGCTATTGTCACGGACCTTCAATCCGCCAAAAAAGAGGATGTGATCAAAGAGCTTGTAGATGCTCTTATTGATTCAGGAGAGATTGAAAAGCGCTGCCGCAATAAACTCATAGACGCTCTTATGACAAGGGAGTCTTTGGGTTCCACCGCCATCGGCCAGGGGATAGCGATTCCCCATGCCAAATCGGATTGCGTCCAGAAGCTTGTAGCCGCATTCGGCCTATCGAAAAAGGGAGTCAATTTTGATTCTCTCGACGGAGAACCGGCCTACATCTTCTTCTTGTTAGTGGCTCCCCAAGATTCTGCCGGCCCGCATCTTAAGGCGCTTGCGCGTATCTCGCGTCTTCTTAAAGATAAATATTTCCGCGACACATTACGCTCCAGTAGCGACGAGAAATCTATCATAAAGATTATCAGCCAAGAGGACGAGAAAAAAACCATTAGCTAAGTGAGCACTTAAGTTATGCGTGCCGGGAGGCAGGCATAACTTAATGTGCGAACTTACCCCCCACCACTTTTTGTAACAAGCGTGGCATTTACTGAACGGTGTGTGAGGGGTAGCAGTATCGAAGGCTTTATCTCAAATGTATTTTCAAAAAGTGGTGGGGGGTTAATTCGCGCATAAACTTGCGTTGCGCTGCGCGCTGCCGTAAGTTTAGCGCTCATTAAATGAAAACGAAATTTAACACCATGTTTAAGTGGTTGTATCCGGGTATCGGCATTAAGCGCTGGATTGGCTTAGCTGCTTTCGGGGTCATTCTTCTGGTACTCGGAACCGCCCATTTACGTAACGAAGAATTTTGGCTAAACCAGATATTAGATGCCACCATCGTATTTTCCGGGATTATTATTTTAATATTAGGCATCAAAAGGATGATGCGTTCATTTATAGCGGTTTTTATTCCTTCTTCGCGTGAAACGGAACTTGTTGATATTCTCTATCAGAAGAAACATTTAAGCCGCGGCCCCAGGATTGTGACCCTAGGCGGAGGGACGGGATTATCGGTACTTTTAACCGGTCTAAAAGAATATACCTCTAATATCACGGCGATTGTAACTGTGGCGGACAGCGGCGGTTCTTCGGGACGCTTGAGACAAGAGTTTGATATCTTGCCTCCCGGCGATATACGCAACTGTCTTGTGGCCCTGGCGGATGCCCCGGCATTGATGCGTGATTTATTCCAATTTCGTTTTGAGACAAGCTCAGATCTTTCGGGTCACAGCTTTGGAAACCTTTTTATCACCGTGATGACCCGGCTGACAGGAGATTTTGAGAAGGCCATCAAAGAAACCAGTAAAGTCTTGGCGCTACGGGGCCGCGTCATCCCTTCGACATTGGATAGCGTCATGCTGGTTGCCCAGCATAAAGACGGGACGACGACTGTCGGCGAGGATAAAATTCCCAAGGTCTTAAAAGCCATTGACCGGGTCTTGCTGGATCCGGCTTTGCCTCGGGCAACACCGGATGCACTCAAAGCTATTCAAGAGGCGCAGATTGTCATTTTCGGTCCGGGTTCCCTTTACACGAGTATCATACCTAATTTTTTGATTAAAGAGATTACCGAGGCCGCGCATGCAAGCGGCGCTATCAAAATATACGTATGCAATGTGATGACCCAGCCGGGAGAAACAGACGGCTACAGCGCCTTTGACCATATAAAAGCGCTCATCACGCACAGCCATCCGCGCGTCATCGATTATTGCATTGTCAATACGGGAGAGATTCCCCAGGGAATCCTCAAGCGCTATGCCCAGCAGAATTCTTACATTGTTATCAACGACAGGAGAAAAATCGAGAACTTAGGTTATAGGGTCATCGAAGATGATTTCGTGATTGTCGAAGAAGGAGTCATCAGGCATGATTCCGGCAAGTTAGCCAAGATGATTTTGGGCCTCCTTGAAGAGGTTTAATCCATGCCTCGGATAAAAAAGAAAATCATTGTGAAAAATAAACAGGGCCTGCATGCGCGCCCGGCTGCCTTGTTTGTGCAGGTGGCGAATAAATTTGATTCCCGCATAACGGTCAAGCGCGATAACGAGGAAGTCAATGGCAAGTCTATTATGGGGATTCTGATGTTAGGCGTGGAGGCCAATGTCACCATTATGATTGAGGCCGAGGGCCAGGATGCGCAACTGGCCATAACAGAATTAGAAAAAGTCGTCTCTAGCGATGAGGAATAAAAAAAATTCTTTAACGCAGATTAACGCACCTGCCTGCCCTGCCTGCCGGCAGGCAGAAGGAATTTAACATGATAAAGCTCAAAGGTATAGCTGCGGCACCCGGAATCAGCTTCGGACCGGCCCACAAGATAGGCAAGGAAGAATTTGTCATTCCTAAAAAAGATATTCTCGAAGAAGAGATCCCTTTGCAGATACAGCTTTTCGAAGAGGCCTTGATCAAGACGAGAAGAGAGATCATAGAGTTACAAAAGAGAATCGGAAGCGAGATGGGCCAGGAAGAAGCTCAGATCTTTGACGCGCACCTTCTGGTTTTAGAAGACCGCATGCTTATCGAGGAGGTTATCTCGCGCCTTAAAAAGGAAAAGGTCTGTGTCGTCTACATCTTCTCAGGGGTCTTGAAGAAGTACATCGACGTTTTCTCCAGAATTGAAGATGAATATCTCAGAGAGCGTATTGCCGATATCAACGACGTCGGCAAGAGGGTTTTGCGCCATCTTTTGGGTGCCGAAGCCAAAGGGCCGGGAAGCTTAAAAGAAAGAGTTGTTCTGGTAGCGCATGATTTGTCTCCCTCGGATACAGCCACGATGCATAAAGAAAAGGTTTTTGCGTTTGTCACCGATATTGGCGGTAAGACCTCGCACACCGCCATTATGGCTAAATCCCTTGAGATTCCTGCGGTGGTAGGAGTTGAGGAGGCGACCTCAAAGATTAAACCCGGGGACTTCTTGATTGTGGATGGCAATATGGGCATTGTGATTGTCAACCCCGATGAAGAAAGCCTGGTTACTTACCATCGGGAAAGCGAACGCCTTAAGGGTGTTGCCGAAAAGTTTTTATTAGTAAAAGACCTGGATGCGATGACTCTGGACCATAAGAAGGTGGAGGTCTTCGCCAATATCGAATTTCCGGATGAGGTTCATTCGGTAAAGCTCCACGGTGCACAAGGCATCGGGCTCTACCGCACAGAGTTCTTCTATATGAACAGGAAAGATCTGCCTACAGAGGAGGAGCATTACGAGGCCTATAAATTTGTAGCGCAAGAGATGAATCCGCATCCTGTCGTCATCCGTACCCTGGACTTAGGCGGGGATAAATTTTTATCTCAATTCGAGATACCGCGCGACATGCATCCTTTTCTAGGATGGCGGGCTATCAGGTTTTGTCTGGCCCGCCCGGATATATTTAAATTGCAGCTTCGCGCGATTCTTCGGGCCTCTGTCCACGGAAACCTTAAACTCATGTATCCCATGATTTCCGGCGTAGAAGAATTACAGCAGGCCAACAAGATCCTTGAGGAAGCCAAAGAGGAATTACGCAAAAGCAAAGTGCCTTTTGATGACGATATCCAGGCCGGCGCGATGATTGAGATTCCATCTGCGGCCATCACCGCGGATATACTGGCAAAGGAAGCCGATTTTTTTAGCATAGGAACCAATGACCTCATCCAATATTCTCTGGCGGTTGACCGCGTCAACGAAAAGGTGGCTTATTTATATGAGCCGGCCCACCCCGCTGTATTACGGCTTATAAAGAATATCATTGAGGCAGCGCATAGCGCTAATATCAAAGTAGGCATGTGCGGAGAAATGGCAGGAGAGCCCAGCTTCGTTCTTATCCTTCTGGGTTTAGGTCTTAATGAATTTAGTATGCCGCCGCAGGTGATCCCCGAGTTAAAATATATCATTCGCTCGGTGACGTTTAAACAGGCCGAGGAGATAGCCTTTAGGGCCCTGAGGCTTTCCACAGGAAAAGAGGTGGAGGAATTCAGTCAGTCCAAACTTCGGGAGATATTAAAATAGAAGTTACCAGTTAACAGCTTGTTTTAAGATAGGAGTCAGAAAAAAGAATGAAAAAGAGTCTTAGCCAAGAGAATATAAAGAAACTGGATAATTCGCATATGTTAGGGCTGCTGTCGGATTTTCCCGACCAATGCAATGCGGCTATGGCATTAGCCCAGAAGGCCTCATTTCTTTTTGAAAAAAGGGATTTCACAAAGATTGTTTTTGCCGGGATGGGAGGCTCAGCTATCGGAGCGGATCTTGTCAGAAGTTATCTCTACCTTGAAAGCAAGATTCCCATTACGGTCCTACGCGAATATAGGCTGCCGGCCTACGTGGATAAGGACACACTCGTTATCGTCGCGAGTTATTCGGGCAATACGGAAGAAACATTAAGTGCCTATAAGCAGGCCAGAGAAAAAGGGGCAACACTCGTGGTTATTTCTTCCGGAGGCACGCTCAAAGAATACGCCTCTAAGGACCGCGTGACATTTATCGAAATACCCCGGAATCTGCCTCCCCGTTGTTCTTTGGGGTATTTAAGCATCATCCCGCTATGCCTGTTGGCGCGATTGGGCAAGGCCCAGGAGCCGGGCGCTGCCATCAGCCAAATGATAAAAATTCTTGAGGATTTAAAGAACAGGTACCTGAATCCTGGCATTGCGCAGAAAGATAACATAGCTAAAACCGCGGCCCTTAGACTTTACAATAAGCTGCCCTTTATATATTCGAGCTCCGTGCATTTTGACGTTTGTGCGATACGCTTTAGAGGCCAGATAGCCGAGAATGCAAAGGCGTTAAGCTCTAGTCATGTATTCCCCGAGATGAATCACAATGAGATTGTAGGGTGGGAGAATCCTAAAAAACAATTTAAGAATTTCATCGTGGTGATGCTGCGGGATCAACAGATGCACGCGCGCGTAGGGATAAGAATGGATATTACCGCTAGCCTAATAAGAGAGGAAGGTGTCGAGTTAATAGAGATCTGGTCGCGCGGCGAAGGTTTATTGAGCAGGATCTTTTCTTTGATTTATATAGGAGATTTTGTGTCATTTTATCTGGCCATCCTCTACGGCATAGACCCCACGCCGGTAGACAGGGTCGCCTATTTGAAGGAGCAATTAGCGAAAAGATAGAGAAACGAAATGGATAAATCCCAATTTCCAAATCCTAAATCCCAAATAAATCCCAAATCCCAATGTCCAAAACTTATATGTTTGTGATTTGGAATTTGTCATTTGGAATTTGTTTGTTATTTGGTGCTTGGAATTTGGAATTTAAGGTTCGATGAAGGCACTGATATTAGCGGCGGGTTACGCCACCAGGCTTTACCCGTTAACCAAAGAGTATCCTAAGTCTTTGCTCCCCGTAAAACAGCGGGCTATCATAGATTTTATCATCGATAAGCTCAGTGCCCTTGAGGCTATTGATGAAATCATCATTGTCACGAACAGTAAATTCATATCCCCATTCAAAAAATGGTTAAAGAAGCAGACTACAGAGAAACGGATCAGCTTAGTTGACGATTTAACGAAAGATAATGCCTCCCGGCGCGGAGCCATCGGAGACTTGGATTTTGTGATCAATAAAAAACGCCTGCGAGATGATTTGTTGGTTATCGGAGGAGATAATCTTTTTGAGGATGATCTGAGTGAGTTTTTGCGGTTCGCTCAAGCGCAAAAAAAGAATCCTGTGATCGGCGTCCATCGGCTAAAAGATAAAGCGCACGCCAGCAAATACGGGGTCCTGGAGCTGGATAAAAAAAATAAGGTCATTGATTTCCAGGAGAAACCCGCCAAGCCCCAATCCAGGCTGGTGGCCATGTGCCTTTATTTCTTTCCTAAAGAAAGATTGGGGTTGGTAAAGGAGTATGTCAAGAGCAAAACGAGAAAAAAAGCAGACGCCGTAGGGTTCTACATCGACTGGTTATCACGAAAGGTTACGGTTTATGCCTATGTATTTGGCGGCCGTTGGTACGATATCGGCGACCATAAGTTTTATAACAAAGCAAGAAAAACATTCATAACTTAACGGTTCCTCGGGCATGATTGCCCGAAGATTTCGGGCAGGCGCTTGGGATCAATTTGCACCTCTTGGGTGCAGGCAAATTGAGGAGGGTTTATGGCAACACGCAAACACTTTTTTACTTCTGAGTCGGTAGGGGAGGGGCATCCGGATAAAGTCTGTGATCAGATATCGGATGCCATTCTCGATGATATCTTACAAAAGGACGATTATCCTGACAGGGCGAGGGTCGCCTGCGAGACTTATGTCACGATGGGGCTCCTGATCGTGGGAGGAGAGATTACCACAACCACCTTCGTGGACGTGCATAATCTGACGCGCCGTGTCCTTAAAGAGATCGGGTACACGCATCAAAAATACGGGTTTGATTATCACACCTGTGCGGTGCTTAATACCATCCACAGCCAATCCCCGGATATTGCGCAGGGCGTGAATAAAGGCGGGGCAGGGGATCAGGGGTTTATGGTCGGCTTTGCGTGTCGAGAGACAGAAGAATTGATGCCCTTACCTTTGATCCTGGCCCATAAGCTCGTCAAGCGTATGGCCGATGTCAGAAGAAAGGGTCTCTTGAAATATCTTGGGCCGGATTGCAAATCTCAGGTGACGGTCGAATATCACGATGGCCATCCTAAAAGAGTGGATTCCTGTGTTTTGGCATGTCAGCATACAGAAGAGATCTTGGATGCGACCGGAGAAAGGATCACGAAAAGAGCGCGCCAGGAATTGATCAACGTCATTGCCAAGCCCGTGTTAAAGGAGTATCTTGACAAAAATACAAAATTTTATGTCAACGAAACAGGCAAGTTTGTCATCGGCGGCCCCCAGTCGGATACGGGGATGACCGGAAGAAAGATCGTGGTGGATACCTACGGAGGTGTGGCAGCTCCCGGCGGAGGCGCTTTTTCTGGTAAAGACCCTACAAAGGTTGACCGATCTGCGGCTTATATGGCTCGCTACGTTGCCAAAAACATAGTGGCTGCGGGTTTAGCTGATAAGTGCCTCTTGCATCTGGCCTATGTGATCGGTAAGGCAGAACCTCTGGCGATCATGGTGGATACCTTTAATACAGGTAAGCTTTCGGAAGCTGCGTTCATCCAGCTGATCAGAGAAAATTTTAATCTCACGCCCCAGGGCATGATCAGGAGCTTAAAACTTTTGCGCCCCATATATCTCAAGACCGCCTGTTATGGCCATTTCGGCAGGACAGAGCCAGAGTTTACTTGGGAAAATACGGATATGGCGGCAACGCTTAAGAAGCAGGCCAAGCGTTTATAATTTGATAGAACGGGTTAATATCAAATGACAAAATTCAAAATTCAAAATAAATCCCAATTTCCAAATCCCAAACTTACTTTTTGGATTTGGGATTTTGGCACTTCGACTACGCTTGAGTGCCAATGGTGAGCGGAGTCGAACCATTGGATTTGTTTGGTAGTATTGGGATTTTGGATTTAACTGAATTTAAAAGGAGATTTTATGAACTATGATATCAAGGACATCAAGTTAGCCAAGAGGGGAGCGTTAAGAATCGAATGGGCACGTAACAATATGCCCGTGTTAGGGCTGATTGGCGCGCGTTTTAAGAAAGAGAAACCTTTGACAGGGTTAAAGGTGAGTTGCTGCCTGCATGTGACGACAGAAACGGCTGTTTTAGCAGAGGTATTAAAAGGAGGAGGGGCTCGTTTAGTTGTTTGCGCCTCCAACCCTTTGTCAACGCAGGATGACGTGGCCGCTTCATTAGTCAAAGATCTTAAGATATCTGTTTTTGCGATTAAAGGTGAGGGCACCAAGATTTATTATCAGCACCTGAAATCCGCCTTAGCGATTCAGCCCGATATCACCATGGATGACGGCGCGGATTTAGTAAGCACTATTCATCAGCGCCAGAGCTCGCTGCATGTCAATATTATCGGCGGTACGGAAGAGACAACTACGGGGGTCATCCGATTGCGCGCTTTGGCCAAACAGGGGAAGCTTCGCTATCCCATTATCGCGGTGAATGACGCTTCCACCAAGCATTTATTTGATAATCGTTACGGCACAGGCCAGTCTACGGTGGATGGTATTATCCGGGCCACGAATAAATTATTGGCAGGAGCCACGTTTGTGGTTTGCGGTTACGGTTGGTGCGGTAAAGGCGTGGCTATGCGGGCCAAGGGTATGGCCAGTAATGTGGTTGTGGTTGAGGTGGACCCCTTGCGCGCCTTAGAAGCGAGTATGGACGGTTTTCAGGTCATGCCGATGAAAAAGGCAGCCGAATTAGGGGATGTGTTTGTGACCACGACCGGAGATACCAGCGTGATCCGCAAAGAACATTTCAACGTTATGAAAGACGCTGCGATCGTTTCCAATGCCGGGCATTTTAATGTCGAAATAGATATACCGGCCCTGAAAAAATTAAGCAAATCCAGAAGACGCATACGCGATTTTGTCGATGAGTATACATTAAAAGACGGCCGTAAGGTCTATTTGTTGGGAGAGGGGCGCCTCATTAATCTGGCGGCTGCCGAAGGGCACCCTGCGCAGGTTATGGATATGTCTTTTGCCAACCAGGCGTTAAGTGCTGAGTACATATCCAGGCATCACGCCCGGCTGAAAAAGGAGGTCTATAAGGTACCCGAGGAGCTCGATAAAGACATTGCCCGGTTAAAACTGAAATCCATGGGGATTAAAATAGATAATTTGACCAGGCAGCAGAAGTTGTATCTATCCAGCTGGGAAATGGGAACGTAGGCACCGGCCAGAGGCCGGCGCAATTGTATCCGCCAGCAGTTTTCAGAGAAAACTGCGAAAGCTGCCAAAACACCAGAGGTTGGCAGATTTCGAGGCTGGCTGATTTCAGGAGAGGGCAAATCATGGAGAAGATACTCTATGCGGATGATGATGTGGAAATACAGGGGCTCATCAAAGATATCCTGAACAAGGAAGGCTATGATATCACGATCGCTAAAGACGGCCAGGAGGCGCTTAACTTAGCAAAATCCGAAAAGTTCGATTTGATTATCTTGGATTTCCTGATGCCCGGCTTAACAGGAAATGAGGTTTGTGCAGGGTTAAAAAAGGATACCGAAACAAAACACATTCCTGTTATCATGGTGACGGCCTATTCGAATGAAAAAGAAAAAGCCCTCGCCGCGGGGGCCGTTGATTTTATTAATAAGCCGATTGAAAAAACGGATCTCCTGCTGCGTATCCGGTCGGTCATGAAAGTCAGGCACATCAAGAACGAATTGCAGAAGATCATTGCCTATATAGCGGAATTGGAAAAGTAGATTGTGTTAAAAGGATTACGGAAGCGTTATGCGAATCGGCTAACGTATAACGTCTGACGTACGCGTGACGCCCAACGCATAACGATTCCTGCCTGCCGGCAGGCAGGGAAGGCAGGGCGGGCAGGCGCGCTACGGATCCGATGACCGAATAATATCTAATCAAAATGGCCATCAAGAAAATCGCGGTTTTGACGACAGGAGGAGACTCCCCCGGCATGAATGCGGCGATACGCGCCGTGGTGCGATATGCTACCTTTCACAAATTAGAGGTAATAGGGGTTTTTCGCGGGTTCCGGGGCCTCATTAACGAAGAAATAAAACCGTTTGACCACCGTTCTGTTTCGGGGATCATCAACCAGGGGGGCACGATCTTGAAGACCGCGCGCTGTCCTGAGTTTAAGACCCAAGACGGGCAAGACAGGGCCTACGCAACATTAAAGAAGAACGGTATTGACGCGATGGTTGTCATCGGCGGTAACGGCAGTTTTACGGCGGCGCATGAATTCGGTACAAAATATAAAGTTCCCTGTATCGGTATCCCGGCTTCCATCGATAATGATATTAACGGGATTGACGTCACCATAGGCGTGGATACCGCTATCAATACGGCGCTGACGGCCATAGATAATATCCGTGATACGGCAACCTCCATGGAACGGATTTTTGTGGTTGAGGTTATGGGTAGAGGCTCAGGGTTCATTGCTTTGTCTGTGGCTTTAGCTGCCGGCTGCGAAGACGTCATCATCCCTGAGGTAAAATTAGATTTGGACAATATCTGTCATAATATTGTCAACGGAAACTTACGGGGTAAGATAAGCTGGATTATTGTGGTAGCCGAGGGGGCGGGAAGCGCTGCGGATATCGCAAAAAAAATCTCGCAGATAACCAGCCTGGAAGCGCGTGCCGTGATTTTAGGGCATATTCAAAGAGGGGGACGGCCCACGGCTGCCAGCCGAGAGATGGCCTTGAATCTGGGGTGTGCGGCTGTGGAGTGTTTATTAAAAGGCGAACAGGATAAGGCGGTGGCGATAAGGTGCGGGGAAATATACACCGTTGATTTGGCGTACGCGATCAAGCATAAGGAATTGAAGGTGGATAAGTGGTATGATTTGATAAAGGTATTAACTTAAATGAAAAATCCCAAATCCCAATATTGCCAAATCCCAAATCCAAAACTATTTGGGTTTTGGATTTTGACATTTGGATTTATTTGGTAGTATTGGTATTATTTGGATTTTGGATTTCTCGCGTTAATTAAGGGAGGAAAAGCGATGGGAAGAAGGCCGTTAGATATTGAAAAAATTGCGATGGAATTGATCATGAGCGATGATTTGGCTGCGAAAAAAAAACTTTCCAAAAAGATTTTTGACATCGCTTATAAAAAAGGAATTTATCCTTCAAGTATACATGATTTTTACATGGCCCGCGGCAGAGGCGAATTCTTTGGGTTCACGGTGCCAGCCATCAACTTAAGAAGCATGACGTATGATCTGGCAAAGGCGATTTTTAGGGTTGCTCAAAAGAATAATTCCGGTGCTTTTATCTTTGAGATTGCCAAGTCCGAGATGGGTTACACCGCTCAAGCCCCCCTAGAATACGCAAGCGCCGTCCTGGCAGCTGCGGTCAAGGAGGGATACGCGGGCCCTGTGTTCATCCAGGCGGACCATACCCAGGCCAATGCCAAGAAATATTTGCAAAACCCCGAGAAAGAAATGGAGGGTTTGCAGACTTTAATCAGCGAAGCGATAGACGCCCACTTTTATAATATCGACATCGATTCATCCACGCTCGTGGATTTGTCCCATAAGGATATCAAGAAACAGCAGCATCTGAATTTCGAAGTCTGCGCAAAACTTACCCAGTTTATCAGGCGCATCGAGCCGCGCGGGGTGACGATTTCCGTGGGAGGAGAAATCGGGGAGGTGGGCCATCAGAATTCTACTCCCGAGGACCTGAGGGCCTTTATGGCAGGTTTTAAAGAGAGATTGCGCAAGGGGTTAATCGGAATCAGCAAGATTTCCGTGCAAACGGGAACCTCGCACGGAGGCGTGGTTCTGCCGGATGGCTCCATTGCCCAGGTTAAACTTGATTTCGATACCTTGAAGAATCTTTCCCAGATAGCCAAGTCTGAGTTCGGTTTAGCGGGCGCTGTGCAGCATGGAGCATCCACTTTACCGGCTGAGGCCTTTCATAAATTCGCCGAGTGTGATGCCGCAGAAGTACATTTAGCCACGGAATTCCAGAACATGATCTACGAAAGCAAGCACTTTTCCGCAGAATTAAGGACAAGGATGTATGAATGGTTGAAAGTCAATGCCGCCGCAGAGAAAAAAGAGGGAGAGACCGAGGAGCAGTTTATTTATAAGACGCGTAAAAAAGCCCTGGGCCCCTTTAAAAGAGAGATTATGGGCCTTCCTCAAGAGACAAGGGATGCCATAGCCGGGGAGATAGAAGAAAGATTTGATTTCTTGTTTAAGCAACTCAATACGGTTAATAACAAACAGCTGGTAGATAAATATATCACTTTAAAACGCGTGATTGTGCGAAAGCGAAAAGCAGCCAAGCACGCGGTGCATAATGGAGAAGGAGCGGATTAAATGAGGCCACAACTTAGCGAGCGTCAGTGAAGCTAAGATGTATGGCCGAATTTATCCCGACGAATGTGGAAGAATTTAGAATAAATTTTTCCACAGTTTATGAGTCGGGATTAAGAAGGAAGGGGTAATCATGCGTTCCGATAAGATTAAAAAAGGATTAGAGAGGGTTCCGCACCGCGCTCTTTTGCATGCTACGGGTTTGAGCAGAAAAGATCTGAAAAGGCCCTTTATCGGGGTGGCAACCTCTTTTACGGACCTCATCCCCGGCCATATCGGTATGCGAGACTTAGAGCGCTTCATTGAGCGCGGGATTTGTTACGGCCAGGGCGTGCCGTTTTTCTTCGGCGTGCCCGGGATCTGCGACGGCATCGCCATGGGGCATTTAGGGATGTGTTACCCGTTAGCCTTAAGAGAGATCGTGGCGGATACGATTGAGACGGTTTGTAATGCCCATAGCCTCGACGGGATCGTGTGCCTGACGAATTGCGATAAGATCACGCCGGGCATGCTGATGGGTGTGGCACGCCTTAATATCCCCGCGATTATCTTGACGGCAGGCCCTATGATGTCTGGCCGTTTTCGACAGAAAAAGTTAGCTTTTGTGCATGACACCTATGAAGCCCTGGCCAGGGCAAAAAAAGGAGAAATATCTTCGCAAGAATTATCTTGTTTAGAAATGGAGGCTTGTCCCGGGGCAGGTTCCTGCCAGGGCCTCTACACGGCGAATACCATGGCCTGTTTAACCGAAACCTTAGGGATGTCTTTGCCGGGATGCGCAACGGCCTTAGCGGTTTCAGCTAAGAAGCGTAGAATCGCCCAAGCCAGCGGTGAGCGTATCGTGGAATTGGCGAAAAAAAATATTAAACCTTTGGATATCATCAATCAAAGGTCTTTGGAAAATGCCATTACCGTGGATATGGCCCTGGGCGGCTCAAGCAACACGGTTTTGCACCTTATGGCCATCGCCCATGAGACGGGAATAGAATTGGATCTTAAAACATTTGATAAAATCAGCAAGCATACCCCGCACATCACAAACCTAGAACCCGCCGGGCCTCACTTTATGGAAGATTTAGAATATGCCGGAGGAATCCCTGCCGTGCTTAGAAGACTAAAGAGCAGATTAAACAACGCGATGACTCTTAGCGGTAAAAGAATATTTGATATCGCGGATGATGCCGTGATCTCTGACGAGGAAGTGATTCGTTCCTTTGAGCGCGCTTATCATAAGCAGGGCGGTATTGCCGTGTTGTTTGGGAATCTTGCGCCTGATGGAGCCGTGGTCAAGCAGGCGGCCGTCAGTCCCAAGATGATGCGATCCAGCGGCAAGGCTAAAGTTTTTAACCGCGAAGAAGAAGCCATGCAGGCGATTTTGAATAAGAAGATAAAAGCAGGGGATGTGGTTGTTATCCGCTACGAAGGCCCCAGCGGAGGCCCGGGCATGAGGGAAATGCTGGCTCCCACCTCTGCGATTGTGGGGATGGGCTTGGCTGAATCCGTGGCCCTGATTACCGACGGAAGGTTCTCCGGCGGCACCCAAGGCCCCTGCATCGGGCATATTTCCCCTGAGGCTTCCAGCCGCGGCCCCCTTGCGATTTTGAAGGACGGTGATATAATCAGCATAGATATACCGAATAGAAAAATAGAGGTTAAACTAAATAAAACCGAAATTGAAAAAAGATTTAAAAATTGGAAACCTGTTTTGCCGAAGATTAAATCAGGGTATCTGGGAAGGTATTCTAAACTGGTCAGTTCGGCGGATAAAGGAGCCATTTTAGAATGACAGGCGCACAAATCTTAATAGAGTGTTTGAAGCGCGAAGGGGTCAAGGTCATGTTCGGCTATCCCGGAGGCCAGGTCCTGCCTATTTTTGATAATCTTTATGATTCGGATATAAAGTTTATCCTCACCCGTCATGAGCAGGGCGCTGCCCATGCCGCTGAGGGATATTCTCGGGCCACGGGTAAGGTGGGGGTGTGCATTGCCACATCCGGCCCGGGGGCTACAAATCTGACGACAGGATTGGCGAATGCCTTTATGGACTCCATAGCCATGGTGGCCATTACAGGACAAGTCAAATCTTTTTTGATCGGCAACGATGCTTTTCAGGAAGCCGATGTCACGGGTATCACCCGGCCCGTAACCAAGCATAATTATCTGGTGAAGGATGCCAAAGATTTGGCCAGGATCGTGCGGGAGGCTTTTTATATCGCCTCAAGCGGAAGGCCCGGCCCTGTGTTAATCGATATTCCTTCCGATATCCAGATGCAGGATATTGAATTCATCTGGCCTGAGAAGATTCAGATACGTAGCTATAAGCCCACTTATTTCGGACACCCCGGCCAGATCAAAAAAGCAGCTAAGCTTATTGCCAGCGCTAAAAAACCGGTTATTTATGCCGGAGGCGGAGTTATCAGTTCAGGCGCGCACCTTGTGCTTCGGGAGCTTGCCGAAAAAATCCAGACGCCGGTGACAACCACGCTTATGGGGATGGGCGGGTTTCCTGACACGCATAAGCTTTCCCTGCAGATGCTGGGCATGCACGGCACTGCCTATGCCAATCATGCGATTATGGAGGCAGATTTGATTATTTCGGTGGGCGCGCGTTTTGATGACCGCGTGACCGGCAGGCTCGATTCCTTTGCGCCGGGAGCCAAGATCATCCATATCGATATCGACCCTTCCTCCATAAGTAAGAACGTCAAAGTGGATGTGCCTATCGTAGGAGATGCGAAGAATATCGTGGGCGAATTATTGGAGCAGATCAAGAAGGTGCCTGATACCTCGGAGTGGTTAAAGACGGTTGAGGGATGGAAGAAAAAATATCCCATGAAATATCTGGATGACGATAAACTTCGGCCTCAATATGTAGTGGAACAGCTTTATGAGGTAACCAAGGGAAAGGCTGTCATCACCACCGAAGTCGGCCAAAACCAGATGTGGGCAGCGCAGTGGTATAAGTATACCTTGCCCCGTACTTTTATTTCCTCAGGGGGGGCTCGGTACGATGGGGTTTGGTTTTCCTGCGGCCATGGGTGCTAAAATCGGCTGTCCGGATAAACACGTAATTGATATCGCAGGTGACGGTTCCATACAGATGAATATTCAGGAGCTGGCGACCTGCGTCTGCAATAAAATTAACGTCAAGGTGGTCATTTTGAATAACGGTTATTTAGGGATGGTGCGTCAGTGGCAGGAACTTTTTTATAAAAAACGTTATTCGCATGTCTGTATCAGCGGGCCTGATTTTGTGAAGCTTGCAGACAGTTACGGAGCCGTTGGGATTCAGGTAACCAGGAAACAGGACGTGCGCGCGGCGCTTGAGAAGGCCCTGGCTATTGATAATACGGTATTCATTGATTTTCGCGTTGAACAGGAAGAGAATGTGTTTCCCATGGTGCCGGCGGGGGAAGCTATTAACAGGATGATGGGGTTGGCATAGAGTTTATCCCTCGCCGCTAATGGCGGCTCGGGATCAATTTACTGACATAAGGGCGAGCGGGCAAATTGATGAAACACACCATTTCAGTATTAGTTGAAAATAAATTTGGCGTACTGGCTCGAATTGCCGGATTATTCAGCGCGCGCGGATATAATATCGCTTCTTTGGCGGTTTCCGAAACACTGGACCCCACCATCTCTTATATGACGATTGTGGTAGAAGCCAAAGATGAAAATGTTCTCGAGCAGATCAAAAAACAACTAAATAAACTCATCGATGTCATCAGCGTTACGGACTTCACTAAAAAAGAGCATGTGGAGCGGGAGCTTGTTCTCATCAAGGTGGATTGTTCCGCTAAGGAAAAGGCAAAGATAGAGGGCGTTCTTCATAAATATGTCGGTAAGATCATCCAGCATAAACAGGATATAGCTATCATTGAAGCGGCCGGGGACCAGCATCAGATTAAAAATCTGCTTACGGATCTGGAGCCGTTCGGGATCAAGGAACTTATCCGGACAGGCAGGATCGCCATGGCCTGAAAGAAAAATAGCGTCAAAATCCTCTTAGGAGGATTTTGACGTCATTTTTCCGATTAGTAAAAAACTATAGAAAAATGAAGGAGGGTTGATAATGGCAAAGATTTATTATGATAATGATGCAGACTTAAACTTATTGAAAGGTAAGACCATTGCCATCATCGGTTATGGCATTCAGGGCCGCGGCCAGTCGCTTTGTCTTCGGGATTCAGGCTGCAGCGTGATTGTTTCGGAGGTGGAAGGCACGGCAAATTATGAGCAGGCAAAAAAAGACGGATTCAACCCTGTCTCTGCAGGTGAGGCAGCCAAAGCCGCCGATATCATCCAGATTTTGACCCAGGACCACGTCCAAGCCAAAGTCTATAAGGAGAGCATCAAGCCGAATCTAAAGAAAAAGAAAGCCCTTTGTTTTTCACACGGTTTCAATATCCGTTTTAAACAGATCAAGCCGCCTAAAAATGTGGATGTGTTTATGGTGGCGCCCAAAGGTCCGGGGGCTCTGGTGAGACGCATGTACGAAGAAGGCAAAGGCGTCCCCTCGCTGATTGCAGTTTTTCAGGACGCAACAGGCCAGGCCAAACAGCTGGCTTTGGCTTATGCCAAGGCACTAAAAGCGACCACGGCAGGTGTTATTGAGACAACCTTTGAAGAAGAGACAGAAACAGACTTATTCGGTGAGCAAGCCGTGCTTTGCGGCGGGGTGACGGAACTTATCAAGGCAGGCTTTGATACGTTGATGGAAGCAGGTTATCAGCCCGAGATCGCGTACTTCGAGGTGCTCCATGAGCTTAAGCTTATCACGGATCTTATCCAGGAAAGAGGGGTTTCAGGGATGCGCCGGGGTGTTTCCAATACAGCCTGCTACGGAGATTTGACCCGCGGGCCGCGGGTTATCACCCAGAGAACACGCAAGGAAATGAAAAAAATGCTCAAAGAAATAAAAAGCGGAAAGTTCGCCCGCGAATGGATTAAAGAGAATGAAGCTGGCCGGCCGAATTTTAACAGGTTATTAGCTGAGGGAGATAATCATAAGATAGAGGAAGTAGGGAAGAGGCTAAGAGAGATGATGCCTTGGATGAAACATTAGCGCGCAACAAGGGTTATGTCCTTCGCAGAGCTCAGGATGATTTTGCTGTAACCGCCAGAGGCACAGCAAAATCAATGCCGTGGATGAAACACTAAGGGATATGCACTTTGCAGAGCTCAGGATGATTTTGCGCCTAACCCCGAGCATGGCTCGGGATAAAATTAAGCCTAATCACCAGAGGTAGGCTTAATTTTAACCGCCAGAGGCACAGCAAAATCAATGCCTTGGATGAGGAAGTAAAGGAGATATGCACCTCGCAGGGCGAGGTGCGATTTTGGCATAGGCACCAGAGGTATGCCAAAATCGTGCCTTGGATGAAGAAAGCGTAAAGTGTAAAGCGAAAAGCGTAAAGTTAAAGTGTAAAACTAAAAGTTTTGAATTTTAAGTTTTAGTTTGGCGCATTGCGCTTTGAGTTTTGAGCTAACAACATGGACAAAATAATCATATTTGATACGACATTAAGAGATGGCGAGCAGGCGCCGGGCGCAAGCCTGAATGCGGCGGAAAAACTGGAGATCGCGCATGCGCTCGCGGATATGGGCGTAGATGTCATTGAAGCAGGTTTTCCCATATCCAGCAAAGGGGATCTGGCCTCTGTTAAGCAAATCGCCAGAGCCATTAAGGGGCCGACGATCTGCGGCCTGGCCCGTGCCGTTAAACAGGATATTGATGCCAGCGCTGAGGCTGTCAAGGTTGCCAAGAGGCCCCGTATCCACGTATTCCTGGCCACTTCCAAGATCCATATGCAGTATAAATTAAAGAAGGCAGAGGAGGAGATCTTAAGGCTTGCCGTAGAATCCGTAAAATACGCTAAAAAATTTTGCGAGGACATAGAATTTTCACCTGAGGACGCCTCGCGAAGCGAGCGTGAATTTCTTTTTAAGGTTGTTCAGGCGGTTATCGAGGCAGGGGCAACCACGGTCAATATTCCCGATACGGTCGGTTACGCAGAACCGCAAGAATACGCGGCTCTGATAAAAGCGATTAAAGAGAATGTCCCGAATATTGACAAGGCCGTTATCTCCGTACATTGCCATAATGATTTAGGTTTAGCTGTAGCGAATTCCCTGGAAGCGGTAAGAAGCGGTGCCCGCCAGGTGGAGTGTACTGTTAACGGTATAGGGGAGCGCGCCGGCAATGCCTCGATGGAAGAGATTGTCATGGCCATAAAGACACGCAGGGATATCTTCGGGGATGTTGAAAGTCAGATCCGCACAACGCAAATCCATAAGGTCTCTCGCCTCGTAAGCAAACTCACCGGCTTTATCGTAGCCCCGAACAAGGCTATTGTGGGCGCTAACGCTTTCAGGCATGAGTCCGGCATTCATCAAGACGGCATTTTAAAGGAGCGCTCAACTTATGAGATTATAAAACCCGAGGATGTAGGATTCGTCGGTTCCGGTATTGTCCTGGGAAAGCATTCCGGAAGACACGCGCTGGGAGAGCGGTTAAAGGAACTGGGTTTCGATTTGACGGCCGGAGCAGTGGATAAGATTAATATACGCTTCAAAGAGCTTGCCGACAAAAAGAAAAATGTCTTTGACGAAGACCTGATTGCCGTGGTTGAAGATGAAATCAAGCTGATTAAGCCTTTGTGGAAACTGGAAGGCTTTGAAGTCAATTCGGGAACGAAAATCACTCCTTCGGCAACGGTTACGTTGAAATACCGTAACAAGCCTCTTTCGGCAAAATCTTCCGGCGATGGCCCGGTGGATGCCTGTTTTAAAGCCATTGATAAGATCACCGGCATGAAAGCCGAGCTTCAGGATTACCGTATCGAGGCGGTCACGAAAGGCAAGGACGCTTTAGGGGAAGTCGGCCTTAAACTGAAAGCCAAGGGTAAGGTGGTTACCAGCCGAGGCTCAAGCACGGATATTATCGAAGCCTCTGTCAGGGCCTATGTAAATGCCCTGAATAAGATAGAGAGTCTTTGGTAGCATTTGATAGTGTTTAAGGTAATTAGAGAGTAGAGAAAAGTCCTAAAAGCATTCATAGCTACTTTAATGGATAAAAAGTCCATTACCACGATTTATGGCGTTTTAGGTTATCCTGCCCAGCACAGCTTATCCCCTCTTATGCATAATGCGGCATTCCGAGCCCTGAAAATAAACGCGGAATATAGAATCTTTGAGGTTAAGCCAGAGGATTTGGATCATTTTCTGGACAACATGGATGCCAACATTTACGGCTTGAATGTCACGATTCCCTATAAAGAGAAAATCTTGGAGTTTGTTTCTCTTGATGCCGAATCATTTTTCTTGAAGAAGATTGGGGCTGTGAACACGATCGTTAAGAAGGATAATGCCTGGATGGGTTTTAATACGGATATTCCCGGATTTTCAAAGCATTTAAAAGAGGTCCTTGATCCTTACGATAAGAAAGCCGCTGTTCTGGGAGCCGGAGGTGCGGCCAGGGCTGTTTGTTATGCTTTGGTTAAATCCGGGGCAAAGGAAATAGCGATTTTCGATATCGAAAGAACCAAGTCGCAAGGGACCGCCGAAATGATAAAGAACCTATTTCCCCATTTTCCCATATCTGCCGTAGGCAGCATCGAAGAATTAAATATAAAAAGCAGGGATTTGCTTATCAATGCGACTCCTGTAGGGATGAAAGAGTCCGATCCTTGTCTTGTGCCCCAAGAGTTGTTGAGTGAAAACCTTTTTGTGTATGATTTGATTTATAATCCTAAGCAAACGAAGTTATTAGCGCAAGCCCAAAAGGCAGGCGCCCATACGGAGAACGGCTTGGGGACGCTTCTGTGTCAGGGGGCGCTTTCCTTTGAGCATTTTACAGGCAAGTCTGCGCCTCTGGAAATCATGAAGCAGGCGCTTAGCCAAGGAGTAAAAAGCTTATGATGGAAAAATCAATCGTGTTTATTTTTGGCTCTATCGTCGGCAGTTTCCTGAATACCTGCATCCACCGGATGCCGGGGGGCGAGTCCGTGGTCTGGCCGCGCTCTTATTGCCCCAAATGCAAGAAGAAGATACGCGGATACGATAATATCCCGATTGCAAGTTACATCATCTTAAGGGGACGATGCCGTTTCTGCAAAGAAAGGATATCTTTGAGGTATTTTATCGTTGAGTTATTGACGGCGGCTATGTTCCTGGTTGTTTTTAACCATTTTGGCCTAAGTTATGATTTTTTCTTCTATATGGTGTTGGTTTGCAGCCTGATAGTAGCGACATTCGTTGATATCGCGCACCGTATTATCCCCGATGAGATTTCTGTCGGCGGCTTGATTCTCGGTTTTATCCTAAGTTCCGTTAGGGGGATCACCTTGGGCCCGTTCGCGTTCAACTACAGGCCGTTGTTGAATTCTTTTCTGGGCATTATCGCCGGCGGTGGGATTTTGTATCTGACGGGATTCGTCTTTGATCTTGTTTATTTCAAGCTCCTCAAAAAACCCCCCATCCAGGGAGAAACGCAATCGATGGGCGGAGGGGACATAAAGCTGCTGGCGATGATCGGTGCCTTTTTAGGCTGGCAAAAGGCATTGCTGGTTTTCTTCCTTTCTCCGTTCCTGGGCGCCTGCGTCGGTATCATAAACCTTCTGGTTAAAAAAGACCACACCATACCCTACGGGCCTTTCTTGTCGTTATCGGCCATTCTCGTCCTATTCTGGGCAGATAAGATCCTGCAGTTGTTATTCTTTGTGCCGTGAGGACACCATGGTAACCCGCCCTTCCTTAGATGATGATTTGCTGCGTACACTCTCCCATGCCAAATGGAAATGGATCGGTTCGCAAAAAAAGGCAGGGATACTGGTGCCTTTATTTTCTGTATACTCCAGGCAAAGTCAGGCAATCGGTGATTTAGCTGATTTGAAGCTCTTGGTGGATTGGGCGCATTTAACGGCAAACTCCATCATTCAGCTTCTGCCCATGAATGACATGGGGCCTTTATTCTGTCCTTATGATTCCAATAGTTCCTTTGCCCTGGAGCCCGCCACTATTTCACTTAAGGACTTTGATATCGATACCAAAGATTTAAAAAGAAACTTTCCTGCAGGCAAGAGCCACATCCATTATTCTATCAAAGAAGAGAAAATGAGGTTGCTTTGGGAAGTTTACCTTCGGGAGAAAAAAAGCAGCCCGGCGTTTGAGAAGTTCCAGGAAGAAAACGCCTATTGGCTTTCGGATTTCGCCCTCTACAAGGTGCTCAAAGAGGTGCATGCGGGAAGCCCTTGGTACGATTGGCCGCAACCCTTGAAAAATCGATGTGCCGCAGCCCTGGAGGAGTTTAAAAGAGAACATGCCGTAAAAGTTGCCTTTCACATGTGGGTGCAGTGGGTAGCTTACCGGCAGTTTAAAGAGATTAAGAGTTATGCGCACTCAAAAAAGGTGTTACTTAAGGGAGACCTTCCCATCTTAGTTTCCAGGGACAGCGCCGATGTCTGGCAGCACCCGGGATATTTTAAACTGGAGTTTTCCGCCGGAGCACCGCCGGATATGTATTGCGCTAAGGGCCAACGCTGGGGCATGCCGCCGAATAATTGGGAGAAGATTTCAGACGACAGTTTTCAATATGTAAAAGAAAAACTTAAGTTCGCCCAGCAATTCTATGACATTTTAAGGATAGACCATGTGGTGGGATTATTTCGCATATGGAGCATTCCTTATCAGGAACCCCAGGAAAATAAAGGCCTCAATGGTTTTTTTGACCCGAGGGAAGAGTCTGTCTGGAAAGAACATGGCAGAAGAATCCTTAAGGTCATTCTGGACAGTACGTCCATGCTGTTATGCGCCGAGGATTTAGGGACTATACCCTCGGCCTGTCCGCAGGCCTTAAAAGAGTTTGGCATTCCCGGCAATGATGTGCAGCGCTGGGCCAAGGATTGGTGGCACAGGCATGATTTTTTAGATCCCCATGAGTACCGCGGTCTTTGCGTGGCGATGTTATCCACGCATGACACGACGAACTGGCCTGCCTGGTGGGAGAATGAGGCAGGCACGGTGGACGAGGAGCTTTTCATCAGGAAATGCTCTGACCATCGGCAGATAAACTTTAGCCACGTCAGGAATAAATTATTTGATTCCTCTCGTTCCCATCATGGGAGGCTGCGCTGGCAGGAGAAGGTTGATTCAGTGGATAAACTGGTGGCGGTTCTAGGGAAGAGAAAAGAAGAGCTGGCGGATTTTATAGATTTGTACGAAAATACCTATCGCGAAAAAGAAAAACTGTGGAAGCATCTAAAGCTGCCCGGGCCCATGCGGGAGAAATCCGATGCCAAGATTGTTGCCCGGGCCTTGCGGATAAGCCTGGATTCCAGCGCCCTATTCTGTATCAATACGTTAGTGGATTGGCTGTATATTGCTGATGTGCATAAGGGGGACGCTTATCAAAACAGGATTAATACGCCTGGCACCATCAGCGACAAGAACTGGTCCCTCACGGTCCCGCTTTCCCTGGAAGAGCTCCTCAAGCATAAAATCAACAAGACCATCCGCAAGATGATTGAGTCTTCGGGAAGAGTATAATGGGCTATATGTTTTTCCCTGCTTCGGGGTGTGTGCTCGTCAAATTTTCCTCGCACACGCCCCTCACGGGGACTTCTTCAACTCCTCATCAATATATAGAAGTATAAGATAATATAAATAAATATAAAGAAGTATTGACATCTTCCTGCTTTTGAGGTATACTTGTAGCAAAAAGGAGGGAATATACCATGATTCAAGAGGTTATGACCACAGAGCAGTTAGCCAAATATTTGCAATTGGATGAACAGACCATTTACCGCAAGGCACGTGCGGGCCAGATTCCGGCAGTACATATCGGAAAGACTTTAAGGTTTAAGAAAGAAGTAATCGACGGCTGGCTGAGGATTTCTTCTCTAAGGTGGACAGCCAAGAAAAGGCAGTCCTTAAGGGGCTGGGCAGAGGAATTTGCCAAGGAAAAGGGACTTAAGGAAGAAGATTTAGAGAAGGCAATCTCCAAGAGAAGATATCATTGATGATAAAAGTCATCCTTGATACTAATGTTCTAATCTCTAGTCTTTTCTGGAAAGGTTCTTCCCGCCATATCGTAGATTTAGCCATCGCCAGTAAGATCAAATCCGTAACTTCCCCTGAAATAATGGAAGAGGTGGAGGCGGTTTTATACGAAGACTTTCCGCAGGTGCCTTATGAGAAAATTGAATGGATCATCAGAGACATTTTAAGTTATTCTCAGTTGATCATACCGCGCCGGGTTACGGTGAAAAGATTAAGGGATTCCAAGGACACGAAAATCATTGCCTGTGCTTTAAACGCGAAAGCGGAATATATCGTTACAGGAGACAAAGACCTTCTTGCGTTGGAGAAATATGCAGAAGTAAGGATACTAACCCCCAAAACCTTCTTAGATTTATTCAAATAGATTTACCAAGCCCTGCTTTCAGCAAAGGCCCCACTGCTTTAACTTAGCTCTTATCGGATTAAATGAATACTCCTCGGGCTTTAGCCCGAGGTTTCCTAGACAGCCCCCGACTCGGCTAAATTCACCAAGAAATCTCGCTATAATTTTTGTGCTCGTCGGGGTAATCGTAACGCATTCATCCCCGGCTTGAAAACCGCGGATTTCTGCGTTACGATTAAAAGAAAAAGGGGCATCTGTTTGGACTGGCCTTTTTGGCTGAGAAACCGCTAAGGCTGGAGACGCCCCCTTAATTTACCCGCTACCCGATTATCGGTAAATTACGTCAAGATTATCGCAGATAATCTTGACGTTTCTTACGAGCCGGAGTAAATTATCCCTTCCCTAAAAATACCTCCCTTAATTCCTGCGCGCTTCCCATGGATTCTAACACTACCAGGATGTCTCTGAGTGTGGCGTCAGTTGAGCAGCAGCTTTCTTCCTCTGACCTTAAGATATCCGATATGCAAAAAAGAATTTTATCCCTATCCTGCGTTATGCTCTCTTGAGCGCAGGATGTCTGTATATATTCCTTTATTCTCTCCGAAGAGGGAGTAATCCCTGAACTTGCCATCCTTGCAATCTGCCGCCACTCCTCATCAAGGTTAGTGCTAACCAAATTCCGAATAGCCGAAGAACTAATATTTACGCTTAAGTTAGTCATCGCCTGGGTGACGATGGGGAGAGAGCGGAAATCGATTCCTCCAAATCTTTGTTCCATCGCCGAGCTGGCGGTCTCTGGCTCAAGCGGCGAGCCGGAGACGGGATTATTTCCCAATGGAGGAGAATTTTTGATAGAACCGTCTCCTTTTTCTCTCGCAAGAACCTCCGTCATCCTCATAAAAAGCAGCATTTTTTCAAGCTGAGAGATTGCTACTTTAAGTTTCTCGCCCTCCAGAGGTTTGCTTTTAAAAATCTCATCAAGTTTATATGTAAAAGTGCTGAAAAATACATTTACGGCAAAACGATAATCACTGCAGATACTCTCCGGAGTTCCACTCCTTTGAAATTCCTTTTCTGCTCTATCTAAAACTTCCCCTGCCTTCATTCTTTTCATGGTATCCTGTAAGGCATTGACGGCATCCGCGTTCCAGGTTAGTGCCGCCTCGTAAATCTTGATTGCCTGCTGCCAGAATAAATATGAACCCCGGGTATGATAATAAATATCCCTCATGACCGGATTATCAGCGAAAGGAAGCCTATACAGCCTGGTTTCCTGACGCGAAAGAAGAGACGGCACATAATACAGGCGATAACTAATAGTTTTCCCGTCTTTTTGAGGGATTCCAATACCAGCCCACTCAAAGCCGTTCTCTAACCAATCCCTAAAATCACTGTCACTAAATTCAAGCCCTCCGTCGGGATGATAATGAAAATAAAAAACCGGGGTTGCTTTTTTTTGTTCCACTTCTTTTTGTACGCGCATTTGATATCTCATTGTCCGTGCATGAGAATAATCCGTTATAATCAGATCCCAGTCGTTTTCTAAACTTAATCCTCCCCTTTCCGTTATTATGCGCTGAACAGCTACGATATTTTCTGGCAAAGTTATGGGTGCCAGTTTTGAAATTATAGCTACAGCTTCCCCCCAGTCATATTGGTCAGAGAAAATAATAGAATCGCCTTCTTTGTCCGATATCAGTGTAAGCCTACCTTGAGAATTAACTTCTAAGCGTAAATCATATGACTCTGCTATAGCACGCAAAACCTTTTCTTTAAATCCTCCGATCATATACCGTTCGACCAATTTTGTCTCTACATAAAGAATTTTATTTCTTCTGGGTAAAATCAGATCCACCAGTATATCCTTATTGCCCTCTTTTCTAACCAAGCCCACAGTCGATAATTCAGCATCTCTATATATATCCAAATAGCGCCGATGGAATTCATTCATTTGTTCTATAACTTGAGCTTCCGCATATAACAGCTCATCTTCATATATTCCAAAAACCGAAATCAAAGGTCTTGCTGCTGTTGACCCCATTGCCGAAGAGGCTTTAACAGGCCCACTCTCCATCACCGAGCTGGCGGACTCTGGCTCAAGCGGCGAGCCGGAGGTTTCCTTGGAAAAATCAGAACCGTCCCTATTTCCTGCAAGATCAATCTCGCTAGTTTCTACATTAACTTGAACTGCTATCATTCTTGCCTTATTACGTTTGTCAAAAAGAGTTATCGTTATTGTAGGGGCATAAATCTCCTCTTTCGTGACAGGCTTGACGATGCCACTGTAAGACAGATAAATAAAATCATCAACGGAAATCCCAAAAAGATCAACAACTTCATGGCGCTTGCTTTCGCTCACCAAAACACCAAAAGCTTCATAAGCTTTTTTTTCATTTTCTACTGTATCCTTGTTTGGCTCCATGGCTTTAGCAGCTTTATAACTTGCCTCCTGAGCCAAATATTCGTCCATCAAAGGAGCAAGACCTGGATTTTCTTTGTGATTTTTTATATGTGTTGCTTCATGAGCTATCATCCGGGCTAACCAAGCATCTCTAGCTTCTTGTGAGGGTAACGCCTCTGAATTATTATAGTAGTCATACCCTACAACAATCAATTCCAAGTCCCCAAAAATCGCCATACCCCAGTCATCATTCATGCCCTTCAAAAAGAACAACACCGGCACAAAAGAAGTACTACTGGAAAGAATATTCTCCGCCATCAAGTAATCATAAGCTTGCCTGACCAGTGTTTCGTTCTGATTAGAAAGATTAATGGATGTCTTTAAATCCTCTTCAGAAACTGAACCGAGTCTGTTGCTTACCGCATCTTGAAGTTCTTTTAAAGAAAATTCCACGCCTTGTAAAATGCTATCCTTTTTATTTTCACCGCTTTTCTCATAACTACCTCCACAGCCTAAAAAACCGAATGTCGCCCCTACTGCCAAAGCCTTTATTAATGTCCGTGTCTGTTTAAGAAATTCTCGCCTTGAAAGATCTGACGATTCTCCCACCGCCGAAGAAGCTATGGACGTCTGTTCTTGGGGGCGCAACTCTACTTTATCTATTTCGCTCGACATGGTTGTAGCACCCACTTTAATTTCTATAACATTATGATTTAAACTCTGAGGAAGGCGACTTGCTATCGAAGACGATACAGCTCCTGTTTTAGGATTATGCACTACTTCACCTAATCCAGGCATACGTCCTAAGTCAAATATTTCTCCTCCACTAAAATAACTCCTTATTGTCTGACCATAGGGTGTATAAACTGGCTCCTTGATATTATATTCTCCATCTTTAAATGACTTCTGGTATTCTTTAAAATAGGGAGTCTTTGACCAGTTTTCTTTGGAGGTAAGGTTAGTTAAGTCTTTTCTATCTATGAGATGGGAATAAAGGCCATCTTTACTGTAGTAGCGTGCCTTAAACCACTGGGCCATAATCAAAGAATAATAAACCTGCCTTAAGGAAGCGTAGCGCTTGGAGGAGTTTACTTCTTTGGTAAGTTTGGGGATGATGAGCTCGCGGATGAGCTGTGTAGAATATTCGTTCAGGATTTTGGAGCGTTCATCCTTAAACTCATAGTTCCCTGCACCCTGCACCATCCACCCTGCACCCTGGCCACTCTCCTGTCCCCTCAAATAATCCTGCTCTAACATGACCTTTAAAGTGGCTTTATAAATATAGGCCGAGTCCGTCGTCTCGCGGATAATGATCTCTCCCGGCACAATTCAGGGCCGGGTGAGAGTGGGAATGGTTATATTCTCATAGCCGTAGATTTCCTCTGCCTTTTTATAGAGTTTATTCCAGTATTCTTTTCCTTCTGCGGTTTCAGGTGAAGTGAACTTGGCGGTGTCTTTCTTGAGTTGCAGGTCGGTTTCCAGCATGATCCTGCCGACATCCGTCCGTTCCAAGAGAGGGTCTATGATATTATCAGGAGAATCAGGCCGTAAGTTCACCCAGAAGAAGTCGTTGGGCAGAGTGAGGCCGATAAGGAAATAGTTTAGGAGCGTCTTGGTTGTATCCTCAATTTCCCGGGGCTGGGGGTTCTTGAGGCTGCCTTTGTCTAGAAAAAATTGGAAGCTGTTATTGAGATTATCGTATTGAAGGTACCTTAAATGCAGGGGGCGAAAGGTGTCCGGAACTAAGGAATTATGCAGTGCTGCTAAGTGGCCGGCAATATTCAACTGGCCTGCAACCTGGGCAAAGCCGGATTGCTGGAAGATGAGCAGAAGGCACAATAATAGAGATAATAATTTTGTTATTTTCCCTGACATTTATTGCGGTTTTAAGAGATTTTGGTTTCTCAGCCTTTATTAATAATAGTATACACATTTAGGTAAGGGGATTCAATATAAAATAGGAAACCTAAGAAAGGGTTTTCTCTTAAGAAGACAAGGAAAGCTAACTACGCGAAATAACGCTTGGCGAAATATTATCTACGCCTTATACTTACTATTGAAGAATGACTGGCGGCTTAGAGTTTTAGATTTTTATCCAGTCAAGATTATTCTTGTAACTCATTGTTTAGCAAGCTATTTCAAGACCCGATCTTGAAAATTTTAAAAAACGTTACCTTATTCAATTAAAACCTAGGATTTTCTGGGGCAGGGGGCTGATCTTTGCCTTTCGTTTTTTCAAGTGTTGTTTGGAGTAGAAGCATGAATCTTTCTATGCCGATACGGTCCATGGCAACTCTAGCAACTGTTTTAATTGGCCCTGGTTGGCCATGTTCGCTTGGTGGCTCTTGAAAGCGGAAGTCAAGAATAAAAGTTACGCCATTATTTGTACCTACTCCGAAATTGTTACAACAAACCGGAATCATTTTTTCTTCTTCCATGATTCACCTCCTGACAAAAGTATACAGTACGAAAAAGACCTCTTGCGTCCCCGGAGCTTTGTGAAAGCGGCGGGGAAAAGCGACAGGTTCATTTAAACTAATCATTTGGCAAAGATTGCAGAAATTGAGCATTAAGACCTTTGTTCCGAGTCTATGTAGAGCACCAGGTTCTTCAAGAAGTTGATTGATCAACGGTCCGATTTCTTATATAAAGATGAAAGAGGAATATAATAATCTTTTATGCAAAATAGGTCATTCACATTTTTCTGAGAAGAGCATTATTTTGATTATTCTATTCTCAAGTTTTCTAGTCTATGCACCAATCCTCGATAATTATTTTTCAATGGATGACTTTCTCTATCTTTCATTTGCCCGTGAAAATGGGCTAGCCTTAAAAAGCTTTTTTACACCTGAAAGATGCCATATTCCTGTTATCGCGAGATTTCTATTCGTACTTCAATTCAAACTTTTTGGTACTAATCCTTTTCCTTATCATTTAGTTAGCGTATCTTTACATTTGTTGTCTATTTTTCTTTGTATTAATTTCTTTTCGAAGTTAACATCCAGAAAAGATATTGGATTGTTATCAGGTTTGCTTTTTGCTTTGTCCGCATCGCATTGTAATACAGTCATGTGGATTATACTACAAGCTCAGATAATGACTTCTGTGTGGTTTCTTATCTGTGGGATCTATTTTTTAAAATATATGGAGACAAAAAAGCTTTCATTTCTGTTCCTATCCTTTTTCTTTCATCTTCTTATGCTATTTTCATTTACGAGCGGCTTTAGCGTACCGTTGTTATTCATATCTTTATATTTTATTTTTTATAGTTTTCAAGAAAATAGGTATCAAAAAATAAGAAAAGGTTTTTTTATAGTCATTCCTTTCATTGCTAACATTGTTTTATTTTTTGTGCTCAACACTATTCTTTTGTCTGGCCAAGATACTCTTATAGGAAATATGGGCGGTTTAAGCGGGTTTTTAGTGAATCTGCCTCAGGCTGTTTGGTACTTAATGGGAGGAATTTGGTATGGTTACGTCCGAACATTTATGGGTATATTTGTTCGTAATGCGTGGGGGAATATTTTCGCATATATTATTGTTTTAAGTATATTCGTGCTATCATTTTCCGGGCTTAAAAAAAATAAAAAATTAATTTTTTGGCTTATAGCTGGTTTGGTATTAACGTATTTTCCGTCTGCGATCCCAAGGAAATCGTGTTATCGTGATTATTTTTGGTTTGTGACGCGTTTCCGTTATCGGTATTTACCTTGTGTTTTTGCTTCGGCTTTAGTATCAACTGTTTTTTTTAATTTACGTCTACCTAAGAAAAGGTTGCTTAAGAATATTTTTTGCCTCTTATTATTTATCGCTTCAGGGTTTGTGATCACTCAAAATTATTATGCCATAAGAAAACGTGAATCATATATGCATAATCAATCACGTAACTTAGAAATTTTTTTAAAAAAATTCTTGGATAATTTAAATGGTTTTCTTTTAAGTAAAGACACTGTTTATATTATCAATCAAGCCTTTTTTGACGAAAATAGTCGATCATATAGGTTTTGTGGTTATGCTTATGCAGGTTGGTACGTGCACCCAAGTCAGGTTTGCAGTATGTATCTTTCTGATGACAATTTTAGTCGAATAATATTTTTAGAGGAGGATAATTGGCAAAAGTTTATACACGAATCTGTTACAGTGTATCGAATTCAGCCAATAACAGGAAATCTAATTCCTGCAGTCAAACACTAAAATAAAAAAACGACAGGTTCATTTAAACTAAGAGAAATTATATGGCATTATTACAGGGCACGGAGTTTTACATATCGAAGCGCGTCGGACGGGCGATGGTGGATTATGAGATGCTTTCCGAAGGGGACAAAATCGCGGTGGCAGTCTCCGGCGGCAAGGACAGCCTGACCCTGCTTAAAGTTTTAGCTGACCGCCAGAGGTTTGTGCCTATCAAATACGAACTCCTGGCTGTCCATATTGATTTAGGGTATCCGCGCTCCCTGGCCAAGACCCTGGAAAAATACTTCAAAAAAATCAAAGTCAAATATCATATTGAAAAAGTGGATACCCTCAGGAAGACGAAGCCCAAAGACATCAGTTGCTTCTGGTGTTCCTGGAACAGGCGAAAGGCCTTGTTTGAGACGGCAAACAGATTTGGCTGCACGAAAGTGGCCTTTGGCCACCATAAGGACGATATCGTGGAGACCCTCCTGCTGAATTTATTCTTTCACGGCGAGTTTTCCGCCATGTCCCCTAAGCAGCCCTTGTTTGAGGGTAAGATCGTTATCATCAGGCCCCTGGCCTATGTAGAGGAAGATAGGATCAGGAAATTTGCCAGGGAGGCCGGCTTTCCCCACGAGAAATGCTCCTGCCCCAACTCCCTGACTTCTAACCGCACGAAGATGGCTCGCATCATTAAGGAATTGGAAAAAGTCTGCCCCGAGATAAAGACCAACATTTTCAAAAGCGCCAAAAGGGTCAAGCAGGATTATTTGCTTTAATGGGCTTGCGGATAGTGGTATAATAAATCTATGAATTGGGTAATCGCAATACTATTCTTGGGATTTGCTTTGGCCGTGATCCTTATCGTTCTGAGGATTTCATCCCAGATGAATGAGCGCCTCAGCTCAATGAATCAGGCCCTTCAGGCAGCGCATCAGACGATCGGCCAAAACCTAAGCAGTTTTGGCAGCGTCAAGGAGCAACTCGGTAAGCTAGAGGCCACCAATGCCCAGATACTTGAGGTGAGCAAAAATCTGGCCAGTTTTCAGGAGCTTTTACGCGCGCCTAAATTCAGAGGCCAGATGGGAGAAACGCTCCTCGAAAATTTATTGGCACAGGTCTTGCCCAGAGAGCACTTCCATATCCAGTATCGGTTTAAGTCCGGCGATACTGTGGATGCCGTCATCCACTTAGGCGAACGCCTTGTTCCCATTGATGCGAAGTTTAGCCTGGAGAATTTTCAGAAGATGCTGGATGCCCAGGAGGAGCCCTTGAAGGCTTCATTCCGAAGAAAATTTATCCAGGATGTTAAAAACCGCGTCAATGAAATCTCAGAAAAGTATATTCTGCCCCAGGAGAACACCTATGATTTTTCCCTGATGTACATACCTGCGGAGAATGTCTATTATGAGGTCATCATCAAAGAAGACCTTTTTTCTTATTGCATGTCCAAGAAGGTTATCCCGGTTTCACCCAATACGTTCTATGCCTATCTTCAGGTTATCTGTTTAGGGCTCAAAGGGTTAAAGATTGAGGAAAATGCCAAGGTCATATTAAAAAATCTTAGTATGCTGACCATAGAAATCAATAAGTTCAAGGAAGATTTTGACACTTTAGGCATTCATCTTGGTAATGCCAGGAACAAATACGAAGACAGCCAAAAGAGGCTGGATAGGTTCTCGGACAGATTGACGGGTATTCAGGATGCCGAGCAGATAGAGGGAGGCCAAGGAAAGGCATGAATACGAATAGCTTTCATCCGGGGACCGCAGCTATTCTTTCCTTTATATTTAACGGCCTCGGCCAGCTCTACAACGGCCAGCTCTTTAAAGGATTGGCGGTTATTTTCATCTCTTTTGTCAATATACTCGTATTCCTCGTCGGAAGCATTTTAATCGCGTTTTGGTTATTAGGAAAAACTGTCTCCGCCAATGCCCTGTGTTGGGGCCTTTCCCTCTTTTTTATCGGGTTGATTTCCATAGCCCTTTTAGGTATCTACAGCATTGTGGACGCCTACCGGACCGCCGCCAAGAAATGATTCTAGATGTTCGCGTTATCCCCAAAGCCAGCCGCAGCCTCGTTGTTAAAAAAGACAATTCTTTAAAGGTTTATTTGACCAAGCCCGCTACCGGGGGCCTTGCGAACAGAGAGCTCATTTGCCTGTTATCCGAATATCTCAACATAAAAAAATACCAGATAAAAATTATTAAAGGTGAGAAATCAAGAGATAAACTCATTCAGGTTGATGGCTGATGGCTCAAACTTAACCTGCGCTTTCAGCCATCGCCAACTCGGTAACATGTCTTTATTCTATGGGGACACGGAAGGCGCGTTTATCCATCGCAGGAGATTTCTGGAGCCTTTAGGTATGGATTATCGGGATTTAGTCTGCGCAGGGCAAATCCATTCTGACCGCATCCACTATGTTACAGAGCAGGATAAAGGCAAAGGAGCTTCTTCGCATGAGGCCTCTATTACGGATACGGATGCCCTGATTACCGATAAGAAAGATTTGCCTTTGGCTATATTTACGGCAGATTGCTTATCCGTCTTTTTATATGATCCTGTAAGGCCGGCTATCGGCTTGATTCATGCGGGCTGGCGCGGCTCCAAAGAGAATATTACGCTTAAGGCCCTGCAGCGCATGCAGGAGGTTTTTCAGACAGACCCTGCCTGTTTACGCGCGGGTTTCGGACCGGCTATAGGGGCCTGTTGCTATGAGGTCCGTCAAGACGTGCGCGCGAATTTCAGCGCGGGTTTTAAGGAAGAAGACAACCGTTATTATCTGGATCTGGCCTCCATCAACGAAAAACAACTTTTGGATTTAGGGGTCAAGGCGGAAAATGTGATTCATGATTTTATTTGTACTTCCTGCCGCAATGATGATTTTTTTTCCTACCGCAAAGAGGGAAAAGGTTGCGGTAGAATCATGTCTGTGATGATGTTAAAATGATCCCTGAAAAACTCAAAGAAGTTATAAAAAAAAGCTGTAAAAAAGATTCTGTCGTATGCCTGAGTGGTGCGGGGATATCTGCAGAAAGCGGTATCCCGACATTTAGAGGCAAGGCAGGCTTATGGGAGAAATATGACCCTCAGATTTACGCTTATAGCGAGGGCCTCATCTCTCTCTTAAGGGAAAAACCGGAAGAGTTAGCCAATTTTATTGTAGATTTTTATTCTGTTCTTCTTCGGGCCCGGTTTAATCCTGCTCATGCAGCTCTCTCGGCACTGGAAAAAAAGGGGATATTAAGATGCGTTATTACCCAAAACATCGACGATCTTCATAGATTGTCGGGCCAACGTCATATTATCGAGCTGCACGGTAATGCCTTTAGAGCTAAATGCGGAGGTTGCTGTAAAGAAACGGTTCTGGAGAAAGAGGACATCGGGGAATTCATCCAATCCCTAAAAAAAAGCCGTCCGTCGCGCACAGCGCTGCTGAAGATTCTTAGCCAATATTTCCCGCGCTGTTCTTGCGGCTCCCGATTCAGAATCGATATTGTTTTGTTTGGAGAGATGCTTCCCCGGGAAGCTTTGTCCAACGCCTTAAGATCTTTGGATAACTGTCGCCTTCTTTTACTGATAGGCACTTCTTTGGAGGTTTATCCTGCGGCAAGTTTACCTCTGTACGCTAAAGAAAGAGGAGCGATACTCGTTGAAATCAATAGCAGCCCAGGTGCTTTATCGCCCATCTGCGATTACAGAATTCAAGGCTCGGCTTGCCAGGTTTTGCCAGAGATATTAAGCGTATTCGAGGAATAGCCTCCATGCCGCAGAAGTTTTCTCTTGAGTTTATATTGCACGTGCACGGCCCCGCGGGAGAGTCGATTAAGAGTGCGCTTTCGGAATTCGGCGATCATTTAGAGATTACGGATGACACGCAAGGCTCAGGAGAGGCCCGGGATTTTAAAATTCGAATCCATACGGAAGATCCGACACTCGTATTTGACGTCTGCTCGCAGTTCGGAAGGATAAAGTCAGTTAAGATTAACGAAGAAGGGGGGCTTTAAATGGCAAAGGCATTGGTTATCTATCATTCCAGGTCGGGAAACACCAAAAAGATGGCGCAGTTTGTTGCGCAGGGGATTGAGAAAGAAGGCTGCGGAGCTGTTTTAAAAGACGCCAAAGATGTCGCTGTCGATGAATTACTTAAGTACGATTGTCTCGTGATCGGCTCGCCCACTTACTACGGCACTATGGCAGCTGAGATTAAACAACTTTTGGATGAGTCAGTAAAATTCCATGGTAAACTGGAGGGAAAAGTCGGTGCGGCCTTTGCCTCCAGTGCCAATGTGGCCGGAGGTAATGAAACCACGGTCTTAGATATATTGAACGCCATGCTGATTCATGGTATGATAATTCAAGGCGACCCGCAGGGAGACCATTACGGAGCCGTGGCTATCGGAGCGCCTGACGACAGGGCCACGAAGGAGTGCCTCAGGATGGGCTCGCGCGTCGCGAAATTAATAAAGAAAATTGCAGGTTGATTTCAATGTACATCGTTATCTTAATAACTGTTTCGAACAAAGAAGAATCAGAGCGAATTGCTCATGAGCTTATAAAAAATAAGCTTGTAGCCTGCGTGAATATGCTGGAGGGTGTGACGTCTCTGTTTTGGTGGGAGGGTAAAATCGATAAAGCCAAAGAAGTGCTCCTGGTGGCCAAGTCCAAGAAGGAGAAACTGGCCAAGATTATCAGATGCGTTAAATCCCTGCACAGTTACGAGGTGCCCGAGATTATTGCCCTGCCGATTATAGGGGGTAATAGAGCTTATTTAAAATGGATTGATATATCCCTCGCAGCAACTAGTAAATAGAGGGGTGCTCGGGATCATATCCATGAATTCTAAGGCCCAAGCTAATTCGATAGTCGGAGGCGAGGAATGAATCTTTCAGGAACACCTCTTGATTACCTTATAGCGTTTTTTGGGGGAGTGCTCGTCAGCTTTACTCCTTGCGTCTACCCCCTTATTCCGATAACCGTCGGTTATATCGGGGTCAAGGCCGGTAGCTCTAAGTCCCGGGGTTTCTTTTTGAGCGCCAGCTATGTGACGGGGATTGCCGTGACATATTCTTTGTTAGGGCTCCTGGCATCCCTGACGGGAACGATTTTTGGAAGCATCAGCTCAAGCCCCATAGCCTACTTTTTTGTGGGAGCCGTTATTATCCTGTTCGGGCTCTCGATGCTGGATTTATTTATCATTCCTGTTCCCCGCTTCATTAAACTGCCCTCCCTTAAGAAACAAAATACTTTTTCGGCATTTATATTAGGTTTGAGTTCCGGCCTGATAGCCGCACCCTGCCTGACTCCTGTGCTCGGTTCGATTCTCGTTTATTTAACGACGAAAAGAAATTTACTTTACGGGATCACTCTCTTGTTCAGCTTTGCTTACGGAATGGGTTCTGTTTTGATTCTCCTGGGGACTTTTAGCGGCGTGTTAGTCAATCTTCCCAAATCCGGCAAATGGATGGGAATCATCAAGAGGCTTGCGGCGTTTGTTCTCATACTCTTGGGGGCCTATTTTATTGTTACAGCCATAAGGAGGTTATAACTTGAATAAACATTTCGTTAAAGTTACTGTTTTTTTGGTTTTGCTTGTTTTTTGCGGCATCGGGTGCAGTTGCGCTAAAGAGCAGGAAGCGGCGGATCTTTCCAGCGCCCCGGATTTCCAGTTGCAGGATTTAAGCCAGGCCACGTATACGCTCTCCAGTTATAAGGACAAACAGCAGCCGGTTATTTTATTTTTCTGGACCACATGGTGCCCTTATTGCCGTGAAGAATTGGCGGTGTTGAAGGAGAAATATGCCAAACTATTGACGGATGGCTGGGAGCTTTTTGCTGTCAACATAGGAGAGCAGGGGAGTCGAATAGATAATTTCGTCAAAAGCTCCTCCCTGCCTTTTAAGGTCCTTCTGGATAAGACCACATCCGTAGCAAAATCCTTTGGAGTCTTCGGTGTCCCCACCTATGTCTTCATCGGGAAAGACGGGAATATTACCGCCAAGGAGCATTATTTCCCGCAAGACACAATCAAAGAACTTATGGAACTATAGGCAGAGTCTCTTATGAATAACGCCTTATTGATGGATCTTTATGAGCTGACGATGGCCCAGAGCTATCTTGTGTATAAGAAAGAGGCTCGCGCCACCTTTGATTTATTCGTCAGGAAATTGCCAAGAAACCGAGCGTACCTGGTCTTCTGCGGGCTCGACGATATCTTGCATTACATAAGAACCTTAAGATTCAATAAAGATGATTTAGCATATCTTAAGAGTACAAAGTTATTATCTTCGGATTTTCTGGGATATTTAAAGCAGTTTAGATTTACAGGCGATATTTGGGGGATGCGCGAAGGCCAGGTTTTCTTTGCCAACGAACCTGTCCTGCGAGTTACCGCCCCCATCATAGAAGCTCAGATCATTGAAAGTTTCCTGCTCAACACCGTCAATTTGCAGACCATGATTGCCAGTAAAGCCAGCCGCGTGGTTTCGGCGGCGGGTAAGAGAAACGTCTATGATTTCTCTCTCAGGAGGACCCACGGCCAGGATGCGGGAGTCAAGGTAGCGCGCTCCTCTTACATCGCAGGTTTTTCCGGCACTTCCTGTGTCCTGGCAGGCAAATTGTACGGCCTGCCTATAGTAGGGACTATGGCGCATTCTTTTGTCATGTCCTTTAAACAGGAGATCGACAGCTTCATGGCTTACGCCCGCGTTTTCCCCGAGCGTACCATACTGCTCGTAGATACTTACGAAACACAGAAGGGCATTGCCAATGCCATTGCCGTGGGATTGTATCTGAAAGACAGAGGCTATCAGTTACAAGGTATACGATTGGACAGCCCGGATATTGCTTCTTTGTCGAAGATGGCACGAAGGTCCCTCGATAAGGCAGGGCTTAAGAAAGTCAAGATTTTTGCCAGCGGCAATCTGGATGAGTTTAAGATAAAAAACCTGCTGGATCAGAAGGCCTGCGTTGACAGTTTCGGGGTGGGCACCCATATGGGAGTCAGTATCGACGCGCCCAGCCTGGATGTTATTTATAAAATCAGCGAAGTGACGCACGATTCACGGGAGTTTTTGCCCACGATGAAATTAAGTAAAGGCAAGGTGACCTATCCGGGGAGAAAGCAGGCCTATAGAGTTGTGAACGCAAAAGGAAAATACGTAAAAGACATATTGGGCCTTGAGAATGAAAGGATCAAGGCAGATAAGCTGTTGATAAAAGTGGTTGACGGCGGGAGAATCATTTACAAGACTCCCGCGTTAGATAAAATCAGGGATTACGTGGCGACTTGTCTTTTAAAAATTCCTCCGGAGCTAAAACAGGCGGCTACTCAATATTCCTATCCTGTTGTTGTTAGCGATGGCCTTAAAAAGTTAAGAAGCGCTTTAGAGCGCCAGATACAGAAGAGGCAGTGCGTTGGATAAAAAAATCGAATCCTTGATCAAAAACTGGAAGAAGAGAAATATAGAGGGATTGTATTGCCGCGATAAAAAGGAAGCGGCGGATAAAATACTGGAACTTATTCCAGTGCCTGTGACCGTGGGTTTTTCCGGTTCAAAAACCCTGGAACAATTAGGTATTGTAAAGTTATTGGAGTCGAGAGGAAATAAAGTGTTCAATCCGTATCAACCGAAGATAACCCGGCAGGAGAGCCTGGAATTAAGAAAGCGGGGGGCTGGAGCCGACTGCTATCTTGCCAGTGCCAATGCTATCTCCGAGAAGGCTGAGATAGTGTTTTTTAGTGCTTATGGAAACAGGACGGCAGGCATCTCTTATGCTAAAAAGGTCATTGTGGTCTGCGGAACAAATAAACTTGCCCCTAATTTAGAACAAGCCTTAAAGCGGGCAAGGGAGTTTGCAACGCCCCTAAATTGTAAACGGCTGGAGTGGAATACGCCTTGCGTTAAAGACGGGGTCTGTCGTAGCGATATTTGTCTGTGGCCTGATTATAAGCGAATGTGCTGCCAGGTCCTCGTGATAGAAGCTGAAATCGATTCCCAGCGCTTGAAAGTGATTCTGGTAGATGAAAGCCTGGGTTTTTAGAAAAATAAGCCACCTTGAAAAAACATAAAACAAGACTATAATAGAACTCTATGGAAAGACGTGTGAATTTTTATCAGGCGGTTGAAGAGATCTGCGCTGCGGATACGCGTTATAAGCCGGATAGCTACGAGTTCCTGATGCAGGCTTTGCATTTTACGCAGGAGAGGCTTAACTGTAAAACCCACGTCTCGGGCCGCCAGCTGTTAGAAGGAATCCGCAAGTTCGTCATTGAGCAATACGGCCCTATGGCCAAGACAGTTTTAAAGCATTGGGGGATAACGCGCACGGAGGATTTCGGGAATATTGTCTTCAATATGGTCCATGAACGCCTGCTCTCCAGGACAGAAGAAGATTCCATCGATGATTTCAAGGATGTCTATGATTTTGAGGTTGTTTTCGGGAATATCCTGCGTAACAGCGTGATCAAAGATACGTGAAGGAGCAAAAGGAAAGAATATGGGCGGTTTGAAAGGTTTGGCTACGGGAATCGGAAGCCTTCCGTATACCGATATTAACGCCGCTTTGGACCTGGTTTTCAAATATTTCCCTGAGATTCCCTTCTGGCCGCAGCTGCCAAAGCTCAATGCGAGAGAAGGGATGGTGGCTCAGTTTAGCGAGAACCTTCCTTTCATGAGCATGGATGAAAACGGCCTGAGGTTTTCCACGCTTGAGACGCCGGATAAGGATAAAGTCTTAGAATCGTATTATGAGCATATCATCGCCCACGATATAGATTATTTCCAAATCAGCGAAAATTTTGCTTTAGGTTTGCATAAATTTTATCAAAGACTCGAAGAGGAGGATTTAAAGAACGTCATTTTTATCAAAGGCCATACCATCGGCCCCTTCACATTTTGCGCCAGCCTCGCTGATGATAAAGGGGGGGTACTCTTGCATGATACGATACTGATGCAGGCGGTGTTAAAGGGCCTCTCCATGAAGGCCGCCTGGCAGATAAACTCGCTCAGGAAATTCGGCAAGAAGATTATCCTGTTTATTGATGAACCGTATCTGGGGTGCTTTGGCTCTGCTTACACGCCTATCAACAGGGAAGAGGTGGTGAAGAAATTGACGGAATTTACAGAGCCTCTGAAATCAGATGACGTTTTGTTAGGGGTGCACTGCTGCGGCAATACGGATTGGTCGATGTTAATGGAAGTGCGGCATCTGGATATCATCAGTTTTGATGCCTTTGATTTTCTGGACCGGATGGTCCTTTATGCGGATTATCTTAAGGCCTTTTTTGGCCGCCAAGGGATATTGTGCTGGGGGATTGTGCCTACGCAGTTATTCTCGGGCCTTGAGACCGCGGAAGTTTTAATCAGAAAGTTAAAAGGGGGCGTCAATAGCCTGGTTCAGAAGGGCCTGGAAGAAAACGTATTATTTGAAAACATGCTGATCAGCCCCAGTTGCGGGCTCGGTACTTTCACTCCGGAAAAAGCGCAGAAAATTTTAACCCTGCTTTCCGAAGTCTCTTTTTTGATTAAGAAATACTACTAAAAATAATTTATTTGACAAACCTGCCCAAAAATACTATCATAGATAAATCTTTTGTTATTTATAAGGAGCCTTAAGGAATGAAAGAGATACGCATCCATGCCCGTGCCGGCCAGGGAGCTATCACCACTGCAGCGCTGCTTGGGCTTACCTACTTTAAAGAAGGGATGTATCCTTATGCCTTCCCGCATTTCGGAGCGGCAAGGATGGGCGCTCCTATGAATGCGTTTGTGCGCATAGACTCTAAGCCGGTCAGGACCCGCAGCCAGATCTACAAACCGGATTATGTGCTTATTGTGGACTCCACCTTAATGAGGGGATACAACTGTTTTTCCGGATTAAAAGAGGAGGGGGTGGCTTTAATTGATGGGAAGCCCGACCTTGAAATCCCTAAGCTCAATGCAAAACAAAAGGCTTTTGTGGTGCCTGCTACTGAAATTGCCCTTAAAACGATAGGCAGGCCTCTGGGCAATACGACTCTGGTCGGAGCGTTTGCTGCGGCAACCGGTGAAATAAAGCTGGAAACGCTTATAGAAGTCATTAAAGCGAGATTTTCAGGCAAGGTCCAGGAAGGCAACATCCAGGCAGCGCAACAGGGGTATGAGTTTATAAAAAAGCAATAAAATGATTACACAGATTTTTAAAAGCAGATTACACAGATTAAATCTACGTAAAGAAAAATGTTTGGGCCGTTGATTGTTAAGCCGCAAAAAAGCAAAGGGGATAAAACCGGAGCCTGGAGGGTGCAGTTAAGGCCCGATTACTTAAGAAAGAACTGCATCGCCTGCAGGATGTGCGTGCAGGTGTGCCCCGAAGGCTGCGTGCAGGGCAAAGAGAAGAATAGTTTTATGTGCGATTATAATTATTGTAAAGGCTGCGGCCTTTGCTCCCTTATCTGCCCTAAAAACGATATCGTCATGGTAGAAGAGGGTTCAGGAGAAGAAAAGAAGTGAATCCCGTTAGAAATTGGAATTTTAACGGGGACAAGAAGGGATTTCTAACGGGATGAAAGATTTCTTAGAGGGTTCTCGGGCGGTTGCCGAGACCGTGAAACTTTGTAAGCCGGGGGTGATTTCCGCTTACCCCATTACGCCCCAGACGCACATCGTCGAAGAATTAGCCAAGATGGTGGCTAACGGCGAATTAGGCTCTTCGTTTGTCAATGTGGAGAGCGAGCATTCCGCTGCCTCCGTGGTCCTGGGAGGGGTAGCTGCAGGCGTGCGTTCTTACACGGCGACCAGCTCACAAGGCCTGCTTTATATGGGAGAGGTGATTTTTAATATCGCGGGGATGCGCCTGCCGCTCGTTCTGACTTGTGCCAACAGGGCTATCTCAGCCCCCATCAATATTTGGAACGACCAGCAGGATTCCGTATCGCTGCGGGATGCCGGATGGATACAGTTGTATGCGGAGAATATCCAGGAAACAGTTGACCTTCATCTTATGGCCTATCGCATCAGCGAAGACAAGTCTATGATGCTTCCGGTGATGGTGTGCATGGATGGTTTCATTTTAACGCATGGCATGGAGGCCGTGGATATTCCTGAACAGGATAAGGCGGATAAGTTCCTGCCTGCTTACAAACCTCTCTATAAGCTTGATCCTGCCGCGCCTTTGACTATGGGGTTGCTGGCAGACCCTGATTATTACATGGAAACACGTTTTGCCATTCAGGAGACCCTGAAGGCAGCCTTAAATTTTATCCCTAAGGTCAGCCAGGAATTTAAAAGCGTTTTCGGCCGGGATTATAAAGATTGTTTAATAGAAGAGTATGGCACCAGGGATGCCCAGAAGGTGATTGTGGCCATGGGTTCTGTCTGCGGCACCATCAAGGAAGTGGTGGACCAGATGCGGCAGAAAGGTAAAAAGGTCGGTTTGTTAAAGATTGTCTCTTACCGGCCGTTTCCTTACGCGCAGGTTTATCAGGCACTCAAGAATGTGCCGCAGGTTGCGGTATTAGATAAAGCCGTTTCTTTGGGGGCATGGCCTCCTTTAGCCGTGGAGATCAAGGCCGCCTTCTGCGGAAAAAAGAAGGCGCCTAAGGCCGTTGGTTCTTTTGTCGCAGGTTTAGGCGGCAGGGATATAACGCTTGATTCGATAAGGGAGATATTCAGAAGGCTCACGCAAAAAGAAATCAACTGGGAGTTTATCGATTTAAAACCCGAGTTGCTCAGGGAGGAATATGGAGAATAGAGTTTTGTTTAAACCGGGCCATACCGCATGTGCGGGTTGCGGCCAGTCTTTGGCTGCCCGTTTAGTCTTAGAAGCAGCCGGCCCCAATACCATCGTGGTGAATAATACGGGCTGCCTGGAGGTGTTTTCCACAAAATATCCGGAATCCGCATGGGGCGTGCCCTGGATTCACTCTCTGTTCGAGAATGCCGCGGCTGTGGCTTCGGGAGTTGAATCCGCCTTGATTTATTTAGGTAAGAAAGAGGGGATTAATGTTATTGCCCAGGCAGGTGACGGTGGTACTGCGGACATAGGCCTGCAGGCTTTATCCGGCATGTTGGAGCGGGGGCATGATATTTTATACGTCTGTTACGACAATGAGGCCTATATGAATTGTTTAAGCATATCCTCTTCAGTCATGACAAAAGAGGGTCTTAAAAGAATAACAGAAATAAAAATTGGTGACGAAATTTGTGCTTTTGACCAAAATAACCATCAGATGGTCATAAAGAAATGTAGTGGAGTATTTGATAATGGTAGAAAAGAAGTATTTGAGCTCAAGACCCTCTATTATTCTATAAAGGCAACAGCCAATCATCCCTTTTTGGTTTTACAGAGAAATGAAAAAGGAGGGCATAGCAGTTTAGTTTGGAAGATGCTTAAGGATGTGGATATAGCGACTGGTGATAGAGTTGTAACATTAAAAAGCATGAATGACGATACTCCTTTTCGTTTCCTAGACTTGCATAAAAGAATGTCCGTCAGTAAAATATCCACTTTTCTTCCACAGGAACAAAAAGAGAAATTTGTTGGAGGTTTGATGCTGGCTGAAGAAGAGTTCTTGCCAGATAATAAATTTTTCCAGACTGAAGAAGTATTAAGCATAAAGTCAAAAGGAGTGGAGCCAACTTTAGATTTAAGGATAGAAGAGGAGCATAATTTTATTGCCGATGGCATCGTCGTTCATAACACGGGCATTCAACGCAGCGGCCTCACCCCTTTTCATTCCGCGACAACGACAAGCCCCTTTGGCCGTCAATCCTTTGGAAACATCCGGCCTAAAAAACCTATGCCTGAAATTGCCCTGGCGCACGGCATCCCTTATGTGGCCACGACCTCTGCGGGCTTCATGCAGGATTTGCAGAGAAAAGTCAAAAAGGCCCTTTCTATCAAAGGCCCCAAATACCTGCAGATTCATGTCCCTTGTCCTTTGGGCTGGAGGCATGAGCCAAATCTAACGCTGGCCGTGGCAAAATGTGCGGTTGAGACGGGCCTTTATCCTTTAATTGAATATGAAGGAGGCGCCCTTGTGTCCCGTCGGCAGATAACACCGAAACCCGTTCAGGAGTATCTGAAAGTTCAGGGCAGATTCAAGCACCTCTTGAATGCGCCCGAGGAGATCAGGAAGATCCAGGAAATAGCGGATCATAATATCGAGAAGTACGGACTAAGTGAAAAATCACAAATTCCAAATTCCAAATCACAAACAAATCCTAATACCCAATGACCAAAATTCCAAACTTAAAGTCAAAAACAAATAAATTTGGGCATTGTAATTTTGGTATTGTTTATTGTTTGTAATTTGTGTATTGTGATTTGTGGTTTGACTTAAAGGAGGTGTTGAAAAATGGGTAAACAAGCAAGAGCCATAGTGGACTTGAGCCTCAAAGACCTGGTCAAAGACCTGAATAAGGCCTATTGCGATGAATGGTTGGCGTTTTACCTCTATTGGCATATGGCCCAAACCGTTTCCGGGCGCGCCTATGAGGATATATCAGAGATGCTGAACAAAATCGCCAAGGACGAATTAGAGCATGCCGGGGAACTGGCGGATTTAATCACTAAGCTGGGGGATGTGCCTATCGCTAACCCCATGGATTTAGAGAAAGGCGCTAACTCTCCTTATCTTATGCCGCCCAAGAATACCGCAGATATCAACAGGATTATCCGCATCGTGACCGAAGCCGAAGCCGGGGCCATCGAAGTCTACAATAAGATCGCTAAAAAAACGTTAGGCAAGGACAATGTTACGTATCAGCTCGTCACGCATATACTCTCCGAGGAAGTCAGCCACGAAGAGATGTTTGAGAATTTGATGGAAAGATAATACGGAAAAATCCAAAATCCAAAACTATTTGAGATTTTGAAATTAGGATTTGTTTGGTAGTATTGGTATTATTTGAAATTGGGATTTCTCAGTTGAAAAAGGAGGTTTAACAGAGATGTCTAAGGTAACAGTGGATGCTTCTGCCTGTGTGGGTTGCGGCCTGTGCGAGCAATCATGCCCTGAGGTCTTTGAGGTTCAGGGGGATGGTATCGCCCATGTGAAATCGCAAACCTGTGCCACCTGTAATCTGAAGGAAATAGCCGAGCAATGCCCGGTGAATTGCATAAAGGTAAGTTGAGCTTTATCAGAAGGCTTTTCTTTTTAATTCAGCTACGAATTGAGCAAAGAATATCTGCTTCTTCTGCAAGAGTAATGTCTGGCTGAATTCTTCCTTTTCGCTCTCAAATTTTTTCTCGTCAATCGGGGTCCTGCTTTTAGTCTTAATGATAAAAAAGCCCATGGGCAAGCTCAGAATCTCACTGAATTCTTCCTCTTTCAAGGGTTTTGCCGCCATCCAGAGTTGATCCGAAGCCCCTATCCCTTCGATGTAGCTTCCGTATTTGAAGTTATCGGTAGAGCCGCTTTTGAGCCCGCATTCCTTAGCGGTTTCTTCAAAATTGGCCTGATTTTTTAACTTCTCCAGGCACTCTTGCGCCTTGTTTCTGGCTATTTTTGTGGATTCATCTTTAATGTATAATTCTTTGGCTTTTTCCTTGGCCTCCCTAAAATCAGGAATAAAGGTTTCCTTTCTCTCCTTGAGTTCTAATATATAATAGTTTTTGTCCATGCGAATGGGAGGCGAGAACTGCCCTACTTTTAACTTTGAAATAAGGGAGAGGATCTCGGTTGACCAGCCGATGCCGGGGATAGGGTCGGTTTGAGCGAACATCCCCGTTTCTTTTACGGAAGTTCCTAAATCCTGCGCTATTTTTTGCAGGCCCTCTTTCTTCTGAAGGCGCTTTGCGGCCTGGTTTATTTTTTCTTCCGTTTCAACCTCTATATAGTCCATGTTAAAGGAAACCGGCTGTTTGAAGCGCAAGGGGTTTTTCGTAAAATAATCTTTACTATTATCTTCTGTGGCGGATACGTCTTGGGCGAAATCTTCCGGCTTTGCGGCTATATAAGAAATACTGACTTCTTCATTGCTTCTTTCGTACTCTTTTTTTACCTCTTCGTCGGTAACGCTGATTTTATCCGTCACTTGTTTATAGAGTTTAGAGAGGATGATATTCTGGCGGGCCTGTTCTTCAAAAACACGGGGTTGCGTGCGAAAGACATACTGGAGGATTTCCTCATAGGTTTTTTTATCGAATTTCCCGTTGTGCTGAAAAAAAGGCAAGTTTTGTAAGAATTTCACGACCTCTTTGTCACCGGCGGTGATTTTACGCCTTTTGGCCTCGTAGAGCAGAAGAAGCCTTTCCCAGGCCGAAGCCTCGAGATTAAGCTGTTGCTCTACCTCGGGAAACTTATCTCCTAATTGCATGATGACCGAGGCCTTTTCCGCTTGATAGGCATCCCGGAATTCTGAAAAAGAAACCTTTTTGCCGAACATCCTGCCTGCGAACGCTTCTTCTTCTTTGTTGCGTATGAGGCTGCCTGAGCCCCAGAGCACAAACGCGGGCACGATGATGGCGGCGAGGCCAATCCATATTTTCTTCGCGGTTTTCCTGTTTCGCAATACTTTAAGCATATACCCACTCCTTTTTAAGCCATTATAGTTTAAAATTTGAATAATGCAATTATTTTCATAGCCACGTTACGCTATATGCACAGATGATCACTGATGAAGAGATACAGATGATCGCAGATATCCCTCTAAAGCGGATTTTATCTGAGATCATCTGCCGGTTTTAAAGGAAGGTTGTACGCGGATCTTTATCTGTGGCCATCTGTGTTTATTGTATATTCTAGTAGTTAATGCAAATTTTCCTTGCAAATTGCTTAATTATATGTTATATTTACTTAAATTGCACATTGTAGACAATTAGGAATCCGGTGGTCCTGAGGTAAGTGGAGGAACTCAGGCTTGCCACGAAAGTTAGTCCGGATTGACTTTGGGTCAGTCCGGATTTTTTTATTTGCCCTCGCCCAACGTAGTTGGTTTTGGCAAATAACCCTACGAAGCCACACTATTTATTACTGATTGAATGGCGAAGTAGGGTAAAAGGTATAGGGAGGACAGAAAAATGTTACGCAAAACAACCTCATTAGTTTTAACTCTTGGTTTATTCTTCCAACAATTAAGCTTTGCGCAGGTAGCTGTGGACCTTAATATCGCCGGGCACCTTTCCAGGATGGCTTCTGGGATGGCCGTAGAAAAATTCAGGCCTGTGCACCTGCGCTATTTTTCCTACGACAGCCTAAGTGATAATTTCAAGGTGCTCCTGGATAAAGGAGACCTCAAGCAGTTGGATCCTCTTAAGGCCGAAGAATCAGCCAGGCAGCTTTTGAGTTACTTTTTGATAGGGGTCACTATGCCGGATGAGGCGTTTTGGGTGAACCTTAGGCCTGATTCAGAGAACCAGATTATAGACCCTTACCTGGAAAAGACAGATGTAGGTAAGATTATGCTTAAGGCGGACCTTCAGCTTAAGAAGGATACCGCAGCCCTCACTTCTCCCAAGACTCCCGAAGGCAGGGAATATTGGAACCGGCTCTATAAAAAAGCAGAGGAGCTCTATGGTTATGAGGCGGTTAATATACCTGCCTTAACCAGGCCCTGGATAGTCCCCGGTGAAATCATCATCAGGGAATCCCAGGAGAGCGCCTATATCTATAAGGCGACTCTTAAGGTGATGCTGGAGCAGGATTATTTAAAGGGGCAGGGGAGTGGCCAGGGTGCAGGGTGGATGGTACAGGGTGCAGGGAATTATGAGTTTAAGGATGAGCGCTCCAGGATTCTGAATGAATACTCAACCCAGCTTGTACGCGAACTCATCGTTCCGAAACTCACCAAAGAGGTCAATAGCGCCAAGCGCTATGCCGCAGTCAGGCAGGTGTATTATTCACTCATCCTTTCCCGCTGGTTCAAGCAGCGTTTTTCCGGAAAAAGCGGCACCTATGCTTCTCTCATCAATACCGAAGACCTCACGAACCTGCTTTCCAGGGAACCCTGGTCAAAGACCGATTATTTCAAGCAATACCAGAAGTCATTCGCAGAAGGGGAATATAACATCCAAGAGCCGGTTTACACTCCCACAGGCCAAACGATACGGAGTTATTTCAGCGGAGGGATGGCACTGCAAGCTATCAATACAGGTAATCGTTTTACAGTTGAACCTAACCTGGCCTTGTTTAAAACAGGGTTTCCTTTGCAAGGTGATGCTAAAGGAATTATTAGCGCCGGCTCGCCGGTGACGGAAGCGCAGGCATTAGCGAAAGAGTTTGCTGAATCAATGGCAGCTAATGACATTATTAATTCTGACCTTAAGGCGCAGGAGGAGGTAATCTCTATCTTGCTGCCCCTCATAGAAGAGTTCTCCCTTCAGTTCGGGCGCGTTTCTGTTACAGAGGAAGCATTTGATTATTATAGATGGATTCAAGGTCTTCAGGCTGACCCTAAATATGTGATGGAATTACAAAATCCGGCATTTTATTCAAAGAAAGCCAGGGAGTTTGTCAATGAAAGGTTTGATAATATCCCCACTGTTGTTGAGAATAAATTATCAAGGTTGGCCCTTGAGGAACCGGAGCTGGTCCAATTCAAAGATGAGTTAATATTTTGGCTGCAGCAGGTTATAAGTGACGGCGTGCGCAGCGACCTTCCTGATGATTCCAAAAAAGTGAGGATATCGGCAATATTGAGCCTACCTAACTATATCGAAGCTTCCCCCCAGAAATACCCTCCTGAGATGAATTCCCTAATAAATTCTTTTCTGGATACGCATAGTGTGGAGAAGATAAGGGCAATTGAGTCAACAAACAATAAGGAATTGGGCGAGATACTAAACATACTTACATCCAGCGTGCTTGATACCAGCCTCGTAGCTTCCGCCGGATCGCCGGTGGAATCGGAAGCTGCTTTAGTGCAACAGATAAAGGACCGGTTGTGGCGTGTAATTAAGGAAACCGAGGATTCGCTACTGTTTAATGGTACAAAATATTTGCCTAAAAAATTAAATCAAGCTGCAAGTTTGAAAGAATTAGGCAATTTTCGTGGTGAGTTTTTTGGAGCAATCGATGAACTAATAGCATGGAATAAAGAGAATTCCACGGTATTAAAATCTTCTGAATACAACATTGGCAGGTTGAATCAGCTAAAGAACTCTATAGTTGATATCTTACCCCAACTCTTTGCGCAGGAAATAAATAATCTATTTAACGAAAATGTGAAATTTGAGATCTATAAAGGCGAAAGTGACGGCAATTATTATTTTAAAATGTGGGACAGAATAATAAATCAGCCCAATGTTTCCAGCGCCACAGACGGAGGTTTTTATTCCGGTAAACCCAACCTGCATAGATTGTTTATAGCCCTACTAGAATCCGGCTTTGCCCTAGATCCTAAAACCAATACGATTACCTTTAGTAACAGCCAGGCAGTCGATGAGATTAAAACCCAGATTAAAGCTCATATGCCTGAATCCGCCGCCGGCCCTTCGACTCGCTCCGCTCGCTCAGGGTCAGCGCAGCCCGATGAAGACAAAGCCGCCGGCTCGCCGGTTCAAACGGAAACTGAAGATCTGAGAAAGCTTAAGAACCTTCTTCTTTTGAAGATGGAAGACCTGACGCCTGAACATCGAAAAATCATAGGAGACTCATCTCTTGAATTGCCTTTAGGCGGAACGACTTCATTAAAAGAATTTAATGAATCCCTTATTAAGTCTATTAAAGAAGTCGACGGCTTGATAACACGAAGCGAAGAGATTATCAAACATTATAAAGATATCCTCTCCTACAGGTGGTTAGAAAACTCAGCGAAAGATAATTTAGAGGCGTGGGGTTCATTAAAAAATATCTTAGAAGAGATATCAAAAGAATTATCAAAATACGCATCAATCTATCCGGCCATATTCGTGAAGGGCTTTTTAACAACTGGCTTAATGGATCAGGCCCAGGCGCCGGACGAAGGTGCCGCCGGCTCGCCGGTGGTTTACCCCTGGGGCAGGCAATTGTCGCCTTTGCCCAGATCTGGTGAAAACATCGTGAGCGCATTAAAAAGGTTGATGGAAAATCCCGTAACCAAAATGATTACATTGAAAGTAGAGAATAGTTTGTATCAGAGAATAGAGCTCAACATAGAAAGCATCACAAGCGAAAAAGATAAGAGCACAATAGCGGTTTCGCCGCGCGATTTAAATGAAATATTGAACAACCTTAAAGCATCTGGTGAATTTGAGTTATCACAAGTAGGAAAAGGTTATGATACCTATATAACGGCAACTCGCAAGGCCGCCTACCTTTTGCGCTTTGTTCTTGAAAGACTCGAAAGAGTAAAGAGAGCAGAAGAAATCTTGAAAAATGAGTTGAAGAACTTTAATCATGATACGGGCTTGTCACGTTTTCCGTGGCGAAGTATATCTTACTTATCGGGATATGAAATCAATATGAATTATAATGATAAAATCAGAGAAGCAAGGGTTTATTTGCTGGGTAAAGGAGGAGAGGAGTTGTTTCAACTTGTTTATCCTGAAACAAAATTGGACGAGTTGGATAGAAAAGTAATCAAGCTGGATTTAACAGATGCAGTCAATGCAGAGCTTTGGGCCTTAAAGCAGTTAGAATCAGAATTGGAAGAAGCGAAGGCTTTGCAGGGGCGCGCAACGACCCTCGCGACGCAGGCTTCTGCCGCCGGCTCGCCGGTGAGGGAGAGTAACCATAACCATTTCACCGTGTCGTATGAGGTCACTAATGGTCAGTTTTCAGATAAGGATTTACGAGAAGATATCCAAAACTTGAAAGAACATCTTCGTAGTCAAGATACAGGCACGATAACATTTGCAAGAGAATGGATCGAAGGGGTTGTTCATCTTGAGGGGGGTCTATTCGCTCCTTATAATGCCGACGCAGAACTAGGTTTGTTTATTCAATTCCTGGCTTCTTTTATCCCTGGAACAAATATCCATAGCGCTTTAGGCGACAGTGATAATTTAGACCTGGTTCGTAGCTTAAAATTAAGCCTTGTTCATAAAGAAGGCAAGGCGCCCAAAGGGGCAACTGTCGCTATCTCAGCTCTTAGCAAACAGATCGAGCAAGGAGTGGTAACCTTTAGCTTTAATGGCGCCGACTATTTGACGCAGGCAAAGGACAAATATATCTTTGATATAAAAGATATTCCTACTATGGTTGAAGAAGAATTAACTGCTAACGGCTCTTATGTTACATTAAAAAATCTGTTAGTTACGCATCTGCAGAAGGTTGTAGCATTGCATCAAGAAGGCCGAGCAACCGCTCAGAATGTTATATCTGCCATAAAAGCTCTTGCGGAATATATTCGCCTAGTAAGAAGCACGGGCATTGATTTAGGGGCGTGGAATAAAGTTACCGCTGGTCAAATTAACTGGCCTTTAAATCAAGTGCCGGAATTGGATTTTATTCTGTCTGAGTTAGTTAGCAGAATGCGGGGAAACTATAATGATAGAGGGCAAGAGCTGGACAAAATATTAAATTCACTTGAGAATGTTATTAAGGAAGCTGCCGCCGGCTCGCCGGTGCAGGAGTCAAACGCTATGATTATGGAACGGGCATTAAATGTTTTTCAAGACCCTCAAAAATTAAGTGAATGTTATGTAGATAATCAAATAATGGGAAAGGGTGAGGGGAAAGAAAGAAGAATACGTTACCTCTCAGGTATTGCTGAAGGTTATAAGATTTCTTTGCGCTTTGATGCAGACCACAACCACACCATGATTACATTAGTGAATCCTGAAAGTAGAATTGTAATAGCGCGACCTTCTGTCAGTGACGCTGTTTATTATTTCGAAGTCGATAGAGACGTTATACTGTATCGATTAATTAACGAGATGAAAGATAAACTGGGCATTTCTTCTTCGCCGGTACAGGCGGTGTCTACAGATATTGCAGATGAAGGGGTAGGAGGAATTGATTTTCGTGCCCTGCCTATGACCATCCAGCCCATGGGGAGCTTCCAGGGGTTGAATTTCAGCTTACCGAAGTTAAGCCAGGCAGAGCTGGAGAGGATAAATGTGGATACGGAGCTGCGCCAGATAGAGCAAATGGTAGACTCCGGTATTACGCCTTCCGGAGCAAGGATTAAAGAGCTTATCGCTGCCTGCGCGCAAAAAGGCAAAATTAGCGCTTACGCCGACCATTTATTGCTTTGCCTCGTAGATATATGTAAACTGCAGGAGGAGGAGGCGAGCGAGACTTCGGCGGAGTTGAGGGAAGCGCTGGTTATAGTTGATGCGGTGAGCTAGCGCAAAAATTGAATCGTTAAGGACAAAGATTAGAAAAAAGGGCAGACCTCTCAGGGTCTGCCCTTTTTTCTCCTTTACAAAATATTATTATGCAGTATAATAAATTCTCGCGTCAAAGGAGAAGATTAAGGTAAGAAGGGCCTGGGCCATTAATCCCAGGACGCGCGTCAAAAAAAGCAAAAAGACGTATTCGCGCCGGAAGGCCAAGCGCGAGACGCGAAAGGCCATTAAAAATGAAGAATAAAGTGTTGAAATTGGGCGTTCCCAAGGGAAGCCTGCAGGAGTCGACCTTTAAGATGTTTAAGAAGGCTGGGTTTAATATCTCCGTTTCAGAGCGCTCCTATTTTCCCTCCATCGATGATCCGGAAATAGAACCGGTGCTTTTGCGCGCCCAGGAGATGTCCCGCTACGTTGAAACAGACCTGGACTGCGGGATCACCGGAGAGGACTGGATCCAGGAGAATAGCTCTCAAGTCGTAAGAATTACGGAATTAGTGTACGCGAAACAATCCTTAAGGCCGGTGCGCTGGGTGGTTGCCGTGCCCGAGGACTCCTGTGTCAAGAGCATCAAAGACCTTGAAGGCAAGCAGATTGCCACCGAGCTGGTCAATGTCACTAAAAAATTCCTGAAAGAGAACGGAATAAAAGCGGACGTGGAATTCAGCTGGGGCGCTACGGAGGTTAAAGTCGCGCAAGGCCTGGTTGAGGCTATCGTGGAGCTTACCGAGACCGGCAGGAGCCTTGAGGCGAACAAGCTTAAAATCATTGCCACGGTCTGCCAATCCACCACCCAGTTTATCGCCAATAAGGATTCCTATAAAGATGCCTGGAAAAAGGCCAAGATGGAGCAGGTTGCCCTTCTCTTAAAAGGCGCCATCGCTGCCGAAGAGAAGGTCGGCCTTAAAATGAACGTCAGCAAAAAAGACCTTAAAAAGGTCCTTGCGCTTTTGCCGGCCTTAAAAAGGCCGACCATTTCGGGCCTTTCCGATGACGGCTGGTTTGCCATCGAGACGGTCATCGACGAGAAAGTGGTGCGGGAATTGATACCCGGCCTCAAAAATGCAGGGGCCCAGGGGATTATAGAGTATCCGTTGAATAAGGTTATCTATTAAGTAACCAGTAACCAGAAACCAGAAGAATATTTTTCTGTACTCTGTCATCTGTAATCTGGTTTTTCCCGAACGCAGTGAGGGCAAAATGCCTTGCGGAAAAAAGAGAAAACGTAGAAAGATCAAGACCCACAAGAGAAAGAAAGCGCGCCGCCGCCTTCGTCACCTGAAGAAGAGAGCCTGGGGTTAATCTTTTACATGGTTTCTTTTATTAAAAAGATTGGCGTGGGCCTAGGCTTGTGCCTTGCCCTGCTTGTGCTGGTAAGTACAAAAGCCGACGGCCTGGATAAAAAGGCCTCTTTTGCGCTCAGCCACTATATTATGGGCGTTTACCATGAGGACCTGGGCCAAATCGATGAGGCTATAGAGGAATACAAAAAGGCCTTAAGGGCAGACGATATGAATTTGGTTATCCATCTGAACCTGGCCTCTAGTTATATCAAGAAAGACGATGCGGCTAAGGCCATCGAAGAGTTAAACCTGGCCAGCCGTATTGACCCCGAAGCGATAGAGCCGCATGCGCTCTTAGCGCTTCTTTATTCCTCCCAAGGCGAGTTGGGCCTGGCTACCCGCGAATATGAATCCGCGCTTGAGAATGCCTCTAAATTAGAACCCCAGAACATCGATATCTATAAAAATTTAGGCTTAATCTATTTGCAGCAGAAGAAATTTAAAGAGGCCGAAGAAACTTACCGTTTGATAACCCAGTTGTCTCCCGAAGATGCGCGGCCCTATTTTTATTTGGCTAGCGTCTACAACGAATTAAAAAAAAATGATTTGGCTGAAACCCAGCTGCGGCGCGCCCTGGAATTAAAGCCCGATTATCACGAAGCGCTCAATTTCTTAGGATATCTTTATGTGGAGCAGGATAAGAATTTGGATGAAGCGCACGCGTTGATCAAGAAGGCCTTGGAATTTGATCCCAATAACGGCGCCTACATCGATAGCCTGGGCTGGTTTTATTTTAAAAGAGGGGATTTTGACCGGGCGCTGCAGGAACTGGAAAAAGCAAGCGCTCTTTTGGAGGATCCGGTTATTTATGACCATCTCGGCGATACCTATTTTAAGCTCAAGGATGCAGAAAGAGCAAAAAACAACTGGGAGAAATCACTGGAACTGAAGCCGCAACAGGATGAGGTCAAAGAGAAGATAGAGAAATTGAATTTGTAAGATTTCCATATGGATTCTCAAATAAAGAAACTTGAGGAGAAAGCCAAAAAGATACGCCGCCTCATCATCCGGATGCTGGCTGAGGCGGGTTCAGGGCATCCCGGAGGAAGCCTTTCCGCTACGGATTTAATCACTGCCCTGTTTTTTTCAGTGTTAAGGCACAATCCCAAAGAGCCCTTTTGGCCTGAGCGTGACAGGTTCCATATGTCTAAAGGGCATTGTTGCCCTCTTTGGTATGCGGTTTTAGCGGAATCAGGTTATTTTCCGATAGATAAGCTTTGGACCTTGCGCCGGCTAGGCTCGATTCTTCAGGGGCATCCGGACAGGCGCACGCCCGGCGTAGAGGTGGCTTCGGGGTCTCTGGGCCAGGGCCTATCCGTTGGTTTAGGTATGTGTTTGGCCGCAAAGATAGATAAGAGGGATTACCGCGTCTATGTCCTTTTGGGAGACGGAGAGATTCAGGAAGGCAATGTCTGGGAAGCGGCAATGGCCTCAAGTCACTATAAATGCGATAACCTCTGCGCTATCCTTGACTACAACGGCTTCCAGATCGACGGAAAAACCAAAGATATTATGGAGATTGAGCCTGTAATAGCCAAATGGCAGGCCTTTGGCTGGCATACATTTGAGATCGACGGGCACAATATGAGCCAGGCCTTATCCGCCTATCAAGAGGCAGCGAGTATCAAGGATAAGCCCAGCATTATCATTGCCCACACCATAAAAGGCAAGGGCGTTTCTTTTATGGAGAACGTAGTTGATTTTCATGGCCGCGCTCCCACAAAAGAAGAGGCCGAGAAGGCGTTAAAGGAACTAGAATAAAATTGTGTAATGTGTAATGTGTAATGATGGTGTTATGCATCAAAGTGTAATGGAGCGCATTCGCCTTCCATTTACACAAAATAACATTAAACCCGCATTACACTTTACACATTCAGCAAATATTAATAATTATGGAATCTTTATATCAGCGTGACGTATACGGTCAAACCTTAGTCGAGTTAGGCAGACAAAACAAGGATATCGTTGTTTTGGATGCGGACCTGTCCAGTTCCACCCGTACCGGCTTATTCGCGAAGGAGTTTCCCGGGAGATTTTTTAATTTTGGCGTCGCTGAACAGAACATGATGTCCGCCGCTGCCGGGCTAGCCAGCTGCGGTAAGACCGTGTTTCTTTCAACCTTTGCGGTCTTTGCTACCGGCAGGGCCTGGGACCAGGTGAGGAATTCCGTGGCTTACAACAGTTTTAACATCAAGATTGTGGCCTCCCATGCCGGCATCACCGTGGGGCCTGACGGCGCCAGCCATCAGGCGCTGGAAGATATAACACTGATGCGCGTTATCCCCAACATCAATATTATTGTTCCCTGTGATGCCCCTCAAACCCGCGAGGCGGTAGAGGCGGCAGCGCAGACCCCGGGGCCTTTTTATATACGCCTTGGAAGGCCTAAGGTCCCTACCATTGAAAATAAAGGGGAATTTAAATTAGGCAAGGCCCAGGTGTTAACCGAAGGAAACGATATAGCGATTATTGCCTGCGGTGTTTTGGTTTGCGAGGCATTGGCAGCCGCGAAAAATCTTCTCGGCAAAGGCATAAAGGCGCGCGTGATTAATATCCACACGCTTAGGCCTCTGGATGCAGCAACGATTATTAAAGCGGCCCAAGAGACACGCGGCATCGTTGTATGCGAGGAGCATACTGTCATCGGAGGTTTAGCCTCAAGCGTTCAGGAGGTTGTTGCGGAGAATGCGCCGGTGAAAGTCATGTGCCTGGGTATTAAAAACAGATTTGGCCAATCGGGTGAGCCAGCCGAGCTTCTCAAAGTTTATAACCTGACAAGTTCGGATATAGAAAAGGCTGGTTCAGGCCTGTGTCCAAGTTAATCCTTAAATCCTACGCCAAGTTAAACCTGTTTCTTGAAGTCCTTCGTAAGCGCCCCGACAATTACCACGATATAAATACCTTATTTGAAAGAATAGACCTCTTTGATATCATAACCTTAAAGCCCCGCCCGGATAAAAAAATACAAGTTAGATGCCCCAACCCTCTCGTGCCAAAAGGCCACACGAATCTTTGTTATCGCAGCGCAAAGCTGCTGCAGGATAAATTTAAGAAGGCTAGCGGCGTGGATATCGCGATAAAAAAACGCATCCCCGTAGGGGCAGGTTTAGGAGGAGGTTCCGGTAATGCCGCCAGCGTATTCCTGGGCTTAAACAGGCTTTGGAAACTTAATGCCTCCAGGAATAGGCTTGCGGCCTTGGCCAAAGAGATAGGCTGTGACATCCCTTTTTTTATTCATGAGGTCCCGTTTGCCCTGGGAAGCAGCCGCGGGGATAGGATAAGGCCTTTGAAGGCATTAAAAAGGGTGAGGCTGTGGCACATCATCGTTGTTCCCGGAATACATGTTTCTACGCCCTTTATTTACAAGAAATGGGACACGCATTCTACATTAACCCCGCACTTTCAACAATCTTCGCGGGCTAAAAGGGTAGAAAGTGCGGGGTTGACAAAAACGCAAGTTAATGTTAACATATTGCTTTCAGCCCTAAAGAAAAACGGCTTTCCCGCAGCAGGGAAGTTTTTATGGAACAGCTTAGCGCCGCTTACGCTTCAGCTTTATCCTGAGGTAAACCGCATCAAGGAGAAGCTGGCTGCGTTAGGTTTAAAATCAATCTTGATGTCCGGAAGCGGCCCGGCAGTATTTGGCGTTGTTTCTTCAAGAAAGGAGGCCGTATCCCTAGGGTGCGAACTGAGGAAAAGAAATAAATCCTGGAAAGTTTTTGCGGCAAGGACATTTTAAGGAAAGACAGCAGGCCTGTTCCTTTCGGCAGGCCGGGGGAGAAGACCGATGGAAATCACGGAAGTCAGGGTCGTTTTAAAAGATTCACCGGATAAGAAATTAAAAGCATATGCCACTGTCACTTTTGATAACGCATTTGTGGTCAGAAACGTAAAAGTCATAGAAGGCACAAGCGGCTTATTTATTGCCATGCCTTCCAGAAAGATAAAGCAGCCCTGCCCGAAATGCGGATTTAAAAACGAGCTGCGCAGCAAATACTGCAATCAGTGCGCAGCGCAATTGCCTTTAGTGTCTCGGCCCACGACCCAGGATACGGCGGCAGGAGCCCAATTGGAGCATAAGGACATCGCCCATCCCATCACGCAATCTTTTAGAGAATACTTGCAGAAAAGGGTCTTGGAGGCGTACGAGCAGGAGAAGGCAAAGGGCCCCTCAAGTTCGAGTTCATTTATAGCGTAGGGATAATCGGCAAGCTCAAGCCTAAATCTGCCCGGTAGTGTAATGGTAGCACTTCAGAATTTGGGTCTGACTGTTGAGGTTCGAGTCCTCACCGGGCAATGTTTCACCCCCCACACGTTCCAGTTCTATAATGCAAGTCTATGATACTTTATGATAAAAAATAATCTAGCTGTTATAATCTTGGCCGCAGGTAAAAGCACGCGGATGAAATCAGAGACCCCTAAGGTGCTGCATCCTATTTGCGGCAGGCCGATGATCGGGTTCGTACTGGATTTGGTGCGCGAACTCAAGATAAGGCCCGTTATTGTGGTTTTGGGCCATAAACATAAGGAAGTCGGGAAGCACCTGCCTGACGGAATAAAGATAGCTGTTCAAAAAAAACTCTTGGGCACGGCTGACGCCGTCAGGACAGCCTTGCCGCACCTTAAGAATTTTAAAGGCAGCGTGCTTGTGCTTTACGCCGATAACCCGCTGCTTAAGAAAGAGACGATCTCTAAACTCTTAAGGCACCATACGGAAAATAAACTGGACGCTACGCTTTTGACCGCGCATCTGGAGAAGCCCTTCGGTTACGGCAGGGTCCTACGGGACAAATATGCCAGCGTGTCGGGCATCGTGGAAGAAAAGGATGCCGATGTCGTTCAGAAAGACATCCGGGAGATCAATACAGGCATTATGTGTTTTAAACAGAAGAGCCTTGCGGATGCCTTAAAGCACGTAACGCGCAACAATCTCAAGAAAGAATATTATCTTACGGATATCATAGGCCTACTTTATAAAAAGGGCCTGTTAGTGGATGCGTTGAAGTTGCAAGATGTTCAGGAGGCGCTGGGGATCAATTCCCGTTCTGAGCTGGCCTGTGCCAACGCGATTATGCAAAAGCGCCTTAACGAGGAATTCATGCAAAAAGGCGTTACGATCCTGGACCCGGCTTCTACCTCCATTAGTTATGGCACAAAAATAGGCAGGGATACCGCGATTTATCCCTTTACAGTTATCGAAAGGAATGTTAAAATTGGAAGCCGTTGCAGAGTTGGCCCCTTTGCCCATTTGCGGCCGGGCACCGAGCTTAAAGACGACGTCGGAGTAGGCAATTTTATAGAGATTGTCCGCTCTAAAATCTCTTTCAAATCAAAAGCAAAACATTTTGGATATATCGGAGATGCGGATATAGGCCGTTTCGTCAATATCGGCGCCGGGACCGTAACCGCTAATTATGACGGGAAGTCAAAGAACAAAACCATCATCAAGGACCATGCCTTTATCGGTTCGGATACCGTGATCGTGGCACCTGTCAAAATAGGAAAAAGAGCGGCCACGGGAGCAGGCAGCGTCGTGGTCAAGCGCAGAAACGTTGCGAATGGGGCCGTCGTGGCCGGCGTCCCGGCCAGGCCTTTGAAAAAATAAAGGTTGAGTTTATAGTTTACTGTAAACTTACGAGCGAAGCGAGGAGAAATGGACAAATTAGCTGTTTTAAGCGGCAACGCAAATCCGAAATTAGCCCAAGACATCTGCAAATATCTTAAAACCCGGTTATCCGATTGCATGGTAAACAGGTTTAGCGAAGGGGAGGTGCGTGTTAAGATTAATGAGAATGTCCGCGGCAAAGACGTGTTCGTCGTCCAACCCACCTGCCCTGCGCCTAACGATAATTTAATGGAACTGTTGATTATGATCGACGCTTTAAAAAGGGCGTCGGCCCAGCGCATCACGGCGGTGATTCCCTATTTTGGTTATGCCCGCCAGGATCGCAAGGACCAGCCGCGCGTCCCCATTACCGCCAAATTGGTGGCCAATCTTTTGACGGTTGCCGGAGCCAATCGCATTTTAACCATGGACCTGCATGCCGGCCAAATCCAGGGTTTTTTTGATATCCCGGTAGACCATCTTTTTGCCGTCAACGTATTTATAGATTGCCTTGAGAAATTAAAGAATAAAAATATTGTCGTCGTTTCTCCGGATGTAGGCAGTATCAAGATGGCCAGGGCTTATGCAAAAAGAATGATGGGCAGCCTCGCCATCATTGACAAGAGGCGGATTTCACCTGAAAAAGCCGAGGTGGTGCATATTCTGGGTGAAGTGGAGGGCAAAGACTGCTTAATCGTGGATGACTTAATCGCCACGGGAGGTTCCGTTATTGAGGCTGCCGAGACCCTCAAGAAGGCCAAGGCGGAAAATGTCTGGGCGGCTATTACCCACGGCGTCTTATCAGGGCCGGCGATAGAGCGCATAGATAAATGTAAGGCCTTAACGACATTATTCATCAGCGACACCATTCCTTTGATGGGTGTGATGAAGCACCCCAAGATTAAGGTCTTATCGGTGGCAAGCCTCTTAGGTGAAGCCATTAAAAGGATACATAACGAAGAGTCGGTGAGTTGTTTGTTTGATTAATGTAGCACAGATTAGCACAGATGAAAAGCGCACAAGATGAACACAGATAAAATCTGTGATTATCTGTTTCATTCAATCTGCGAGCATCTGTGTTCTAAGGAGCGATAGAGACGATGGAAGAAATATTTTTGGATGTAGAACTCAGGCAGGATGGTGGAAGGGCAAAGGTTAAAGATTTAAGAGGCCATGGGTTTGTCCCGGCGGTTGTCTATGCCGAAGGCAAAGAATCCATTCCTGTTAAGGTCTCTCATAGCGCACTAATAAAACTGATTCATCAGCATAGAATCGAGGGCGTATTGATCAATGTTAAGGTCAAAGACGATAAAAAGGATAGCGTCCGGTCGTGCGTGATAAAAGAAATTCAGTATGAGCCGGTTCACGGCGAGATTCTCCATGTTGACTTTAATGAGATTTCCCTGACGAAGGCCATCAAGGTTAACGTGCCTATCGCAGTCAAAGGCGAGTCGATTGGCGTAAAGCAGGAGGGGGGATCTCTGGAGCATATACTTTGGGAAGTCGAGGTGGAGTGTTTACCCACCCAGATTCCCAAGGATATCCAGGTGGATGTGAGCCTGTTGAAGCTTGGGGATTCCATCCACGTAAAAGATTTAAATATTCCTTCCGGCATCAAAATCTTAAATGACCCCACCGCCATTGTGCTTTCTGTGGCGGCTCCCATGAAAGAAGAAGTGGCAGCACCCGTTGAGGGAGAGGAGACGCAGGAACCGGAGGTCATAAAAGAAAAGAAAGAAGCCCCCGCTGCTGAGGGCGAAGAGGCTGAAGAAAAAGAAAAGAAGGAGAAATAAAGCAAGTAAAATTCAAATGACAAAGCACAAAATTCAAAATAAGCCCCCATTTCCAAATCCCAAACTTACTTTTTGGATTTGGGATTTTGGATTTGTTTTGGATTTTGGATTTTGACATTTGGATTTAGTAAAGTCTGTACATGAAATTAATCGTGGGTTTGGGTAACCCCGGAGATATTTACGCTCAGTCAAGACATAACATCGGCTTTTCTGTAGTCAAGGCCTTAGCAAAAAACCATAAAGGGGTTTTTAAAAAAGAGCGCAACATTCAGGGCTTAGCCGCCAGGGTTCGTATCCGCGCTCAACGGGTTATCCTGGCTATGCCTTTGACCTTTATGAATTTATCGGGACGTTGCGTCGTCCAGCTGATTAGGAAACACAAGTTAGATTTAGAAGATTTGCTGGTCGTCTGCGATGACCTGGATTTAGAGATGGGAAGGTTAAAATTAAGGGCCCGTGGCTCATCGGGCGGCCACAGGGGGCTTGAGTCGATTGCCGCTCATTTAGAAAGTCAGGAGTTTGCGCGGCTGCGTGTCGGTATCGGAAGGCCTTTACCGGGCCTGGATGCCGCAGAATTTGTCTTATCCTGTTTCACCAGGGAGGAAGCAAGGCGGGTGAAGCAGGCGGTGGATAAGGCCTGTGCGTGTTGCGTCTCCTGGCCGAGCGCGGGGGTAACAAAGACGATGAATATTTTTAATAAGAGGAGTGAAAAAGAATGAATAAATATGAAGCTATGTTAATCTTCAAACCGGATTTATCCGACGAGGAAAAAAAGACTCTATTCCAGCAGATTCATGACGCCGTCACAAAGAATAAAGGGGAAGTTTACGACGGTTCCATATGGGCGGAGAAAAGAAAACTGCATTTTCCTCTTAAAAAGCATCGGGAGGGTTCTTATTATCTAATGAATTTTAATCTCGACCCTCTCTCGATTGGGCTCGTCCATCAGGCGTATAAGTTGAATGAGAATATATTAAGAGTCCTCATTACGAAGGCAGAATAATGTTAAATCCCAAATCACAAATACCAATATACAAACAAATCATAAAACCCTGCCTGCCGGCAGGCAGGCAAAACCATAATACACAATGTTTTTTATGATTTGAATATTTGGTATTGTGGTTTGTTTGTGATTTGTGGTTTGTGATTTGGAATTTAAAAGTGTTGTTTAGTTAAGCGAAGGAGCGAAGGATGGCTAATCTGAATAAAGTATTTCTTATAGGGAATCTGACGAAGGATCCCGAATTGCGCTATACGCCGCAGGGGACAGCCGTGGCGAATCTGCGCCTGGCGGTCAATAGAAGGTTCCGGAATAAAAATCAGGAATTAAAAGAAGAAGTCTGTTTTATAACCGTCGTGGTGTGGAGCCGGCAGGCTGAAACGTGCAACCAGTATTTACATAAAGGCAGTGCCTGTTTCATCGAAGGCAGGCTTCAGTCCCGCAGCTGGGAAGATAACGCCGGACAGAAACGCAACGTTATCGAAGTCCAGGCCGAGCGCGTGCAATTTCTGGGGAAAGGCCCTGGCAAGGAGGGCACAGAGGAATCCAAGGGAGAATCTCTAGAGGGTCCGGAAGTTCCATCGACGGAAACAGCATGGTTAGGGGAAAGCGAGGAAGATGCCAATGAAAGTTAAGACGAGGACATTTACGAAGACCAGAAAAGACAAGAAAAAACGCGATTTCGGCTTAGCTTCCAGAAAGAAATTTTGCCGATTCTGTGTGGATAGAGTCAAGGCCATCGATTATAAAGATATGAAGAGGCTGGAGACTTTTATTACAGAGAGAGGCAAGATTCTCGCCAGCCGCGTTTCCGGAAATTGCGCCAAGCATCAACGATGGATTGCCGAGGCCATCAAGAAGGCGCGGTTTATGTCGTTTTTGCCTTATATACGCTAAAACTGTACACTTGCGAGCGAAGCGAGGGAAAAATGGATGTTATCCTTAAACAAGATGTGGATAAGTTGGGAAAGGCAGGCTCCATCGTTAAGGTCAAAGACGGTTTTGGGAGGAATTTCCTTATACCGAATGGCCTGGCATTATCTGTGACCTCCAGCAATCTGAAAAAACTGGAACAGGAAAAACAGAGAAAGATTGCGCAATCGGAGAAAATCAAACAGGAGGCCCTTGAACTTAAAGCAAGACTCGACGGGTTCTCTTTAACTATACCCGCTCTGGCCCAGGAGGAAGACAGGCTCTACGGAAGCATAGCAAACCAGGATGTGACGCAAGCCCTGGAAGAAGAAGGGTTCACTATTGACAAGAATGCCATTGTTTTGGAACAAACAATAAAATCTCTGGGCATTTACGAGATTCCTGTCAAGCTTCATCCTGAAGTAACCGCTACGATAAAAGTGTGGATTGTAAAGAAATAAGCGAGGACATAAGTTAAGTGTTCATAAATGGCAGAAATAGCTCTCGATAAGATTCCTCCGCAGAATCTGGACGCCGAGATGGCGGTGCTCGGTTCTATGTTGCTGGACCAGGATGCTATCAGTGTATCCTGCGAGTCGCTGGATAAAGACTCCTTCTATAAAGACAGCCACAGGAAAATATTTGAGGCCATCCTGGCTTTATACAATGCCAATAAAGCGGTGGACCTGATCACCCTGACCAATGAGCTGAAGAAGGCCAGCCTGTTAGAAGAGATCGGCGGAGTGAGTTTTCTGACGGCCCTGGCGAATGCCGTTCCCACGGCGGCCAACATCAACCACTACGTCCATATCGTTAAAGAAAAAAGCACCCTACGCACCCTTATCAACAATGCCACTCGTATCGTCTCTATGTGCTATGAAAGCGAAGGCAATATCGATGAGGTGGTGGATAACGCAGAGAGATTTATATTTGAGGTCAGCGACCGAAGAATCCACGGTACCTACCTGCATCTTAAAGAAATCGTCAAGGATAGCATCGAGACAATAGACAGGCTTTATCAGAAAAAAGCGCATGTGACCGGTATTCCCACCGGGTACATCGATTTTGATACTAAGACCTCGGGGCTCCAGCCGTCGGATTTAATCGTCATTGCCGGCAGGCCCTCGATGGGAAAAAGCGCTCTGGCCATAGGGATGGCCGAGTATGCCGGGGTCGTCGAGAAAATACCGCTTGCCATTTTTAGCCTGGAGATGTCTAAAGAGCAACTTGTCCAGAGGATGCTTTGCTCTCATGCCAAAGTGGATGCCCATAAAGTGAGAACCGGTTACCTTGCGACTTCGGATTGGCCCCGCCTGACAGCTGCCGCAGGAAAACTTTCCGAGACCTCTATCTTTATCGATGACTCACCGGCGATCTCCGTGATGGAACTAAGGGCCAAGGCTCGAAGATTAAAAGCCCACCATGGCATAGAGTTGATTATATTAGATTATATGCAGTTGATGCGCGGCTCCATGGGTTCGGAGAACAGGCAGCAGGAGATTTCCGAGATTTCGCGTTCCCTCAAGGCTTTGGCGCGGGAATTGAGTGTTCCGGTTGTGGCGATAAGCCAATTGTCGCGTGCCGTGGAATCGCGCCAGGACCATCGGCCGCAACTTTCCGATTTGAGAGAATCCGGCGCCATAGAGCAGGACGCGGATGTCGTCGTTTTAATCCTCAGAGAAGAGTATTATAATCCTAGCCCCGACAATCAGGGCGTAGCCGAGGTGATTATTGCCAAACAGCGCAACGGCCCCGTGGGCTCTTTAAAGCTGGCTTTCATCAAGGAATACACCAGGTTTGAGAATATCGCGCGTATCGAGTGAGTGAGGCAAAAAAATATTGATTTTTAATTGAAGTTCATATTATAATAATTGCATGCGAAGAATATCCCTTGTCGTTTTTTTTATTTTGTGCGCGAGCTTAATATTTACGCCTTTTTCTTTTTTATCTGCCCAATCTGAATCCGAACAAAACCCTCCTGCCTCAGGCTCCACAACTCCTTTCGTCACAGCCATCGAAGTCCAGGGCAATAAAACCATAAGCTCCAATACGGTTATATCTAAAATGAAGACCAGGGTCGGCAGCCCTTACCAGGAGAACGTCATTAGCGACGATTTGAAGCGGCTTTACCTGCTGGGGTTTTTTAGCGATATCAAAATCGATACGACGGATTACAAGGACGGCCTTAAAGTCGTTATAAACGTTGTGGAAAGGCCCATCATCGAGAAAATAACCTTTTCAGAATTGAGGCGCTTACGGACCACTTCGGAAAAACTCAAGAAAGATCTGAAGTCTAAAGAAACGCAGTATTTGGATTATCCGGATCTTGCCGAAGATGTCCGCACCCTGCAGAAGAGGTACGAAAAAATCGGCTACAGCCAGGCCAAGGTTGATTATGAGGTCGATATCGACGAAAAGACGAATAAGGCCAAGGTGCGGTTTAACATAGAAGAGAGCAGGAAGGTGCGTATCAAAGATATCTTTACAAAAGGTAACTACGCTTTTTCCAGGAATCGCATCCTGCGGTTGATAAAGACGAAAAGGGCATGGATATTTAATCCGGGCGTCTTAAAGGAAGACGTGCTTAAAGAGGATATGGAGCGTATAAAATCTTTCTACCATAAGGCCGGTTTTACCGACGTAGCATTAGATTATGAAGTCACCCCAGATCCCTTGAGGCCCTACCTGTTGCATATCCGCATCAAGATTGAAGAGGGGAAAAGATATTTGGTAGGCAATATCAATGTCCAGGGCCATAAGGATATCGAACTCAGCGAGATTTTAGATAGCCTAAAAGAATGTGTGCCGGTAAAGGTCTTTAGTAAAGAAGCCTTGCAGATGGACGTCGCCAATATCAAGAGCCTGTATTTTGACCGCGGCTATATATCCTGTCAGGTCCAGGAAACGACTTCCGTCAATACGTATACGGGGCGGGTGGACATCCTTTACACTATCGCCGAGCATGAAATAGCCTATATAGATAAGATCAAGATCAGAGGGAATGTTAAGACCAGGGATGTGGTCATCCGCAGGGAATTAAGGATACTTCCCGGGGACAGGTTCGATGGGGAGAAGCTCAGGCGCAGCCGTGAAAGACTTCAGAACCTGGGGTTTTTCGAACAGGTAGGTTACGATACCGAAGATGCGGATGCGGCTGACAGAAAGAATCTCGTGGTGGATGTGAAAGAGACCAAGACAGGGGCCTTTAGTTTTGGCGGCGGCTACAGCACGGTCGACAAATTTATAGGTTTTATTGAGGTGGAACAGAAGAATTTCGACTGGAAGAATTTCCCTTATTTTACCGGTGCGGGCCAGGACTTGAGATTGCGGGCTTCCTTCGGGACGATCAGCAGCGGTTTTGATTTAAGTTACACGAATCCGTGGGTATTTGATTATCCGGTGAGTTTTGGTTTTGATGCCTATCGGCATACCCGCGAACGCGAGGAAGACGTGGGCTATGCCTACGATGAGAAGATAACCGGGGGAGACCTGAGGCTCGGCAAAGAGATATCAGAATACGTCAGGGGCAATATCATGTATCGCCATGACGTTATAGATATTTCCAACGTTGACCCGGCGGCCTCAAATGCGCTGCACAAGGAAGCCGGCACCAATACGGTCAGCAGCCTGACGCCGGGGCTTACTTTTGACAATCGCGATAATGTCTTTAGCCCCCGAAAGGGAGATTTGATAAGCGGTTCTTTTGAGTTAGCCGGCGGGCCCTTTGCAGGGAACAAGGATTTCTGGAAATTCAATAGCCGTTTTTCGCATTACTTCCCTTTACCTAAAGATTCTGCCCTTGAGATGCGCGCGAGGGTGGGCGCAGGTGAACCTTACGGCGATTCTGAGGAGATTCCGATATACGAAAGATTCTTTTCCGGCGGTGCTTATACCATTAGAGGTTATGAGGAAAGGTCCATAGGGCCGGTGGATCCTTTGACCTATGACCCCTTAGGCGGGCAGGCGTTTTTGGTGGGGAATCTTGAGTACACCTTGCCGCTGTATCAGGCCACCGACAAAAGCTTTAAGATCAGCATGGCGGCATTTTATGACACGGGAAACGTTTGGGCAAAGTTAAGCAATATTGGGTCCGGAAGTTTTTACTCCGGTATGGGATTCGGCGTCCGGCTCAAGACGCCTATCGGCCCGATTATGGTTGATTACGGGATACCTTTAAATAAAGCGCCTGGAGAACAGGATAAGGGTAGCGGCAGGCTGCATTTCAGCGCAGGGCACGCGTTCTAAGCGAGGGTGAACTTACCCCCCCACCACTTTTTGTAACAAGCGCGTGATTTACTAAATAGGGGGCGAGGGGTAGCTATACCGAAGGATCTTATTTCAAGTGTATTCTCAAAAAGTGGTGGGGGGTTAATTCGCGCATTAACTTACGTCGTGCTTCGCACTCCGTAAGTTAAGCGCTCATTAAAAGGAGGAGGAAAGATGAGAAAGGCTTCAGCAGCTTTTTGGGTAACGCTTTTTTGTTTAACCTTATTGGTAAAACCGGCCTTTGCGGCCGATAAATTTGCCTATGTTGATTTAAGCCGCATTTTCAGCGAATACGGCAAGACAAAAGATTACGATAAGATTTTGACGGATAAAGAGAATGTCTATAGCACGGACAGAGAGAAGAAGGTCAATGAGATAAAGCAATTTCAGGATAAATTGAATCTATTAAGCGAGAAAGAAAAAGAAACAAAGAAAGGAGACCTGGAGACGAGAATCAAGACCCTTCAGGAGTTTGACCGGGAGAAGCAGACAGATCTACGCAAAGAGCAAGACGAAAGAATGAAAGAAATCCTTAAGGATATCGAAGAGGTCGTTAAGCAGTATTCCGAAAAAGAGGGCTACACCTTGGTTTTTAATGACCGTGTTTTAGTCTATCAGAATAAGACGATGGATATCACAGACAAGGTCATAGAGATTTTAAGCAAAGGATACAAGAAGCAATGATGCCATCATAGCCTGCGATGTGCGAGTTCATCATCTAGGCAAACGTTCCATTCAAACAACCCCTGGTCTTCGGGGTTGTTTGCTCATCTGATATGCGTAAAACCTTAAGAGAGATTGCCAAGATTATCGAGGGAGAGGTTGTGGGAGACCCCGACGTGCTGATTACGGGAATCTCGGGGATAAAAGAGGCCCGCGAAGGAGATATCACATTTCTGGCGAACCCCAAGTATGCAACGCTCGCGGAGACGACGCGCGCCTCAGCCATCATCACCTCCGAAGACGAGCGGGGCTTATCCAAACCCGTTATCCGTACGGCAAATCCTTCTTTGGCGTTCGTCAAGATCGTTGAGGCCTTTTTGCCTTCCGAGGTCAATCGCCCGCAAGGAATACATCCTACGGCTGTTATAGGCAAAGGCGTAACTTTTGGCGAGGACGTCGCTGTCGGGCCGTATACCGTCATCGAAGAGGGCGTGTCTATCGGCGACAAAACAATCATTTACTCAGGCTGTTTTGTGGGGTATTCCAGCAGGATAGGCCCTAGCGCCTTGATATATCCCCATGTCTCCATCCGTGAACAGACGCATATTGGAAGCCGCGTTATCATACATAGTGGTGCGGTTATCGGTTCTGACGGGTTCGGTTTTGTAACCATTAAGGGCGTGCATCATAAAATCCCGCAGGTTGGCAGCGTCGAAATAGGGGATGATGTAGAGATCGGAGCTAATGTCACTATCGACCGCGCCCGGTTCGATAAGACCGTGATTGCAAGCGGCACAAAAATTGACAATCTGGTCCAGATCGCCCATAATGTGGTGATCGGAGAAAATTCCATTATTGTGTCGCAGGCAGGTATTGCCGGAAGCGCGACCATCGGCCGGGGCGTTACCCTGGCAGGCCAAGTGGGGATCGTTGGGCATATCACTATCGGAGACAGGGCCGTAGTCATGGGGCAGTCGGGGGTGACAAAGTCTATTGCTGCCGATACGATTGTTTGGGGGATGCCGGCAAAGCCGCATGCTTTCGCGAAACGCGTCAATGCCTGCATGCAGAATCTGCCTAAATTGTTTGAAACCGTAACACAGCTGAAGAAGAAAATAGAGGCATTAGAGGCTAAGTTAAGAGAAAGATAGAAAGAGTAACCAGAAACTAGAGCACAGAAACCAGAAGGGTAAAAGAGGGAGATTGCGAAATAAATGGAGAAACAAAGGACGATTACTAAAGAATTAGCCTTAAGCGGTATAGGATTGCACACGGCCAAGAAGGTGAACATGGCCTTTAAGCCGGCCGAAGAGGACAGCGGCATCCAGTTTATCCGCGTGGACCTGCCCCGCAAGCCGGTGATCAGGGCTTGCGTAGAGAACCTGCTTTCTTCCACCCTTACGCCCCGACGCACCTCTATCGGCACGCAAGGTGTTGAAATACAGACCATCGAACATCTCATGGCATCCCTGGCAGGCTTAAGCATCGACAATATTGCTATCGAGCTGGATAATGACGAGGTCCCGGGATTGGACGGCAGCAGTCTTAATTTCTTAGAGATCCTTTATGATGCCGGCATAAAAGAACAGAAAAAAGAGCGCCAGTATTATTCTATTAAAGAACCGATTTATGCCGAAGAGGAAGATTCGACCATCATTGCCCTGCCGTCATCTGAATTCAAGATTTCTTATACGCTCAATTACAACCACCCAATGCTTAAGACAGATTTTATGGAGTTGATGATTACTCCCGATGTATTTAAAAACGAAATCTGCCGTGCCAGGACTTTCTGCCTTGAGAACGAAGTCAACGAATTACAGCGCCAGGGCCTGGGCCGCGGAGCCAACTACAATAATACTCTTGTCTTAGGCGAGGAAGGGGTCATCAAGAATAAATTACGTTACGAAGACGAATTCATCCGCCATAAGATATTGGACCTCATGGGAGACCTGTATCTGGCGGGTTCTCCATTAAAGGCGCATATTATTGCCTTAAGAAGCGGCCACTCCTTGAATCTGAAATTAATCAGGAAGATAGGCCAACAGAGGCAAAGGTCTTTTGCGGGGGGCGTAGGCTCAAGTTACCAGCCTAAGCAGGAAGAAGAATTGGGTTTAACGATGATTAAGAAGATTCTGCCGCATCGGGAGCCCTTTTTGTTCGTCGACAAAATAATTCATTTAGAACAGGGGAAGCACTGCGTGGGCATTAAGAACGTAACGATCAATGATTATTTTTTTAAAGGGCATTTTCCCGGTAGGCCCGTCATGCCGGGTGTCTTAATCGTGGAAGCCCTGGCTCAGGTGGGAGGCGTGATGATGCTTTCTCCGGAAGCCAACCGCGGGAAGCTCGCCTATTTTATGTCCGCTAATAACATAAAATTCAGAAAAACGGTTATTCCCGGAGACCAGTTGGTGCTTGACGTAGAGGCGGGTAAAATCAAGGCAAGGACCGGCCAAGTCCGCGGCAAGGCCCTTGTGGATGGCAGGGTCGTGGCCGAAGCGGACCTCATGTTCGTGCTGGCCGATTCCTAATGGGACATCGGGTGATCAGGATATCAGGATTTGGAGATCAGGTCCCCTGATATCCAAATCTCCTGAAAAGCTTAAACGTTAGATGATTCACCCTACAGCGATTGTTTCTAAAAAAGCGAAATTAGATACCGATGTCACCGTCGGACCGTTTGCGGTTATCGGAGACGATGTGGCCATCGGCAAGGGAACTTTCATCGCAGCGCATTGCGTCATTGAGGGTTATACGACAATCGGAAAGAACTGCCAGATTTTCTCCGGCGCTGTGGTAGGAAGCAGGCCTCAGGACCTCAAATATAAAGGCGAAAAGGTATACCTTGAGATAGGAGACGAAAATATCATCCGGGAATACTGCACGTTTAATCCCGGAACCCAGCAGGGCGCAAAGACCGTTATCGGCCACAATAATCTCTTTATGGCTTATTCCCACATTGCCCACGATTGCGTTATAGGCCATCATTGCGTCATCGCCAATAACGGGACTTGCGCCGGATACGTTACGATCGAAGACAAAGCCATTATAGGCGGAATAGTAGCCATTCACCAGTTCGTCAGAATCGGCACCCTTTCCATCATCGGCGGATGTTCCAAGGTTGTTTCGGATATCCCTCCGTTTTCAACCTGTGACGGACATCCGGCAGCCGTGTACGGCCTTAACATGGTGGGTTGTAAACGCAATAATGTCCCTAAAGAATCCATCGATCAGCTTCACCGCGCTTTTAAGATACTTTTTAATCAGGGCCTCACTCTTAAACACGGATTAGATAAGGTTCAAAAAGAAGTCAAACAGACCAAGGAAGTTATCTACCTGGTTAATTTTATAAAGAACTCCCAGCGAGGCATCGCTCATTCCTGTCGAAAGAAGTAAGTGAGGCCTAAACTTATGGAGCGCGCACCCGGCTTTATACCCACTCCACCATATCGGAGTGGTGGGTACGCCGCCTTCTGCGGCGGGATCAGCGGCACCCGGCCTTAAATGATAGGCTTAGTGTCTTGCCTCCTGCAAGATGTGCCGCTTCTGCGGCAAGCGAACATAAGTTTATGGCCGAACTTACCCCCCACCACCTTCAATATAGCATAGGCTATAGCGAAAGTGGTGGGGGGTCAATTCGCGCAGATAACTTACGTCGCGCCTTCAGCGCTTTGTAAGTTATGCGCTCATTGAATGGAAAAAATAGGCCTTATCGCAGGCAACAAAAAGTTTCCTCTGATTGTCGCGCAGGCGGCTAAGAAAAACAATTTTCATATTGTCGCAGTAGCCATCCGGCAAGATACATCGCGGCAGCTTGAGAAGTTTGTCGATAAGATTTACTGGATAGGGCTGGATGAATTTATGCGGATGTGCGAGATATTTAAACGGGAAGGCATCCGTAAGGTTATGATGGCAGGCCAGATCAGTCCTGCCAGGCTTTTCAGCAAGGAAGTCGAGAGAAGCGAAGACTTAAAAAATCTACTGGCCAGCTTGAAAGACAAAAAAGCTGATACGATATTTGTTGCCGTCGCAGAGAAATTAAAAGAGTTTCAGATTGAATTATTGGACTCTACGGCTTTTGTAAAAGAACTCCTGCCCAAAAAAGGAACACTCACCAGGCGCGAACCCGATTCTTGGCAATGGGAGGATATTCATTTCGGATTCGATTTGGCTAAGGAGATTGCGCGTCTTGATATCGGCCAGACAGTAGCGGTGAAATCAAAAGCCGTGGTTGCGGTTGAAGCTCTGGAAGGGACGGATAACCTGATTCGCCGAGCCGCGAAAATTAGCCGCGGCGGTTTTTTGTTAGTCAAGGTCAGCAAACCCAGGCAGGATATGCGTTTTGATATACCGGTCGTCGGCCTGAATACCGTAAAGAATCTGCTCAAAGCCAAGGCCAAGGGGTTGGCCATTGAAGCAGAAAAAACCCTTTTCATAGATTTTGAGGAAAGCGTTAACTTAGCGGATAGAAAAGGGTTAGTTATTGTAGCCCTTTAGGCTAAGGCCAGCGTCTTGTCCTGTTTTGTCCCGGACACAGATAGAAAGAGGCAGAAATTTCTCTTGACACAGCTTTAGTTGTTGTGTATAACTAAAACATCAAAGTTTATCCCTCGCACCCAGCAGGAAATAGCCGGGTGCTCGGGATCAATTCGTCCCGCTTCTTGCAGTCTTGCGAATGCAAGAATGCAGCGGGGCTCATTGAAGGAGGAACCCATGGTAGTGGCGAGGGTAAAGACGGCAGAATTCAAATTATATGCACCCCAGGCAAAAAAAGTCAGTATTGCCGGGACTTTTAATAATTGGGATACCAAGGCGCTTAGCGCAAAAAAGGATTCCAAGGGCAACTGGGCGGTTAAAGTCAATTTAAAAGCCGGCAGATATGAATATAAATATTTGGTTGATGGTTCCTGGATCAATGACCCGAAATGCACGAGCTGCATTTCCAATTCTTTTGGTTCGCAAAACTGCGTGGTAGAAATAAAGTAGGGACCAGGGTCTATAAGCCCCACCTTTCTGTTGACGGAGCATAGAATGATATGAAGGTGGGGATTTTATTAGATGTGCCGCTCCTGCGGCAAGTGAACGTAAATTTGTGCCCGAACTTACCCCCCACCACTTTTTGAGAATACGCTTGAGGTAAAATCTTGCGGTATAGCTATCCCTTCCACCTCATTCAGCAAATCACACACTTATTACAAAAAGTGGTGGGGGGTTAATTCACGCATTGACTTACTTGCGTTGCACGCTCGTAAGTCAAGCGTTCATTAATGAAATATATATATGGTCCGGTAGAATCACGCAGGCTTGGTTTATCCTTAGGGGTAAGCCTGACTCCTTACAAAATCTGCAATTTTGACTGTATTTACTGCCAGCTGGGAAAGACTATCGGGTGCACTCTGGAAAGAAAAGAGTACATTAAGGTGGCCGATATTTTTCTCGAATTGAAGGATTGGCTGCAGAATAATCCGCAAGAGGCAAAAAGATTAAATACCATCACCCTTTCCGGTTCCGGTGAGCCCACATTAAATACCGGGATAGGGGAGTTTATCAGCCGGGTCAAAGAAATCACGTCCGTGCCCGTAGCCGTCATCACGAATGCCTCTTTATTGAATCTAAAAGAAGTGCGCCAGGCGCTTTGGAGCGCTGATTTGATTGTTCCTTCTTTAGACGCCGTAACTTTAGAGATTTTTCAACAGATGAACAGGCCTGTGGCCCAGATACAGCCGGATCAGATTATAGAAGGCCTGAGCAACTTAAGAAAAGAATTCCGGGGCAAGATCTGGCTGGAGGTGATGGTGGTGCGCGGCGTCAATGATCATCTGGAGCACATCAGGAAATTAAAAGATATCGCGGAGAAAATAAATCCGGATAAGATTCAGATCAATTCACCTGTCCGCAAAACATCCGAACAGAGAATTTTTCCGGCGGATAAGAGAAAGCTGAATAAGATTAAAGAAATTTTAGGAGATAAGTGCGAAGTTATTATATAGTCCAAAGTAAAACCAAATACAAAATCGAAGGGCAGGCAGGGAGCGCCAGCCTTCGAGTCCCTCGGCACTGCTTTGTAAGATTTCGTCCCGAGCATCCTTGCTTTTTTAAGCGTATATAACGCGCCTGTAGCTCAACTGGATAGAGCGCCTGCCTTCGAGTCCCTCGTTAAATTTTGGACTCGATCCCGAGCCCTTGAGAATGTCTTAGTATACATTTGCGCTCGTAGCTCAATTGGATAGAGCGCTAGCCTTCGGAGCTAGGCGTTGCGAGTCCGACTCTCGCCGAGCGCAAAATTTAACTCGGGATCCGCCGGATCCGTGGGCGAGGGGCGGAGCAGGATGTTGCAGGTTCTCCCGCCAAGCTAATTAATAGAGGGCGGGATCCCACCTGCTCTGTTGATAGTTTGGCGGGAACTCCTGCCAGGCGCACAATAGATAGTGCCTCGGGATTCAGTCCAATATGGATGCGAGGGACCGGAGCTGGATGTTGCGAGTCCCTTCGCATGAGTTTAGTTGCAGGCGAAGGGTCTCGCCGAGCGCAAGATTTATTTGGGTTTGACAATTGGAGGGGTTAAAATTGCATCTTGAAGGTATACGTCGCCCCTTCTTTTTCGAATTTCAGGCGGCCCTTAAAGCGAAATATCCTGACCTTGAACCTATCGCATATCCAATCTTCAATCTCTTTGGCCTTAAAGTAGGGATACCAGATATCCACCCCCAGCCATTCTTCCCATGCTTCTCTGATGATCCTCTTTTCCTCGTTCTTTCTGATCGTGTCTTCATGGATTCTTTTTTCGATGAAATCCCAGAAGGCATGGTCGCTTTTTTCATAAGAGTCGACAAAAGGAAATCTGGGCCTTGATGGGGCCGTGGGAGAGCGCAGAGGCGCGGTTGTAAAAAAGAATTCGTCGTAATCAACAATGTTTATGAGTGCTTTTTTGGCAGCTGAAAGGAGGGGGCTTGTTGCGTCAACGGCTGATTCTTCTCCCGGGGTAGGAAGCGGTGGCAACGTCGGAAGAAGCCGGCCGTGTTCCATCTTTGCCGCAGATTCTTTTTCGGGAAGGGCCGGTACCGGAAAAGGCAAAAAATCGTTTTGGGCAAAAAGAGGGGATCCTATCAATACCGATACGCATAACAGGATTATTGATTTCTCCGTCGCGGTAAACATCCTTGCCCCCCCGATTGTCAGAAAAAGGAATTTCTATTTTAATCCCCCCTTATAATAAAGTATAACACAGTTTCTGGCCTTTTCCCAAGCCAAGGCGCATTTTTTCTGTTTTTAAGACTAAATTTCTTAGCATTCTAAAGAAAGAGTGGTATAATAAACACACTATAAGGCCCTATGATGATTACAGCGATTAAAATGAAGATTACAGCGATTAAAGAGAGAAACCCTCTTACGGAGGGCATAAGAGCCTGCGCTTACAAGGTGCATAGCCAGAACAAGAGTTGCCAGGCCAGGAGATTAACGGTTTAATCTGTAATCTGTATTAACAATTTTTGTAATCAGGCATAATCATTGGTTATGCCTGATGATTATACCAGGAGGCAGATATGGAAAAAGATTTAGGAAAGACGTCAATAGGGATGCAGCCCAACGTGGCCGCTCTTTTGAGCTATCTGGCGGGTTTTATTACAGGGATTATTTTTTACGTCGTTGAGAAAGAGAATAAATTTGTGCGTTTTCACGCCATGCAGTCCATTGTGACCTTCGGGGGGCTTTTTATTCTGCAGATGGTTCTCGCCTTTATACCCATCATAGGCTGGATCTTAATTCCCTTTTTAAGTATCACAAGTTTAATTCTATGGATAGTCCTTATGATTAAAGCCTACCAGGGAGAAAATTTCAAGCTGCCTATAGCCGGAGACATAGCAGAAAAACAGGTATGAAACACTTCCCAAAGATTTAATTGAAAACCCAGCCGTTTTAGGTTAAAATAATTCACTGCAATAAGCATTTAGCGGTCCACTAGCTCATCCCCTGGCGGGGATTTCACTAGTGGCTTCAAGTAGTAGTTACTCCTCGCAGCTGATTAAGTTACCTATGGTTGCTCGGAGTTAATTTTCAGATAGCTTATAGCGGGAAAATTAAGGGCCACTAGCTCAATCGGTAGAGCAGGTCCCTCTTAAGGACAAGGTCGAAGGTTCGACTCCTTCGTGGCCCACTTAAATTTTCCCGACAAGGGAAAATTTAAGTGCACTCAAAAGAGCGGCGCTGCGAAGCAGCGCAAAGCCCGACAAGGGCTTTAGCGAGCGGAGTGCAGAATATTTTTCAGCTGTTATCTAAGTGCAGCGAAAAAATATTTTGTACTTGGTGTTTCCACAATTTAAAGTCTAGGTTTAAGCCAAGTACTATAGATATAACTTACCCCCCTTACAACACGTTAGGGGATTTTTTATTGGTAAAGCCAATAAATTAAGGTATAATTATTTAATGAAAGACTTTGAACTTATAGAGCATACGGCGGACATCGGAATAAGAGTCCAAGCCGATGATTTAAAAGGATTATTTGAAAAAGCTGCTCTAGCCATGTTCAATATCATCGGCCAGCTGGCACCCCTTTCTTTGGGCCCTACCGACAAAGAAATACCACCACCTAGATTTAATATTCGACAAACAGCAGAAACCCCGGAAGAGCTTTTCATAAATTGGCTGAATGAGTTATTATCTTTATCTGCAACCAAAGAACTGATGTTTACGAATATTATCATTCATAAGCTGGATAAAAATAGCTTAGAGGTAGAGGTGTTCGGGGAGGATATCAAGATTTATAAAATCAATACCGAAATAAAGGCTGCCACCTATCACGAATTAAAATTAGAAGAGACTGAATCGGGATGGATAGCGGAGGTGATATTCGATGTCTGAGCCCTGGCAGGGCCCTTTGGAGAAGATTGATGATTTCCGCTGGAGGATACCCAAATCCTATAAGCCGGGCATGCGCGTACCGGGGATTATCTATGCCGACGAAAAACTGCTCAAGGATATCCGTAACGACAAGGCGCTGGAGCAGGTCGCCAATGTCGCATTCTTGCCGGGAATCGTAAAAGCTTCATTAGCCATGCCCGACATACACTGGGGCTACGGCTTCAGTATAGGGGGAGTTGCCGCGACGGATATAGAAAATGGAGGCGTTATTTCTCCCGGAGGCGTCGGTTTTGACGTGAATTGCCTTTGCGTAACTACCTCTATTCTCAATGAGTTGGGATATAGAATTAAAATAGAAAATTATGAGAAGATTTTCCGTGAGAAAAAGCTGATGTGCATGGATTTTAGCAAAGATAAACCCCTTGCTACCTCGATAGTGGCCTTTTTGAAACAGAAACCAAAAGCACCCGTATTAAGTATTATGACAGAGACAAAGAGGCATATCGAAGCAACTTCAGATCACCCCTTTTATACGAAGAATGGAATGAAAGAAATAGGTAAACTTTCCGTGGGTGATGAGATTGCCGTTTATCCTTTTGAAGGCGTGGTCTACCAAGAGCCCTGCGATGAAATTCTTATTGAAAGAAATCATGTCATTGAATTTATGCGTAAATTAGATAGGGCAGGCGGGAATGCCATTGAGCAATCATTAGGTTTTCTTGAGAGCATAAATTTACTTCCCATAAAATATAATTCCTGGCAATTTCCTTATTTACTTAGGATTATGGGGTATTGTTTTGGAGACGGCCTTTTGTATTTTACGGGAATAAAAAAACGAGGAATAGTTTGTTTCTATGGAGAAAAAGAAAATCTGGAGAAGATAAAAGAGGATTTATTAAAACTGGGATTTAAGTCATCGCTTTACTCAAGGCACAGGCACCATAAAATAAAGACTTCATATAGCACTGTTGAATTTGAAAGAGAAGAGTTCTGGTTAAGGGTTTCTTCAAGGAGTTTTGCCGTTCTTTTGGCAATCTTGGGAATGCCAATAGGAAATAAATGCCGCCAGAGTTATAGCCTGCCTCAGTGGATATTCAGGGCTCCCTTATGGCAAAAAAGATTGTTCTTGGCCGGCCTGTTCGGGGCGGAATTATCTAGCCCCAAAACAATGACCGGACACGGCTATAATTTTTACCCGCCTATTTTGTCCATGAATAAGACCCTTGATGTTATTGCTTCAGGGAAAGATTTTCTTTTGGATATTTCAAAGATGCTGCAAGAATTCGGAGTCAATTCTTTAACAATAAGCCAGCGCAAAGAATATACCAATAAAAGAGGATTAACTTCTTACCGTTTAAGATTAATATTATCGAGTAAAGCGAAAGATTTAATTAATCTCTATAGTAAAGTAGGCTTTGAATATAATGAAAAGCGCATGTATCTGGCTAATGCGGCAGCCGGCTACTTGTGTTTAAAAGAATCTGTTTTAAAGGAAAAAAGAGAAGTGGCTGCGTTAGCCCCGGCGTTATATAGCTCAGGAAAATGGGATAAGCATTGTTTGTGTGATTATTTGACCGATTCTCCTTATATTAATGAAAGATTCATCGAGCGATCTTTGTATGAGCCAAGAAAAACGGAGCCGCGAATATGGGGTGATTTTCCCTCATTTGAAGAGTATATTAGAGTCAACACAAAGGGCCTGGGTCATTCAGGAATGCTTTGGGAGCGGATCCAATGCATTCAAGACATTGAATACGATGATTATGTCTATGATTTTACAGTTGAACACCCTCACCACAATTTTATCGCCAATAATTTCGTTGTTTCGAATTGCGGGGTGCGCTTGGTGCGCACGAACCTTGCCTTAGAGGATGTCAAAGATAAAATCGAGGATATCGTCTATGCCTTATTCAATAATGTCCCCAGCGGCGTCGGCTCAAAAGGAGAAATCCGCGTTAGCGCGAGAGAAGAAAGGAAGATATTAGTTAAAGGTTCGAAATGGGCCGTGGAGCAAGGTTTCGGTACTGCGGATGACCTGGAGTGCACGGAGGAGAATGGAGCGATGCAGGGGGCGGATCCTGACGCTGTCTCAGAGAGGGCTTATGAAAGAGGCAAAGCGCAATCCGGAACCCTTGGCTCGGGGAATCATTTCCTTGAAGTTCAGGTCATCGACCAGCTTTATGACCAGAAGCTCTGTGATGAATTCGGACTGGACTTAGGACAGGTCACGGTGATGATTCATTCCGGCTCAAGGGGCCTGGGGTACCAGATCTGCGATGATTATATCAGGAATTTGATGCCCTGCCTGCAAAAGTATCATATCAACGTCCCCGACAGGCAGCTGGTTTGCGCTCCGGTTGAATCGACGGAAGGCAAGGCCTATTTGGGCGCCATGAGATGCGCGGCCAATTATGCCTGGGCCAACCGGCAGTGCCTGATGCATCTTACCCGTAAGACCTTTGAAAAGATTTTTAGCGCCTCCTGGGAAAAATTAGGCATGTACCTTATTTATGATGTGGCCCATAATATCGCCAAGATTGAGAAATACACCATCGATGGAAAAGAGAAGATGCTTTGCGTGCACCGAAAAGGCGCAACCCGTGCTTTCGGGCCGGGACACCCCGCATTGCCCGAGCGTTACAAAAAGAGCGGCCAACCTGTGATTATCCCCGGGGATATGGGGAGGAATTCGTATCTACTCGTCGGGACAAAACAGGCGGAAGAAGAGACTTTCGCTTCGACGGCTCATGGCGCCGGCCGCCTCAAGTCTCGCACAGCCGCAATGCGCTCCATCAACTTGAATACTTTATTGAAAGAACTAGAATCCAAAGGTATAATAGTTAAAGCCCACGGCAAGGACACCATTGTCGAAGAAGCGCCGCAAGCCTATAAGGACGTAAATGATGTGGTTGATGTGGTGCATAACGCGGGGATCTCCAGGCGCGTCTGCCGGATGCGGCCGATAGGTGTCATAAAGGGATAATATGCTTGACGTCAAATTCATTCGTGAAAATCCGGATTTAGTCAAAGGTTTCCTTAAGAGCCGGAATTTAAACTTAGATCTGGATTCGTTAGTTAAGCTGGACGATTCCCGGCGCAAGATTCTGTTTGAATTGGAGGACCTGCGCAGCCAGAGGAATAAAGCTAACGACGAGATAGCGGTATTATTAAAAGATAAAAAGGATGTTAAACGGAAAATTGACTCCATGAAAGCGATATCCACCAAGATCGATGAGCTGGAAGGCCGGTTGAAAGAAGTTGATAAAGAATTGGATGGATTATTATTGACCGTTCCCAATGTTGTGCATCCCAGTGTGCCCGTGGGGGATATTTCCAAGAAGGAGACTGTGCGTTCTTGGGGTAAGCTGCGCGCATTCGATTTTCCTCCCGCAACCCACATGGAAATCAGCCAGCATCTGGATATCATTGACTTTGGCAGGGCTACAAAGATCACGGCCTCAAACTTTGTGCTGTTTAAGGGCTGGGGAGCGAGGTTAGAAAGGGCCTTGATTAATTTTATGCTGGATTTGCACACCAAGAAACACGGATATACGGAGGTCTTCCCGCCATTTCTGGTCAATCGCGCCTCCATGATCGGCACAGGCCAATTGCCGAAGCTGGAAGAGGATATGTATAGGCTTAAGGATGACGATTTATTTCTTATCCCCACGGCTGAGGTGCCTGTCACCAATATTTTCAGGGATGAAATCCTGGAAGAAGCTAAACTGCCTATTTATTATACGGCTTATACGGCATGTTTCAGAAGAGAGGCAGGTTCCTACGGCAAGGACACCAAGGGCCTGATGCGCGTGCATGAATTTGATAAGGTGGAGATGGTTAAATTTGTCAAACCCGAAGATTCTTACGATGAATTAGAGAGGCTGGTCAAAGACGCCGAAGAGGTCCTGCAGCTTTTAGAGCTTCCTTATAGAGTGATATTGCTGCCGTCGCAGGATTTAAGCTTTGCGGCCAGTAAAAGTTATGATTTGGAAGCTTACGCTGCGGGCATAGACGCGTGGCTTGAGGTATCCAGTTGCAGCAACTTTGAGAGTTTCCAGTCCCGCCGGGCCAATATTAAATTTCGCCGGGAAACGGCCCAGGGGAGTCCCGAGCGAAAGCGAGGGACGGAATATGTGCATACGTTAAACGGTTCGGGTATCGCTTTAGCGCGCACCGTCGTTGCGATATTGGAGAACTACCAGCAGAAGGATGGTTCGATCATCGTGCCGACAGCACTTCGGCCCTATTTAGATGAAAAAGAAAGAATCCCTTAATAAAGAGGCGCTTCCCGTTATAGAAGGGGAAGAGTTTGAGGCGCAACCAGGCCGTCTTTCCGCTATGTTCTGCGGCCTTTCGGGAAGGCTGTTTGGGACCGTCAAATTCATTCTGGGAGTTTGTTTTTTGCCTTTTGTTTACGCGGCGACCGTTTCTTACTTGCGCGAGTTTAGCCGGGTTGGCAAGACTTTCGAGAATTATTTTTGGATGGGGGGCATCACGTTGGTTTTGCTCTATTTCTTTATCTGGGAACCATCCGTCGTTTACAGTAAAGGCCAGAGGCTGCTGGAGTTTGTTTTTAATTTCTTTAAGCCCCTGGTTAAGGTGGCGCCTTATGTTTTGCCTGTCTATGCGATCATCATATTTGTCGCCTATGAACTGCTGTCGCTGGCCATTAAATCCCCCTGGCTCCTTCGGTATTCGCTTTTTCTTTTAGGTTTAGCCATGACCCTGCATATTGTTTATTCTGCAAAAACGCTGCGTTCTAAAAAAAGTGATTTCTTAAAGGGGAATTATATCTTTGGTTTTTCTTTTATTTATATCGTTGATCTGATATTACTCTCCCTTTTTATGAGCCTGATGTTTGCCGAATTTTCCTTTGTCGATTTCTTCGGCGGCGTCTTTTCTTTGGCGGGCAGCATTTTCAGTTCTATCTTTAAACAGCTTTTTATCCCATCCGCTTAGTTGATATGGAGGAGTGCCAGAGTGGTCGAATGGGACCGCCTTGAAAGCGGTTAGGCGTCGAAGAGATGCCTCGTGGGTTCAAATCCTACCTCCTCCGCCATTAAATATCTGATCACCAAAGACGAAAGTCATTTTTTTTAAAATTTTATGAGTGGCATGGCTGAGCAGTTTATAAGTAAGAGAGTAAAATTCCCAAAAGGAAGACAAAGGTTATTTATAGAATTCCTTATCGCAAAACTGCATTTAAGCAGTGATAAGCTGTGCGAAATCTTTAATATAAAGAAACGAACGCTAAGCGATTGGCGAAGAGAAATATCCACAATGAGTTATGGCGCGGTTTCGGATTTATGCAAGAAACGCAATATTTCTTTTCCAAGGGGAGCTAGAGTCATGCCTCAATATTGGCATGTCCATAAGGCCGCTAGAAAAGGGGCATTGATCCGGAATGAAATTTATGGCAATCCTGCTACTGCCGAAGGGAGAAGAAAAGGCGGCTTAACATCAATGAAAAGGTTTATTGCTAACCCGGACCTGGCGAAGAAATTAAAGGTAAGGATTAGGAAAGATATCAGCTATCCTAAAAAGTGCGCTTCTTTAGCCGAATTCTTAGGTATTGTCATGGGAGATGGAGGCTTAACGGACTATCAGTTAAAGATTACTTTGAATAGATATACAGATATTGAATATACCATCTTTGTGAAGAAACTAATAAAAGATTTATTTGGTGTTCATCCCGTAATAATCTCACATAAATCGGATAAGAGCGATGACGTCGTCGTCTATAGTAAGAACGTGGTAGAATTTTTGGAAAAAGTCGGTCTTAAGAGAGGGAACAAGCTTGAGAACAATATAGATATTCCGCACTGGATAAAACGAAATACAATCTTTGAAATAGCATGCCTGCGCGGTTTGGCGGATACGGATGGTTCATTTTATAATTGCAATCACATGGTTAAAGGACGCCCCTATTCTAACTTCGCCTTTTGTTTTACAAGCCGCTCTAAGAATCTCGTGAAGTCAGTATTTCATATTTTAGAAGCGAATAAGTTTGCGCCAGTAATATATAATGAACGTGTATACTTATATAGAATAAAAAACATAAGAAAATATTTTGAAATTGTTAGATCGCACAATCCAAAGCACATTAAAAAATACGTTGCTTTTGCAAGGACCTTGCAGAAATATGTAATCTTAGGTTTTTGGTTTTCTTTACCCATAATCTGTGCTAAAATTGGATAAATAAATTTAAGGAAGCAATTGATCAGATCGAAGTCATAATCTTAGCCAATGCTGCCGAAATCTACTGGAAAGCGATAGTGCATGATTCTTTAAGATGGAATTCGAACAGCAGTAAACGCGCCGTTAATTGAGATAGGTTATAGTTAATTCGGAAGGATGGCAGAGTGGTCGAATGCGATCGCCTCGAAAGCGATTAGGCAGCAATGCCTCGCAGGTTCGAATCCTGCTCCTTCCGTTGTTTCTCCCTTATGCGAAAAACCATCATCAAAGAGATGGGTTTTCGCAACATCTAGAAAAGAAACAACGGCACTTAATTTTCCGGCTATACCATGTCTGAAAATTACACCGTGCGCAGCACGGTGTAATTCGCTGATAGGAAATAGCGTGTGAATTAAGCGTTAAAAACCGCGACAAGCGGTTTAGCGAGCATAGTGCATGTTTCGTTGAGTTTCCGACAAAAGCAAAAGCTGGCGGATGCCGAAGCCTCCGGTTTCGACGCCGACATCACAAGAGTTTTCCTTCTCATCCAAACTTCCCATCACAGTATGCTCCTATTCCAACGAAACCAGTGAAGAAACCAGAACGAACCAGAAACCAGGAAACCAGTGAAGACGCTTTACGTAACTTATGCTATTTGCATAATTACAAAATAAATGTGATGACATGTTAATAAAGAGTTGTTTTAAGCTAAGGGTTTTTATAATCCTTGTTTCAGCATTTATGGCTGGCTCAAGGATTTTTTTCTGTCTTGCCGCTGAGCCCAGCCGGGAAAGTGTTGAGAACATAAGCAGAGATAAATATTTCCCCGCGGTTAAACAGGCCTTAAAGAGCGCGAAAAAATCCATCTATATGGTGATGTATTTTGTGAATTTCGACCCTAAATCCAGAAAGTCACCGATAAATGAATTAGTCGAGGAGCTTGTAAACGCCCATAAAAGGGGCGTCAAAGTAAAGGTGATCCTGGACCAAAATATCTCTTTCGCGGTATGGGAAGGAAGGGGTGGGAAATGGGAGCGGGAACCAAAGAACGACCCCTTATTCGGATATTTAAAAAAACAAGGCATAGAGACATATTATGATAATCTTTTTGTGGTTACGCACAGCAAGAGCATTGTTATTGATGAAGAAGTAGTAATTTTGGGGAGTGCTAACTGGACAGAGTCATCTTTAAGGAGGAACTGGGAGGCATCCTGTTTAATCAGGTCCAAAGAATTAGCCAAACAGTTCTTGGAAGACTTCTCTAAAATTACCATAGATTATGAAGCCAGTATTCTTGACGAAGAAAGAATCCCTCCGGTCAGGCTAATCGATTCCTTCTTAAAAGATTCATCTTTCGCGCCGCGCATGGTTACGGCAAGGGATGAGACAGCGTTTGACCTCTACCTTTTATTGCTAAGGACTTTTAATGGCAACTCAGAGGGCAGGGTAGATATTGATTACAAAAGCATAAGTTCAACCCTGGGCCTGGATGAAAAATTTAGTTATGTTTCAGCCAGGGATATATTAAGAGAGGCATTGGTGCGGCTCGATCAAAGGTATAAGCTTATTACCCGCATAAAAAGGTCTCCAAAAAGCCCTTATTGCCTATTATTAAATTACCCTAACAAAAAACCATATATTTTACCCCAGGAAAAATACTGCTCTATTCCCGATGAATACTGGCAATACGGGTGGAATAAGCGTTTATCGTTTCCGGAAAAATACTTTTTTCTGATTAATCTTTGTAAGGCAGGTGCTTCCCGCGGGCGTGTATGGACAGGTTACCGAAAAGGGTTGATGGAAGAATTTAACTTAAGTAGAGACACTATAATTCGAGGCGTGAAGGGTTTAAGAAGATTAAATATAATTGAAATAGAATATCCGCCGTATCCTGAAGGCGGAGGTTTTGCTAAAAGATCACCTATCCGTTTCAGGCTGTTAGGGTTATACTCTCCGGAAATATTACAACAAGAAAAAGAAAGGCTGGCAAAGCTATATGGAAAGGAGCACTTTGAACAAGCCAAGAAATACGCAGGAATAGTCTTTAAAGATAATGATATTCAGGTTATCGAAGACATTATTAAGAAGATGGAAGAATATGGCTCTGAACAGATAGATGAGGCTTTTAGTAAAGTTTCATACCGTTCTCCCGATAATCCCAAAAGAAGTTACAAGTATGTGGTAGGTATATTACAGACTGAAGCAACAGAGTAGGAAAGGAGAGATATGGCCGAGGGTGGATAAATATCAATTTAGGCCGGGTTCGGAAAGAAAGGGGAAATAATTTGAAAAATATAAATTGCATGTTAAAATATTACAGAATTAAATAATTGACTATTATTATATAACCGGAATTTTTCAGCCAAATTGACCTCAAGCGGGCTGCATAACTACTTCTGAAGCGGCTGGAAGAATGGGAAAACGGCTCATCTTCCATGCATTGTAACGCAGCGTGCGTGCCGTAGCAAGGTTTTGCTTTCGTTGATTTAG
>JBDRKE010000034.1:0-27280 GCA_043814315.1 Candidatus Omnitrophota bacterium
GCATAGTCAGGCTTTCGCCCATTGCTAAAGATCCTCGACTGCAGCCTCCCGTAGGAGTCGGGGCAGTGTCTCAGTCCCCGTGTGGCTGACCACCCTCTCAGGCCAGCTACCCGTCAAAAGCCTTGGTAGGCCATTACCCTGCCAACTAGCTGATAGGACGCGAGCTCATCTCCAAGCATCAACCCTTACGGACCAACTTTCCTTTTGACAGCTTATGCTGTCAAAAGGACATCGGGTATTACCCTCGCTTTCGCAAGGCTATCCCCGACTTAGAGGTAAATTACTCACGTGTTACTCACCAGTCTGCCGCTATCCAACACTAATTTTCCAGCAATATTACTATCACCAGATAATTACTGCGGGATCGCTCGACTTGCATGCCTAATCCACGCCGCCAGCGTTCACTCTGAGCCAGGATCAAACTCTCCGAAAATTTAGGAAAAGTTTATTAGGCTCTTTGAATATTTTTACTTCACGCTTGGCTATTTAGATTTTCAAAAGAGCAAACCCCCGAAGGGGAACAAGAAATTTATTGTTTATCCCTCGCTTCTGATCCATTATAGAATGAAGCTCGGGATCTTTTTTTCCGATAATCAAACGAGCAAGAAAAAAAGAAGCGCCCCATTAACTTAGGGACGCCTCAAAGTTACCACGATTGCGTCGAAAAGCCGGGAAATAACTAACTGAATCTGTCAATACCGCTATTTATTCTTTTCACAAGTATAAGATAAACTTATACACTCCTTTTCGTAAATTTATAGTTTACTACAAATTTTCTTTTTGTCAAGTATTTTTTTAATGAGCAGATTAGTTACGTTGCTTTTTAAAAGCAACGTAACTAATAGCCCGATATTAAGTTTCAATTGTAAAGCAAATTCGGAAGTTACGGGCGTCTGCGAACTTACCCCCCACCACTTTCCCTATAACCTGTGCTATATTGAAAGTGGTGGGGGGGGTAAGTTCGGCCACAGACTTATTTCGCTATCGCTCCATAAGTCTGGGCCTCACTTACCTTGCAATAAGCTCGCTGATCTTAAAGACAGGCAGGAACAAAGCTATGACGATCCCACCGATAACAACGCCCAAAAAGGCAATCACTAGGGGTTCGATCATGCTCGTTAATGCCGACGTCGCTGCATCCACTTGCTCATCGTAAAACTCGGCAATCTTGGACAACATTTTCTCAAGTTGGCCGGTTTGTTCTCCTACGGTTATCATGCGGCAGACCATGGGGGGGAAAACTCCGCTTTTGGATAAAGGCTTGGAAATAGGCTCCCCATCACGCACACTCTTCGAACAATCCTGCACCGCTTCCTCTATCACCTTATTGCCAGAAGTTTTACTTACGATCTCAAGGGCATTAAGTATAGAGACGCCGCTTCTTACAAGAGTCGCAAACGTATGCGAAAACTTGGCAATGGCGACCTTGCGAAAAAGCGGACCCAGGACAGGAGCCTTTAACAGATAAAAGTCGAATCTGTAACGCCCTTTTTCTGTACTGATATACCTCTTAAAAAGAAAACCCATTAAGACAGTTAAGCCAAGTGTATATAAAAAATACTTCCTGAACATATCGCTGACAAAAATAAGCACCTGTGTCGGCATGGGGAGCCTGCCTCCCAGCATCTCAAATATGCCTCTAAAGGTAGGTACGACTTTAAGCAAAAGAACCGCAGTAATCAATATCGCCATGGTCACGACGACGGCAGGATACACCAGGCTTGAACGGATCTTTCTGGCAAGAGATGCCGATTTCTCCAAGTAACTTGCCAGCCTGTCCAAAATTTCATCGAGCATACCGGAACTCTCCCCTGCCCTGACCATATTGATAAAAAGTTCGGAAAATATCTTTGGGTGCTTTGCAAGAGCGTCGCAGAAGCTCATCCCTGCTTCGATATCCTCCCGCACCTGGTTGACGATACCCTGTAAGCTTTTCACCTCGATCTGTTCAGCCAATATACGCAAGGTATGCACGAGAGGAATCCCCGAATCAATCATGGTAGCCAGCTGTCGCGAAAAAATGACCAGATCTTCGGATTTGACTTTCCCTGAACGGTCGAGTCCCTTCTTAACCGCACTCTTCCTTACCTGTTCAATAGAAATAACTATTAATTCCTTATTATGCAGCATCTGGGCTATTTCGGCCTCGGAATTACTTTCCAGCATGCCCGTGACGGCGCTGCCCGTTTTATCTTTGGCTATATATTTATAAGTCTCCATTTCGATATCTCAGAGTTCTTCCACGATCGCCAAAAAAGCTTCTACGACTTTGGGGTCGAACTGCGCCCCTTTATTTTTTTTAATCGCCTCTACGGCCTCTTTTTTTGTTAACGGCGTCTTTCTGTAGGAACGCGCGCTTCGCATAGACTCATAGGCATCCGCCAAATGGATGATGCGCGCGCCTAAAAGAATATCATCTCCCGAGCGGCCCTCAGGATACCCCAGGCCGTCATAATGCTCGTGATGCTGCCTGACTAATTCTACAACATCACTCAAAAAAGTCAATGGTTCTAATATCTTGGCGCCGATGACGGGATGGCGCCGGACCTGCTGCCATTCGAATTCATTGAGGCTTGAGGTCTTGCTCAAAATACTATCATCCACGCCAATCTTTCCCAGATCATGCAACTCGCAGGCCTCCCGGAGGGTCTCGATTTCTTTGGCCGAAAGCTTCAACTCCTGGGCTATGGCTACCGCAAACTTCGCCACATTTTCAGAATGGCTGTGCGTGTAGTGGTCGCGCGCGTCAATAGCCTGTGCCAATACTTTAATGGTGCGCATGTAAGTCGAGCGTAAGTTTTCATAAAGACGGCTCAGATTCTTGGTGGATTCCTCAATGCGGCCGCTAAGAAAAGCATTCTGTTTTTCGAGGGCGCTATTGCCCTCCCGCAAAGTCTCGATAAGCCTTTTTTGACCCAGCAAGATGCAGTGCAATTCCGCGCCTTTTTTGATGAGGAAATCTAATTTCCGGGCATCGATGGGCTTGTTGATAAAATCATAAACCCATCCATTGGATAGCTCCCTCTCCAGTTCAGGATTGGGCTCTTCAAGAAAACCTACGATGACCGAGGTTGGATCAACGCCCTTAAGGCCCCTGACAAGTTCTACTGGGTTAAGGCCAGAAGCTGTTAAGGTTACGATAATCACATCAAAAGGATTTTGCCTCAAAGCCTCTAAGGCTGCCTGGGGACTGGATTCCAAAAAAACAGCATTGCTGCCCTCTTTGACTAAATGCTCCATAAGATAGCTTGAGAGGCCTTCATTGTTACAGATCAATAAAACTTTCGCATTTTGAATCATCTATCCTTATTCTTCCGTGGTGATTCTGAGTGCTTCATCCAGCGTCGTCAATTCCTGCTTGACTTTCAGGAAAGCATCATCGCGTAGCGTCAACATGCCGCATTTTTCTACGGCGTACTGCTTTATTTCATCCAGCGGTTTCTTTCTTATGATCATTTCGCGCATATTGTCATTGATTAAGACCGCTTCCAGAATCGCTATTCTTCCGTAAAAACCCGTATTATTGCAGTGCTGGCAACCATTGGCGCTATAAAAAGTTATTTTATCTTGGGAATCAGGTACCACATGAAAAAAACCGATCTTTTTTAAGAAGTCTTTCGGAGCATCCACGGGTTTTCGGCATTGCGTGCAGAGTTTCCTGCAAAGCCTTTGGGCGCAAAGCATCACAAGGCTGGAGGCAACCAGAAACGGCTCTACCCCCATGTCAATAAGGCGGGTGATGCTGGAAATGGCGTCATTGGTATGCAGCGTGGAGAGAACCAACTGGCCTGTCAAAGCTGCCTTGATGGCAATGTCGGCGGTTTCCGAATCCCGAATTTCGCCGATCATTATAACGTCCGGGCTTTGTCTTAAAAGGGAGCGCAGACCCAAAGCAAAATCCAGGCCGATATCCTGCTTGACCTGAATCTGGGTGATGCCTTCGATTTGATACTCCACAGGGTCCTCAATAGTGATAATGCTCTTCTGAGGGGTGTTCAACTGATTAAGTACCGAGTAAAGCGTCGTGGACTTACCTGAACCTGTAGGCCCCGTAACCAAAATCATACCGAAGGGCTTAGCGATGGCTTCTTTAAATATAGCGAGCGGCTGTGCCGTAAATCCTAATTTATCAAGCCCTATGGAAAGATTCGTCTTATCGAGCAGTCGCAATACGAACTTCTGGCCAAAGGTCGTGGGGAGACTGGAAACTCGAAAATCCACCTGTCTGTTTTCAAACTTAACCTTAAAGCGGCCGTCCTGAGGGATACGATTTTCCGTAATATCCAGATTGCAAATAATCTTGATCCTGGCTAGAACCGCATTCTGGTTCAGTTTGGGTATTTCGAATATGTCGTACAAGGCCCCGTCTATCCGGTAACGTATGCGAAGATTATTATGCTGCGGCTCAATATGGATATCCGAAGCCCTTTTCTTTAAGGCCTGGGTCAGCATAAGATCAACCAATTCAACGATAGGTGCTTTCTGGCTTTCCTGGACGGCGCTAGAGAGCTCTATCTCTTGCTGCTTAAGCAATTCAATCTCTTTCTGCTCTAAATCAGACGGCCGGAAGGAACTTTCGTCTAGAATCTGCTGGATATCTTTGACTTCTAAATGGTACTGGGTGTCAATAGCCCTGTTTATCTCTTCTTCGGAGCTAAGTACCGTATCGATATTGCAACTCGTAAGGGTCTTCAAATCGTCCAAGGCAAAGATATTCAGGGGATCAGACATAGCTACGGTCAATGTATTGCCAATACGCGACAATGGAATCAGTTGATAAAGCCTTGCCATGTGTTCGGGAATAACCTTGACCACCTCGGGATCGAATTTGTATTTTTTAAGATGCAAGGTCGGAACATAAAGCTGTTCTGAGAGAAGAGACAACAGGGTCTCTTCGTTGATCATCCCCTCATCGACCAGTATCTTCCTTAAGGGGATTCCTTTGTTTTTCTGGATCTCTAGAGCCTTCTCTAAATGTTCCTTGCTCAACTGCTGACTTTTTAGCAATATCTCGATAATATTATCTTTGAGGGTTTGCATTTAATGAGCGCTAAGCTTACGAACCCCTTGCCTGTCCGCCATCAGCCAGGCAAGGGAGTGTGAGTAAGTTTATGCGCGAATTAACCCCCCACCACTTTCAATATAGCGTAGGTTATAGCGAAAGTGGTGGGGGGTAAGTTCAGCCATAAACTTATGTTCACTCTCGCTCCATAAGTTTAGGCCTCACTTACTCATCCGGAGCCGTGACACGCAACACTTCTTCTAATGAAGTAATTCCTTTTGAAGCCTCTTCAAGGCCGTTTTCTCTTAAAGTCTTCATGCCTTCCTTGCGCGCCTGATCTTTGAGTACGTATTCCTGAGCGCGGCTAAGGATTAATTCACGGATGCGCAAGGTCAGCAATAATACCTCGGCAAGGACGGTCCTGCCGCTGTAGCCAAGATTAAAACAATGTTCGCACCCTTTGCCGTGATAGAATTCCAACTTTTTAACTCTATCCACATCTAACTTCAGGCTTTGTATGATTTCCTCTTTAAGTTTATATTTTTCTTTGCAATAAGGGCAGATCTTTCGCACAAGCCTCTGGGACACGACACAGACAAGCGAAGAATTAATCAGGTAAGGTTCTACGCCCATATTGACCAAGCGCGCTATAGCACCGGGTGCGGTCGTGGTATGTAAAGTGGAAATGACAAGATGGCCTGTCAGTGCGCTCTTTATGGCGATATCTACGGTTTCATAATCGCGGATCTCGCCGATCATAATGACATTGGGGTCCTGCCTTAATATAGACCGTAATGCCGAAGCAAAGGTCAGGCCGATGTCGGGCCGGGAGGTCACCTGATTGATGCCTTCCAGTTGAAATTCAACGGGATCTTCTACTGTTACAATATTTTTATCAGGGCTATCCACAAATTTTAGAATGCTGTACAGAGTCGTAGTCTTGCCGCTTCCCGTGGGACCGCAGACCAGCATCATCCCGTGAGGCAACCGCGCTATCTTCTTTAATTTTTCGATGGCCTCCGCACTAAAGCCCAACTTGTTTATATCCAGCGTCGCCTGTGTTTTATCTAAAATTCTCAAGGCAACTTTTTCTCCAAAGCTGGAGGGTAAAATGGAAACACGAAAGTCCACTTCATTTCCGGATATTTTGACCTTGAAACGACCATCATGGGGAAGCCTATGCTCGGCGATATCCAGATCCGACATGACCTTAATGCGCGAAACGATGGAGGCGTGCATGGATTTAGGGGGCGCTTTCTCTTCCTGCAACACCCCGTCGATACGAAAGCGTATTCTTAATTTTTTATCCAGCGGCTCAAAAAGCACATCCGAGGCCTTTTTCTTAACCGATTCTTCAAGAATCCTATTGGTGACCTGTATGACCGGAGCTTCTTGGCTGATACGGGTCAATTCCTGATCGCTGGGCAATGCCTCTTTTTCTTCACTGATGAGCTCAATGGAAGAAGCGGATATCTCTTTAACTAAATCGTCAATGATGCCTTTAGTGGAATCCGGGTAAGCTAATTCGATGGCGCCCGCAATATCCTGGGCGGAAGAAATAATGGGGTTTATCCTATATCCGGTAAGGCTCGAAACGGCATCTATGGCAAATATATTTAAGGGATCAGCCATAGCTAAGGTAACTACGTCCCCCATTTTGGCTACGGGGATAACCTGATATTGGCTGGCAATATCGCTGGAGATGATCTTTGAAACTTCACTGTCTATCTTAAAACGCTTTAAATCAATCAGGGGCAGGCCTAATCCTTCGCTGAGCGTAGAAATAAGTTCGCTCTCTTTAATAAATTTAAGGCCGATGATAATATCGCTGAGTTTTCCCCCTTTTTGCCTCTGAACCTCCAGCGCCTCATTCAGTTGCTCCTGAGTTAGAAGCTTCTTGTTAATCAAAATCTCTTTGAGGCGTTCTTTTAATGAAATCATAATAAACAGAAAACAGTAATAAACAAAAGATGAATCGAGGAGGCTGAAAAATAGAACTTTTTTCCTGAAATTTTTTTCATTACTGATTACTAGTTACTAGTACCTGTTTACTAATTTATTCTTTTTCCTTCTCCTTATAATACTTCTCAATCGCGCGCTTCAGGTCCGAAGAAGTAGAAACAAAGGTCTGCACACTGCAGCCTGAAATCAGCTCAACGTCCTCCACCGCCTGTACGTTAAGGGGATTGGACATGGCGACCGATAAGTTTTTTCCGATCTGGTCAATGGGTATCACGAGATACTGCCGGGCCACCCGTGCGGGAATGATTTGGGCTATCTCAGGGCTGATTTCATAGTTATTTAACGGCAGATAGGGAAAACCGTATTGAGCGGTCAGGGCCTGCGCAATGTCTTCTTCTTTAGCGAACCCTAAGTGCACGATAATCTCTCCGATGAGCCCTCCTCTTTCGCTCTGCAAAGAGATTGCTTTTTCCAGCTGAAGCTTATCGATGATGCCCCTTTCGACGAGCAACTCTCCCAACTGCTTATTGAGTATTTTTCTCATAGTCATTTAGAGCGTTCCTTGAAACCCGCGATACGGTTCTTTCCTTGTTTTTTGGCAATACCCACTGATTCTTTGGCCATGTTCATCAGCTCAAGGGCATGGATGCCATCCAAAGGATTCTCACTCACCGCACCGCTGACAGCGATTCTCTTATTTGCATCCGCTTCTTCGCTATAAATAAGCTCAATTCTCCTTCTGATCGACTCTGCGATCTCTTGCGCCTGGCGTTTGCTTTTCTCCGGCATCACAATGGCAAATTCATCTTCGTTGACCCTGCCTACGCGGTCTATCTCTGTGACGGAATCCCGGATAACAGAACCGATTTTTTTTAGAGCTGATTCCGCTAATAATAGACCGAACTCCTGGCTAAACTTCTTAAAGTCATCGATATCAAAAAGGATATAGGAACAGGGCCTTTGATACGTAATGGCTCTCTTGATCTCCTCTTCCAAGCGGTTTTGGATGAACGCCTGATTGTAGAGACCGGTCAGCGTGTCTTTGATTTCCAGTTTCTCGACGCGGCGTAACAACATTTCATTCTCAACGGCTATGGCTATCTGCCTGACAAAAATATCCAGCACCTCCGTATCCTCTTTTTTGAAAACAAAGTCATTCTTGGCGCTTCCCACGCCCAATATCGCCTTAATCCTACCTCTCAAGTACACCGGCATAGCCAGGGTATGTTTAAATTTGAATTTTTCATAAATGGCATCCGCGATCTTTGAAGAGTGCGTATTTTGACCATCCAGAATCAAAGGCTTGCCGGAAAGGACGTTTTGATCAAAAAAATCCTCTTGCGGCTCCAAGGTTACCTTGAGAAGATGCTGCCTATTCAAACCGTCTGCCAGCTTCATAGTAAAACGTTCCTGTCCCTCGTCGCGAAAGAGTAAATACGCGACATCGGCATTGGCTAAAAAGCGAGACTTTTCCGCGACAAGCTGCAGGATATCTTCCAGTTTTGCGCCCTGAGAAATCAATGAACTTATCTGCAGAAGGCTGGACACCATGATAACGCGCTGCTGTATATCGATATTTATCTGTGTCGTTTTTTCGCTGTAATTCTTTAGTTCATCCATGTTGCTGCGGATGCGCTGCGTCAATTGGCCTAAGGAATCCATGAGCTGGCCCACCTCATCCGAATAAGTGCTTTTACTTTCGTGGGTTACGTCGCCTCCTGCCATCAATCTGGCCTCAGCCGAGACAGATACAAAACGATCGAATATCTCCTTAATCACAAAGAATCCTATAATCGCCATGGCGGCGCTTATCAATAATACGACAGCCACATCTATATGAAAACCCATTCTGGGAAATATATAATTTGAAGCCAGATAAACACATATCAGCAAAGGCACAACAGACATAAGATAGAAGGCGACCCTTAATTTATCTTTAAGGCTTTTTGAGGTTAAGGAAAAACTGTTTATCTTTTTATTAGTCATTTTGCCTCCTTTTGTTCTTATAAAACTACCGGAAACCCCTAAGAATATTACAAATTATACCTTGTATCTTATTTTATTGCAATAGTTTTGTTAAATTCCTGAAGCAAGCATTCCTTACTCACGCCCACCTCAATAAAATCCCAAGGCAAGATCTCTTCAGGTGCTTTTTTTTGAAGATAAAAACTCGCTTCGCTGCCAGATTCTTGAAACGCCTGTTTCCAGAAGTCAAAAATAAAATAATGACTCCAGGCGTCAAAACGGGCCCCTTTCTCAAAGGCACGGCATATGACATTGCTTAATCTTCTATCTCCCCGCGCTAACACGCCTTCCAGCAAGCTCATATCACGGTTATGAAAATTCCACACTAATCTTTTATTTCTTTTTTTATTCATTAAAAAATCCTGTTTAGTTTTTATGCGCCCCTCCTCTTCCATGCCCAGCCATTGAAATGGGGTATGCGGCTTGGGGATCAAGGTATTGATGCTGATATTAACATAGGCAGGAACTTTCTTGATTTCTCTCCTTAACTCCGACACCTTCACCGCCATCTCCACGACGCTTTCCAGATCCTTCTCTTCTTCTCCCGGTAAACCGATCATGAAATAAAGTTTGACGCGTTGGTAACCCGAGGCATAAGCCTGCTGGAGAGTATTAAAGAAATCCTGTTCATCGAAATCCTTGGCAATGACTTTACGTAACCGTTCGCTGCCCGCCTCAGGCGCAAATGTAAGGCCCGTTTTCTTAACAGTCGCTATTAAAGCGGAAACGCCCCCTAAGATTGCCTGCGGCTTTACGGAAGGTAGAGACAGGCTCACCGCCCTCTCTTTAAAAGAGTCCATCAAACCCTTTAAAAGCCCTTCTAAATAAGGATAGTCGCTGACCGATAAACCGCATAAAGAAATCTCTTCGTATCCAGTGCGCTGATAACACTCTCTTGCCAGATTTAAGATATTTTCTACTTTTCTGAACCTGTAAGGATAGTAGCCGGACCTCGCTTGGCAAAAGCGGCAACGATTGGGACAACCGCGCATGATTTCCAGCGTAATCCGGTCATGGACCGTCTGGATGTAAGGAACGAGCCAGTCAACGGGAAAAAAGGAAGAATCGAAATCTCTGACAATGCGCTTGTGGATTTTTGCAGGTACGCCTTTTATTATGGGCTCAAATTTCTGCAAGGTGCCTGCGTCTGAGTATTGGACTTCGTAAAACGAAGGAACATAGACGCCTTCAACCTGAACGAGACGCAGCAGCAATTCCTGCTTGCTTATTTTAGAGGATTTGCTTTTACGATAAATATCCAAAATCTCTAAAATCGCATCCTCGGCCTCTCCGATGACAAAAAGGTCAAAGAATGCATGCATGGGTTCCGGATTGAGCGCGCAAGGCCCTCCCCCGATGACCAGCGGATACCCTTTATCTCGCTGGCTGGCCTTAAGAGGAATACCGCCTAAATCAAGAATATTTAAGACATTCGTATAATCTAATTCACTCGCCAGAGAAAAACCCACAATATCAAACTCCTGAAGCTTTCTTTTGGATTCCAGAGAAAAGTAGCCGGTTTTTCCGCCACGAATCAGAGATTCCAGGTCCGTTCCCGGAGAAAAGAACCTCTCGCATATAACATCCTCCTGCTGGTTTAAAAGCCCATAGATGATCCTGATGCCTAAGTTGCTCATCCCGACTTCGTAAAGGTCGGGGAAACAGATGGCAAACCTTATCCGGGCCCTGTCAAAATCCTTGCGCGAAACATTCCACTCCTGGCCGATATACCTGGCCGGCTTCTGGACTTGCAATAAAATTTCCTCGTTCATCTCCATAGGTCACTATGTTATAACTCACACGTAGAACTTCTGATTTTCGTCTTTGTCTCCGCGTGCTGTCCTCCGCAGGACTAATGCACGCTTCGCCAAAAACAAAAATCTTTTTCTAATTCCCATGCTCCGTTCAATCACAGCCAAGCCACCCCAAGATCGGGTCTTGAAATACCTTGATAGGCAAAGAGTTACAAGACCCGATCTTGAATGCCTGTTATTAGGCCTCATTGGTTACATTTTCTCTTTTCTTTTTTCATTTTATCCTCAAGCATGTATCAATTAATGAACCTGGCGGTTTTCGAGCGAATGGAGCTTTTAGGCAGAGGAGCTTGAGCATTTGAGGGAATCCCAGTGGAGCGAAGCGACAACACTGGGACGGCCGAGGGTGTCTGAGCGACGAGGCAGAGGCCGAGGAGCGAGTTACTCGGCCGCCGAAAATGCGAAAGATCTCTGCCGTACCCCGCCAGTGGCGGGGTAAAAGCGACCTGAGCGAGAAAACTGCCAGGTTCATTTAAAATACGGATCGGGTTCTGTCGATATTCGCCAGGATGCCCAGTGCCGCAAAGGTGGTGATAATGGAGGAGCCGCCGTAACTCATCAGCGGCAAAGGCAACCCCACCACGGGTGCTAGGCTCAAGTTCATAGCAATATTGATAAAAATCTGAATCCCCAACATCAAAGAGACGCCAAAGGCCAACAGGCTTGCGAAATGGTCGCGCGTCCTCTGCGCGATGAGAAAACCGTGCCGGATGATAAGGTAATATAAAAATAGCAACCCTAAACTACCCAGCAATCCCCATTCCTCACAAAAAGTCGCAAAAATAAAATCGGTATGCGCCTCGGGCAAAAAGTGCAATTGGCTCTGGGTACCACCCAGCCACCCCTTGCCCAACATCCCTCCTGAGCCAATCGTGATTTTAGCCTGGATGACCGTATAGCCGGCTCCCAACGGGTCTATATTCGGATTTAAAAATACGAGCAGCCTTTCTTTCTGGTAATCGCGCAAAAAATGCCACATAAACGGCAAGGGCAAGATGATAGACAACATCAAAATCACAAAGTACCTTAACTTCACGCGGGTCAAATAGAGGATGGCGGTGAACAAAAAAAGTATCATGGCCGCACTCCCTAAATCCGGCTGTTCGTAAATAAAAAGCGCGGGCACAGCTACAAATATCAAAGGAAAAATAAGGCCCTCTTTACAACCGAACTTAGCCGAGATTACTGAAATATCGTCTACTGATCTTCTGGTGAAGTATCTGGAAAAGAAAATCACCATGATCAACTTCGTGAATTCAGAAGGCTGAAAGTTAAACCATGCTAAACGCAACCACCGTTGCGCGCCCAAACGCGTAGCCCCCAGAACAAACACTAAAATGAGAAGAAAAACCGCCAGCCCATACAGAATATAGGTGGCATCCCAAAGCCAGCGGTAATTCAAATGCGATAAAATAAAAAAGACGACCACGCCCAGCATAACCCAAAGCATTTGCCGCTTATAAATATCCTGCCAGGGCTGACTGTCTTTCTGATGTGTGCTGCTATATATGGACAAAATCCCCAGGCAAGAAATAAGGACAGCGACTATGAATATAACGACTGAACTTTTAAGATGAATCATTCAGGAATCCTTCGTTGATCATGCGTTCGATAATCCGCCTGGCTAATACGCAAGACACATAACCCGGCCCGCCTTTTTCTAAGAAGACGCACATGACATATTTTGGGCGCTGAGAAGGGAAAAAGCCCACAAACCACGCATGCGAAGTGCCTTTGCCGGTTTGAGCGGTCCCTGTCTTTCCGGCAACCGACACGGACAGGCCCGCTATCACATGTCCGGTACCTGAAGGAAGCGCTATGGCCTCCCTTAAACCCTGCTTGATGTATTCTAAGTTTTCCGTCTTGAAAGGCAAATGCACAATCTTCTTATGATAACCGGAAATATCGTTCCCGCCGATGGACTGGACGATATAAGGCGTCACTAAATAACCGCCGTTGGCAAACACCGCCATCATGCGCGTCACCTGTAAAGGAGTCACCAGAACTTCCCCTTGACCTATGCTTACGTTGACCGTATCTCCGTCATACCAATTCTTAAATTTATTGATTTTTCTCCAGAGGGGAGAAGGGATAAAACCGCTGGCTTCATAGGGCAGCTCAAAGGACGTAGGCTTGGAGAAACCAAACTTCAGGGCATAATCGTATATGGTTTGCGCTCCCAAAATAAGTCCGGTCCTGTAAAAAAAAACATTGCACGAATGCGCAATGGCTTTGATCAGGCCCTGCTGTCCATGCGTATCCCAGCAGAGGAACTTCTTTCTGCCGACCACAACACTGCCGTTACAAAGAAAACTTGTATTAAGATTCAACTTTTTCGTCTCAAGGCCTGCCACGGCCAGCACTAATTTGAACACCGAGCCCGCAGGATAAGTCCCGCTCATGGCGCGGTTGATGAAGGGTGCGTCAGGATCATTAAAAAGATCGGAAACAGAAAAATGAGTCCTGTCGACAAATAAGGAAGGGTCAAAATGCGGGGCACTCGCTAAGGCGATAATCTCTCCGTTGTTGGGGTCCATTATGACAACGCAGCCTTTCTTATAGGCCAGTTCTTCATCGACTATTTTTTGAATATTTAAATCAACAGTCAGTTGCACATCTTTGCCGTTATGCGGCGGCCGGAACCCTAATGTGCGCACAAGCCGGCCCCGGTGGTCAACCTCAACCGAAAGGCCCCCTTCTTCCTGGCGTAAATAATAATCGTATTTCTCTTCTAAGCCGCCGAACCCCACCAGGTCTTTTGTCTTATAGCCGTAATCTACCAGTTTCGTCAGCCGCCAGCGATCGATGGCGCCAACGTAACCCAGGATATGGCATCCCAGGCTTGCGTAAGGATACGCTCTCTTCGGCCGCTGTTGTATGATAATGCCCGGCAAATCTTGCTTAAGCTCTTCCAAGGCAATCGCCTTTCTGGTATCTATATTTTTTGCGACAGTCACCGGTACGGAAGCCGCAACATACTCGCGCCTTAATGCATCTTTTAAATCTTTGAGGGAACTCCCTAAAACCTTAGATAGCCCCAGCAGCGTTTCGTCATGCTGGTTGAGGTCTTGAGGCAACACCATAACATCATAAGCCAGCTTATTGTCTACGATAATATGCCCCTGGCGGTCCAGTATCCTGCCCCGTGCCCCTGCCTGGGGGATCAACCTGATGCAATTCTTGTCACTGAGCGTTCTGAATCTGTGCCCCTGGACAACCTGAAGATTTACGAGGTTCAGACCTATGAATAAAAAAAGCCCATTGACTAAAAAATTAACGATTTTTATTCTCTTCATCTGAATGGAAAGAATTCTGGATGGCTGTTAGCGTCTTCAAGACGAAGTTTCCGGGATAACGAACCACCGCTGTACAAATTTAAACACCCATAGAAAAACAAGTGTCGTATATATAGATTCAACAAAAATAATACGTAAAAAAATGCCCGCCGAGATCCCGCGGCCCAATCCTACCAAAACCAGGCCCCTAAGTGTCTGATGCAAAAAGGTAATGACAAAAATGATAATCAAGCGGATCAGATCGTGATCTATCGGGACCTGGCGGTTGAGTTTTTCGATAAGAAAACTCCACAAAGGAAATAGAAGCGTATTGATGCCAAAAACGCCCGTTCCCAATACGTCTTTCAAGACGCCAGCGAAAATGCTCAAGAAGAGGGCCTCTTTAAAATCAAAAATAAAACTGGCGATAACGGCGATCATTAAAACAAAATCGGGTTTAACGTTAAATATCTTGAAAGAATCGATGAGCGTTACCTGTAATGCTCCCAGGATGAGGATGAGGCCTGCAAATAATAACTTCTTCATAGGCTTTCTGAGAAATCCCAATTTCCACATCCCAAATCCAAAACTCCAATGACCCAAACTCTTCCTGTCTATTCTACAACAACAAGCACTTCTTCGATACCGTACAGATTCACGGCGGGCTTGATGATAGCGAATCGACTCAGACCCGAATATTCCTTGCCGGTGTCAACCACGGTGCCTATCAGTAATCCCTTGGGGAAGGTCTCATTCAAGCCGCTTGTTATAATCGTATCGCTGATTTCTATATCGGCATCCTGGGGCAGATATCTCATAATCAGATGGCTTCCCAACGTTCCCGACACTAAAGCCTCCTGGCGACTGCGCTGCACCATGCTGGATACGGATAGGTTTGGATCATTGATGAGTAAAACCTTGCTGGTGAATTCAGATGCCTCGACAACTCTGCCGACGAGTGCCAAAGACGTCATGACAGGCATCCCGCGTCTTAATCCGCTATTTCTGCCTTTGTCTATAATGATACTAGAGGACCAACTGTCTATGGAGCGCCCTATCACTCGGGAAGCCACAAGCTTGCAGGAGGACCGATTTTTTAAAGACAGGAGCTCGTTTAAGCGGGCGTTTTCCAGGACGATCTCCCCCTGGGCGTTCAGTTTATTTCTTAATTCCTCGTTTTCACTCTTTAGAATTTCTCTTTGGACAGAATTTCGATGGAAAAAAATGATAGCTACGACTTCATGACGAACGAAAGTCAGGAGACGCAAGGGTTGTTTAAGAATCGCTAGAACCGGGGTCTTAAGGAAGGGAACGGAAAGAGAAATCAATAAAAGCAGGGTACAGAAAACGACTGAAAAGATTAAGGTTTTCTTTTTGAATTTAAACACATCTTAAAGGGGGCAAAAATTTGAGTCTAGAATTTTATGGGAACGGTGACGTCGTGTAAAAGTCGCGGATTATCCAGAACCTTACCCGTTCCCTGCACGACGGCAGTAACAGGGTCATCCGCGACATGGACAGGCAAACCTGTTTCTTCTGAAATTAATTTATCCAACCCTTTTAATAAAGCACCCCCACCTGCCATAACGATGCCATGATCGATTAAATCAGCGGCAAGTTCCGGAGGCGTCCTTTCCAATGAAATCTTCGTAACTTCCAAGATAGCGCGCAAGGGCTCCTGCAAAGATTCTCTTATTTCTTCCGAAGTAATCGTAACTGTCTTGGGTAAACCCGCAACCAGATCCCTGCCCTTAACCTCCATGCTCAACTCTTCTTCCAGGGGATAGGCAGAACCGATTTTTATTTTTATGTCTTCGGATGTTCGTTCTCCCACCATTAAATTATAAGTTTTTTTCAAATACTCAATAATCGCATCATCCATTTCATCGCCGCCGATTCGTATAGACTTGGAGAAGACGATGCCGGCTAAAGAAATAACCGCAATCTCTGTTGTCCCGCCGCCAATATCAATAATCATGTTGCCTATGGGTTCCTGAATAGGCAGTCCCACCCCGATGGCTGCGGCAACCGGTTCATCCATAAGATAGACTTCCCTGGCTCCGGCTCGCTCTGCAGACTCCTTGACCGCACGTTTCTCAACTTCAGTAATACCGGATGGAATAGCTATGACAATACGCGGCCTGACCTGAAAGCGGCGGTGCCTGACCTTCCTTATAAAATATCGCAACATCGCTTCGGTTACTTCAAAATCCGTGATAGCCCCATCCCGCATCGGTCTTATAGCCACAATATTGCCGGGCGTGCGACCCAACATCCGCTTGGCCTCTTCCCCTACGGCTTCAACCCTGGAAGTGCTCTTTCTAATGGCCACAACCGAAGGTTCACAAAGGACCACACCCTCCCCTTTTACATAAACAAGGGTCGTTGCCGTGCCTAAATCAATACCCATATCGTTCGAATAAAAATCCAGGAAATAATTGTAAATTTTCTTAATAATCACCCATATATTTACCATACCAAACTCCTTTTAGGGCTGCTTATAATGAATTTGTATAAGTTTAACAGAGATTAAACTATTTGTCAAATAAAAAGTTACTTAATTTCAGCGCACGAACACTCCCTAAATCTTAAGTGCGTCAAGGCCTAATTAGGAATAATGCCTAAATTAAGATTTTACAATCAAATTATTCAAAACTTTGAGAAAACTAGGGAAGGATTTACTTATGCAGGACACATCGTCAAGGCGGGTCTCTCCTGAAGCAAAGAGCCCCGCCACAACCATACTCATCGCGGTCCTGTGGTCTGCGAAGCTTTTGACTTGCACGCCCTTTAATCTCTTCACGCCGCGGATTCTGATTTTGTCGGTTGTGTCCGTCCTGTGGACGCGTACGTCTGCGCCCATCTTTTTTAAATTCCCGACCATAGACTTGATACGGTCAGTCTCTTTGACGCGCAATTCGTTGATGCCTTCAAACACGGTCCATCCTTCGGCATAACAGGCGGCCACCATTAAAACGGGCAGCTCATCAATTATCGACGGAATCTCTTCTTTTTTGACAACCACGCCCTTTAATCTGCTGTTTTCTACAATAACGTCACCGCGGGGTTCTCCCTTTTCGCCGCTTGGTTTGTAACTCTTAACTCTTATATGCGAGCCCATCCTTTTCAACACACTTACAACCCCTATTCGCGAAGGATTCAGACTGACATCCCTTATGAGTATTCTGGCTTTAGGTGCTGTGGCTCCCAAAACCATAAAAAACGCTGCAGACGATATATCTCCGGGGATATTGATTCTCTTAGGGGAAACCAACTCTCGCCCCCCTGCTATAACTATAGTATTTTTAGATAGTTTTATACCTGCTTTAAATAATTTGAGTATGCGCTCCGTGTGGTCTCTGGTGGGGATAGTCTCAATAAATTTAGTTTTACCCTTTATATAAAGAGCCGACAAAAGCAAGGCTGACTTCACCTGGGCAGAAGGCACAGTCATCCTGTAAGTAATGGCGTTAAGGTTTGCCCCTCTTATCGTAAGCGGTGGGAATTCTTCAAGAATTACTTTTTGCTTTTTTCCTTTTAACTTTTGTCTTTTAAGTTTCGCCTTTATTTTAGCTCCCATAAGCCTTAGAGGCTGTGTTACTCTAAGCATGGGCCTGCGTGACAACGAATTCCCGGCTACGAGCCTAACAGTAAAATTTTGTCCTGCAAGTACTCCTAAAATGAGCCTCAGGGTAGTCCCTGAATCTCCCACAAAAATTCTCTTTTTTGGCCTTCTCAAACCCCAGAGGCCTTTTCCGGAAACAAAAACCGTAGAAGAAAATCTCTTTAAATTATCTTTCCGGGTTACAGTAATTCCTAACGAACGAAAGGCGTTGAGAGTTGCCAGGCAATCCTGGTTGAGAGGAAAATTTTCGATTCTGGTAGAGCCGGGAGTTAATGCACTGATAATGACACAACGGTGGGCTATAGATTTGTCGCCTGGGAGAGAAACTTCTCCTTTAAGGCAAGGAACAGGCTTGATAACAAAGGGGATCATCGCACCTTTTGTACGACTTTATCACCTTCGCTGATATTGTCTTTCATGTTGCTGGTCAATAAACCCGCAGCAGCCATGGATTCATGAACCTTTTCTATTTTTACGTCAGCAATAAATCTATTATTATGAAAAACAGAGAACTCATCTCCTACGCCAACTCCGTCTTTAGCTCCTAAATTGACAACGACAAAGTTATACTCCTTATTAACAACCAGCACCTTACCTTGAAGACCTAATATTTGAGGGCCCGTGTCTGCCTTTACGCTAACTTCAGGCACCTCAAAGTGTTCTGCTCCTGTTACAACAATTTCTGGGGAAACTACAATCTTACCGAGTTCCACTTCCTGAGTTTTTGCTTCTAACTCCTTCACCTTTTCCTCTAAGGCTCCTTTCTCTGAATCTAATTCTTTTATTTTAACCATAGTCTTTCTTATTTCTTCCTGAGCTATGTTAAACTTTTGTTCCAGGTCCAGGCGCAGTTTCTGCTGTTCGGCCAAATCAATCTTAAGCTGTTCCATCTTAAACTGAGATTCCTGGTTATCCTTTTTTTGCAACTCTATGTCAGCGGTCAAGGCTTGAATTGCGGTCTTGGATTCGTCCAATCGGATCTGCAAATCAGAAATCAGTTGTCTTGACTTCGACAATTCTGATTCTGTGGTTAATTGTTTCTTATTCAGCTCTTCTAATTTATCTTCCAGTTCCAGAGTCCTTAATTTTTCTTTTTGCAAATAATAAAAACAGCCTCCGGCTAATGCTAAAGTAATAATAATCAATACAATGAAGATGATTGTGACAACGCTTCCTTGACGTGACATCTGCCCTCCTTTTTGCTTAATGTCCAGCTTTGACTTAATATAACACTGCTGATTTAAAAATCAAGTCTTATTTTAAGGAACTCCTAACATCTTAATAAATTCTAGGTGAATTCTAGAAACTCTCTTGGTATATCGCAACTCCATTCAACAAATCTTTTAGTCCTGGGATGCCAGAAGCCGATTGAGCGCGCATGCAGGGCTAATCTCGGAAAGGTATCATTTTTGCCGTACTTTTTATCCCCCAGAATAGGATGCTTTATGTAAGCTAAATGCACTCTCAATTGATGCGTTCGGCCGGTGAAAGGCTCCAGCTCTAATAAGCTGAACTCAGGGGTGCGTTTTAGGGTGCGGTAATAGGTTTTTGCATATTTGGCGGAGCCAGCGAAACTCACAGACATGTTTTTTCTTCTAAAGGGGTGCCTTCCGATGGGGGCTTCAATGACATTTTCATCAAAATCCATTCTTCCTTTTACGATGGCGACGTACTTACGTTTGACAGTGTGTTTTGCGAATTGCCCGGCTAAGTCTAAATGTGAACAATTGTTTTTAGCAATTACCAAAAGCCCTGAAGTCTCCTTATCAAGGCGATGGACAATCCCGGGCCTGAAAGGATTAATATCCGAGAGGCTTTGAAAACGATTCAATAAGGCATTGGCCAGGGTATGCTCGGGATTTCCGGGAGCCGGATGCACCACCAATCCTGCGGGCTTATTAACTATCGCCAGGTCCTCATCTTCATAAACAACCTCAAGAAGGATATCTTCCGGAGCCATCTCTGCGGCTTTTTTTTCTCTGACAGACAGAATCCACTCATCCCCAATTTTTACTTTATGGTGAGGCTTGCGTACCGTTTGATCTTTACATTTGACTTGCCCCTCCAGAATCAATTGTTGTATGAAAACGCGGGAAAAACCCAGACGTCGTTCCTGGGCAAACTTGAGAATAAACAAATCCAGCCGCATGGAAGATTGTCCGGGAGCAACTTTTATGGCGTATTCATTCATAGATAACCGGGGGCGGGCTTAAGGGACTCGGGTTTTGTTTGTCTTCATTAAGGCAAGCTGAATCAACGCGAATACGAACATCAGGATACTTAAGATCTGGAATAACGTCAATCGCAAGAAGACGATTTGGTTATCCGCGCGCCAGAATTCCACAAAAAATCTTTTTAAGGAATACAGGAGCAAGTAGGCATAGAGAATCTTTCCTGGCCCGTGAGGCCGTTCCTGCAATGCTCTTAATATAATAAAAATGATGACAAGAAGCAACGATGAATACATTTGAACGGGGATAAGAATCAATTGATGCACGGGAAAATATAATCCAAAAATCGATCCCCTGCCAAAACAGCAACCGTTCAAAAGACAGCCTATCCTGCCAATCGCCTGCCCCAAAGCGACAAAAGGAACCATCAGATCCATGACTGTCAGAATAGGCAGTTTTTTATTCTTTAAATAAAGGACCCCTGCTATTACGCCTGCCATAAGCCCGCCAAACCATGCCAGTCCTCCGTGTTGCAGCATAATGACCTCTAACGGATTCTTTGAATAATAGGCAAAATGCTCAATGACATAAAAGAGGCGAGCCCCGGTCAACCCGGCGGTAAATACGATAAAGGCAAGGTTAAATACCGCATCCGGATTTATGCCTTCTTTCTTTGCCTGACGGATGAGCAATGAGGAACTGACGGCAAAGGCTATGGCCAGCATCAAGCCGTAAGAATAGATGGTAAAAGGACCTAAAGTGCAGATTTCAGGATACATCGATTAAAATTCAAATGATAAAATCCAAAATTCAAATAGATTAGGATTTGTCATTTTGGATTTGTTTTGGATTTGGGATTTGGGATTTGGGATTTCTCAACATGGACCATCCTAAAAGAATCGCTCCGACGGTAATCGCGCTGTCTGCGATATTAAATACAGGCCAGACTCGAAAATCCAGAAAATCTATCACATAACCAAAACATAATCGGTCAATAAGATTACCCAGGGCTCCGCCCAGTATAAGACTCAACGCGCAACTGTATAGTCTTTTATGCCTGCTATCCCTAAGCGCAAAGAAAATCAGAATCACAGCTAAAAACGAAGTGGATATAAATAATAAAGTTTGGTTTTTAAGGATACCAAAGGCAGCGCCCCGATTATGGACGAACGTCAGATGAAACACGCCCGGAATAACAGGCACCGATTGATGGAATGACAAATTTGTGGATACAATGAATTTGGTGAATTGGTCTAAAGAAAGGATCGTGAATATGATGATGGTGGGTATCATCACAGAGAAAGAATGCTATCTCTTCTCCTTCTTCTCTTGACACTTGACACAAAGCCGCGCGTGGGGAACTGCCTTGAGCCTGGATTTGGTGATAAGGATCTTGCAATCTTCGCATATACCGTAGACCCCCTCTTCAATCTTCCTCAGGGCGTCATCCAGTTCATACAAAAATTTTCTCTCATTCGAAGCTAACCCTAGAGAAAATTCTCTGTCATAAGTATCCGTGGCCACGTCAGCCATATGATAGCTATACCCGGAGATATCTCCGGAAGCCTCTTTCTGGGATTTCTTTAATGTATCGTCGGATATATGCTTGATGTCTTCGAGGATCTCCTCTTTTCTTTTTAAAATTAGCTTTTTGAAATTATCGAACTCTTTCTTGTTAAATTTCTTTTTCACCCCGCACTTCCTTTCTCATTTCTGTTCGCCCTTCATTCAACCCAATATTATATTTTAATGAAGGGAGAACGTTCAAGGGACCTTCTTTTCTCCGATGGCTTCAAGACAATGGATACAGAGCATGGGATGCTTATCGGATCTTCCGACAGAAATGCTGTAGTTCCAGCATCGCGGACACTTGCGGCCTTCTGCCTTCTCTACAACGACCGCCATATCAGGGTATTTTTGAACCAGGACCCCGATATCCAGATTACCTTTTTTTTCAACCTCAACCTGCGAAACCTTCAATATCTCTAACAGGTCCTCCTTTAAACTTGTTAAATATGTATAACGATTTTCGTCTTTTGTCAACAACTTTATTTGAGCGTCGAAAGAGCTTCCAATCATGCCGGCGCTGCGCTTTTCTTCCAGCAACTTGGATATCTCAGGAATAAGCTCCAAAATAACACCAAGCTGCGATTCGATATTCTTATCCTGCGGAACATCTTCCTGTGAAAATAAGGGGCTTTCTTCGGGCCAGGCCGATAAATGGACGCTGGCAAGAGCCGCTTCCGATTCTTCTTTGGACATGTATTGCCAGATCTCTTCGGCCGTAAACACGCAAATAGGAGCCAGCATCCTTACCATGGCATAAAGTATCTCATAAATGACCGTTTGGGCGGCCTTGCGCTCGCGAGAAGCAGCGGCAAAGGTATAAAGCCTGCCTTTGACCATATCGAGATAGTACATGGACAACTCCTCGTTGCAAAAATCATAGATCCTCTTATAGGCCTTATAGAATTCAAAATGACCGTAAGCGCTTTTAACTTCCCTTAAAACCTTCTGCGACCGAAACAGAATCCATTGATCGATACGCTTGAGGTTTTCATAATCCACTCGATCCGTTTGCACAACAAAATCAAAAAGGTTACTAAGCATAAACCTGGCTGTATTCCTGATCTTACGATACGCCTCGCAGAGTCGGCTGAGGATTTCCGCGGAGATGCGGATATCCTCGTTATAATCACTAAAAGCCACCCATAACCTGACAATGTCCGCTCCGGAATCTTTAATGATGTCTAACGGAGAAATAACATTCCCCAGTGACTTGGACATCTTTCGGCCTTCTCCGTCGACCACATGCCCATGGGTCAGGACCTGTTTATAGGGAGGCAAGCCGTCAATGCACATAGCAGGTATGAGCGAAGACTGAAACCAGCCCCTATGCTGGTCAGAACCTTCAAGATACAAAGCACAAGGAAACTCTAAATCTTTTCTTTTTTTCAATACGGCCTGGTGACTGACACCGGAATCAAACCAGACATCAAGAATATCAGAACCTTTTATGAAAGAACTGCCTTTACAATAGGGGCATTTGACAGTATCGTCTATAAAATCCTCAACCTCTCTTTCGAACCAGCAATCAGAACCCTCCTTAGCCACCCTCTCGGCAAACCTTTCAATAACTCTGGGGTCAAGAAACTCCTTAGCGCAATTATTGCAAGCTAATGACGGGATAGGGACTCCCCAGTACCTCTGTCGTGAAAGGCACCAATCCGGCCTTAGCTCTATCATGGCAGATATTCTTTCTCTGCCTGCCGCGGGGATCCAGGCCACTTCCTCATTAACGGCTTTCAACATTCTTTTTCTTAAACCATCTTTATCTATATTCAGGAACCATTGTTCTGTAGCGCGAAAAATAACCGGTTTCTTGCATCGCCAGCAATGAGGATAAGTATGAGCGATTTGCCCAGCATGCAAAAGATTACCTTGCTCTTTCAATTTATCGACAATATGCGGGTTGGCGGCAAAGACGTTTTGCCCTTTGAATTCCATGGCGATTTCCTGGAAGAATTCACCCTTCCTGTTCACAGGCATAATTGTTTCTAAATTATACCTTTGCCCGGTAAGATAATCCTCCTGGCCGTGGCCGGGCGCCGTATGCACAAGGCCCGTGCCCTCTTCTTTGGAGACATACTCTGCCAAAACAACCCTTCCTTCTCTTGGAGCCAAAGGATGCTGATAGGTTAATCCTTCCAATTCTTTTCCTTTGACCTCCCGGATAACTTCATATTTTTCTATGCCGGCTTGCGCCATCACCTGAGGCAACAGGTCCTTACTTACGATCAAATTCCCTTTATCCGTACTGATATAAAAGTACGCAAAATCCGGATGGACGGCCACAGCCACATTGGCTATTAAGGTCCAGGGGGTGGTGGTCCAAATTAAAAGATAGCTATCGGCTGGCCGGTGGGCCGGTGGGCCGGTGGGCCGGTTAAACTGGCTAATGGGCAAACCGGCTGATTGGCTAACTAATTTGAATTTTACGTAAATCGACGGTGAGACATGGTCTTCATATTCAACCTCCGCCTCTGCCAGCGCCGTCTCGCATACGTAACACCAATTCACCGGTTTAAGACCGCGGTAAATATACCCGCGCTTGACTAAGTCCGCAAAACTTCTTACGATGGCTTCTTCGTAAGAAGCATCTAATGTCAGGTAGGGATGTTCCCAGTCGCCAAACACTCCCAATCTTTTGAATTGTTCTTTCTGTATTTCAACGTACTTCATGGCATAGGCAAAGGCCTTCTTGCGAAAATCCAATTGCGCGATTTGTTGCTTCTGAATCCCCAATTCTTTAAGAAGCTGATGCTCAACGGGCAGGCCATGACAGTCCCATCCCGGCACATAAACCGAATCAAAACCCTGCATGGTCTTAAACTTGACGATAATATCTTTTAAGGTTTTATTCAGGGCGTGGCCGATATGGATATTCCCGTTGGCATAAGGCGGGCCGTCGTGAAGAATGTATTTAGGCTTACCTTCTGATTTTTTACGGATAAGCTGATAGATATCCTTCTTCAGCCATTCCTCTAAAATCACAGGCTCCCGTTTCGGCAGGTCCGCCTTCATGGGGAAGGCGGCCTTAGGTAGATTTAAGGTAGATTTGTAATCCATCCTTTTTTTAAATCCAAATATCAAAGCACAAAATTCAAAATAAACCCAAAGCACAAAATCCAAAACTAAAAAAGGTCTTGTTTTGAATTTTTGATTTTAAATTTATTTTGTGCTTTGAATTTTGCCATTTGAATTTTAACTAATATATTTCCCTATAATGATCTTTAAATCCTTCTTTATCTTTTCCGGAATGAGTTTCTTATCGGTGATGATGGCGTATTTAAGCGCTTCGCCGCAGGCACAGCTTCTTGCCTCTGGAAGATTCTTAATCACCAGCGAAAGTATCTTCTTGGCATTATCTACATTTTTTGATAAATTCTGCATGACCATATCGATGGTCACTGATTCATGCTGCGGATGCCAACAGTCATAGTCGGTGACACAGGCTAACGTCGCATAACAAATTTCTGCCTCCCGCGCCAATTTTGCCTCCGGCATGTTGGTCATGCCGATAATATCCATGCCCCAGCTGCGGTACAGCTGGGATTCGGCTAAAGTAGAAAAGGCCGGCCCTTCCATATTAATGTAAGTGCCGCGTTTATGCATATTGAGCTTAAGGATTCCTCCGGCTTCATACAAGACGGAACTAAGTTCTTCGCATATGGGATGGGAAAACATAATATGGCTAACCACTCCCCCTTCAAAAAAACTCATCTTTCTAGCCTGGTGGGTTCGGTCAACGAATTGGTCCGCCACCACAAAATCCAAAGGCTTAATTTCTTCTTTAAGGCTCCCACAGGCCGTTACCGAAATAATCCTTTCCACGCCCAGTTTTTTCATGCCGTAAATATTGGCTCGATAGTTAATTTCGCTGGGAGATAGACGATGCCCGACGCCATGCCGGGGTAAAAACACAACTTCTTTATCTTCCAGTTTTCCGATGACAAATTTATCGGAGGGTCTGCCAAACGGCGTCGTTACGGAAACCTTTTTTGTGTTCTTGATACCTTCTATATTGTATAACCCGCTGCCTCCGATAATGCCGATGCGACCCATGTGTCAACTCCTTTTAAATAATCATTAAATTCAAAATCCCAAATAAACCCTGAATCACGATTCTTAACCCTGAGACAATTCTTCAGCGCGCCTGACGGCTGCTTTAATCGCATCTTCTATACTAAGACCATCATTTAAAGCTTCTAAAGCGGCTTCCGTCGTTCCCCCTTCGGAGGTAATCTGTTCCCGCAGCATTTGCGGCGTCAGATCTTTTGAATCGAGCAAATGGATAACCCCTTCTGTAATGTCTTCGGCTATTTTTTTTGCATCTTCTTGGTTAAAACCACCTGCCCTTGCTCCTCTCTGCAAATAATCTATTAAATCTCTTTTTTGCTGATCTGATATTCTACGGATATCTATTCTCCATGACTCGATCTGATAACAACAAATTGCTGGTCCCGTTCCAGAAACGGCAGTAGCAAATTTCATCCTGCCTTCCGCTATTCTCCAAGTCTTGCCTAAGTTACTAAATAATTCTTCTGCAAAATCGATATCCTCTTCATTTGCAGACAAACTTCTATAAAGGAAAGTGGCTCCTTCACCAATTTTACCTAGCAAATTAGGCATAGCTCGAATAATTCTGGTCTTTACATCAGGCAAGCTTTCGGCGATAGACTTTGTGGTTATTCCTGCTGCTATAGAAATTATTAATTTATTTCCTAAAGAATCTTTGACTTCGGCTAAAAGATTACTAAAATCCTGAGGTTTTACTGCTAAGATGATCACATCAACATTTTTCGCTAAATCATAAACGTTAGATGCCACCGCTATGGCCTTAAGTCCTTCTGTCTTCTTTTTGTCTTTGTCAAAAACCGAAACCTTATATTTATCTTTTATCCTCTCAGCTATCGCCGAACCCATATTCCCGTATCCTATAATTCCTATTTTCTTCATTTATCCTTCGAATACCGCCCGGCCGATCCTGACCATGGTCGTCCCCTCTTCGATAGCGACCTCAAAGTCATCCGACATCCCCATAGATAAAATCCCAAATTCCAAATTCCAAATCCCAAGTTTACTTATTTCATCCCTGAGTTCTCTTAGTGTTCTGAAACAAGGCCGTGCTTCTTCAGGATTGGTGACGAGGGGCGCAATGGTCATCAAACCCTGTAATTTAATGTTCTTTAACCTGGAAATCTCCTTAACCGCGTCCGCTGTCTCGTCAGGCAGGAAGCCGAACTTGGTTGCCTCCGTAGAGGTCTTAACCTCAATAAGAATCTCCTGTGTTTTGCCGATCTTGGCAGCCTGCTTATCAATCTCCTGAGCGAGGCGCGTGCTGTCAACGGAGTGAATCAGGTCAAAAATCTTAACTGCCTGTTTGACCTTGTTCGTTTGCAGGTGGCCGACCAAGTGCCATCTAATAGCGTTTAGCGGATAGCGGATAGTTCGCTATATTTCGAAATGGCTTCCTGAACTCTGTTTTCGCCCATATCACGGATCCCTGCTGCAAACGCCTGCTTGATTTCTCCGACACTCCTGCCTTTACTGACTGCGACAACTGTTATTTTATCGGCACTGGCCCCTATTCTTGCACAGGCCGAAGAAATCCGTTCCTTGATTCTCCTGATATTATCTTCAAGCATATGATTGGTCTACTATTATACCTCATAATTTCAGCAGGTCAATCAAAAGAGGGATAAAAGTAGTGTCAAGATAATTGTACGCTTTCGTATTGAGGCTCTCTGAAAATTGTTATATGCCGCGGCATAACCTCTGGTTGTTCTTCTTGCCTGAATTGGCTAATGATACCATATATCCACAGGTTCACGCTTCTGTCTGAC
>JBDRKE010000035.1:0-9089 GCA_043814315.1 Candidatus Omnitrophota bacterium
CGGCGAGGGCCTTCTGATTATCCGTTGTGCTGATAATGATTTTTGCAGGGCAGCCGGCTGTGCAGGCAGACCCGTATATCTGTTTCATATCTATCATTTCAGAAGCCATCTTGGCTGTGATATCCTTCAAGGCTCCCGGCTCATTTTCCATGCCGACCACGATAACTTCATTTTCCTTGATGGACGTATAGTTAGACTTCTTCAAGATATCAACGGCCTTGCCATGATCCTGCGTCACCAGCATGATCCTGGCTTCATTGCCCGCGGCATAACCTGCCACCGCCTCGATATTGATTCCCTGCTGGGCCATCAATTTCGATATATCCGCCAATATGCCAATCTTATTGGCCACCGTCACCACTATTTCCTTGCTCAATTTCACTTCCTTGACCATCTCTTGCCTCCTTTCTGTCATCAATTATTTTCATTGTCATTGCACAGATGATCGCTGATGAAACGGTTAATTCAGATTCTACGGCTTCTTTTTTGTTACGTGTTAACATTATCATTCGTACATCAAACTGATGCGAAATGTCTGAATGGCTTTTTTTAGTTCCCCGGGAAAATAAGGAAAGGGGGCTGCGTCCTTGACCGCCTTAATGGAAAACGGCACCAGAAAGCTATCCGTGGCGCTGATCACCTGGGGCTCATCGGCAAGATTCCCGTCGGAGGAAACGCTGAACCTCAAATCCACCTTGCCTTTTTTGCCCTCGGGAGAATTTAACTTCGCGAATTCATTAATCTTTTTGCTGATGATGGAATAATAATCGGGCACCGAATCCTCCGGAGGCTGCGAATATTCAAAAACTCCCTCTTTCTTGGCAGAGGGCCTTCCTGACCCGATCTTTTCGGTTTTGATATCTCCTTTATACATGGAAAGTACGGCACCCTGCTCAGGCTTAATCTCTCCGAATTCCGTGTAAGGAATTTCTCCCGACATAATATGGGGGGTCAGGAGTATGACCAATTCGGTCCTGTTGGTCTCATCGGATGTATACCTAAAAAACATACCCAGTAGCGGTATGTCTCCCAGAAGAGGTACCTTCTTTACTGTTTTTATTTTTTCGTCTTTTTTCAGGCCGCCGATAATGACGGTGACGCCATCCTTGACCATCACCGTGGTTTCTGCTTCTGACGTGGAAACGATGGGGATCTCGGTCACCTTATCGTCCGATTTGAGGGATTCGCGTTTAGCGGAACTGATCTCCGGTTTTATCTTCATGGTCACAAAGCCATCGCGGTTAATCGTCGGAGTGACATAAAGCTTGATCCCCGTATCCACAAAATTAACCGTCTGGGCGGTCACGGCGCTATCCCCGCTCTGGGAAACAGTGCTGGTGATATAGGCCTCTTTAGTGCCTATCAGTATTTTGGATTCCTGATTATTCAAAACCATAATACGGGGGCTGGAAAGTATCTTGGTATCCCCTATGGTCTGCAAGGCCTCCAGGACCGCTTTGAATTGTCCGGGCCGGTTAGGGTCCACATCGGCTGTGCCGATGGAGAGCCCTTCGGTAGCAGCCAAAGGCAGGGCCACCTGGGCCCTGAAGTATTTTTCTATCCAATAATCCCAATCCACGCCCATCTGAAATTTATCCGTCGGCCTGATTTCAACGATCTGGGCATTAATAAGGACCTGGGGCGTCTTTTCATCAAACGCCGTGATGAGCCTCTCAATCTCCTCCAGTTTTGAGAGATAATCCGTTACGGCTATCTTGTTGGTGCGCTCATCGATGCTCACCGAGCCGATATTTTTGGTGACGACTTCCTGCAATTTAGCCTGGAGCTTATCCGCCTGGCTGTATTTCAATCCGAACACCTTCGTCTTGATGGGAGCATCCACGCTCCTGATGAAATTTTCCATGTCGATAATTTTATAAGGGGCGTCAATCAACACCACGGTATTAGAACCCTCATCCACCACCACCTTGCCGATACTGCTTTTAATCTGGACCAGGGCCTTTGAAAGGTCCATAGCCTTAGCATACCTTATCTGCACGACCTTAACCTGTTTTTTATCCTGGAAACGCTCTCCATAAATAAGCTCGTAATCTTTTTGCGTCATCACATTGATGATGCCATCTTTTTTTTCATACGCCAAATCATTCGCCAGCAATATAATCTCAAAGACGTCCCTGACATCCACGTTCTTCAAAAATAAGGTAACCTTTCCGGTAACGTTCTTACCGATGACGATGTTCATACCGGAGCGCGTAGCCAGCATCTTCAGGACATCCACGATATCCATGCCCTTGATATCCAGGGAGATCCTGTTGGTTTCATCAAGTGCCGACATGACAGAATCGCTTGCGTCTTCCTGCGCGGATTTAGCCTCCTTGGGCCTGCCCCTGGAGGGAATCAGTAATAACAACGAAAAAATCAGTATGAATAAAATTTTAATCTTCATTATTCCTCCGTTTAATGAGCAGACAACTTACGGAAGCTCTGAAAGAGCAACGTAAGTTGTAGCCCCCCCACACAGAAATTCCGTGGTGGGAAGCGTCTGCGAATTAACCCCCCACCACTTTTTGAACAGACGCCTGAGATAAGAATCTATGTTATGGTTATCCCTCGCACCCTATTCAATAAATCCTACGCTCGTTACAAAAAGTGGTGGGGGGTAAGTTCGGCCATAAACTTATGTTCGCTTGCCGCAGGAGCGGCACACCGGTTGATCCCGCCGCAGAAGGCGGCGTACCCACCACTCCGATATGGTGGAGTGGGTATAAAGCCGGGTGTGCCGCTCCATAAGTTTAGGCCTCACTTACATATAAAGCTCGTATTTGGTGCCTAAATAATCGAGGATGACCTTGCCTTCCTGTATATCTTCAACCTTTAAATCCCCCATCGACTGGCCCCTGCTTAAATAATAAGTCTTTTGCGTTTTTTTATCTTCGATCACGGCCTGGGGCGGATCGCTGGAGACGATTCCTACCAGAGTCATATCTTTGAATAAATCCAGGGTATTCGTTACGGCAGCCGCCGGCACAGGCGCGATTTCCGACACCGAGACAGCGGCAAATATCTGTCGTGCCCCAACCCCCTCTAAATAAGATTCCAAAGGCTTGGCCTCGGGACTGAATCCCTGATTCATCCCTGCCTCTTCTCCCTCTGTAACTTCGGGCAACTTAACCCTGCTTATACCAAGCATCGGGTATACAAAAGCCGCAGCCAAAAAGCAGGCGGATACCGTAATAACAAGAGCTGTTAACGAAGCAAAGGGGAAACGCCTTATCCGATGCGGGAAAGGGAGCGTTTCTATTTTTCTATGCTTTCCCGTTGGAGGAAAAACAGAATCGCCCCCTTTTTCCGCTTTTTCCGCTTTTTCCAAAGGAGCTTTCTGCTTTTTTTCCCCTCTTATCAGTTTAAGCAGTTTTTCTTCGGGCGAAAAACTATCTTTCATAAACTCTTACCTCTTGCTCAACCAGGCCATTGACAATCTCCTCATCCACCACAGCCCGTTCTTTCATCACAATCGTCTCCAGGCAGTCGTGGCAGAGGATCGCTATCTTACGAGGATATCCTTGCGTGCTCTGATATATCAATCTCATAGCATCATCCGTAAACAGGTTGCCCTCTGCGCTGAAACCGGCTTTTTTGAGCCTAAAATCTATCATCTCTCTGGTTTCGATTTCATCGAGCGGGTTGATGGTGTATTTCAAGGTGATACGGTCCATAAAATTACGGATCCGTTTGATGCGGCCCAAGAGCTCAACCTGAGCCATAATCACCAGCTGCAGCAATTTATATTCGTTGGTTTCGTAATTCAAGAGTGTGCGCAAGACTTCTAAATTTTCCGCGCTGATATTCTGACCTTCATCAATCATCAAGATTATGGTCTTATTTTCTTCAACGCCTTTCTGGAAAAGGTATTTTTCCAGGCACTCCTTAAAGTCCAACGTCGACCTGAAGGAAGGCGTTATACCGAACATCCGCACAAAACTCAACAGGAATTGAAATTCCGACTTATGGCTGGGGTCCAGAATCATATGGAAGATAAAATCATTCTCATCCTTGAATATTTGCAACAGCGTCCTTAACAGCGTGGTCTTTCCCGTGCCCACGTCCCCTAAAATGAGATTGAGGCCGCGGCGCAGGCGGATAGAAATCTCCAAGCGCTTGAGGGCGGTGTCGTGGCTTAAGGAACGGAAGAAAAACTCAGGGTCAGGGCTGGATGAAAAAGGCTCTTTTTGTAACCCTAAAATCTTAAAATAACTCATCTTTGATTTCCTGGATAGACCTGTTTTCTCTTCTTAATTCGCGGATTTTTTTGAGTTGCACGACGGTAGAATCGTTGAAGTAACGGTAACGCGTCTCAGGGCTGCGGCTGGCTTCCTTTATTAAACCGATTTTTAAATAGTATTTTATAGTATAGATTGAATATCCGGTCAGGCGAGCTAAGTCTTTGATTAAGTAAATGTTAGAAAAATTATTATCCATTGCTCTCTAACTAGAGAGTGTATCTCTATTTTAACTTTTGTCAAGTTAAATTTCCTTCCCCTAATGCATTTAATGTTTTATTCCGAAAGGGAAAGCTGAGAGATAGAAAAACTGCCTTCGAGAAGTTGCGTGTTAGGCTTGGCGTTCAACTGAAATCTTTTGATGTTAAGAAGAGTCAAAGAATTCTCGATACTATAGAGAAACTTGAGGTAGCCTTCCATGGTACCTTCTGTCCTTAAATCAATCACAGTCTCTCTATACAGAGCCACGGCCCGGGGTGCCTGAGGCCTTATGTCGATAATACGGATGTTGGCCTCTTTGGCTAAGGCCTCCAAAATCGAAAGGCTTGAAACTGCAGCATCCTCGGCCTTGACGGATAGATGCTGCCGGGAGGCGAATTGGGCATACTTGTCTTTGATTTGCGCCTCGTGGTTGAGAAGGCGCACATATTTCTTTAATTTGAGGCGCGCCCTCTGAATTTCCTTATTCAGGATTTGCGCCCTTTTCAATAAAGGGCCGATCAGAAAGGTAAACACGATACTGAAAACGACCACGCCCAAGGTAACAATGAAAACAATCCTCTCTCTCTTAGAAATTATTTTTTGCATTATTTTTTCGGGCCACCAAAAATAACTTTTCGAGCTATTTTTTCAGGCACTCTATTTCAAAATCAACCATATCGCCGGATGATATCTTTTTTTTCGTAGCGTATCTTACCTTGATATGAAACGGCTTAAAAACGCTCGATTTCTCCATCTGGCCGACAAAGGCAAGCAGGAAACTTAATTCGGGGCTTTGCCCGCGCAGCAACACCCGTTTGTTTTCTTCATAGCCCAGGCTGATCAAAGTGACCTGAGCCGGAACAATCCGGTGGAGTTCATGGAGGATATCAAGGCTATTGGGCCGGCTCAGGGCCTTGGCCTCTAACAAACCGAACCGGCGCTCAATATCTTCCAGAGGTTTCGCCTGTTGCGAGATGTTGCCGAGTTCTGATTTCAACCTTGCTAAATACATCGCTTTATTATCCAAATGCTTGGCTAAGCCTATCCCCCATGTCAAGATGATAACTAAAACAAAGACGATAGCTTGCACGCCTTTTTTGCGCCGGCTTAGTTTTTGCGCCTCATCCTTTACATTCTGCGGCAGGAGATTCAACGACCCCTCGGCCTCCTTTAAACACAACCCAAGAAGTGAAGCAAAAGAAACCCCGGAATTCAAAATGCTGTTTGACAAACTCTGGGGCAGATTAATCTTTGGCCCTAAAGACAGGATTTCTACCGGCAAAGAATACCGAGCCTCCAGGCTAACCTTTAATTCATCCAGGACGCCTCCCACGCCCGCTAACGCAAACTTGCGCAGGGCTTCAGCGGTTGCGCTTTCCATATAGGTATCGCGCGTTTTATCAACCTCATCAAAAAGCAGGCTCACCCAGCCAGGCGTATCTCTGTTGAGTTTGACCGAACGGCTGAAAAGTAATTTTTTAGAAGAGACAATGGCTAATTCCGCCTGCTGGCTGTCCACATCAATGATCATCGCTGTGTCATTATCGCCGGGCTTGATGGCATTATAAAGGCCAACCAACGCATAGGAACTTAGGACGATGCTGATTCTTAAGGCCTTGAACTCCTTAAGAATCTTAAGGATACGCTCTATATTGTTCTTGTGGACGATGGTCAGATTGATATGGGAATAACCCTCCTTATCCGCTGAAATCACATCAAACGCCGTGACCAATTCGTTCGCCGGATACGGCAGATAACGGGAGGCCTGCAGATTCGACATCTTTTCGATTTCCTGGGGAAGGACAGCCGGGATTTTCAGGGTGCGGCAGGTAGCCTGGTTTCGCGGCAAAGAAATGACAATAGGATGGTGATCATAGCCCAATTTCTTAAAAGCCTGCTGCCACAGGGCCGTCCATTTCTTTTCGTCTGCCTGCGCAGGCAAGGCCTGAACCTCCATGCCAAGGAACTCCGGCCTTGCATTATTGGCGCAAACACAACAGACAACTTTAAGCACCGTATCGTTGGCAAAGCAGATAAAGGTGGCTTTCTTTTTAGCTTTCATGCCAATCTAAGATTTTCTTCTCCTTGCGGGAATACACAGCTTCAATCTTACGCTTTATTTTACTAGAATTACCCGTAACTTCAATCAAAAAAATATCTGATTGGAGGGTGATGTTATTCATAAGGACGTTAAAAATGCCCGTCTCTTCTGCTGTCGTCAGAGGCACGTCTATTTCATCTTTATCTTTAAAATATTCCTTGATTTTCCTGAGCTGCAGAATTTTTTCAGCTACGCTGCCTGCGAAGCTCTCATCCGTCCCCAGTTTTTTTGCGATGCCTCTCGTCCAGATACCCAGCACCTTTGCCGAAACCGTATTGATATTGATGAGATTCCCGCCGTAGACCGTGATGAAATTTTTTATTTCGCGGTATTCCTGCATGGTGAAATCCTTCACCAAATTCAATTCTTCGGCCTTACTAAAGGCGCTGCCCTTGCAGGCATACCCCAGATTGTCATAAATCCTGTTGTCATCCGGCATATCCCCCCGCCAGATGAGAATATTATCAACGATATCCTCTGCCGCAGCGGCCCCCGGCTTCTCCAGCAAAGCCAGCAGCATCTGGCGGCTTGCCGTATTGATATTGACCCTGCGCTCTGCATCCTGGAGGCCGTAAACAACCTCGGGTTTCTTGTCCTCGCCAAAGAAAAGAAAACTTACCGTAGCAAATTCACCCGGGCTCTTAGTTAAAGTGATTGCCTTAAAGGCAGATTCGTTATCTGACCAGCCTTCATGGAGGGTATCGTAGTCATTCGCATCTTTTTCAATCTCAACGATAGCCAGATTCAGCGCGGCCTTAGCAAGGCTTAAGGCCTTAAGGCTATCCTTATGATAGCGGCTCATCCTTAAAGCCATAGATACACGATGGCCGGTGCCCACGGCCAGGATCGTTAGGATGGCTAAGATCCATAAACTGATCATCAACGTCTGCGCCTGTCTCTTCATTATGCCGCTAACGGGGTAGATAAATGGTGCGTTCAAAATCCTGCACGCTCTTATTTTTTAACACGATTTTTATCCTTACGGCCACGGGGAGGCTCTTCTGCTCGCTCTCTGAGGCCCAGGTGTCTTTAAATTTCAAGGATTTATCTGCCGGGTCGACATACCCATACTCAAAAACTAACTCCTGCAGGCGGCACGCCATCTCATCGGGCGCGGCGCTTGATTTCTCATCGAGGCTTTGCTTGCCTCTTTTGCATAAACGCATCAGTTTATCGTTCTCAAGCGCATAAGACACCAGGCAATATTCTTTACTGATGGCGTCTTGCGAAAAGGAATCAATGAGCGTCAGAAAACTCATTTCATTCGCAAATCCCAGGAATCGCGCCCGGCCTTTGGAAAAGGCAAAGCTGTTACGCAGGTCTAAATGGATACGCTCTAAAATAAACCGGCCGGCCTGATAAAGTGAGATTCTGTCTTCAATATTCCTATAGCTCAACACCCCCGCATGAAACGCAGAGTAGGCCGTAACCAGGACAACGAGAAAAATCGAAGAAGAAACCAGCACCTCCACCAGCGTAAATGCTCTATGCCTCTTCATTTTCTTAAAAAGGTGGCGATCTCCAAGGCTTGCTTGCGGCCCTGCCTCTGCCAATTTATCCTAATGTCTGTTTTATATAAATCTAAATCTTGATCTAAAATAACCGAGCGCTCCCAGCTGAGCCTGTCTGAGCCGCCTTTGGTGAATTCCTCTTTTAGGGAGCCTTGCGCCTCCTGAAATTCCAATTCCTGCATTTTGTCTTCGGCTAAAAATACGGCATTGATGATGTCGCAAGAGAGCGCCGTGGCCTGGGCTGAAAAGGAAAACGCCTGCAAGACCACCACAATCCCCGCGGATAGTATGGCTATGGCCATAATCAACTCCAGCAAGCTAAACCCTTTATTCCTGCGTGAGTATTTTGACGCCACCAAAAACTCCTTTTGTGGTAAGGCTCATGCGCCGGCCATCCGCATTCATCACGGCAAGCGTGATGTTATCGATCTGCCCGTCGGGATAAAAAAGAACCTGTTCCTTGCCGCTTTCCAAGGAAAGGCCTTGCGGCAGGATGAGGGCCTTTAAGGGGCGCGGCTCATCTTTGATTTGCGCCCAAAGCCTGCGGTTTTCATTGTCTATATTTAAATAAATAACCCTTCCTTCGACGATAGAGCGCTCTTTGAGATAGGTCATAAATATTTGCAATTCGCCGGCAAAGTTTTTCAGGCGAAAATCATCAAAAGAGCTGCGCAGCTTCGGCAGGGAAACCGTTATGAGAATACTCGTGATGATGATGACCAGGAGGAACTCGATGAGGGTAAAACCCTTTTTTTCAAGTCTGTTAACAAACATGGTAAATTCCAAATCCCAATACTACCAAATCCCAAATAAATCCAAAATCCCAAATCCCAATGACCGAAACAGTGTTAGCTCATAGCCTTAACTATAAAGCAGCAGCTAAATTTTCTACTCACCAATTACCGATGTCATCGTTGTCGCCTTCAAGGCCATTGGGGCCAGAAGAATAGAGGTCGTAATCATTGTTATGCGTTCCGGGAAATTTATAAAAGTAGGCCTTGGCCCAGGGGTCTTTGGGGTCTTTTTTTAGATAGG
>JBDRKE010000036.1:0-34070 GCA_043814315.1 Candidatus Omnitrophota bacterium
GATTTAATCCCGGATTATCTAAAGGCTTGTAACCAGAGAAAAATCCTTAGTGTGCGCCTTATTCATGGTAAAGGCACAGGCACCTTACAGCGCACCGTCCACGCTATCCTTAGCAAAATTCCGGAGGTTAGCTCGTTTCATCTGGCAGAACATAAGGAAGGCGGATGGGGAGCGACAATCGTTTCTCTTAAAGCTACGGCTGGTAGTTCCGAGCGAAGCGAGTTGAGGGGTAAAGGCTCTTTTTAGTCCTCCGAAACCCGTTGAGGCTAATCCAGAGTAGATTCCAAGGGTGTAGGAGTCAGCAGTTTAGGTAAGGAGGAAGGATGGAGAAAAAAAGGTCAAAAGGAGTAACTTTTTGGGCGTGGTTCTTCATTGTTTCTAATCTTATTGAGCTTCTACCGGTAATAAATCTTAAACAACAACTCACAACTTATAATAATATAGTCCCAATTTATCATATTGTTATGCTGTTCTTCACTGTAGTTATATCTTTGGCGAGTATTATTTGTGGTATATACCTTCTCAGATTAAACGACTATGCGAGAAAATCGGTAATTGTTTTAGGTATCACCAGCATTATTTTAATGCCCTTCTTCCTTATGTCTGGGTTGAAACAAATTAACTCCGGTGATCTCTTCGAGAAGCAGAAACAGGTAAGTATGGAGCAGAACAAGTCGGAATCTCTACAGAAAGTATGGGAAGATTTAGAGAGGTCAAAAGAATTCTTCAGAATTGTTTTTTCCATATTAGCTATAGTTGTGTTTGGATTGCGGTTGATTTTTATATTAATCCCAATTTACTTCTTCACCCGTCCCAAAGTAAAGGAGCAGTTTAGGTAGTGTCTAAAGACAGGGTCACCAGAAGGCAGAAAAGCATATCCCGATTGTTAAGAGAAAGAAGACAGATTCACAAAGACAAGCTAAAAATCCTGAAACGTTCCTGAAACTACTACCTTGCCGTTTTCCGGTATAGGCTTGAAAAGTGCCAAAGGCAATGGTATACTTTAATTATAGAGGAGGAAGTTAATAATTTAAGTTTTAGACATAATATTCTACTGATAAATCCCGTGAGAAAAAATCTCTCACGGGGTAAAGGTAAACCAAGAGTAATCTTGGGGCCCGGTTCTACCGGTCCGCGAAGCTTCTAGAAAATAGGCGTATAGCCTAAGCGGAACAAAGCCTCCGGCCCCCCACCACGGAATTTCTGTGGTGGGGGGTAGCGGGGTTGCCAAAGAGGATAAGAATCTTAAAAGCCCTCAAAGATTTACTCTTTGAGGGCTTTATTATTATAGGAGCTGGTTATGTTTGGGGCTTCAAAAAATAAGACCAAAATTGCAGTAATTATAAGCTTACTTTTAGGCGCATTTCTTTTCTTTGAGCTTGGCTTTGCCGTGTTGCCACAGGAGATATTTTTTCAGGCAAGGCTGGCCGGAAAAAATGGTAACATAGTTGTCGGTCGCCATAAGTTTAAATTCCGTTTATATACAAGTTTCTCCGGGAGTTCTCCTATCTGGAACGAAACACAATCTTTGGTTTCCAGTTCCCTCGGGATTTTTTCTTGCTATATGGGTAGTGTTACGAGTTTTCCCGCGGACATGAATTTCAACTCGCTTTATTATCTTTCAGTTGAGGTGGATAATGACGGGGAAATGTCCCCGAGGCTAAAACTTGTGCCGGCTTTAAATTCTTTAAACACCAGGCGTCTAGACGGATTAAGTTCTTCCCAGTTCCTGCGCTCAGATGTTGCGATGACGATGGCAGGTCCGCTTACCTTTTCTAATTACCTCTCTCAAACTTATAGCGGCACCAATGCAGGCGCTATGAACATTAATTATAATCCTGCTTTCGGCACTTATAATGCCATGGATGTAACCTATGGCGCTGGTGGCGGCACGGGAGTAGCGCTCAAAATTACCCAGAACGGCAAAGGCGATATCCTGCAGGTTTATGATTCAAGCACGCCAGTGCTATTTATCAAAGCCAACGGAAACGTGGGTATCGGCACAAATACACCCGCGGGTTTATTGCAGGTAGGAGAAGCAGCTTCAGCCGGCTTATTAGTTACCTCTAGCGGCAATGTCGGCGTCGGCACGCTATCACCGGCGGAGAAATTAGAAGTGAAGGGGGTTCTAAAGGCAACCTCTTTTTCAGGTGATGGAAGCGGCCTTACGGGTATATCGGGTTTAATCAGCAATTTGACCGCAGGCAGGCTTGCCAAGGCTTCCTCTGCCACTAGTATTACCGATTCGCTGATTATTGAGTCAGGCAGCAATATAGGTATTGGCATAAGTAACCCGACGGCAAGACTGCACGTTTCTGGCAGTTTCGTTACCACGGGAAATGTCGGTATCGGAACTCTCGCTCCAGCCAAGTTATTAGATGTGGCGGGCGGCTCAATCCGCACAGATAATCAGTTCATTTCTACTGTTACCAGCGGCACCGCGCCTTTAGTGGTTTCTTCAGCCACGCTGGTGATTAATCTGAATGCCGATAAATTAGACGGTTATGATAGCTCTGATTTTATATCCTCAAGCGTTATCTCTTCTGGCTTCACAAATTACTTAGCTAAATACACCACAGGAAATACCATCGGGGCATCAACAATCATTTATGACAACGGAAGCAATGTTGGTATCGGTACGACCAGCCCTCCAATAGCAAAGCTACAGGTAAACGGAGCTGTATATGCATCCGCTTTCTTTGATGATGCTTCCGCGGTGAGCGCGGATACTAACCAGGCGTATTTGAATAGTAGTTTGGGCACTGGCCTAATAAAAATAACTACCGGTAGCGGAGCTTTATCAATAGTCAGCGATAATTCTTCTCAATGGGATACTGCCTATGCTAACCGTATTAGCTCTGTCTTGGCAACTGCTCCGTTAACAGTTTCTTTCTCTAATAATGTCTTATCTACCTCCATTTCTCAGGCTAATATTTCTGGTGACGGCTACTTATCTTCCTTAGACTGGAACACTTTCAATAATAAACAGGATTCCCTGTTTTTTTCTACCGGCCTTTCTAATTATTCCAATATCATCTCGGCTGATCTCTCTTGTGGTGTCAATGGAGGCCAATCCGTAGTTGGCGGCATTGCCTCTGGCGAGAATCTAATTTTGAATTCTACCTTGCATGCTGCCAAAGGTAAGATTATTCTTGGCTCTGCTTCTGCCTACGATCATGCTAATGATAAATTGGGTGTTGGTACTACCGTGCCTTCAGCAAAGCTGGAAATCGTAGCAGCAGGTACAGGCACGGGCCTAGCTTTTCGTTTGAGAGATAATTCCGGAGAAGATAAGTTAGTCGTTTTAGATAATGGTAACGTCGGCTTTGGCATTGTTAATCCTAAGCATAAATTCGAGGTGGTAGGGGATGTTAAAATTACCGGGGTACTGAAGCAGGGCGGGTCTGGCGACTTAGCCGAAATGATTCCATTTTCTGCTTGTGTAGCCCAAGCGAAAAAAGACAATGTAGAGTTTAAGCCTGCGCAGAGATTCTTCCGGAAAAAGAAGAAATCCACGATTTATCTAGACAAAAATCAAGAATACAATAATTATCTCTTTGGCAGGCCGGAGGCAGGGGATGTTGTGGTGGTTGAGAAAGACTCAGGTATCCGGCGTTCTTATAAGGCCTTTGCCACCAATGCCGTTGGGATTATCTCCACTAGGCCAGCGCAACTGTTGCGCTATGATATGGATAATGCTGCGCCAGTGGCATTAAGCGGTATTGTGCCTTGCAAGGTAACCAGCGAAAACGGCGCAATTGAGCCGGGCGACCTTTTGGTTTGTTCTTCTGTGCCTGGACATGCTATGAATGCCGGCAATAGGCCTCCTGTTGGCTCAGTAATTGGCAAGGCCTTGGGCAAGTTGAGCAATAAACAAAAAGAAGGCATAATTGAAGTCTTGGTAACGCTGAAGTAGAAGATGTTTCACAGCGCCCCACACAGATAACTCTTTAGCCCCGCAACTAAAATCTGTAATAATTGATTTTTCCTAATTTTCCAGCACTTATTTTGAAATCCCCTACCCACACAGGGGTACCTCGTAAGACGTTTTATATAACTGATACTGGATTATTGAATTACAAAACAAATATTTAAACGCGAAAAATAGTAGGACGTTGTTAGTAACTCCATAAACATAGACCATTTCAGAAATAAATATGGGTTAAGGGGTTTGTTTTATAAGCCTCGAACTCACAGAGGGTTTTGAAAGCGTCTTGTTACTGCTTGTTGCCAAGGACAAGCTAAAAACACTGAGACGTTCCTGAAGGTACCGCCTTTACGTTTTTCCTAATTTTCCCTTGCCAAAAACCACTTAAAATAGTATATTATATCATTACGCTTAAGGATACGGAATGATTGCCCCTCGCATCCTACAGGAAATAGCTGGATGCTCGGGGTCAATTTTCAGATTACCTAGAATGCAGGCAAATTAGTTCCTCACAGCCTTTTCGGCTGTTCGGAATCAATTTGCCAGTAATTGAGCGAGCAGGCAAATTGAAGGCCCATAGTTTATCCCCTCAGGGGATTTCGCTATGGGGATTGTCCCTCGCCCTGCCGTTGGCGGGGCTCGGGATCAATTTTCAGGCTCTGGAAGAACGGAAACACCTCGCGACCTTACTAAGTTAATTGAGGGGTTGCTCGGTGCCAAATTTTCAGAGTAGTGATAGCGGGAAAATTCGGGGGCCCATAGCTCAGTGGTAGAGCAGGTGACTCATAATCACTTGGTCCGGGGTTCGAATCCCTGTGGGCCCAGGGAGTTTTGGGGCGATTGGCTCAGCTGGTTAGAGCGTTGCGTTCACATCGCAGAGGTCACAGGTTCGAATCCTGTATCGCCCATTTAAAGATTGAAAATTTAAGCCTAGGTCATAGGTTCTCCCGCCAAGGTATTTTTGAAAGCGGACGGGATTCCGCAAGGGCATTTGGGAGTTAAGGGCGAAAAGTCCTATAATTGATAGCATGAAAATTAGGAGAAAGAATTGACGACGGTTGATCTGAAAGCGCAAATAAATAACTTGATTAAATTACAGACAATTGATAGCGAGATTTATGCGTTAAATCACGAAAAAGAAGTTAAACCGCAGGAGATTAAAGCTCTGGAAGAAGCCTTTGAGCAGAAAAAGCAGTCTTTGGCTGGCCTGGAAAAAAACTTTCTCGATTTGCAAAAACAGAGAAAAGACAATGAATTAGAATTGGCCTCAAAAGAGGAAGACGCAAAAAAATTGCAGACGCAACTTTACTCACTCAAAACGAATAAAGAATACCAGGCTATGATGCAGCAGATAGGGGGAGTCAAAGCGGATGCCTCGGTCATTGAAGACAAGATTTTAGGCTTATTTGATCAGGCAGACAAAACTAAAAATGATGTAGAAAAAGAAAAGCAAAGGCTTGAAGAAGAGGAAAAAGTATTTTTGGGACAAAAAAAGAAAACAGAAGATAGGATTAAGGCAATCGACGACCGCCTGGTGCAGCTTGAGGCGCAAAGAAAACAGGTGACTCCTGAGGTGGAGCCCAAGATCCTGACGCAGTATGAAAGAATTATGAAGAATCGCGATGGGCTGGGGATCGTCAGCGTTAAAAATAACTCTTGCGGCGGGTGCAATATGTTTGTGCCTCCGCAGGTGATAAATCTTATCAAGATGTACGAACGCATTATTACGTGCGAGATCTGTAACCGGATTCTTTATACGGATGAATGAATTGGAGATTTACATTGACGGAGCTTCAAAAGGCAATCCCGGCCCCAGCGGCATAGGTGTTGTGATTTCCCGGCAGGGAGAAACCATTGAAAACATATCCAGTTTTATCGGCGTCACGACCAATAACATTGCGGAGTACACCGCTTTGATTCATGCCTTAGAGAAAGCCCGAGCATTAAAAGCGCAAGAACTAAAAATAAATACGGACAGCCAGCTTTTGTATAAACAGATTTGTAAAGTTTACAAAATAAAAAACGCAAACATTTTAGTGCTATATCGACAAGCCACAACGCTTATGTCCGATTTTAAGCAGGTTTCGATACGGCAGATACCCCGTGAAGAAAACAGGGGAGCTGATAAATTAGCAACCCGTGCCATAATTGAGGAATTAAAAAAGAATAGATCTTTGAAATGTGAACAGGCTTCGTTACGCAAGGATTATACAGTCGTAAAAAGTCTGTAGCGGGGCAGGTAGAACGTGGTCGCCCCCCACCACTTTCAATATAGCTTAGGCTAATACGAAAGTGGTGGGGGGAGGAAAGTCCGGGCTCCGGAGGACGGCGTAGTGGGTCATGCCCATCTCCGTCAGGAATACTTGACGGAAGGATTATCCCTCGGCACTGGCTCAAAAGAGATGGTGCCTCGGGATCCCGAATGGATATCCGCAAAGACACTTCATTCGGGAGAGCCACAGAGACGAGCAAGGGCTAAGGTTGAGATTGCAACACGAAGATCCTTCGGGCGCTTTCAGCGTTCGTAGGATTACTTCTCGGCCAACGGCCTCGAAGTGAAACGCGGCAATCTCTACGCGGAGCAAGGTGAAATAGTCCCGCCCATACTTCCGAAAAGGAAGGATAAGGGTGGTCCGCTTGAAAACCTCAAGGTTATCTTGAGGTTGGGCGGGAGGGTAAACCGCTTGAGGGCGGATGGCAACGTCCGCTTCGAGAGAAATGGCCACTTCAGGTAAGCGAAAAAATCGCAACCGATACAGAACCCGGCTTATTCTATCTGCCCTGTATAAATAAAGTTTGAATAATAATGAAGAAATTCCAAATCGCAAATTCCAAATTTCAAATAAGCTCCAAATTCCAATTACGGAAATTCAAAACTTGTAAGTTTTGGTCTTTGGGATTTGGAAATTGGGGTTTGTTTGGGATTTGGGATTTGGAAATTGGGATTTAGATTATCATAACTGGAGGTCAAAAAGATGTCTGGTCATTCAAAATGGAAAACTAATAAGGGCAAAAAAAACGCTGCCGACGCAAAAAAAGGAGCGCTGTACACGAAAATTATTAGAGAAATTACTATGGTGGCTCGTGAAGGAGGAGGTAATCCGGATACGAACAGCAGGCTGCGCGCCGTTATCGCCAAGGCAAAAGAAGCGAATATGCCATCGGATAATGTCAAAATGGCCATCAAGCGCGGAACAGGGGAGTTGCCCGGCGTGGTTTATGAGAATGTCGTCTACGAAGCCTATGGGCCCGGAGGTGTCGCGATTCTGATTGAGGCGCTCACGGACAATAAAAATCGCACCACGGCGGAACTGCGCAATATCATGTCGAAAAAGAACGGTAATATGGCGGGGGCTGGTTCTGTGAGTTGGATGTTCACCAAAAAGGGCTATATGCTGGTTGAAAAAAGCCTAGCCCAGGAGGAGGCCTTGATGACCATAGCCCTGGATGCGGGTGCCGAAGATTTTAAGTCGGATGAAAAAAATTACGAGATCTTCACCTCGGCGCAGGACTTTGAGAATGTTAAACAGATACTTCAGGACAAAGGGATAAAATATCAGGATGCGGAAATCACCATGATCCCATCCTCTACCATTAAATTGACCGGCAATGATGCTAAACAGTTGCTTTCTCTGGTTGAGGCGCTTGAAGACCATGAAGACGTGCAGCAAGTGTACGCTAACTTTGATATTCCTGATGAGATCCTGGAGCAAGTGGGGAGCGATTAGCCTATGGTCATTTTAGGCATTGATCCGGCTTTAACAGTCACAGGATACGGCGTTATACAAGTGGGGACTCAAGTTTCGCTGGTCGAGGCAGGCATTATTACAACTTCGCCAAAACAAAAATTGACCGGCCGTTTGAGCAAGATATACCGCGGCACCGTCAAACTGATAACCGATACAAAGCCTGACGTGATGGTTCTGGAAAAGCTTTACGCTCATCATCGGCATCCGACGACCGCCTATATTTTGGGGCATGCGCGAGGTGTCATTGTGCTTGCCTGCGCAACCAAGAATGTTGCTTTGGTAGAGTATGCAGCCACGCGGGTCAAAAAGGCCATTGTGGGTGAGGGTTTGGCTTCCAAATATCAGGTGCAAAGAATGATTGCCAGCGTGCTTAATCTATCCCATGTTCCCAAATACACAGATGTCACGGATGCGCTGGCTTTAGCTATAACTCACAGCCATATCATGAAGGTGCGTTTATGATCTCAAGGATATCAGGTAAAATAGTCGAGAAGGGCACGAATTCTTTACTCCTGGAAGCAGGCGGTTTCTGTTATGAAGTTTTACTCCCGGCAACGGTGATGCAACGTTTAGATGAAAATACTGATGATAACGGTTCGGTCAGCCTAAGGACTTACCATTATTATCAGGTAGAGCCTTCCAGGTCAACCCCGGTATTAATCGGTTTTCTTAATGATATCGAGAAAGATTTTTTTCAAATTTTCATTACGGTTTCAGGCATTGGGCCGCGGGCTGCGTTAAGGGCGCTGAATAAACCTATTTCGCAGATAGCCAAAGCCATTGATGAAGGGGACGTGAAATTCTTAAGATCCCTGCCCGGCATAGGAGAACAGAGGGCCAGAGAAATCATTGCCAAGCTTCAGAATAAGGTAGGTAAATTCGGCCTAATCCAGGATGACCATGTCCAAGAAGAAACAGAGCGGACAAAGGATCTCGCGGAAGAGGTGTTGGCCGTGCTCATGCAGCTAGGATATAAAAGGCCCGAAGCCAACAGTATGATCAAGAAAGCCCTCGAGATCTCTGGCGATATAGAGACAAGCGAAGAATTACTCAATGTCGTCTATAAACAGAAAAAGTTACAATAAGCCCCGTTAGAAAGAACGGGGCTTTCTAACGGGGTAAGCCTTATGTCAGAAGATAACTTGAAGTCCGTTATTGAAGCGCTCCTTTTTGCCAGTGATAAGCCCCTGACTATCGAGCAGGCCAGGAAAGTCCTGGATAATCTGGAGTCTAGCGAAGTCCGAAGGGTGCTGGATGAGTTGAAAAGTGATTACGAACAGCCGAACCGAGGTTTACGTATTGTGGAAATAGCCGGCGGTTTTCAGATGACGACTCACCCCGCCTTCGCGACGTTCCTCAAGAAACTGTTCAAAGCGCGCCATGTGGAAAGGTTGTCCAAACCCGCGCTGGAAACGCTAGCCATCATTGCGTATAAACAACCGGTCACAAAAATGGAGATTGAGTCTTTAAGGGGCGTCAATGTGGATGGTGTTATCTCGAGCCTATTGGATAAGAATCTCGTGCGTATCTCCGGCAGGAGAAAAGTGCCGGGAAGGCCTTTTGTGTTTGGCACGACCAGGCAATTCATGGAACATTTTGGCTTAAAGACACTGGAAGAGCTTCCCAGGATGGAGGAATTTTCCAATTTTGCGGCAGAAAAAGAAATCGAGCCTATCGAGGAATTAGCTATAGCAGAAGCGAAAGAAGGAGACGAACAAAAGAGCCACGCCCTTCCTAACAGGGCTGGGCAAGAAGAGGAAAGGGGGGCGGGGTGAGCCTAAAAAAAATGCGTAATGATATTGACCGCCTTGACAAAGAAATAATCCAGTTGCTTAACACTCGAGCAAAAATCACGCTGGGTATTGCCAAGAGTAAACAAAAAAGCGGAACAAGTATATACGCTCCGGAACGGGAAAGGGAAGTTTTAAGAAAGGTAACTACCTTGGGCATGCGCGGGCCCTTAAGTAAATCTGCTCTCGAGTCTATCTATCGGGAAATTATGTCTTCGAGCCTCGCCTTGGAGAAACCGCTGAGGATCGCGTATCTTGGCCCTCAAGCTACTTTTACGCACCTGGCCGCTTTAAAAAGGTTTGGTTCTCAGGTTGGTTATACGGCCTGCGATAGCATCCCGGATTGTTTTAGGGAGGTCGAGAGGGATGCGGCGGATTACGGCGTTGTCCCGATTGAAAATTCAGTGGAAGGGGCGGTGACGCATACTCTGGATATGTTTGTAGATTCTGATTTAAAGATCTGCGCCCAGATCATCCTGGACGTGGCGCATAACCTGTTAGCCAATTGTCCGAAAGAGAAGATTCGCCGCGTGTATTCGAATCCGCAGGTATTCGGCCAATGCCGCATCTGGCTTCAGGAGAATCTTGCGGCTGCCGAAACAATAGAAGTGTCCAGTACCACGCGAGCGGCACAGGTGGCCTCTAAAGAGAAAGTTAGCGCCTGTATTGCGTCTTTATTGGCAGCCAAGGTTTACAAATTAAAGGTTATTGCCAGAGACATCGAGGATTCGCCGCACAATATCACGAGGTTTCTTGTGGTCGGAAAAACACTGGCAGGCCGGACTCAGCACGATAAGACGTCCATCCTGTTTTCCATAAAGGACAAAGTCGGGGCTTTACATGATATGTTGCTTCCCTTCAAAAAATACCATATCAATCTGACTAAGATCGAATCGCGGCCCTCCAAAAGAAGGGCATGGGATTATTATTTCTTTGTGGACTTAGAGGGGCATCTGCTCAACATGCGCGTTAAAAAAGCATTAGCGGAGTTAGAGAATAAGTGCAAGTTTCTGAAAGTATTGGGTTCGTATCCTATCGGAGACTGACTTAAAAACAGATTAAATTCAAATGACAAAATCCAAAATTCAAAATAAATCCCATGGTTCGACTTCGCTCACCATTGGCACTGAGGCGAAACCGAAGTGCCAAATTCAAAATACAAAACAAAATATTTGGATTTGGGATTTTGCCTGCCTGCCGCAGGCAGGGATTTGTTTGGTAGTATTGGTATTATTGGGATTTTGGATTTACCTGATTGTGCTGTGACATTTGATATTAAAAACATGAAAGAGCTGGTTAGAAAAAATATTTTAAACGTAACTCCTTATATAGCCGGCAAGCCCATCGAGGAGGTCAAAAGGCAACTGGGCCTTAAGCAGGTTATAAAAATGGCCTCGAACGAAAATCCTTTGGGCCCGTCTTTGAAGGCCCTTGCCGCCATCAGAAGGAATCTTTCTGCCGTCAACCGCTATCCGGACAGCCAGGGGTATTACTTAAAGAAGAAGCTGTCGAAACTTTTGAATCTCAAGCCTTCCTGCTTTGTGCTCGGTAATGGTTCTGATGAGTTGATCGATATCTTGATTAAGACATTTGTCGAAGACGACGAATGCGTCATGACCGCCGAAACGACATTCTTAGAGTATAAGGTGATAGCCCAGGCCGCCGGCCGCCGGATCATCACTGTTCCTTTAAGGTATTTTAAATACGATTTGGAGGCGTTTAAGAAAAGAATCAATAAAAAAATTAAATTAATTTTTATTGCCAATCCGAATAATCCGACGGGGACTTATGTCACAAAATACGAGCTGGAAGAATTCATGAAGGATTTGCCGGAGCATGTGTTGCTGGTATTGGATGAAGCCTACGATACATTCATCGATGTCGATGATTTCCCTAGCAGCTTAAAATATATCCGTAAGAAGAATGTCGTTGTTCTCAAGACTTTTTCCAAGGCCTATGGCCTTGCGGGATTGAGGCTGGGTTTTGCCGTGGCTAAACCGAGCTTGGTTTCTTATATGGAAAGAGTCAGGCAGCCTTTTAATGTGAATCTTCTTGCCCAGCAGGCTGGCCTGGCTGCTTTGGACGATAAAAAGTTCCTCAACAGGACAAGAAAGGTGGTCTGGGAGGGAAAGGGTTATTTGTACGCGCAGCTTAAAAGATTGGGATTGGCCCCTGTGCCTTCTGTCGCTAATTTCATCCTCGTTGATGTCGGAGGCGACTCCGTGAATATCTTTAAGGATATGCTAAAATACGGCGTGATTGTCCGTGACATGAAGCAGTATGGGCTCAACAATTTTATCCGCGTTACCGTCGGAACAAGGCAAGAGAACGAGAAGTTCATCAAAGTGCTGAAAAAGGTATTGTAAAATACAAATGTCAAAATTCAAAATTCAAAATAAATCCAAAATTCAAATTTCAAAACAAGACCATTCTTTGTTTTGAATTTTGTGCTTTGAGCTTATTTTGACTTTTGTGCTTTGGTATTTGGGTTTATAAAGGAGAACGTATGATTATAGTCTTGCGGTCTGATGCGACAAAAGAACAAATAGACCACATTATTGAAAAGGTGCAGAAGCTGGGGTTAACTCCTCATGTGTCCAAAGGGACAGAGAGGACTATTATCGGCCTTATCGGCCCCGAAGAAATCTTGCAGACTACGCCTTTAGAGATTTTTCCCGGGGTGGAAAAGGTTATGCCGGTGCTGGCACCCTTTAAACTTGTTTCGCGGGAGTTTAAGCGTCAGGATTCGATTATCGATCTGGGCAAAGGCGTGAAAATCGGGGATAAAAGAATCGTTGTTATGGCCGGACCCTGTACCATAGAAAACAGAGAGTCTTTAGGCAGGATAGCTGCACAAGTCAAAAAGGCAGGCGCAAGCATTTTGCGCGGGGGAGCCTTCAAGCCGCGCACCTCTCCCTACAGTTTTCAAGGGTTAGGCAAAGAGGGCCTGGAATATTTAAGCAGCGTCGGTAAAGAGTTAGGTTTAGTGACTATCACGGAAGTTATGGACCCGCGCGACGTCCAACTGGTTGCTGGTTTTGTCGATATCCTGCAGATTGGCTGCCGCAATATACAGAATTTTAATCTCTTAAAAGAGGTGGGTTTGACCAAAAAACCAGTTCTTCTGAAACGCGGGATGTCTTCGACGGTAAAAGAACTGTTGATGTCAGCAGAATACATTTTATCGGAGGGTAATTTTAACGTTTTATTATGCGAACGCGGGATCAGGACTTTTGAGGATTCTACGCGTAATACCCTGGATATAAGCGCCATACCGGTAGCAAAACAGCTTTCTCATCTGCCTATTGTCGTGGATCCCAGCCACGCGGCAGGAAAATGGGGATTGGTACCTGCGCTTTCGAAGGCGGCTGTTGCCTGCGGCGCCGATGGCCTGATCATTGAAGTGCATGACAACCCTGAAGAGGCTGTTTCGGACGGCGCTCAGTCTCTTTTGCCATCTAATTTCGCAAATTTAATGCAGGAATTAAAGGTGCTGGCAAAGGCTGTGGGGCGAGACATATAAGAGAGCTCGAAGTTCGGAGTTTGAAAAAGATGAGATTGTTTAATAAAGTTGCTATAGTGGGAACGGGTCTAATCGGAGGGTCCATAGCTTTAGCTATAAGAAATAAGCATCTGGCGAATGAAGTCATCGGAGTGAGCCGGCGTAACAAAAACATACGCCACGCGAAAAAGATAGGTGCCATAGATAGAGGTTCCAGGGATTTGAATATTATTCGGGATGCCGACTTAATCATTCTGGCTACGCCGGTGGAGGTCATCATAAGGCAGGCGCGCAAGATTTCTAAAATCGTAAGAAAAGATTGCCTGATTACTGACGTGGGCAGCACAAAGGTCAAGATAGTAAAAACTCTTTCCAGGATTTTTCCCGGTTTTATCGGAAGCCACCCCTTAGCGGGCTCAGAGAGAACAAGCATTGTCCAGGCGCACCAGCATATGTTTGAGAAGTCTCTTTGCATTTTGACTCCTACCGCACGCACGTCCTCCTCGGCCCTGAATAAAATAAAGATTTTGTGGCAGAGGCTGGGCGCCCGCACGGTGTTGATGACTGCGGATAACCATGATAGGATTTTATCTTTTATCAGTCACCTGCCGCACGTGGCTGCCTTTTCGTTGATGGGCATTATTCCCAAGGAATATTTAAGGTTTGCCGCAAGCGGCTTAAAAGATACGACGCGGATCGCCTGTTCCGATAGCGAACTTTGGGCCCAGGTTTTATTAAGCAACCGCAGGAATATGCTTGAGTCTATACAGTCATTCGAAGTTCAGTTGTCCCGTATAAAGTCAGCCATAAGGAACAAAAATAAGAAGTCATTAAAGATCATCTTGGAAAAAGCAAGGAAAAGAAGAAGCATCTTAGAAAGAAATCTCAAATCACAAATTCCAAATTACAAATAAGCTTCAAAATTCCAAAGTTTGAAATTAATAATTCAGTTTAGAATTTGGATATTGAAACTTGGAATTTATTTGGAATTTGGTGCTTGGAATTTGGGATTTATAGAATATGATTATCGCCATCGACGGACCTGCGGGCGCAGGTAAAAGCACGGTCGCTAAAGAAATAGCCCAGAAATTGGGCTTTCTTTATATTGATACGGGCGCCATGTACAGGGCCCTGACTTTAAAAATCTTGCAAGCTCAGATTGACATAGGGGATATTGCTAAAATTTCAAAGGTCGCTTCTCATACAGAGATTGTTTTAACGAAAGATGAAGGCGGTTCATTAAGGGTTTTGTTAGACGGGCAAGACGTCAGCCGGCAGATACGGGAAGCACGCATTACCCAGTTTGTCTCTGATATCGCCAAGATAAAGGAAGTCCGTCACGTGATGGTGGGATTACAGAGAGATTTTGGGGCGAAGGGGGATTGCGTATTGGATGGGCGGGATATCGGGACCGTGGTTTTTCCTGGCGCCGACAAAAAGTTTTATATAGACGCCGATCTTAATGAAAGGGTCCGGCGAAGATTCAACGAGCTAAAGGAGCTCGGCCAGAATATTATCATGAGGGATGTGGAGCATGATCTGCGCAATCGTGATATGATCGATTCCACAAGGAAGGTCGCGCCCCTCAAACGAGCCGAAGATGCCGTCTATGTCGATACGACCCGTATGACGATCGAAGAAGTCGTAGATCACCTTTTGGGAAACATTAAAAATCCAAATGTCAAAATCCAAAATCCAAAATAAATCCCATGGTTCGACTTCGCTCACCATTGGCACTGAGGCGAAACCGAAGTGCCAATTTCCAAATCCCAAATTTGCTTTTTGGATTTGGGATTTTGCCTGCCTGCCGCAGGCAGGGATTTGTTGGGTAATATTGGTAGTATTGGGATTTTGGATTTACCTGGATTAGATTCTGTATGGATAAAAAACTTATTCGCAATTTTAGCATCATCGCCCATATCGATCACGGTAAATCCACTCTGGCCGATAGGATACTGGAGTTAACCGGAGCCGTGGAAAAGACCCATAAGGGTAACCAGTTGCTGGACGATATGGATCTGGAAAAGGAAAGAGGCATCACCATTAAGGCTTCCATGGTGAGATTGGCTTATCAGCCGGGTTCAGGGGAAAGCTATGTGCTGAACCTTATCGACACGCCCGGACACGTGGATTTTACCTATGAGGTCTCAAAATCTCTTGCGGCTTGCGAAGGGGCGGTTCTTGTCGTTGACGCAGGCCAGGGCATAGAAGCCCAGACCATAGCCAACTACTATCTGGCTTTGGAAAATAATTTAACAATCATACCCGTCATCAATAAAATTGATTTAACGACCGTAGATATTCCGAGAGTCAAGAAACAGATCATCAGCGTCCTGGGCTTTAAGGAAGAAGACATTATTCTGGCCTCTGCCAAAGAGGGGACAGGCGTCCCTGAGATTCTAGAGAGGATTATCAAGGTTATCCCTGCGCCCGGCGGTGAAATCAGCCACCCCTTAAAGGCTCTTGTGTTTGATTGCCGTTATGACACTTTTAAGGGGGTGGTGGTATTTATAAGAGTGATGGACGGCAATATGGACCGGGGCATCCAGATAAAACTGATGCATTCGGGCAAGGCCTACAATTTAGAAGAATTGGGGGTATTCAAAGATTTAAAATATTTTAAAGTGAATGAGTTATCCTGCGGAGAGGTGGGTTATTTTACCGCTAATATCCGTGATCCCAGGGAGATCATTATCGGCGATACTATTGCCGATGAGAAAAATCCCTGCACCGAGGTCCTCCCGGGATTTCGTACATTAAAACCCCTGGTATTCTGCGGTATCTATCCGGTAAACCCCGGAGATTTTCCTGATTTACGCGATGCTATGGATAAGCTGAAATTATCGGATGGCTCCTTTGTTTTCGATCCGGAGAATTCGCAGTCTTTCGGAACGGGTTTTCGCTGCGGGTTCCTGGGGCTTTTGCATATGGAGATCGTGCAGGAGCGCCTGGAGCGGGAATATGATTTAAATTTGATTTTAACGGTGCCCAATGTCGTGTATCGGGTGGAGAATAAAAACGGCGCAATCATGGAAGTCGATACCCCAGCCAAGCTGCCCGATCCTTCGGACATCCAGGAGTCCTTTGAGCCCTATGTCAATCTTCTGATGATCGTGCCCATCGATACAATAGAGCCTGTTTGCGAGTTGGCAAAGTCCCGCAGGGGCGTTTTTAAATCCAGAAAATACCTGGGAGAAGACAGGATCGAGCTGCTCTTTGAGATTCCGTTGTCGGAAATCATCGTCGATTTTTATGACCGCCTGAAGTCTGTCACGAGGGGCTACGGGTCTTTGGATTATGAGTTTCAGGGGTATCTGCCGTTAAAGCTGGTGAAGCTCGATATAATACTCAATACCGTCGTATGCGATGCCTTTTCCACTTTGATACATAAAGATAAAGCTTACAACAAGGCGCACGCCTTGGTTTCTAGGCTCAAGGAGTTAATTCCCCGTCAGTTATTTGAAGTGAGCATTCAGGCCGCGCTAGGAAATCAGATTATTGCCTCGCAGAAAGTAAGGGCTCTGGGTAAAAACGTCACAGCCAAATGCTACGGCGGGGATATCACCCGTAAACGTAAGCTCTGGGAGGGTCAAAGGAAGGGAAAGAAAAGACTCAAACAATTCGGGAAGGTGGAGATTCCGCAGGAGGCTTTTTTGGAGGTGCTGAGGATATGAGTGGAACTAAAAGCGTTCAACAGGCAAGGAAAAAATCAGTTCTACGCGAATGGATAGAATCGATAATTATAGCGTTTCTATTGGCGATGATCATCCGCACATTTTTAGTGCAGGCATTTAAGATCCCCACAGGTTCCATGCGCCCCACGCTTATGGAAGGAGATCTTATATTAGTGAACAAATTGATTTATGGAGCCAAAGTCCCCTTCACCGACTTAAGGATACCGGCCTTAAGGCAGCCGAAGAGAGGGGATGTGGTCGTATTTATTTACCCGGAGGATAAGAAAAAGGATTTTATCAAGAGATTGGTGGGCCTTCCCGGAGAAAAGATCACCATCAAAAACGGAACCCTATTTATTAACGGCAAGGCCTTGCTGGATGCGGCCTTCAGCCAGAGATTTTATTACAATAGAGGGGATTTCGCAAAAGAAGAAGAGGAGATCATTGTTCCTGCGGAAAGCTTTTTTGTCCTGGGAGATAATTCCGCTTCTTCAAAGGACAGCCGTTACTGGGGTTTTGTGCCTCAAAATAATATTTTAGGGGAAGCTATTTTGATTTATTGGCCGCCCCAGCGCATCAGAATCATCAAATAGGATAAAGCTTTGAACATAGCTAATAAGATCTCGACATTCCGCATCTTGATTGTCCCGTTTTTTGTGGCCTGTTTTATTTATTACGGACAGAATCCGTTAGGCCGGGATTACTTGAGGCTCGTTGCCCTGTCCCTTTTTCTCCTGGGGGTTATTTCCGATTGCATAGACGGCTATATCGCCAGAAAATCAAAACAACAATCTCCGGCAGGTTTAATCCTGGATCCTCTGGGGGATAAGCTTTTGCTGATGAGCGCTTATATCTCGCTGTATGCGGTTCCCCTGAAAATTAAGTTCCCCCTGACTGTCCTTCTCATCATTATCAGCAGGGATATTTTGATTCTCTTGGGCGCCGTTGTCATATTTATCGTTAAACAAAAAATCAATATCTTTCCTACTACGTGGGGTAAACTGACCACGATTTTTCAAATGCTTTCTATCATCTGTGTTATCTTACAGTGGGAATTCTCGTTCATTTTATGGTGGGGTGCCGTCTTTTTTACTATCGTTTCCGGCGGCGATTATATCATGCGGGGGTTTAAAACACTTTATGCCTTGGATAGTCCTCGGAATAACCATTAGCTATATTATCGGCTCCGTTCCTACCGCCTATATCCTCGGTCGGGTTTTAAAGGGAATAGATATCCGTCAGTTCGGTTCGGGGAACGTGGGAGCGACCAATGTGCTGCGCGTTCTGGGTAAGACAGCGGCCTTGTTTGTATTGGTTCTTGATATGCTAAAAGGTGTGGCTTGCGTTATCTTTGTCGCAGAGGCCTTAGCAGGAAAAATCGCCTCCCTTGATTTGCAAACCCTTCGGCTCATATTTGGAATCAGCGGCATCTGCGGCCATAACTGGACGGTATTCTTGAATTTTAAGGGCGGAAAAGGCGTGGCTACGACCTTTGGGGTGATGTTCGCTCTCGCTATAAAGATAAGCCCTCTAAGATTGATTTTTGCTATTTTAGTTCTGGCCTGGCTCATTATATTCTTCGCCACCAGAATCGTGTCTTTGGCCTCCATCGTAACGGCCATACTGCTACCGATTTGCATGGGGGCCTTTAAGCAACCCGGCGTTTTTATAGGGGCTGGTACTCTCATCGCCGCATCAATCGTCCTGCGGCATAAATCCAACCTACAAAGATTATTCCAAGGAAAAGAGCAGCGCGTTAAATTCAAAGGGTAAATTTAGAATATCTTAACGCAGATCATCGCAAATCTTAAGGATTATTCTACGAGAATCTGTGTGGGATTCGCGCAAAAGCGCCTTCTTTAAAGAAAAGTAATAGTAGTAATTGAAAACGTTTTCTTAAAATCTCCCTATCGCCTTGAAATAGCCTCAGTTTCAATATATAATTTAATTGGAACTCTCGTAGGAAGAAGAGGGTTCGGATTTTTTTTCGGCAATTCTTAAAAAGTTACTAAAAGTTTAAGGAAATCCCCACCAGCCACCCTTGCCTGCTATTTAGTGGCAGACAGGGTAAGGAAGGGGATAGCCGGGTTGCCAGACAATAAACAAGGAGAAAATATTAGAGAGGTAACCCGGCATTTAAAAAAGCATCTTCTTTTTTATTAATTCCGGAGACAAGACATGAGAGACATGCTTTTTAAAAACTTAACGTCGTCCGATAAGAGAAAGAGGGTCATTTGCAGCTCGGAAACTGCAGACAACCAGGGTATCCGTAGCGTCATCAAGCGCCATTTTATCTGCATGTTAAAAGAGGTCGAGAATGAGGAATTGCAACCGCCCACGCCTTATCTTTACGTCCTGAAGGCCCGTAATACGAAGGAACAAAAAGAGAGATTTTTCTGCCGCATAAAGGGGAGTTTGTTCGCACTAAAAGAAGGTAAATTATATCTAATTCTTTTCACGCATTCATTAAAAATTGATCTGGCAGCTGCGCCTTCGGATTTGGTAAAAAATATAGAGGATGGCATCAGTTAACTACTTGAAAATATTGATATTTAAGCTTGACAAAAAGATAAATTTATAGTATACTCATGTAACAAATTGAAAAGATAACTTATAATCCGGTTCTCCGCAATTTTTGGAGGAAATTGTGGGGATGCCACGGTAGATTTAGCCGGGTTGACAAAGGGTCAACCCGGCTTTTTTTATTGATTCCATTAAAGGCAAAAAATAGTTGACAGGGCGAAAATGCCAAGATATGATAATAAGCTTGAAGGCAAGGATTAAATATGAAACGAATTAAATTGCTTAAATTCGCTTTGGCGCTGGCTCTCTGGTTCTTTATTCCCGCTTCCGGCTGGGCCGCTTTCAATATTTCCGTTGTTCCTTATGAGGGTGGCAATGATTTAAGATTCGATAGAGCAAGCACTGTTTTACCTTATACGATTAAGGAAGTGATTGTCCGTGTGACTTCGGATATAGCCAAGCAATATCAGGTTATCCAGGCCCTGCTCGAGCCGCTGACCAGTATTCAAGGGCAATCTTTATCGAGGGAAAATTTCACCGTCTATGCCGTAGCGGGAAGCAGTGCCGCAGGGACCCTCACCGTACAGCAGGAAACGGCTGTTTCACCGGGCAGGACTATTTTGTATGTTTCAGATAGCCAGGGTATTTCAGATTCTTTTAAACTGGTTTACATCCTGAAGCCTCCTTTTAATGTGCCTTCCGGCTCCTACCGCGGCAGGATATCATTTACCCTGGAACCCATAACCGCAACCCAGCAATCTGTGACGGTGATATTGAATATCACAGCCGAGATCCAGGCTGAGTCCTCCTTTGAAATAAAGACAATGACGGGCTCAAGCTCGATCCGGTTAGATTCTTCCAGGCCCGATGAACGGACCTGCGATGTGTCGTTTAGCATTAAAGGAGGCAGAGGCAGCCAGTTCAGAATACTTCAGTCTTTGCTTGGGCCTGTAGAGTCCCTGGAAGGAAACAGGCTTTCTCCTGAAGCCGTGTATTTTAAAGTTAGCCAGGCACAAAAGGGGATTGGGCCGAATCAGAACACGGCGCTTTCCGAACGCCAGGATGTTATTTATTTATCAGGGCCAACGGGTGCCGAGGATAATTTCATTATCACTTATAGTTTGGTTGATGCGGAGAATCAGAAAGCGGGCCGATACAGGGGGCAGATTACATATAGGCTCGGGGGCCCAAGCGGCCAGGAATCTATTGGAAAATTGGATCTGGAAGTTGAGGTCGCCAGAATCTTTGATCTGCTGATTACGCCGGAACTCGGCGGCAGAATAGAATTCCGTGATTTAAAGCCTCAGGCCGCACCCAAACAATCCGAGGTTATTTTTGAAGTCGCCAGTAACGTCGGCAGGCCTTATCAGATCACGCAAATTTTATCCAGCGGACTTGTCAATAGGGAAGGAAACGCCATCCCGCAGAAATATTTTACGTTAAGAGAAGAAAGCCTTGTGACTAAAGGCAGGCTTATGTTTAGTTCTCCCGTAGAAGTGAAGCCGGGAGAGACAATTTTGTTTGTTTCGGACCCTATGGGTTCATCGGATAAGTTTAAAGTCGTCTATGAATTAAAACCTTCCTTTGACATCATGGCGGGGGATTACTCGACTCGGATCACTTATTCGATTTCCGAGATATAGATATTAACAAAAGTTAACATCGGTTGACATATAAAAGGAGGAGGTGAAAAAAAGATGAAGAAATGTTTAATAGCGACAATGTGCTTAGGTTTTCTGTTAGGTTTAGCCTCTATGGGCTTAGCCGCTGATACCAGGAACGTCGATATAACAGCTTACGTTCCGCAACAAAACGGCCTGACCGTAACTGTTTCCAGAGTGATAGGGACCACTTTTACGTCCGCAACGAGCATAGCCTTTGGTAATTTAGCCTATGACACGGTAAACAAGATTTTTACCACTTCGGACGGTTCCTATTACGCCGTGGATGTAGGGTGTAACTCCAATGCTGCGGACTGGACAATAGCGCACACCGTGACCTCTCTGGCTAATGGTTCTTCTAACCTGGATACCAATGTGAACGTCACCTTCATGAAACAGACGTCTGATAGAACAGGAACCCAGATGGGCAGTATCCTCAGTTACGCAGGAAGCGGAAACAGGTCTTTTACAAAGGCGCAGCTGGAAGGAGGATGGCTAAGAGTTTACTACGGGCTTGGTACAGGCGTTGCAGGGAGAGATGCGGCGGGTGTAACTCCTGTTCCGGCTACCAAGACTTCCGGAACCTATTCGGGTAGAGTGACTTTTACTCTTACTCCGTAATGGAAGCAGAGGCTAAAAATAGAAAATAACCGGGTTGGATCGTAAGAATCTTTATGTCTTTAAGCGGTCTAAGCCTGTTGTATCTTTTATTTAAGAGATGCCTGCTGTCAAGCAGGAATACCATTTATTGATTAAGAATAAGAAAGGAGTGTAGCATGATAAGAAAGGGTTTTCAAATTTTGGCAGTTGCATGCGCGTTATTGCTGGTAACTTCTTTGAGTTTTGCGCAATCCACCAGCACGTTAACGACCTCGGTTACCGTTAGCGGGCCCACGGGTGTGGCCCCTGTAACACTGAGGGTTATGGGTACGGGAACCACTCCTGCGGATTGGGCGGATACAACAAATTATACGTCCTTGAATTTCGATCCGTTGACGCTTTTGACGGGCACATCTAGTGCCGGGGTTCCGTTTTCGGTTTTTTTGCCGGATCATTTCTTTTCCATTGATATGGCTTATACCTATGGCGGAGGCGCAACGATAAGCCAGATTTCCTTTGCGTTCACCGGGACAGAGCCGGCAGGACAGCCCGTGGGTAGCGGCCTGGGGGTTAAAGCCACAGCGACTTTTGTGAGGAAAGCAATAGTCGACGGAGTTGAAGCGACGGAAACTGTAGCGGATAGAATATCTAAAGTGCTTCTGGGGGATGTCGGCACCGCCAGTGTTCTCTTATCAGACCTTAGTCAAGGTTGGTTAAGAGTGTATGTGGGGCTCGTTACTAAAGACCCAGCTTTACCTGCAGGTGACGTAGAGTTGACGAGTGCAGCCCAGGTTTTTTCTCCGGGAGATGTTCCAGGACCCTACTCAGGGACATTGACAATTATTTCTTTATAAAACGAAAAAAGATATAATCTTTAGAGAGTGAGAAATAGCATGAAAAAATGTATATTTTTTCTAAGCTTAGGTTTTTTGTTGCTTGCTAATTCAACAGTGTTTGCCCAACTCGTCTTAGATAAAAGGGAGATTAAGGTGGGGGCTAAGCGCGGAGAAACGGTGTCGGGATCTATCACCGTTTCCAACCTGTACAATAAAGACGTGACGCTGAAGGCTTATTGCGAAGATTTTATGTATAAGCCTCCTTACCGGGGATTTAAAACTCTGCTACCTTTGGGTTCAACGCCCCGTTCTTGCGGTCAATGGATAACTTTAACGACCCCACTATTTATCGTACCGTCTAAGGGAAAACAGGAGATTACTTATACGATAAAAGTTCCCCAGGATGCCAAGGGTGGTTATTATGCGGTTCTTTTCTTTGAAAAAGGAGGGGACGCCATATCAGGAGAAAAAGGCGTAGGTATCAAAGAAAAGGCCGGATGTGCCTTCTACTTGGAGACCGCGAATAAAGAGAAAAAAGCTAAGATAGAGGATATCGCCGTAAGCAAGGATGGTATTCAGGGTTACCTTGTTAATTTAGGAGACTGCTTATTGCTTTCTCAGGGGTCCTTCTATGCCATGGATGACAAAGGAATCGTGGCTGACAGAGGACAGATTGACAAATATTATCTTCCTGCCGGAGAAAAAGTCCTTTTCTCGGCTAAGGTCTCCAGTAATGTGCCTGCGGGAAAATACACCCTGATGATAAACTTTGAAATGGAAGAAGGAAAAACTCTTATAAAAGAGGTTGATTTCTCAAAAGACAAAGCCGGCTCCTTAAAAATCCTTGCGGTGCGGGATTAAAGAATTTTTCTTGCAGGGTGCCATTCGAGGATGAAAATTTGCGAAATAAAAAGATAGCCTCTCTTATTGTTTTTGGCGTTCTGTTCGTTTTTGTTTTTGCTGCGGGGGGCCAGGCTGCCACTGTGCGCATTAATCCGACGAAAGTCCGCCTCATTATTCCTCCCGGAGGTTCTCAAACCGGTACCATTGAGGTGGATAATCCGTCGGAAGGATCCATCGTTGTGAAGAGCTATTTGGAGGACTGGACCTATACCTCTTTGCACGATGGCACAAAGAATTTCTTCCCTGCGCGCTCGACGGCGTTATCCTGTAGTGATTGGATAACGGTGTCCCTGAACGAATTTGTTGTTCCAGCTTTTAGCAGGCAAGCTATCCATTATACCGTAAGAGTGCCGCAAGATGCCAGAGGCGGCCATTACGCGGCCCTATTTTTTGAAAGCCTTTTGTCCAAACCGGGAATAGGAGATACGGCCGAGTTAGGGGTGGTCGTAAGGATCGGCGCCTTGTTTTATATTGAGGCTGAAGGTTCAGCGCAACGAGCTGCCGAGATCTCCAATTTTTCTCTTGAAAGAAGGTCGAACAGCGAACCGCTGAAGATAAGCGCGGATTTTCAGAATACAGGAAGCGTCGATATCACTGCCGCAGGAACCTTTCATATAATGGATGACCAAGGCATGATTTTTGCCAGGGGAGAATTGGACAAAGTTTATCTTTTTCCCAAAGAAACGGCAAAATTTGCTTCCAGCTGGAAAGGCTCATTCTCCAAAGGTAAATACAACCTGGTTATCACCATTGATATAGGCAAGGCGCTCGAAGAGGCCAAGCTGGGAAGGGGGCCGGTCATAACAAAAGAGGCAGAGTTGGAAATCGGGGGGGAGGGCGAGGTCTTAAGAGTAGGTGAATTAAAATAATAATGCCGAACATCTCGAGTTCAAAAACCCATAAAAAAGGATTAAGAATCCTTTTTTTTATAATCTGTCCATGCGCATGAGCACTCCCGGCGTAATGAGGAGAATAGTTTCATTGATTTTAGCCATAGTATTGTTGGCTTCCTGGGTTCCGGTAAGTTTCGGCTATTCTCAGATAGCCGAGTTTCTGTGCGAAATAGGGATAAAATTTTTTCAGCAAGGCCGTTATGATGAGGCCCTGCATGAATTTGAAAAAGCTCTCTTAGCCCAGCCTGATTATGAGCCTGCCCAAAGATATATCGAGATGACAAAGCGTATGATCCGGGGCCCTTCTGTAATGCCAAAGGAAAGAATTCCTGCCGAGACGCTGGATGAATACTTAAATATTATCCAGATTCAGAGGGAGATGATAGAAGAGAAGAAAAGGGGCGCTGTCCCTATGGAGCCTTCCGTTTTAAGGCTGAGTGAAGCCGTTCCCGAAGTTAAGAAAATCAAGAAGAGGATGTATGCACCTAGAGAAATAACCCTGGATGAATCTCTAAGCCGCATAAGGCAACCTATTGAGATTGAGCAGGGGGAAAACATTACGATAAAGGGAAGCAATATCCAAAGGTTTCTGGTAACCGAACCCCGTGTTTTGAATGTAGAAAAAAAAGGCAGTCATGAGATTTCAGTCACGGGCCAGGACCTTGGCTATGCCTATCTTCACATCTGGGATAGTAACGGCCGATGGACTATGGAATTTCTTACTATTCCTCCTAGGCCTGTGGGGCTTTCTTTGGAGGAAGAGTTGCGTCAGGAGGAGGAGAGAGCGAAGAATTTCAAAATCCGCTATTACCTGGATTGGTCTTCTTTTGAAACAGGCAGGAGCTGGGATTCTTTAAGGCGCAGCAGTTACTCCTGGAGGCATTCGCTTAACCTTTTCGGAGAAACGCCCTATGGGATGTTTGATTCTGCTGTTTCCGCCACGACTTGGTCTAGCTCGACGGAAGTCTCCTATATGTCCGTGGGGCTGACCCAAGGCAAAATCGGCGACTTTAAGGATTTTAATGTACGGTTGCTGGACTATACGCCCCCTCTTTCTAACTTAATTCTGTGGGGAGGGAATCTGCGCGGTGCCATGCTGAATTCCCCTGTTTTTGAAAACAAGCTGGATTATACCGTATTCTGGGGCAGGGAAGGAGGCGGCCTTTACGGAGGCTTTACCCCCGGATTCACCACCGAGAAAGAGGCGTATTTAAGCGGCATAGACGTGAACATCAGGCCGCAGGAAAAACAGAAGTATGGTTTTTCCGTTGTCCATGGGTGGGGGCAAGAGCGGCTTTCTGATTTGAATGATTACGGCTACGATGCCGATTTTAGTTTAGATTTTTCGAAAGGAAGTTTCAGCGGAGATATCGGCTTTGATTCTAGAAAGTTTGCATATCTTCTTAACGCCTCCTACAGCATTCCCGATTTTGTTTTAAGTTCGGAATTCCGCAATATTGATAAGGAGTTCCTGACGATGTCGGGCCTGGGGTCCCGGGCAGGAGAATTAGGCTTCTTAACGAATATCATTTATACCCCCCTGGAATATCTCAATGTCAATGCCAGGACAGACTTTTATCAGGACAGGCTTTTTCCCGATCCTGATAATGAAGATGCCTGGAACCAGGATGTGAACTTGGGCGTTAGCCTTCAGGCAGACCCTCTTACCACCTTGCGAATGGACTACACCCTGCAAAACGATCTGGGGAAAGTTTCGCCTATCCGTAATCAAAACGCCGGCCTCTCTTTAAATAGGTATTTTGATTGGGTCAGAAGGATTAATACCTTTATCATGTACCGCTATTACGTTACCAAAAATTTCCGCACCCCAAGCCTGGACTACATCAATAACAGAATCATGACAGGATTAAGTTTTAATATCATAAAGGACCTTAATTATTTTATCAATGAGGAGTTCTCCTGGGTGGAGGCCCTTAACGCGGATGATACGGCCAGTCCCCGCGCCTTTCAAACAGGAGTCGACTTTTACAGGCAGGTTTTCCGGTCGCCTTTTCATGTCAACCTGCGTTTTATGTACAGAAACGAAGAGAATACCCAGTCCGCGTTTAGTTTTCTTTCCGGAGAAGACTATGTCGAAGGGTATGGTGAACTTTCTTATAAACCGAGGGCCGATATGGAAGCCTTTTTCAATACGCGCGTGCGTAAGGTCTGGCCAGAGGATTCCGCAGCGGCGAAGCGCATAGATTTAAATTTTTATTCGGGCTTGCGTTATCTCTGGGATACGGGCTTGCGCTGGGAATCGGTAGGCGCCATCGATGGTTATGTTTTCAAAGATTATAATTCCGATGGGCTCAGGCAAAGGGATGAGCCTCCGGTTGAGGGGGTTAAGATATGGCTGGGCAAGGATAAATTTGAAGCGACCGACCTGTTTGGTTATTACAAGTTTAGAAAAGTTAAGGCGCGCAAGGCCTTTGTTAATATTGACACAACTACGATTCCTTCCGGGTTTATCCTTACCGTTCCCGGCGTACAGGAAGCTCCTATTAAGCAGGCGATGAGCACGCAGATTAACTTTGGGATACTCAGTAAGACAGAGATTGTCGGGATTGTGTTTGACGATGTTGACGGTAAGAAACAGCTGGGCCCTGGTTCCGTCGGATTAAAGGGGATAGAAGTATTCCTGGAAGATGGCAGTAGGGCCACTACCGATGATTTCGGAAGATACGCATTTAAAAAGGTATATCTCGGCAAGCACAGGCTCACCCTGGACTTAAAGACAGCCCCCCCCATATACATACCCATCGTTCCTATCTTCGTTGATTTTGAATTATCGGAAGGCGACAGCTTTAACTACAATATCCCCATGAAGAAAACGGAATAAAGCACTATAAATTCCAAATTCCTTGTTTGGAATTTGGAATTGGGATTTTGCCTGCCTGCCTGCGGCAGGCAGGGATTTATTTTGGATTTTGTAATATTTGGATTTTGGATTTGACAGGCTTGGTGCTTGGAAATTGGAATTAAACGCTGACTCAACTCAACCGGTTAAAGAGTGCGGATTGCGCAACCGATGGACGTAAGGTGAATGTTTAGCGTGCGTAGTAAGTTTTAACTACAAGTTGCATAGATGCGACGCTGGCGCTAGCTACCTGTGCATCCTGCCGGATTATTTCTTGCGTCTCGGGACTGGATTGTACCTGTTCTTGTTCTAAGAGAGGCGCATTAACTCCCGGGATAGCCGGTATCGTGCATGAAACGGCAAACGATGTCGTATCACTGGCAAAGGCCAGCTTAAACAAGCAGCACAGCATTAAGAGGGCAACAAGATAAATCTTTTTCATCAAAAGCACCTCCTCCTCCGTGGCTGGTGGGACTCAATCCCTCTTTGTTCAAGAATTTCCCTGATTCTATTTTCCAGATCCTGTTCAGATTTAATATCTTTTCCGTTAATGTTTAATTCTTTCATAAAATCCACTAACCAGGCGATGATTTTGGAGCGGGATAATTTAGAGCCGGTAGAAAACAAGGCATCCTTACCCAATTTATCTAAGAAATCCACTTCCGCACGGTTCAGGAAAGTCACGACGCGCTGATTCATTTTTCTACCCTCTTTTCCCTACACCCAAACATAAAGGATTGTTTGGTGTGCCGCCTTCTGCGGCAACAAAAAACCCTAAAGGCAAACTTTAGGGTTTTTTTACGCCCTTTGGCAACGCAGCCAGCCGATTCCACTCGGCTCTGTCGCTTTGCGCCCCAGCATTACTGCTAGTTTGCCTTTACCCCGTTAGAGATTGCTCTCTATCGGGATAAACCCCCCTATCTCTAACGGGGTTTATCAGTGAGTGAACCTAATTGTCAAATATCTAATTAAAGTATAACACAGAATTTGGCAAATGACAAGGTTTGCAATTGATAAATTTACAAAAGGAAGATATCGATGTGCTTGATTTGGCAGGATCTTATCTGTTGGGCATAGGCAGAAGGAAGCGTATCCGAATTAATCTCTACGGAAGCCCCCTTTTTATCGTTAAAAATAATTTTCTTAATCTTGGCACCCGTCGCTCCAAAAGTATCTTTTCCTTTGGGATTATGATAGACGATGAGAGTCTTTGCTAAAAAATTAAAACTATATTTTTTATCTTTTTTGGTGAACAACCAGCCGGCCAAAGCGGGAGCAAATCTTAAATTCAGTTCCCCGCGCCCGTTTAAAAAGAAGGGGTTTTGTCCTATGTTCATCATCAGCCAGATTTGCAGGAATTCAGCCGTTGAGCCGGAAAGCCTGGCTACAAAACCGTTACCGTGCAGATTCTTGTCGGGAAAAACGCTACTGACGAGAAATGAGGAGTTTTCCAGGATGCTGCGGCCGTAAATTTTGGGGTCCTGAAAAGGGATAAGGACGTTTTTAAATTCCTCGTAGAATTCCCTATAGAGCCCTTTTTTTAGTATTTCCAAAAGATATTTATATTCCATATGAAGCCATATGGATTCGTTTTCCAGCCATCCGGGCGTAAAAACGCGGCATCGGCCGATTTCTTCAGGCATGCTTTGAAGAGGCGCAGTGATTTTGTACATCTTGAGCTTCTTGTCATAAAGAGGGCATTTCTTTGTGGCCCGGTATAATTGTTTTGCCCGGCCTATGTCGGCTAAGCGCATGGCATGCATCTGTCCTTCTAAAAAGAAGGGGAGTTTTTTCTGGATGAATTTTTTAGGAATAACAAAATGCTCGTGAAGGGTATCGTATTCCGTGACCTCATGGAAGAAATAGGAATAATAAATGTTTTGTTTTTCATCCAGCGCTTTGAGTAATCCCCCATCTATCTTTCTGATAGCGCGATTCAGGATGTCTTTTAGCTCTTGGGCGGGGATCCCGGACTCAAGGCCGCTAAATCCGAATTTTGTTTTATTGCGGTAGTCTTCTTTAAGGGTATAGCTTTTGTCCCAGTATTCATAATCTCTTTCAGGAGCATCGTTAGCAAGATAACGGCTAACGCATCCGTCTATTTCCTTTAAGAATTGAAGGGCCTCTTCCGTCACATTAATGGGGTGAGATTTATTTTTTCCTAAAGCCTCGTCTATCATCAAAGCCAGTCTCTTTAATTCAAATGTTTCGCATAGAGACGACCCAAAAAGGGCGGGTAGGCCGTTAAGAGCATCAAACCAGTTAGGTTTATTTGCCTCCATTTCAATGCCGCAACCAAACGCGTCGAAAGAGGCCATTTTGTTGGCCAGCAGGCAAAGGAGTTTATTGATTAAAGTGGTATGGTAAATTGCGCCATTTCCATATTGGGTTCTTACGGTATGAGGATGGTGCGTGCGTTTCTTCATCATTTCTCTTTTGGCATGGTCAATCCCGACCGCAGCGAGTTGCTTAACTTTGCCGTCCTTGAGAACGTATTTTTCGCGCCTGGATTTCACCACTTCCGCATTATCGAAAAATGTAAAAACCTTCTTTTCGAAAAAGATTTCGGTGAAATTTTCAGGATAAAAGGCAAGATAGCTTTCAAGCAAGTCAAGATTGTAAGTCCAGTGGTCTGTCCAGAAGCCTTCAGCGTGTTCGGCCTCCTGGATCTTTAGGGAGTGCGAAATCAGCGTATCGAGAAATTTGTCGTAGGAGCAAGACGGCTTTATGCGATTCTCTTCCAGGAAGAAGATCGCGTCGCCGGGGGTAAAGGGTTTCTTTAAAAATACGCTCATGTCAGGGATATGTTTTTCTTCCAGAAGGCCGTTCAGGAGGGCCTCGGGCGCAATATCTTCTTTAAGCGCGAAGCTTGCACCTTTCAACACCAACGGATTAAAGCCGTCCGATTGCAGCAGATTGAAGAAATAGATGAGATTATCTTCTTTTGTTTCAGGATGAAACCATATATCGCATCTACGGTTTTGATTGGTATCGCGGTAATTGCCGTTACCCTGAGAAAAATAGGCCGGCTGCAATTGAAATTTATTATAGTCTCTTTCTAAATCCCCGTGTTTACGGGAATACATATAAAAGACCTGGCCGGAATCGAAAGTCAAAGGATAGCCGCCGCGCATAATATTATCCAGATATGTCTGTCGGGCATAGAGATTAAATTCTCGCGATCCTGAACAGGTGAATATGTCCTGTTGCAAATCTTCGATAATTTTTTTGTTTTCCTGCTCTTTGCTTGGCAGGTAGTTCTTAGACATGAGCTTGGAAAGAGAGGCGTTAAGGGCTGCCCGATTTCTCATAAATCCAATCACCGAGTAGAACGTTTTTTCCTGCAGGGGCCCCAGTTTAAGATCAAGAAGCAGAAACCCGCAAGGCATCTTGCTTCTTGTGATTTCTTCTGGGGGGTGAGAGAAGTGTTTCTCGGCTAAGAATTTTCGTGGGCAGGTAAAGTCTGTGCCTGAGCCAAAAATACATTGGGGGTCGACAATGGGTTTTAAGATTTGTGGTTTATCTTTATGGTAATGGAAGCCCAGGTAGAAATTTCCTTCTTTGATATGTATGACCTCCGGCCTGTCCGTGGGGTCAACATCCAGTTTATAAAAGGGCACACCCTTTTCGAGATTCTCTACCTTCATCCATGCCTCTATGGTCCGGGCGAGTTTCTTCAGGAATAGATTGCTCGTGCCGAAAGGCACAATCTGCGGCAGGCCGTCCAGCAATTGCAGACTTTTTGTCTTTCGGCTTAGGTTTTTGACGGTGACCACCCTCACCAGGCCTGCGTAGGAATCATTGGGGATATTGTAATATTCCACATGAGTTTTAAGGCCTAAAGAGGAATTCCATTCCTCTAAGGCCAGGCCGTACGAACGGATGGACATACGGTTAGAAAGTTTAAAGTCCAGATTGGCAAGGCCGTTTTGAAACGGCTCATAGAAGAGGGATCTTTTTGCGTCAAAAATTTTGATAAAAGTGCGAAAGCCGTTCTGGCTGACCATCTGCCAGGCTTTGTTGGCAGGAAGAAACTCTAGTATTGCATGGTCTTTATCTTTCGTCCCGAAACTGATGATGGCTTGAGCCCGGTTGACGTAGAATACCCACATGGGTATTCCGTATTTGCCGGCTATTCCAGGAAAGAAATTAGCGAATGGCTTGGAGAAATTGTAGTTTTCTACAACAAATTCGCCTTTTTCGTTCAGGGTATAAGTTGCGGTTTTTTCTTTTATTTTTTCTTTCATGGCTTTGGTTACCTAAGTATTTTACCTATTTTAAAGCTTTTGTCTATCAAAATCTTCTAATTCAAGATCGGGTCTTGTAACCCGTTGTTTACCAATAGCTATCAAGACCCGATCTTGAAAAGATTTTAACATCAAAAATCTGGATTGTAATTGACTTTTTAACTAAAGAATGTTATTATAAAAAACTAATTACCAAGGAGATTCATTATGGCGATAAGCAAGGAGAAGGTGAAATATGTCGCGCATCTGGCGCGTATGGAATTGGAAGCTAAAGAGTTAGAGAAACTTTCCGGCCAGCTTGAGGATATTCTGGATTTCATTGATAAGCTTAAAAGGATCGATATAGAGAATATCCCCCCCACAAGCCATATCTTAACCCTAAGCAATGTATTAAGGGAGGATGCTCCAAAGGAAGGCTTGAGCGCAGATAAGGCTTTAAGAAATGCGCCTTGCCGTCAAGAGGATTTCTTTGTCGTCCCGAAGGTCATTGAATAATTTAATCAATAGGTTATAGATTAGAGGTGCTAGGTGCTGGGTGGTAGGCTATAGGGCAAAGCAATAAGGATAAAAGATGGAGTTAATTAAACTAACTGCGCACGAGCTTGTTGAGAAGATAAACAATAAGGAAATCACCTCTCAAGAGATAACTGAATCGTTAGAGAATAGAATCAGGGCGGTAGAAAATAAGGTCAAGGCTTATGTCAGGGTCTCGGGCTCGGATTTCTCTAGCCTACCATTTACTACCTACTACCTATCACCTCTAAACGGTATTCCTGTTTCCATCAAAGACAATATCTGCACCGAGGGCCTTGCGACAGAATGTTGTTCTAAGATCTTAGATGGGTTTAAGCCGCCTTATGACGCGACCGTCGTCAGGAAACTGAAAGAGGCGGGAGCGGTTATCTTGAAGACAAAGACAAACATGGATGAATTCGCCTTTGGTTCTTCAACCGAGAATTCATTTTTCGGGCCTACCCATAATCCCTGGGATTTAGATTGTGTCCCCGGCGGGTCCTCTGGCGGCTGTGCCGCGGCGGTAGCCAGCGATGAGGCGGTTCTAGCTTTAGGTTCTGACACCGGAGGCTCCATACGCCAACCTGCCAGTTTTTGCGGGGTCGTGGGCTTAAAACCCACATACGGCAGGGTTTCCCGTTACGGACTCATTGCTTTTGCTTCCAGCCTCGACCAGATTGGGCCTATCACAAAAGATGTCAAAGACAGCGCTATGCTCATGAACGTGATTTCCGGGCATGACCTGTTGGATGCGACTTCCGTGGATATTCGAGTCCCTGATTATACAGGATCTTTGATAGAGGATATCAAGGGCATCCGGATAGGGATACCCAAAGAATATTTTGTAGAAGGCTTAGACCCTGAAGTCAAAGGTGCCCTGGAAGAAGCCATAAGCCAGTTGAGGTCTTTGGGGGCCGAATTTAAGGATATCCGTTTACCTCACACGGAGCTTGCGGTTCCCGTTTATTATATCATCGCGACAGCCGAAGCCAGTTCTAATTTAGCCAGATTTGACGGTGTGCAATACGGTTTTAGAGCTGAAGAACCGGGGAACTTGCAAACAAAGAGCAGTTTGATCGATATGTATAAAAGGACGCGCGGGCAAGGATTTGGGGAGGAGGCTAAGAGAAGAATCATTCTGGGCACCTTTGTTTTATCTCACGGCTACTATGATGCCTATTACCTGCGAGCCTTAAAGGTACGCACTTTGATTAAGCAGGATTTTGATAGGGTGTTCAAGGAATTCGATTGCATCCTTACTCCTACATCACCTACGCCGGCGTTTAAAATCGGGGAAAAAGTCGACGATCCCTTAAAAATGTATCTTTCTGATATTTATACAATCTCGGCTAATCTGGCGGGGCTTCCGGCGATATCGGTCCCTTGCGGGTTTACCAAAAAAGGCCTGCCGGTAGGATTACAGATTCTGGCCAAACCTTTTGATGAAGAGATGCTCTTTCGGGTGGCCTCTGCGTATGAGCAGAATACGCCCTGGCATAAGATGAGGCCTGTTTTATAGTTAGCCGGTTAGCCAATGAGCCGATGAAAACCGTTAAACTGGCTGAACAGGCTAACAGGCCAACAGACAAATGGATTACGAAGCCGTCATAGGATTAGAGGTTCACCTTCATTTAAAGACGAGAACAAAGGCCTTCTGCGGATGCTTAACAGTTTTCGGCCAAGAGCCGAATTCCCAGGTGTGCCCTGTGTGCTTGGGTTTTCCCGGGTCTTTGCCGGTTTTTAACCGGCAGGCTCTTTTTTATGCTATTAAAGTTGCCCTGGCTTTAAATGGCAAGGTGCAGGAATACACCAAGTTTGACCGGAAAAATTATTTTTATCCGGATCTGGCCAAAAATTATCAGATCTCTCAGTATGATTTGCCGTTATCGCGAGACGGGTTTCTGGATGTTGTGATAGAGGGTAAGCCTAATCGCATCGGTATCCACAGAGTCCACATAGAGGAGGATGCCGGTAAGCTTATCCACAAAGAAGCCTGCAGCCTCGTTGACTTTAACCGAGCCGGAATCCCTTTGTTGGAAATAGTCAGCGAACCGGATATAAGCTCACCTGCCGAGGCTCACGAATATTTGGCTACCCTGAAGAGCATTTTAGGGTATCTGGATGTCTCTGACTGCGATATGGAAAAGGGGTCCTTGCGCTGTGATGCAAATATATCTCTTAGGCCTAAAGGCGAGAAAAAGTTAGGGATAAAGACGGAATTAAAAAATATGAATTCCTTTAAAGGAGTCAAAGACGCCTTGAATTTTGAGATAGAGCGCCAGACTGAAATTCTAAGCTCAGGCAAGGAGATGGTTCAGGAGACACGTCTTTGGGATCCAAAAGATTCCAAGACCTATTCCATGCGCACTAAAGAGGGGGCCAAAGATTACC
>JBDRKE010000037.1:0-16511 GCA_043814315.1 Candidatus Omnitrophota bacterium
GCATCAGCTAACAGGTTCTTTGGTGTATCACGTGTACAACAGGAGCAATGGAAAGGATTTTATCTTTAACGCGGAATCTGATTTTAATTACTTTATCCAGCTTCTTAAGGATTATATGAAACAGTTCTCCCTTAAGATTTACCACTGGGTCATCATGTCAAACCACTATCACTTATTGCTTGAGATAGAGGCCCCTGAGGATATCTCGTCCTTTATGGCCGGCCTAAATAGGTCATACACCTGCTACTATCATAAGACCTATGCGACCTCCGGTTTTCTCTGGCAGGGGAGATTTAAATTACAAGCCATCCAAAAGGAGGGCTACTTAACGTCCTGCGGCAGGTATATTGAGCGCAATCCCGTTAAGGCAGATATTGTCTTGGAGGCATGCGAATATCCTTACAGCAGCGCCGCATTCTATTGCCTTGGCAAAAAAGACGGCCTTACGGTAGAAGATCCGTTGTTTGGCCAATTTGGACTGGACATAAAGCAGAGGCAGTCTCAATACAGGGAGTTCCTCAAAGACTTCAATTCAGAAGAGGAGAGATATTTTGAAAATCTAGAACAGCCCGTAGGGAATGCAGAATTCCTTAAGAGGCTTATTCTTCTTAATGGAAGGCATATGCCCAGAAGAAGAGGCAATGTGAACAAAAGATTTGTTTTATAACTGATTGCTTGTGATACAATTAAATAAAAGCGTTTTGTAGTTTGTTGTAGTTTGTAGTTTTTTGTAGTTTTTTCTTTACACGCTGGCCAGAAATTGTCTTATTTGGTCATGATTGCCGGATAATACTGCAATACAATTCTCACCCTCTTGCCTTATAACTACACGAATATTTCCTTCAATGCCGGCTTCATAATAGGGCTTTCTTAATTGTTTATAAAAAAATCGCGGTGCTATCTTTTGTGCCTCTTGTAGATTGCACCCGCTAGAATAATAAACAGCTAAAGATTCAAGTATCAGTCCTGCTATTTTCTTTTGCTCATGCCCAAAACGCTTGAGGCTTCTTTTAAAAGAGGGCCTGTAATAAAGATGAAAAGGCATTGACTAAACTTTCCCTTTTTTTAGATTATCGATGAGCTTTCTTGTTACGTGCTTTTCTTTCCCCTTTTCCTTGGCTGCAAGAGCCTCTAATTTCGCGTACTCCTCATTTGTGAACTCTCGCTCTTTTGTCTCCAGGGGAATAAGCTCTATTCCATCTTTAGAAACCTCTACCTCAAACATAGAACCCTTTCCTAAGCCCAAAGCATTTGTGATCTTCTTGGGTATGGTTATTTGATTTTTTGCGGTCATTACTACTGTCATCTTTCCTCACCTCCAGTAGTAAGTGTACCACAAAGTAAGAAAATCGTCAAGGACGAAAGTAAGAATTTTTAAAAAGCCCTACAAGACGTTTTATTCAACCCTCTCTCAACCAATCACTTCTGAAACAAATCCTTAACCCCTAACGAAGAAGAAGCAGGCCTAGCAAAAGAATTGAACTTATTGTGAGTGGTATAATTATCAACAGCGTCTTGTTGATTCCTTTGTTGATTCCAGAAGAAGAGGATGTTCTGAACAAAAGATTTGTTTTATAACTCATTGTTTGTGATACAATTATATAAAACGTCTTGTAGTTATCCACAATTCTCATTGATTCCAGAAGAAGAGGATGTCTGAACAAAAGATTTGTTTTATAACTCATTGTTTGTGATACAATTATATAAAACGTCTTGTAGTTATCTAGTCTTTCAAGGAGGAAATTAATATGTCCATTTCTGATTTAGAAAAAATTTACAATAGGAGGTTTGGAAATGAGGTAGAGCTCCGGGAAAAGATTTGGAAAGTATTATGCAAAGATTTTTTTCAAAAGTTCATTCATAATGATGCAGTGGTTTTAGAAATTGCAGCAGGGTATTGCGAATTCATAAATAATATTAGGGCAAAAGGAAAGATGGCCCTGGATTTAAACCCCGATGTAAAAAAGTATGCTAAAGAGGGGGTTGAGGTAATCCTGTCTAGTTCAACAGATATGAACAAAATAAGAGATAATTCTTGCGATGTGGTTTTTGTAAGCAATTTCTTCGAGCATTTGACAAAAGAAGATATTATCAAAACCATTAAAGAAACACGCCGTGTTTTAAAAACAGGAGGCCATTTCTTAATTCTCCAGCCTAATATCAGGTTTTGTTATAAGGACTATTGGAATTTTTTTGATCATATTACCGCTTTAGATGACCGGAGTTTATCCGAGGCCTTGGAAATCAACGGCTTTAAGATTATTGAATTGTATCCTAAATTCTTACCTTATAGCACAAAGAGTAAATTACCCAAAGCGATGTTTTTGATAAAACTTTATTTAAAGGTCCCCTTTTTCTTTCGTGTATTCGGTAAGCAAGCATTTATTCGCGCAGAAAAGGTATAATTGCAGGAATGATGAGGAACACTTCCTAAAATGAAGAAAAACCACCTTTTAGAAAGCGTAGTCAACATCCTTAGCAATGAAAAGAGGGGGAAGGTGCTTGATTTGGGATGCGGGGATGGAGATTATGCGAAAAGGTTAATAGATTTAGGGTACGATGTCATTGCCGGCGATATAGACGACAAGAGATTTAAATATCACCAAGAAATTGAATTCCGGCACTGCGATATTACAAAGGAGATGCCTTTCCCCGGCAATACCTTTGATTATATTTTACTGATGGAGGTCGTGGAGCACTTAAAAAATCCTTATGCCGTTATCCCCGAGGTCAACAGAATCATGAAAAATAATGGATTCTTAATAATCTCCACCCCGAATATCTTGAATTTAAAATCAAGGCTTCGTTTTTTATTTGAGGGCAGTTATGAATATTTCAGGGAGCCTGCGCTAGACCAGGTTAATAATCCAAGGGAGGTCGTGTTTAATCTGCATCTTTTTCCTTATAGGTATCAGGAGCTAGAGTATCTTTTATCTGCCTGCGGGTTTAAGGCCTCAAATATCTTTACTAGTATCCGCGAAGGGTATTGGCAATGGTTTTTGTTGCCAATAATTAAATTCCAAGCATGGCAAAAAGAAAGGCGGTCTTTAAGGAAAGGCAGCCTGGATTACAGAAGGATAAATAAGATTTTACTTTCAAAGGAGTTACTTTACGGCAGGCATTTGATTATCAAGGCTAAAAAAGCGTAGTACCCTCAGATATTCCTTCCGTGCCTATTAATAGCGGAAGGAGGGATTTTTATATCCGAAAAAATCGGGCTTGACAAAATATACATTATAATGTATATTTTTGCTGGAGGTGAAAAATGACTATTACAATCCCTTTAACAGAATTGCGCCCTCAATTGCCCAAAATCATGGACAGGATATCTAAATATTTTGACCGATGCGTGATTACCCGTCATGGCAAGCCGGAAGCGGTTATTCTCTCTGAAGAGGACTATGAAAACCTTTTGGAAACCTTAGATATTCTCTCTGACCGGAAATTAGTGAAAGAAATCAAAAAGGCAGAGATGGAGCTAAAAAAAGGCAAGGGTATCCCCTGGGAGAAACTGAAGAAGAAATTGGGCCATGTATAATATTGAAATATCCCCAAATGCTGCGAAATACTTAGGCCGGTTAGAAAAAAAGAATAAAAGTGTCTTCCAAAGGATAGCAAGGTCAATTGACAGCCTCAAAACCAACCCTTTTATAGGAAAGAAGTTACTGGGAGAACTTTCTCATTTTAGGTCAATAAGGGTAGGTGAGTATAGAATTCTTTATATTGTAATAGAAAAAAGAGTCTTAATTCAGGTGGTTAAAATAGCTCACAGAAGAGAAGTTTATAGATAGATCCTGGTTTTACCCTCCGATACTCCTTCACCTTCCCCGCTTTTTACCTCATTTCACAGGCCAAAAAAACACTTGACAAGCATAGGGTTATGTGATAAAAAAGTACAAATAGGTTATACCACTGGAAATGACTTTAATTTCAGGCGAAAAGGAGGTGGGGATTAAATAAGCCTAAAGTCAGCCAAAATCCAGTGATATACTATATAGAAAATACCTAGGAAAATTTTAAAGCCTAGTTGAATAGAGTTTCTCATAGTGTTGTATTCTTAAAGGAGGATTTAAATGAATAAACGTTTAACATTGATTCTGGCGCTTGCGTTTGTGGCCGGCATCGCGTGTGCTGCTTACGCAGAAGTCCAGAATGTTAAAGTAAGCGGCGATTTGACCGTTTTGGGCATAAGCCGTAATTTGAGCTTAAATGGTGCCAAGAATAATAATGACACCAGCTCAATCGCGTCCATTACCCGTCTAAGAGTTGATGCGGATCTTACTGATAATGTAATGACAACTGTAAGATTACTCAATGAAAGATATTGGGACTCTGAAACTGATAACGTAAATACCACCAGTGACCCTAATACCGAAATCGCCCTTGATTTAGCCTATGTGACCTTAAAGGAATTTTTGTATTCGCCTTTAAGCCTCACCATCGGCCGTCAAGAGCTGCATTTTGGCAACGATATGATTGTCGGCGATTATGACACCAACAATATCACTTCCAGTGCAAGCCCATTTGCGATTCAATCAGTGGCGATCATTCGTGATGCGGATTTAAGTGCCCGCAAGGCATTTGACTCTATCCGCGCGACCTTGAATTATGATCCTTTGGTCGTGGATGCAGTTTTCGCAAAAGTCACTAACAATAATACGCAAATGATAGGTAACGATGACACCAACCTTTTTGGCGTGAATGCCAACTACAAGGTTGATGACAATACCACAGCTGAAGCATATTGGTTTCAGAAGAATAGAGGCAAAAAAGCATTAGCTACTAGCGGTACTGGCGGTATCAAGAAGTCTGACCGCGTAGACACCATTGGTATGCGCGCAGTCAATACCTCAATTGAGAACTTAGTATTGAACGGCGAGCTCGCTTATCAGTTCGGGAAATATGCTCCAGACACCACAACTGCTGCCGCCGGGTCAGCCAATCGTAAGGCCTGGGCATTAGAAACCGCAGCTACATACAATATGCCGGAAGTAAAATATACACCTTCTGTGACTGCATTGTATGCCTATTTTAGCGGTGATCACGAACTTGACGATTATACAACCAATAGCGGTACTTATCGTGGTTGGGACCCAATGTATGAAAATCAGAGATTCGGCGATATCGCTAATGCGCAATTTGACCAGACCAATGCCCATATTTTAGGCGGCATTGCCATAGCCAGGCCCGCGGATGATGTCATCCTAAAAGGCGAATATTATGCTTACTGGTGGGCAAAGGCCTATCAGGATAACTCTACTGTTTCTACCCGTAGAGGCGATAGCTTGTCGATGTCTGAAAGAAGATTCGTCGGACAGGAAGTTGATCTTACTGCCACCTATGATTACACCGAAGATGTGCAGTTTGCATTAATGGGTGGGTGGTTTGTGCCCGGTCCTTCCATTGACAAAGAGACCAGCTCTGTTAAGACCAAGGTTGCTTCCGAAATCATCGGCTCCATGAAAGTAACATTCTAGTTTGATTATCTAACACAAAAAGCCCCCGGAGGGTAAACCTCTGGGGGCTTTTTTTTACACAAAAGGAATTTGACATCTTTTATAAAAGATGCGAAAATATATCCAATCTTTAAAACCACAATGATTTGGTTTTTTGCTTTTACTATGAACCATGAACTTTGCCTGCCTGCCGGCAAGGCAGGAATTTTGCACTAACTATGCTCTACCTCGCCTTCATCTATCACATGCACCAACCCTACTACCAGAATCTCCTGACCCGGGAGATGGATATGCCCTGGGTGCGGCTGCACGGGACCAAGGATTACCTGGATATGCTCCAGATCCTTGAGAAATACCCCAACATCCGCCAGACCTTCAATCTGGTGCCTTCGCTCATTGAGCAAATCGAGGCCTACGCCAACAACACCGCCAAAGACAAATTCTTCGAACTGTCCCTGAAACCTGCAAAAGAGCTCAACGCCCAGGACAAAGCCTTTATCTTAGACAATTTTTTCTCTATCAACAAAGACAGGGTTATCTCTGTTCATCCGCGCTATTACGATTTATTCCTTAAAAAACAGTCCCAAGCAAAATGGGATACCCAGGATTACCTGGATTTGCAAGTCTGGTTTAACTTGGCCTGGATAGACCCTTCTTTCAGGGAAAATTTCCCCGAATTAAAGCGCCTGGTGCATAAGGGCAGGATTTTTACGGAAGAAGAGAAGGCGCTGGCCTTAAATAAGCAGATAGAGATCATTAAGGATATCATGCCCGCTTATAAGAAGTTCGCGCAAAGCTCACAAATTGAAATCACCACCACGCCTTTTTACCATCCCATCTTACCTTTATTATATGACACCACCATCGCCAAGCAGGCCAACCCCAGGGCCATCTTGCCTAAAATAAGGTTCGCCTGGCCCGAAGACGCCAAATCGCAAATAGATAAAGCCGTGGAATTCCATGCCTCAAGGTTCGGCGCCCCCCCCACAGGCATGTGGCCTTCCGAAGAATCGGTCAGCGAACACATCCTGCCTTTCATCATCCGGGCAGGGATTCAATGGATTGTCACAGATGAGGCCATTTTGTTTAAATCGTTAAAAATGAGGAAACGCAACACAAAACTTTTATATCAGCCGCACCGGTTAAAAAGAAAAGAGGGGGAATTAACAATCATTTTCCGCGACAGGAATCTTTCCGATATCATAAGTTTTGTTTATCAAGCCTGGAAGCCGGAAGTTGCCGTAGCGGATTTTATGAAACACCTGGAAGAGATCCACGCTTCTTTTAAGGATGAAGATATACTGGTAACGGTGGCCATGGATGGAGAAAACGCCTGGGAGTTTTTTGTGAATGACGGCCATGATTTCCTGAATGCGTTATATCAGAAACTCTCCCTTTGCCCGTTTGTCAAAACCACAACCGTTAAAGATTATCTGCAAACGCATCCGGTAAAATCCGAAATAGAATACCTTAAACCCGGGTCTTGGATTTTCGGGGAATTCGGAAAATGGATCGGCAACCCGTATAAAGTAAAAGGCTGGGAGCATCTGGCCATCGCGCGAAAAAGCCTGGAAGAATCTCTTGGCTCAATGGACAAAAAGAATTTGGATTTGGCATGGAAACAGATGTATATTTTAGAAGGCAGTGACTGGTTCTGGTGGTTCGGGGAAGATCATGCGGATTTCGATAAGCTTTTCAAGGCGCACTTATCTAACCTCTATACTTTAATAAACAAAACTATGCCTGATTCCCTGAAGTAAACCCCTTGAACAGCCTGAACAAAACTCCGTCTTAGGCCTGCAGTTAAGGCTCTGCTTATAAAGTGGCATTTGGCAAAAACCATACATGTGGGGTAATAACCTATTGACATATACAAGATTTTGTGTTAAATAGAATACAGTAATGGAGTAGAGAGTTGTAATGGATAAAAAAGAGATTTACGAGCATCTGGCAAAGATTTATCTTGATGCAAGCCTAAAGAAACACGAGAAGAGCAAAAAATACCCGAAGTTAGTTAGAAATATAGCCATCGTAGGTTCGGTATTTTTATTTGCGGCCAGCGTCAGCATATTTTTTAATTTTATTAAAAAGAAACCCTTTGCCTCAGAGGTCTCTTTAGTGCTTCTTCCGGATGCCGCCAAAATCAATTACCATTTTGACCCCGCCCGCAAGGAAATCTTTTCCCTTGATTTAAACAAGCTGGATTTAACCCGGTACAAGGCCCTGAAATTCTTCGTAAAGAAAGCTAACTACAATAATGTTATCGCGTTAAGGGTCGAGTTTATAAACAACTACAAAGAGAAGTCCGAAATCTATTTTAAAGACTTGCCCGCCAGGTGGCAGGATTACACTTTGAATTTATCCGACTTCAAAGGCATAAGCGATTGGTCTCAAATGATCAACCTTTCCTTTGCCATCGAAGAGTGGAACGCGCAGGAAAAAAAAGGTATCGTTTACATAGATAACGTGAGGGTGCTGAAATAAGTTTTGGATTTTGGTTTTGTTTGGGATTTGGAAATTGGGATTTATTTGGGATTTGGTGCTTGGGATTTTGAAATTAAATTCCTGATGGGTTTATTTAACGAAGGAGGTAACATATGCGCGTGATTACGATAACGAACCAAAAGGGTGGTTGCGGCAAAACGACAACAGCCATCAATTTATCCGCATCCTTAGCCAGCAATAACAGAAAAGTCCTCCTGATAGACTTAGACCCTCAGGCGCATGCGACTTTAGGTTTAAACGTTAAGGCAGATCTTAGCATTTACAATGTCCTCTCCAAGCTCACCAATAAAAAAGCAAGGCTTCGTGAAATCATAAAAAATCTGGATGAGAATTTTGATATCGCGCCCTCCAGCATTGTCTTAAGCACCCTGGAGCAGGAACTGGCAGGAGAGATAGGAAGGGAGTCCCGCCTCTGGGAGATCCTGGAAAATTTTGTTTCGGATTATGACTACATTATCATAGACTGCCCCCCGAACTTAGGAATTTTGACCATCAATGCCATCCGCGCTGCCCAGGAGATCATCATCCCGGTTGAGGCCAGCCGTTTTTCCCTGGAAGGCCTGGGCCAGCTGACCGGCATCGTCAATCTCGTCAAAGACAGGCTGAATCATGATGTCAAGCACAGAATTCTGGTAACTAATTTTGACTCACGCCTGAGGCATTCTTTTACGATGTTGGATAAAATAAAGGGTGATTACAAGCCTGCATTATTCAGCAATATCATCCATGTCAACGTAAAACTGAAAGAGGCCCAAAATGAGGGCACGCATATCTTTAATCACGATAAATACTGCCGCGGGGCCAAGGATTATTTCAGCCTCGCGCGAGAGATTATCACTCAGGAGAAGATGGCTACACCGGCTTTAGCATTAGAAAAGAAGATGAAGCAGATTCTCAAAGAGAAACTCCCCCAGATAAACAAGGTGGTTTTTTCAGTAGCAGCGCCGGAAGCCAAAGAGGTTCATCTGGTGGGTGATTTCAACGGCTGGAAGGTAGATGACTCCAGCCGTATGCAGCGCGAGAACGAAACCTGGAGAAAATCCGTCATGCTTAATAACGGCCGCTACCGCTACCGTTTTGTTGTTGACGGGGCTTGGATAGAAGACATAAATAATCCTGCCAAAGAAACGAACCCCTTTGGCTCCATGGACTCTCTGCTGGAAGTCATTAACGCCAAATAGATCAGGAGGGATATCATGCCTTTAAAGAAAAAGAAGAAAACCGTCAAAAGAAAAAAGCCGGTGGTTAAGAAACAGCGCGTTGCTAAGAAGAAACTCGTTGTCAAAAAGAAACCGGCCCTTAAGAAAAAGTCTGCCACTCCGGTCATCGGCACTGTCACGCACTATTTCCCTCATGTCAGGGCTGCCGTCATTAAGCTAAAGGCCACGGTTTCCGTCGGAGATTCACTTAAATTCAAAGGCCACACCACGGACTTTACGCAAAAAATCACCTCAATGCAGATTGACCACGTTCCTGTTGATTCCGCCAAAAGAAGAGATGAGATAGGGCTATTAGTTGATTCCAGGGTCAGGCAGCATGATATGGTCTATACGGCATAAGAACGCAGTACGCACGCAATACGCTGTACGCAATACGCAATACGCTGTACGCAATACGCTGTACGCAATACGCGAAAGGAGGCATGATGAGGCTGGCAGATATTGAAAAGAAGGCAAAGGGCGTGGGCATAAAAGATACCTGGAAACATTCGAAAAAAGATTTAATCAGGATGATTCAACGCCAGGAAGGCAATTTTCAGTGCTTTGGCACGGTTGTGAAATCCTGCGGCCAAATGGCCTGCTGCTGGAGAACGGATTGCATAAAGAAATGAAACATAAATGCCAGGTCTGCGAACGGGAAATCGATGATTTCGTAAGCCTCGCGCACGTAAAGGCCGAGGAATATATCATTAATCTCATCCTGCGCGACCATCCTGAATGGCTAAAAGATGGCAAAACCTGCCATGAATGCATCGAATACTATCGGAAACTCGTCAAAGAGACCGAGATTTAGGTTTCTACGCAATACGACATACGCAATACGCTGTACGCAATACGACATACGCAATACGCACTACGAGACACAACCCCCTGTTTACAAAACTAAACATCAAAAAATAAGCGCTTTCACAAACGTTTAGTTTTATCAACACCTGCCTTAAAACCTATCCAAACAGCCAAAATAATTAAATAAAATATAAAATTACAACATATTGTAAAATAGAGAGTTACATCTTAATAAAAATATTTTTTAATCCATTTGCCATTTGGCACAGAATATGCTAATATAAGATATATCGTGACAATCACGGACATAGTAGGACAAGATAGGACATCCCACAGAAGGTGGGACACCGGCCTCTCAAATAAGGCCGGGTGTATCCCCACAGAAGGTGGGACATCCCGCCGAGGGCGGGACACCCCTTAGCCATTGATGTTGGGGTGCAGGCCTTCCTATAAGGCCGGGTGTATCCCCACAGAAGGTGGGACATCCCGCCGAGGGCGGGACACCCCTTAGCCATTGATGTTGGGGTGCATGGCCCATCCGGCGGGGTGTCTACCGCAGGAGTCGGGGCTCCAAGACTTAATTTAATAAACACAAGGGGGCTAAAGTGAATGACTCAAGGCTGACCATAACGGATGTCGCGCAAAAGATTGGCGTTACGCCCAAAACTATTGTGCGATGGGAGAAATCTGGAAAAGTAAACAAACCTAAACGCGACTGGCGCGGTTGGCGCGTTTACGACAAGGTTGACCTTAAAAAATTAAAGCTGTTTAAGGAAACTATTATTTACATTGAGGAGGAGAAAAATGTTTAGGAGAATGACGATTATTGCCGCAGTTGCGGTATTTTTTATGCTCCAGGCAGTTTATCTTTTGGCTCAGGATGAAGGCGGCCTGGCAAAATCACCGGAGTTAGGGCAAGTATCAGGGCAAACCTTCGTAGCCCAGGAAAACACGCAACCGGAAGTGTCTCGGCCCGTTAGTTTTGATCCCCTTACCTATACTCTTGGCCCTGATGATGTGGTTCAAATTGATGTTATGCGCCATTCTGAATTTAGCGGTGTTTATCCCATTGACCAGGAAGGCAAACTCCAGTATAAATTTGTCGGGGATATGGATGTCAACGGTATGACCAAAAAACAGCTTGAGGCAAGGATCAAAGGCGCTGTTTCCGTTTACCTCAATTCCCCGGAAGTCAATGTTACCGTATTGGAATATAGAAGTAAATTCATTTATGTTTTAGGTGAAGTGGGCGCGCCCGGCAAATATTATATGCGCGCGGAATCTATTCCCATCAGGGAAGCGGTTTTTGAGGCAGGCTTACCCACCACCGCAGCTGCCATGCGTAAATGCCGCATTATTACCCCCACGGCAAAAGGGAAACCTAAAATCAAGTATGTCAATTTATATGAGATTCTTTACGGCGGCGACCTTAAAAGAAATATCAGCATGAAACCCGGAGATGTTTTGTATGTTCCGGCTACGGTTATGGCCAAAATTATCAGGATCATCAGCCCCGGAGCAAGTGTGGTTGGCGTTGCTGCCTCAGGCCCGGAAGGCGCGGCCACAGGAAAAACAGCAGCTCAAACTTTAAGCGGAAGGCCCTAATAACTAAAGAGGAGAATATGGAAAACCAAGAATTTACAAAAGCAAAGAAACCCATTGATTATTTCAAGATTTTCTTTCGTAGAAAATGGCTGCTCATTGTGCCGATTTATGTGGGCTTGGTTTTGGGCGTTTTAGCCGGGTTTATCCTGCCGCCCGAATACCAATCGCGCAGCGTCATCATGGTAGAGGAAGAGAAGATCATAAACCCTTTGATCCAGAACTTGGCTGTTTCAACCACCGCTGCGCAGCGCATGCAAGGCATCAAGGAGATTTTGCTTGGCTGGAATAGCCTTGTAGAATTATCAAAGAAACTGAATCTTGTAAAGAATAGTAACGACCAACAAGAACTTGAGCAAATTGTATCCGAGTTAAGGAGAAATATTGACGTAGGTATGCGCCAGTCAAACGTGATTACAATTACTTACACGGATAAGAATGCGTATCAGGTACAGTTAGTGGCAAAGACTTTGACGGAAATACTTATGGAGAGGAATCTGGCGGCTCAGACCAAAGAAACTGACGTGGCCATAAATTTCATTAACGAGCAGCTTGGCGTATATAAAAGGAAGATAAAAGAATCTGAGATCGCTCAAATGCAAGATGAGCTTAAGAATCTGTTCATAGATTCAACTGAACAGCACCCTATGGTCAGGGAATTAAGGCATAAGATTTCAATTGCCCAGAAAGAGCTGGAATCAGGAGAATATGAGGTTAAGGGTTCCGATAAGCCTATAGCCGAAGCCACCCGTCAGGCATTACAGAAAGAGTTGGATAATATTATTAACAAGGAGACAAAGGCTTATTCTGCGGCAGCTGGTTTATCCGGCGAAACAGGCCGGGATGCTGACTCTTCAATGTATAAACTCATTTTAATGGATAAAATCGGTAAAACTGTCGGCCGGGATATGAATGTTAATGAAAACATTTACAATATGCTCCTTCAGAAATTGGAGACGGCTAAGATTACCCAGCGCTTGGAAGCTTCCAAACAAGGCACGCGGTACACGATTATAGAGTCGCCCCGCATGCCATTAAGCCCGCAGAAGCCTGATAAATTTAAATTGATATTCTTAGGGATAGTCTTGGGCGGCTTCATCGGCACAGGCCTTGTTTTTATCAAGGAGTTTATGGTGCACTCGTTTTTGGATATAGAAGATGCTAAGCAAAGCCTTGCGTTGCCTGTTTTAGGAGGTATTTCAAGAATTACAACCCCGGAAGAAATCGTCCGGGAAAAAGCAAGGCAAAATTATTGGATTATGTTCACTCTGGTGTCGTCCATTATTCTTATTGTTACAACGATTTCCGTCTCTTTGCTCATAAAATAAATATGTACGAAAAATTTTACGCATTTAGCGAAAAACCCTTTAACACAACTCCTGACTCAAGGTTCTTTTTTCCAAGCACTAAGCATCAGGAGGCATTGAACAGCCTGATTTATGCCATCAACGAAAGAAAAGGTTTTGTGGTTATAACCGGTGAAATCGGCGCAGGCAAGACTACCGTCTGCCGGACTTTGCTTAATAAACTGGATATCAATACGCGCGTGGCGACTATAACTAACACGCACCTCACATGTAAAGAACTAATCGCCGAGATACTGGAGGAATTTCAGGTTAACTATGCGCCGGGAACCAAACAAAAATTATTATCGCAATTAAATGCATTTCTCATCAAACAGCTGGCCGCAGGGATAAACGTTATTCTCATCATTGATGAAGCGCAGAACTTATCTACCAAGGTCTTGGAAGAGGTAAGGATGCTTTCAAATTTGGAAACAGAAAAGGAAAAATTGATCCAGATTATACTGGTCGGCCAGCCGCAGCTGAAAGAGAAGTTAAAAAATATACGCCTTGAGCAATTCAAGCAGCGGGTGGCGGTTTTTTATCATCTCTCCAGCCTCAACCGTCAGGAAACTCAAAACTACATCTCTCACAGGCTTAAGTTAGTCAGCGCCAACGGCACTTATGATTTATTCAATTCCGAGGCTATAGATTTAGTTCATCAACATTCCAACGGTATTCCCCGGGTCATTAATCTCATCTGTGACAGCGCCTTGCTTTCCGGCTATATTTACGATGTAAAGAAAATAACGGAGAAAATCATTGACGAAGTCATTAAAGAAAAAGATTTGGGCACCTCACCCGATGATGCCACGCAATACGCAATACGACATACGCAATACGACACACGCAATACGCAATACGACATACGCAATACGACACACGCAATTTACTGTTGCCCCAAATGTAAAAAATACTCAACCTGCGAAATAAAGTGGGAGAGGGGCATCAAAGGCGAAGAGCAGATTTGTTGCTCCAAATGCCAGGAATTCAAGCATTGCCAGACTAACGCTAAGAAAAAGTAATTAAACCGCGTACGCAATACGCTGTACGCAATACGCTGTACGCAATACGCAATACGCGATACGCAATACGAAAAAAAGGAGCTATAAACATGGGAAAGATTACCGACGCACTCAAAAAAGCAGCACAGGAAAAAATGGAACGATTAGAAAAATTAGACAGGCAGGATGAGGTCAAATACGAATTTGTTGCTAAAAAGGTTCTGGATTCTAAGGTTGACCCGAGAATCGTATCCTTCCATGACCCAAAATCAACCGTTGCGGAGCAATACAGGTCCCTGCGCACCAATATCCAGGCCTTAAGCGCAAAGAATCCTGTTAAAGCGCTGACAATCACAAGCTCAGTCCATAACGAAGGCAAAACCATCACCGCCATAAATTTGGCCATATCCATGGCGCGAGATTTAAACAAGAAATCCATCCTTTTGGCTGACGGTGATTTGCGCCGCGCCACCTTAAGCAAATATCTTGGCCTGAAAACGCAAGTCGGCTTAGCAGATTTGATACAAAACGGCGCTGATGTCAACGACGCCCTTATTAACATAGGCATAGAAAATCTTACCATTCTTACTGCCGGAAAAATCCCCCACAATCCGGCTGAGCTCCTGGGGTCGCAAACTTTTAAAAACCTCATGAACCTGTTTAAGAAAAAATATGACTACATCATCTTTGATTCACCTCCGGTTATCTCTGTAACGGATGCGGGCCTCTTGGGCGCTGAGACAGATGGCGCGATAATGGTCATCAAGGCAAATCACACGCAAAAGGGAATAGTTGAGCATGCGGATGATTTACTTAAAAAAGCGCACGTCAAGCTATTAGGTTATATCCTGACCAATATCCAGTATCATATCCCTGCGTACATCTATCGTTATCTCTAATGGCCAAAACCCCGATATCGAAAGACAAGCTCTTCGGAACAGACGGCATAAGAGGCACCCCCGGCGTTTACCCCCTGACCGACGGTATGCTCTTTAAGATCGGCAGTGGCATCGGGCATTATGTTTCATCAATTTCGCCAACCCGAAGAACAAAGAAACTAAAAGTCCTCATCGGAAAAGATACGCGTTTAAGCGGCGAACAGCTGGAATCTATCCTGGCGGACTCATTAAAAGAGCAGGGGATTGATGTTTCACTCGTAGGCATCATCACCACACCCGGCTTATCATTCTTGACCGCAGATTTAAAAGCAGATGTCGGCATCATGATTTCAGCTTCTCATAATAAAGCCACAGATAACGGCATAAAATTTTTTAATGCCAAGGGTTTTAAATTTTCTCCTGAAGAGGAAAACCAGATAGAAGACATCATCTTTAACACTTTGATGCGCGATGTGGATAAAGAAAATCTGCTCGGTTTAGGAAAAATCACAAAAACCAGAAATGCCCAGCCCAAGTATGTAAAATTTTTGGCTTCCACTTTAGAAGGGTCAGATCTATCGGGCCTGCGCATAGCCCTGGATTGTGCTTTTGGAGCGGCCTGTCCCTTTGGCAAAAAGCTATTCCAGGATTTAGGCGCCGAAGTCCATTCTATCCACGATACGCCTCATGGGCATAATATCAATGTAGGAGGGGCAATAAACCCTGACTTTCTTAAGGCTTTAGTATTAAAAGAGAAGGCTGATATAGGAATAGCTGTTGACGGAGACGGAGACAGGGGGATACTGGTAGATGAAAAGGGCAATATCCTGGACGGAGATTTTACCATAGCCATTATGGCCAAATACCTGCTTGAAAAGAACAGATTGCCTAAAAATACGCTTGTCACGACCGTGATGTGCAACTACGGCTTAAGGGCCTTTTTGCAGGAAATAGGGGCAGAAATACACCTGACAGATGTAGGAGATAAGCATGTCCTGGAAGCGCTCTTGAAAAACAATCTTAATTTAGGGGGAGAACAGTCCGGGCATATCATATTTTTGGATTACCTTTCTACGCCGGATGGCTTACTTACAGCTTTGCAAGTGCTAAAAGTCATGAAAGACACGGATTGTTCTTTAAGCGAACTTTCCAAATGCATCACCAAATATCCCCAGATATTAGTCAACATAAAGGTAAAAGAAAAGGTTCCTTTTGAAAAAATGCCATCCGTAACCAAAAAACTGCAACAGGGCAATGAACAGCTCAAGGATAAAGGAAGGATTCTCTTGAGGTATTCCGGCACAGAAGACTTAGCCCGCGTCATGGTAGAAGGCAAAGATAAGAACGCCATTCACCGCATCGCTCATTCCATTGCCAGAGAAATAAGGCAGGAAATAGGAATCGATGAATAATTGCATTTCGTACTACGCAGTACGCTGTACGCAGTACGCAATACGAGGAACTACCTAATGAGATACCTAGTCACCGGCGGCGCCGGCTTTATCGGTTCGCATATAGTAGAACGGCTTTTAAAAGACGGTCACTTCGTCAGGGTTCTTGATAATTTCTCCACCGGCAAGCGCGAGAATTTATCCTCTACGCAATACGACATACGCAATACGCAATACGAACTAACAGAAGGCGACATTAGAAACAAATCCACCTGTCTAACAGCCTGCGACAACATCGACTACGTCCTTCACCAAGCCGCCTTGCG
>JBDRKE010000038.1:0-4738 GCA_043814315.1 Candidatus Omnitrophota bacterium
TTCCAGAAACCCCAATCATATCTCCTTTTTCTCCATTATCACAACAATATTCATTATCTGGCTATGCTTCCTATGGCGAAGAAATTAAACAATCTTCTGTAAATCAGATTCAAAGAGGAGAAACTACTAAACAACAAATAATCAATGCTTTTGGTAATCCCGATGGAACATATTTTGAGGTGTTTCGTCAAAAATCACTTTACTACCGACCAGACCAACGAAACCACCCATCCCAAAAGAGTCCAGCCTAAGAACAAGTTTAATAAGAATATCGCCAGCTTATTCTTATGCTGCCTTAGGAAGGCTATCAGGGTAGGCAGGAAGTAAAAGGCGAAGATTAAAATAACCAGCAATATCTCCAATAACCCTAAATTCTGCATCTGCATTTTTATTCCTCTCCCTTAAAGACCGAATACCGCTTAACTATTTTTGGCGGGTCAATTAAACCCCTTATTCTTATGCCGTGCTTGTAAAACAAATGTATGATGTACCCTTGAGGCTTGCCCTGCTTTAGCAGTCTCAAAAACACCCAGCCTCCAAAAAACACAATCCCTGCGTAAAAGGTATCGAAAAAGAGTATCATCGAGCCGCAGGCCAAGGCCAATATCCCTACGTCTTCAGGCTCAAGGCCAAAGAGCAACAGGGGCTTATCAATGGTGCGCAGGCACTTCCTCATTATTGCTTAAACAGCCCTTCCAAGATCTTCGGTATAAACATCAAAATCATAAACCCAAAGCCGCAGGCAATAGCTACGCCCTGCTTGCCATTTAAGAGCGCAATTACGCCGGCAATAAGCAGGACCGCGCCTAAGATTTTTGAAACAGGGCCGGTGAGGATATTGATGATGAAATCCGCAAAGTCTGCCACCACCTTCTCTTCCTGCCCGGTACCAATATCAGCATAGACAAAGGGCGCGATTACCGTAAAGACCCCCAATGCCAGGCACAAGAGCGCAAAAGCCCTTAACAAAAAATTCTTTCTGTTAATGTAGCTATTCATATTTTCCTTCCCTCCTCTCCTTTCGGCAATTCCAGATTATATTCAAATGGACAGAGAATAAGTCTGTTCCTTTCCTGCTTATCAAACAAAAACTCATGGTTTGCTATCGCCGTAAGTCGCCCCCGGGAAAAAATAACCGATTTGAAAAAGGGCAGCCTTAAAAACACGTTCTCTGAAATGTAGTTCTTGCTGCTGGTATGGATACTTCCCTGGGCTGACCTTAACCCGTCAAGCTTAGCGCCCCCTTTGTCAGCGCTCATCGTATCCACCTGGAGTATGTTTCTTTCTTGATAAGTGGTCTGGCCGGTCTTATCGGACCAGAACCTTGCATCCAGCGGGTCCTCCTGCATAAAGATGACCTTGGTTGCGGTATTGGTAAAGATAGCGTTCTCAAATGCAGCCGATACATTGGCAAGGTTCCCCCGCGACTGATTAGAAAGAACCAGGCAAAAGTTAGCGCTCCTGACTTTAGAGATTACATCCACAAAGTGCGAGCAGGCCAGGTTCTGGAATTCGTCAATGAAGATAAAATAAGGCGGATCAGTCTCCTTGCGCGATACAGCCTGTGATTTTAAGTCAATGATGAGCATCCTGCCTATTGCCTCAGCCAGGCGCGTGTTAATCTGACTCTTCAAAGCGAAAAATACCACATCGCCCTCTCTAATCGCCTTGGCTAAATCAAGCTCATCCCGGTTTATTACCTCAATTCCGGCAATCCAGGAGATTGCCGCAAGGAGGCCTTTGACTTCCTGAGTGGTTACGTCTACTCTCCTTAAGAAGTGCGGATTCTCTAATGAGTCCTTAACCGAAGAGAAGTTTACCTCTTTTTTATCCTGGATTATCTCTTTTAACAGCTCAACAAAGGCCATTGCCTGGATATTGCTGTAAAAACCGGCCGGACCGTGGTAAATCAACTCAAGGGCGGTCATAATCCTGTCTACCTTGGAATGGATATCGCCCGATGAAAGAGGATTATAACCTATGGATGTTTCATTTGGGTCAATGCTGAAATAATAGAATTTCTTGCCTCTTTCTTTTGCCTTTTGCTGGACGTATCTCTTAAATACCTCGTCTCCTTTGAAGTCTATGAAGCAGCAGCCCCGGCCTTTGTCAATTGCCTGTCTGCTTAAGGGTAGGACAACCAAAGAAGTCTTGCCGCTTCCGGTAGGGCCTAAGACGTGCAAGTGATGGTTAAGCATCTCTTCGTTTATGACAATGTCCTTTTTGTCATCGCTAAGCGCCAAAAAATAGTTGCCTGTCCTGGCATACCGGCTTAACTTCCTATTGATGTTGTAGCGCGCCTTTTTGAACTCAACGTTTTCAATAGAGAGCTCTTTCCTCTTTTGGATGTCCTTGTCTATTTTTAAGAAATCTTCCAGTTCGCGCCTCCTGCGCGGCATTACATGCTTGACTACATAAATAATGCCCAGCACTACAAAGCCAATAACCGATAAAACAAAGGCGGCAAACAAAAACAGCCTCCCCTCCTTCTGGATAAAGCCGTTCCAGAAGCTCCAGAGTATTGCCTGCCATCCTGCGTTACTCATAATTAGATTCGGGTCGTGATAGCCAACTCTCCCCAGCCAGTAAGCAAACACCCAATACAGGTAATACATCCATAGCCAAAGGCTCCTTATGCTTAAGGCAATAAACAAAACCAATATGCCTGCTAGGCCCAGGATGTCGTAAGGAATCATGTTGTCTTTAAAAACATTACTCATTGCCCTGGACAAAAACACCGTGTCAGAATACAGCCATGGGTATCTTTCCTCTAGCCTAGCAATAAAAAGATAGGGCAGCAACCTGGTAATCTCTTTGTCTCTTCCGGTTGTCTCAAGGAACTCCTTAAGCTCAACCACGGAAAGGCTCCCTAACCTTTTCTTAGGGTTCTTCAGCTCATGGGCTATGGCGCGGGAATAGCTTCCGGTCATAGTAAAGATCTTTCCCCGGAATTCAGCATACTTTCCATAAGGGGCCGGCAGCTCAAAGTTCCAGGTCCCAGGCAGTTCAAAATAACCTGCTATCTTAAAATAAGCCGAGCCCTTATCAAGCGAATTGACTGCCCCTATTGGCACAACCATCACTATTGTCCTGCTGCCTGAGATATCCGCCAAAGACGAGCCTAAAAGATGGGTCTTTATTGCCACAGGGATATCCGGGTAAGGCCCAAAAATAACCGGCTTCTGGCCGTAATTTAAGCCAATATACCAGCCAAGGCCGATATAGATAAGCGGGAGTATTAAAAACAGTCGTTTGATGCTAAATCCCTTCTGCATTGTCTTTTTCTTCCCCCTTTAATAATCCGATGGCTTCTTTTAAATTTATCGCGTCAGCCCGAAAAAAACATAATCCCTGTTGCAGCATATTAATTTCAGTCAAAATAAAATTCCTGCCGCAGAATTCCGGGTCAATGCTATAGAGTTTACGTTTAATACCCTCGTAATTAGGCGCATCCTGAGCCACTATAAGGACGGCGTCATACCTGGAGATCCTTTTTATGTCATAGCGGTACAAGGTAGCTACGGTCCTCCAGGCACCTTTGGTCTTGTAGCTTGTCTCTGCCTCAAGGGCTATTCTTGCGCCATTTGAGAGTATGATCAGGCCATCGGGGATCTTGTCCCTTTTGTGCTTATTGAGCCTTAAAACCCATTCGCAGACCCATTGTCTAATCTCAAGGCCCTTTTGCAGCAGGAAAAAGCACTCAACCAGCAGATTATGATGGCCAAAGGTATTCATCCCGGCATGCCTTTTCTCAAAGTGGTAATAACCGACCCTGGGCTCTTCGTCCTTAAGCAGCGCTTTACCCTTGCGGGTTAAGTGGTATATCTTGCTTATAAATTCCGGCTCCTTGTATTCGGCAATTAAGCCCTGTTTTATAGCGTATCCGATTAACCACTGAGGATATCTTAAGCCGATAATAACTCTGGCAAAGGCATCTAATTGCTTTCTTGTGGCATACCTGAAAGTAAAAATAAACTTGAGCAATAGCCTGAACCTGCGGGCCTGCTCTTGCTGTGTAATCCTGCCTTTTCCCATTAACTTATCCTCCCCCTGTCTTATCCAGTTTAACCCTTTTAGGTAATTTTTCTTGGGGTGCGAGGATGCGGTAGCCGTCGGCAGGATAGTTGAGGAGAGCAGGCGACGGCTGAACGCAAGCTGATTGACTATAAGGGGTTAAATAAAAATGGCTCAAATAAAACAATTCGTATGGCATTATTAATTATGTTTTAACCACAAAAACAGTATTTTTGATCTTCAAGGCCCTTTAAAACCCTGCATTTTCTCGTCCTTAAACAGTTATTTATTCTTCCAGTATTCAGCCAATCTTTGGCCGATCATTTCGCGATATTTTCCAGGATCGTCTATGGTTCTAGAATCTACGGTATTGGGTTCTTTTGAATTGAAAGAATTAACAATGTTAGTAATATGGTTAATAATATAGTTCGGGTGACTTGTTGGCACCTGCCGCTTGCCTCGAATGTCACCAAGAAGTGCCATTATGTCTCCTGCAAGTGACATGATGTCACCTGCGTTTTTAGCAGGGTTTTTCTGCAGCTGTTCGAGCTCATAAAGCAGAAAATCCGGCAGCTTATAATAGTTAAAACTCCTGCCATAAGGGTTATCTTTTTTGCGCTTTACAATGAGGCCTTTTTGAGCTAATAACTCAATAACTCTGACTACATGGCGCTTGGAACAACCGCAGATCTTTGATATACGCAGCATACTGGGAAATGCTATG
>JBDRKE010000039.1:0-3507 GCA_043814315.1 Candidatus Omnitrophota bacterium
CTTTGAGCCGCGTTTTGACATGTACCTAGAAGTAACAACCTCGCCGATTTTTGATGAGAAAGGTGATATGGCTGCCACAGTTCATATCGCAAGAGATATCACTTCTCGTAAAAAACTGGAAAAAAACCAGCGGCTCACTGAGATGGGAAAACTCGTTGCTGATATGGCTCATGAGGTAAACAACCCGCTTATGATTATCTCCGGCACTGCCCAGCTTTCCTTGCTTGATAAGACGCTTAACGAAGAGATTAAGAGCAATCTTAAGATTATCTACGAGGAAACCAACAGGGCAAAGAATGTTATCCAGAGGCTGCTTAAGTTCTCAAGGCCAACCAAGGGCGATCGCAAAGAAACAGATATTAATCAGTGTATTGAGTCTGTTACAAAGCTTATAGAACACCAATTTAGCTTAAGTGATGTAAAAATAAAGAAAGACTTAAAGCCCGGCCTTCCTGCCATAGTAATAGATGAAAAACAGATTCAGGAAGTGCTTATGAACCTGTTCAATAATGCAAGGGAGGCCATGCCGGATGGAGGAACTATTGATATAAGCACATCTTTAGAGCAGGATTTCTTTAGAATAGCTGTTAAAGATTCAGGCATGGGCATGGGTGAAGAGGCCCTATCCAGGCTATTTGAACCGTTCTTTACCACCAAGGAGAAAGGAACAGGCCTGGGCCTTGCTGTATGTCATGGAATCATAAAGGTTCATAATGGAGAATTAAAGTTTGAAAGCCAGCCAGGCAAGGGCACCACCGCTACGGTGCTGTTGCCTATCAGGGGGGGGGTGAGGAGTAATGCCTAAGATTTTGGTCGTAGACGATGAGCAACGGATAGCTGATATTATAGAGAAATATTTGTCCATGAACGGCTTTGAGGTCATAAAAACCACAGGTGGAGAAAAAGCGCTGGAAATCTTAAACTCGGATGCGAAAATAGATATGATGGTTTTAGATATGAAGATGCCTAAGGTTAATGGTATGGCTGTTGTACAAAAAACGAAGGAATTAGGTAAAAACATTCCCATATTACTTCTTACAGGGACATTTGATGCAGAAGGACATTTTGATAATTTAAAGAGTACGGGTTTCTCGCAAGACGACATTCTTTTTAAGCCGGTTGATTTGCTTGTATTGCTGGAGAAGGTCAAGGAGAAATTAGGCATTGCCTGAAGCAGTGTAAAGCCTCCCCGCGCTAAATTAGAACAATAATAACAGCATATTTAGGTTGCTTTTAGGAGTCATTTCTGGTATAAATAAAGTGGTTAACTAAATTCTAAACTTACGTTTATTCAAACCTAGTTTAATCCCAGGTTTTTATATGTCCTATACAGTTTTTGCTTTAAGATGGCGGCCGAAGAATTTTGACGAAATCATCGGCCAAGGCCACATTGTCAATCAGTTAAAAAGCGCAATCCAGAAAGACCGGCTCGCCCACGCCTACCTTTTTTCCGGGCCGAGAGGAGTGGGCAAGACCTCAACCGCCCGCATTCTGGCCAAAGCCATTAATTGTAAAGAAGCTCCCACAGCCGAACCTTGCGGTAAATGCCCGGCGTGCCTGGATATTGCCGGAGGAAGGAGCCTGGATGTTATCGAGATAGACGGCGCTTCCAACCGCGGTATCGACGATATTCGCACGCTGCGCGAGAACGTCAAATTTTCCCCCGCCAACGGCAAGTTCAAGGTCTATATTATCGACGAAGTCCACCAGATCACTATTGACGGTTTTAATGCGTTGCTCAAAACTCTGGAAGAGCCTCCGGAATTTGTAAAATTTATTTTCGCTACTACTATGCCTAACAAAGTCCCGGCGACTATACTTTCGCGCTGCCAACGCCTTGATTTTCGCAGGATTTCGGTTATGGAGACTATTGCTCAACTGGAAAAGATAGCCGGTTCTGAGAAAGTCAAAGTGGATAAGGAGGTCCTTTTTGCCGTGGCCCGGGCTTCGGACGGAGCGCTGCGGGACGCGGAATCTATCCTGGATCAGCTTATCTCTTTTGCTAAAGACAAAGTCAGCATCGAGGATGTAGTTTCAATGCTGGGGATGGTGGAGCAGAATACTCTTTTTGAGATCACCGATAAAATGATCAGTAAAGATCCCGGGGCGGCTTTGGAGCTTTTAAACGGGATTATAGATAACGGCAAAGACGCCAATATATTCCTGGCAGATTTGATCGAACATTTCCGCAACTTGATGGTCGCCAAAGTCAGCCGGGAAAACAGCGGGTTGATCGATTTGCCTGAGGATGTCTGCAGGAAATTGTTGGAGCAGGCTAATAGGCTGAGCCTGGAAGAGATTTTCAACGGCTTCAGCGTGTTAGTGAATACCCAGGAAACTGCCAAGCGTATGGAATCTTTGCGTATCCCGCTGGAGGTAAGTTTAGTTAGGCTTTGTTTAGCCAAACCCGCGGCTTCGGCAACCGCAGCTCAGCCTTCGGTGCGCCAGGAAATACCGCAGGTCCGCCATCCGGCTCCGGCGCGCCAGGAAAAACCTCAGGCTCATTTGGCTAAGCCAGCCCAAGAAAAACCTCAAGTTCAGCCAATAAAAAAAGAAGAGCCGCCGTTAATTATCCAGAAAGCCCCCGCGGAAATTGTTTGTCCTGTTTCTTTCGAGCAGATCAAGTCCCTCTGGCATGAGATAGTCCAGAACACCAGCGCGCAGAAGATTTCTATTGGTAATTATTTAAAGGAAGGCACTCCTGCGAAATTGCTGGGCAATATGCTGACTGTATTTTTTCATAAGAATCGTTCTCTTTATAAAGAATCGCTGGAAAAACTGGAAAACCGGAGTATCGTGGAAAAAATCATCTCGCAGGCTCTCAAAGCGGAATTAAAAGTAAATTTCGTGCTTTCCCAGGAAGATAAAGTAGATGATATCTCGGTAAATCATCCGGCCTTACAATCCGCGTTGGATACTTTTAACGCGAGGCTCATCAAGGAAGAAAAAAATGACTAATTATCCGGATACCATCGAGAAGCTGATTGTTCGGCTGGTTAAATTGCCTGGCGTGGGCAGGCGCAGCGCCGAACGCATGGTTACTTATATATTTAATGCCGGAGCTGAAGAAATCAAAGATTTGGCTGAGGCTTTGCTCAAGGTTAAAGAGAATGTGCATTTCTGCCGGATCTGCCATAATCTGTGCGAAGAAGAAACTTGCTTTATCTGCCAGGATTTAAGGCGTAACCGGGATGTGCTTTGTGTGGTGGAGAAACCCGCAGATGTGAATTCTTTAGAAAAAGCCGGGGCTTTTCGCGGGTTATATCACGTACTCCTGGGTGCGATCGCGCCGCTGGAAGGCAAAGGCCCGCAAGATTTAAAAATCGAAAGCCTGATTCAGAGGATTAAAGACGAAAATATCCAGGAGGTGATTATTGCCACTGACTCGGATAATGAAGGCGAAGCAACCGCCTTGTACCTGGCCAAGGTCATTAAGCCCACCGGAGCAAAAATCAGCCGCATCGGCCTGGGGCTTCCGGTCGGCTCAAATTTGGAATACGCTGATCC
>JBDRKE010000040.1:0-8658 GCA_043814315.1 Candidatus Omnitrophota bacterium
ATGGCTTTATCCGGGTTAGATATCTATAAACTTTTACCCAAGACTAATTGCCGCGAATGCGGATTTGCCACGTGCCTGGCTTTTGCCATGCAGTTAGCCAAGAAAGCCGTCAGCATCGATAAATGCCCTTATTTAAGCGAAGAGGCGAAAAAGGCGTTGGAGGCTTCAAGCCTTCCGCCCATCAAGCTGGTTTCCGTCGGCGCTCAGGAAGGCAGGCTTGAAGTAGGCAATGAAACCGTGATGTTCAGGCATGAAGAGAAATTCCATCGTGCCTGCGGCATAGGCTTTATTGTAGAAGACAGCCTTACCGACAACCAGATAAAAGAGAAGCTGGGTAAGATAAATAAATTGAAGTTTGAGCGTGTCGGCCAGGAATTGGCAGTTAATCTGATAGCTCTCAAACAGTCTCAGGGCACCGAAAGGTTCATTGAGGTTTTGACCCTTGTATCTAAAAATACCTCTTTAGCCTTAACTTTGATGTGCCGGGATCCTTTGACCCTGAAGAAGTCATTGGAAATAGTTGCCGCAAAGAGGCCTTTGGTATATCGTGCCTCAAAAGACAATCTTGCGGATTTTGCTGCATTAGCCAATGATTATAAAGTCCCTGTAGTGGCCAGCGCCCCTAGCCTGGAGGATCTGGGGGCTCTTGCAAGAGAATTAAATAATCAGGGAGTGCACGATTTAATCCTTGATACGGGTGCCAAGCCCATCTCGGAGAAAATCTGGGACCTGACACAGATTCGCAGGCAATCCCTGAAGTCTTCTAATCGCAGTCTCGGGTATCCGGCATTGGTGATAACCCAGAAGCAGGATCCTTACGAGGAGGCACAGGAAGCAGCGACTTACATTACAAAATACGCCGGCATCATTCTTATGAGAGGCATAGAGACATGGCAGATTTTATCCCTTTTGACTTTAAGGCAAAATATCTATACCGATCCGCAGAAACCCCTGCAGATCGAGCCCAAGCTTTATCCGATTGGTTCGGTAACCAAGCAATCCCCCGTATTAGTGACCACGAATTTCTCTCTAACGTATTACACAGTTTTAGGGGAGGTAGAAGCCAGCAAGGTCCCTGTCTACATCATAAGCATAGACACAGAAGGGATGTCTGTTTTAACGGCTTGGGCAGCGGAAAAACTGACTCCGGAAAAAATATCCGGTTTCCTGAAAAAGTGCGGCGTCAAAGATTCGATCGCCCACAACTCTCTCATCATACCCGGATATGTCGCTGTGATGAGCGGAGACTTAGAGGAACAATCCGGCTGGAAAGTTATCGTTGGGCCCAAAGAGGCTTCCGGCATACCGTCTTTTTTGAAGAACCTTCATTTTTGACCCTAGCCCTCAATTTATTTCACGCGGGCTTCTGTGAGGCAGCGATTTAAGGTATAAGGATGGAAAAGTTCAAAGTCACATTTATTCCTGACCACAAAACTGTTGAAGTTAATAATGGCAAGACCGTTCTTTCGGCGGCTATCTCTGCCGGCATTTTTATCAATTCCAGTTGCGGAGGGGATGGTGTTTGCGGCCGATGTAAAGTAATGATAAAAAAGGGGCAGATTCGCTCGCAACCTACCGGAAGAATAAGCCTGGAGGAAAGGCGCAGAGGAATTTATCTGGCGTGCCTGACAACGGTGCACAGCGACCTGGAAGTCGAGATACCGCAGGAATCGCGGCTGGACTTCGAGAAATTGACCTCTGAAGAATTGGAGTTACGTTTAAAAGGGCTCTATTCCGAAGCCGAAGAAGTAGAGTCGCAAGATATCTTGGAAAAAGAGGGTATTTTTACTCATTCCCCCCTAGCCACAAAATTGTATCTGGAAGTGCCTGCGCCGACACCGGAGGATAAAATCAGCGATTTGGAACGGCTGTACCGCCAGATACGCAGTATTCAGGATATCCCCATTATGCAGACGGGCTTGGCGAATATCCGAAGATTAGGAGAATTGCTAAGGTCCTCCGATTGGAAGGTTACGGTGACCTTGGGCAAAAGAAACGGCACAGCCGAGATCGTGCTTATTGAAGCCGGGGATACGTCAGGAAAGAATTTCGGTGTCTGTTTTGACATCGGAACGACAACGATCAGCACGCAATTGATAGACTTAAATAGTAAGAAAGTTTTAGGCACCAGGGCTACCTATAATAAACAGTCGAGCTTCGGAAGCGACGTCATCACGCGTATTATTTATGCCCGCGAAGAGGATGGTTTAGAAAAGCTTCATCACGCTCTTATTGACAGCATGAATCAGATGATCCAGGAGTTGATTCAGGAAAACCATATTGATCTTAATGACGTCAATAGCGTTGTCTGTGCCGGGAATACGACGATGATACATCTGTTGCTGCGCGTTGACCCGACGTATATAAGGAGAGATCCTTACGTGCCTACCGCCAATTTTGTGCCTACGATCCGTGCGGCTGAGGCAGGGGTCAAGATTAACCCGCGGGGACTCTTGTCTTGCGTCCCGGGCGTTTCCAGTTATGTGGGAGGGGATACGACGGCAGGGGTTTTATCCAGCGGTTTATATAAAAGCGAAGACTTAAGTATTCTGATAGATATCGGAACGAACGGAGAGGTCGTTTTAGGCAACCGCGATTTTCTGGTGAGCTGCGCGGCTTCTGCGGGGCCGGCCTTTGAAGGCAGCGGAGTTTCCTGCGGTATGCGTGCCAGCCGGGGCGCCATACAAAAATTTAAATTTGATTCTTCGGGACTCAAGGTTTATTATGATACGATTGGCCAGGCCAAGCCCCGCGGGATATGTGGTTCGGGTTATATCGATATTCTGGCGGAGTTGTTGCGCGTCGGCCTAGTTGATAAAAGCGGTAAAATAAGAAGCGAAGATTCGCCGTTCCTGCGGGACGGGGATTCGGGCCGCGAATTCGTGGTGGCTTCTAAAACGCAAACCGATTCAGGTTCGGATATCGTGATTACGGAAGCCGACATTGAGAATTTGAAACGCGCCAAAGCCGCTATTTATTCGGCAGCCGCGACCCTTATCAGGCATATGGATTTAAAGTTTTCTGAAATAAAAAATATATGGATTGCCGGCGGGTTCGGAGCCTATCTGGACATAAACCATGCTGTCGGCATAGGGTTGCTTCCGGATCTGGAAAGATCAAGAATAATTTTCATCGGGAATAGTTCTCTGGCAGGCGCCCGGCAGATGCTTTTATCGTATGAAGCCACAAAGACGGCAAACGACATTGCGAGAAAAATCATCTATTTTGAATTATCCGTTGATCCGGGATATATGGATGAGTATATGGCCGCTCTGTTTTTTCCACATACGGATTTAAAGAGATTCCCAAGTGTAAAAACTTAAATATTGAGCCGGTTTTCCGGTTAGCCTGTTAGCCGGTTTTAACAGGATAATCGGCAAACAGGCCAATGGGCAAACATAATGGCTTTTGTTATAGCTTTAGCAGGCAAGGGCGGTACAGGTAAGACCACCGTTGCGGCTCTTATCGTGAGGATTCTGAAAGAGAAAAAGCAGGGTAGTATATTAGCCGTAGATGCTGACCCTAACAGCAATCTTAATGAAGCCTTAGGCATACCGTCGAATGAGACGATCGGGCAGATTCTGGATGATATTTCAAGTCATCCGGAAAAAATCCCTGCAGGCATGTCTAAGGATGTGTTTATCGAATACGAGATCCAGACGGCTATTGCGGAAGGCAGCGGTTTTGACGTTTTGACGATGGGCAGGCCCGAAGGCCCGGGCTGTTACTGTTACGTGAATAACGTATTGAGAAACATCATGTCAAAGCTCATTAAGGAATACGATTACGTCGTTATAGATAATGAGGCGGGCTTGGAGCACTTATCCCGAAGGACCACAAGGGAGGCGGATGCCCTCGTGGTCGTATCGGATCCTACGCATGTAGGCTTAAAGGCGGCTCAAAGAATAGTGGGGTTGGCTGGTGAGTTAAAAATCCAGACTAAAAAGAACCTTTTGATTTTGAATCGTTCGGATCATGGCCTCCCTGAAGAAAAAATAAAAAATTTCGGACTCAATTTTATCGGAGCTATCCCCAGTGATGCCCAGATAGAGCAGATGAGCCTTAACGGCCACTCGCTTATGGACCTTAAAGAAGATGCAAAGGGGCTATCCGCATTTCGTAAATTAGGAGATAAGATATGGCAGAATCCGTAGCTTTAGAAAAATGGTCCGGGGAAGTTTCCGTCGTTACCATCGGAGCGACCCGGGAAGAGGGGGGGACGCGTTCCCATGCCGTTAAAATCGGGGGAGAATGTACTTTACCTTTTTTGTTCAAAGAAGGCGCCCTTCCTTTAGCGCCTCGTATTGCTTTTGAAATCTGGGATGTTCCCCCGGGTGATTGGCCGCAGGAGTTGATGGCGGCCTACGCTAAAGTTTTCAATGATCCGTTGGCATGGGCCGAAATGTGCGTCAAAGACCATAAAGCGCAAATTCTATGCGTTAAGCTGATGGGTGCCCATCCGGATTTCGGTAATAGAAATGCAGACCAGGAAGCAAAATTTATCAGCCAGTTGTTGAAAAGCGTTGACGTGCCTCTTGTCATCATGGGTTGCGGGGATGATAGTAAGGATAATCTGATTTTACCTGCCTGCTGTCTGGCGGCGCGCCAGGAGCGTTGCCTCGTGGGGAGCGCCGTGCAGGACAATTACAAGACTCTGGCAGCCGGCGTTTTAGCGGACGGGCACAATATCATTGCGGAGTCACCTATTGATATCAATATCGCCAAACAACTGAACATTCTCATTTCAGATATCGGTTTACCGTTGGAACGCATCGTAATCAATCCGACGATCGGGGCCTTGGGTTATGGTCTGGAATACGCCTATTCTATTATGGAGCGGGCTCGCCTGGCAGGGCTTTCCGGAGATAAAACCGTTGCCTCTCCTTTTATCTGTCTTGTGGGGCAGGAGGCCTGGCGCGCCAAGGAAGCCAGGGCCAGTGCCGATGAATTTCCTCTCTGGGGCCCTGAATCCGAACGCGGCGTCATCTGGGAAATTATTACTGCCACGGCTTTAATTCAGTCGGGCGCTGACCTCCTGGTGATGCGGCATCCTAAAGCCATCGCTAAGGTGAGTCAATATATAGATGAACTGATGACGGATAAGCACAAATGACAAAATCCAAATTTCAAAACAAAACCTTTTTAGTTTTGGATTTTGTGCTTTAAGTTTATTTTGAATTTTGTGCTTTGTTATTTGGAATTTTGCAGGGAGATGCTATGTTAATTATCGGGGAATTAATCAACGGGATGTATCAGGATATCGGCAGGGCCATCCAGGAAAAGGATAAGCCTGCCATCCAGAAATGCGCTAAGGAGCAATTGAGCGAGGGAGCGGATGCGCTGGATGTGAATTGCGGTCCCGCTTCAAAACAGCCGATGACGGATATGCCTTGGCTCGTTGAGACGATCCAGGAGGTGACGGATAAGCCGCTGGTTTTAGATTCCAGTAAGCCGCAGGTCATTGAGGCCGCTCTTAAAGCGGCCAAAAACAAAATCATTATTAATTCGACTACGGCTGATGCTGAAAAAATGGATGTGCTGATAAGCCTTGCCAAGCAATACAAAACCAAGTTGATCGGCTTGACGATAAGTTCAAAGGGGATTCCTCACAACAAAGACCAGCGCATGGAGCTGGCGGCCACTCTTGTGGCCACTTGCGAAGAAAAAGGCTTTCCCATTGAGGACCTTTATCTTGACCCGGTCGTGATGCCCGTCAATGTGGCCCAGGCGCAGATGATGGATATCTTTGAGTCACTCCGTGAATTTAAAATAATTTCTCAACCTTCTCCCAAGACGATTGTGGGTTTAAGCAACGTGTCGCAGGGTGCGTCCGAACGCAGCCTCATTAACCGGATATTCCTGGTTATGGCAGCTGCCTTTGGGTTGGATGCCGCCATACTGAACCCGCGGGACAAAGATCTGATGGACGCCCTTATCAGCGCGGAGCTGATTCTGAATAAACACATTTATTGCGATTCCTATCTAGACGCTTATAGAAAAAAATAGCCGCATGTCACGGAAAAAGATTCTTCGCCATATTTTTAAGTTCCACGGTTTAGGTGAGAGTTTTAAGTTTGCCTTTGCGGGCATTTTTTATCTGTTCTTATTCCATCGGAACATGCGTATCATTTTTATGCTGGGCCTTGCCGCCATGCTTTCAGGATTTTATTTTCATTTGAATGCAGCGGAACTGATCTCTCTATCCATAACGATCACCTTGGTCTTTATGGCGGAAATGTTCAATACGGCCATAGAGATGTTGATGAATATGTTGACGGCGAAATATCACATCCGGATAAAACTGGTTAAAGATATTGCGGCGGCAGTCGTGTTGCTGGCTTCCCTGAACGCCATAGCCGTCGGGTATGCGCTTTTTGCAAGAAAACTTTTTAATTGAATCGTTTTACGTCGTGAGTGGACCGTCCGTAAAACGCTAGGCGCGCTACGCTTCCGATAGGCGAAAGACGACGGACGAGAAGTCTTTAGAACAATAAATCATGAGGTGAACCATGAAGAAGATATTGATTGTCGATGACGAACCGGAGTCAAGAGAGATATTAAAAAAGAAATTAGAGCAGAATCAATATGAGGCCATAACCGCCTCCGGTGGCCAGGAGGCCTTAGGTATCTGTCAGGCTCAAAAAGTAGATCTCATCTTGCTGGATATCGCCATGCCTGGGATGGACGGTTATCAAACATGCGAAAAGTTAAAACAGGATAAATCTACGCAGGATATCTCTGTTTTGTTTCTGACGGCCAAAGATCTTGATCCGGAAGGTATGGCGCAACGCTACGACAGTTTAGGTGCCTGTGGGTACCTATCGAAACCATTGACATTTACGGAATTATTAGCAAAGATTAAGCAGGCCATAGGGGATTAAAGGAGGTTATCCATGAAGCCGGCATGTAAATTTTTATTTCTTCCTTTTCTATTGTGCGCACTCTTCTTGAATGCCAAAGCTGCGGCTGAAAATCCCGCGGTGGACAATCAAGATGAGGGCCGTTACGTATTGCTAGTAGTAGGTGGAGCTAATGTCGCTTATCAGAGGAGTTATATTGTTTCAAAAACGCCGGCTCTGATGCTGGATAGTGCCTTGGGTATAGTATGGCGCTGCAAGAATCTGCAGGAGGACAGGCCTGTTTGGATTAAGACGGATTTGGCCAAGAATAAAGGCGTTGCTCGCCTGGGTAAAAGATATACTGTTAAAGCTCTTGATTATTTTGGTTCCGAGCAAAAAGTTCCGGCCGTGGTGCTGGATACAGAGGAAGGAAAGATCTGGACCTGTTCTAATTTATTGGATGACGTGGCTCCCTGGGTCCAGAAGGACCTTGTGCAGGAAGCTAAGGAGCCGGAAAGTAAATACAAATATTAAGGAGGGCAAAGATGGCCGAAGGCGTTAATCAGGTATTCATACTGAGCCTCATTGCTTTACTTCTTATCTGGCTTATCTATCGCATCCGGCGCGGTGTCAAAGGCTTAATTGAAAAGGAGATTTATAAAAACTTTCCTACTATTAAAGACGCTATTGATAATTACCAGCGTAGACTCGAGTACTTGAAGATTGAAATAGAGCTGCTTGAGAAAAAAATTAAAGGGATTAAGATTGAAATTAAATAATTCAAGACGAAAAGACCGGTCTCTGGATAGGGAGTGGATTGCTTAAAGAGAGGAGTGGAAAATGGTTATAGAGAAGAGGGAGTTTCCGCGCGCAGATATCATCTGCAAAATATCCACGGTTTACGCAGAAAGGCTGTTGGTTTTTAATACCCATACGGAGAATGTAGCCCAAGGCGGCATAAGAGTCATCCTGGATCAAAAACTGAACATTCCTACGCCTGTGGACTTGGATTTATTTTTATCCGAGAGTCAAAAACCCATGCGGTGCAAAGGAGAAGTTGTTTGGGCTAAAGAGCTTAAGCCGGACGGAGTTCATCCGCGGCTTTTTGATACGGGGATTAAATTTACAGAAATGAGCGAACAGAATAAAGAAGCTATAAACCAGCTTGTGAATTCGCTGGTTTCCGAGGACCTGAACAGTCATTAAAAATAGGCATTGAGTGCCTTGGCGGCGTAACTCAGTCTGATAGAGTAGTCGGCTCATACCCGATAAGTCACTGGTTTAAATCCAGTCGCCGCCACTATTTTTTTACATTCCTGCCACCTGAGCACGGCCGCCCCGCTTATAGGGAGTATGATTAATGCCTGAAGAACCGATTTATCTGCTAGAGAATATAGGTGAAACTGTTACAGTTACCCTAACTATCGGTACGGTAACGCACAATGATAATACCGAATTAAAAAAGGTTTTTGCTGATTTATTAAGCAATAAAACAAAAAATATCATATTAGACTTATCAAACACTACGTATGTATCGTCAATAGTTTTGGCTTCTTTGGTTTTTATGCAAAAGTCTATAAAGGAAGCCTCAGGCAGCCTTATAATCTGCGGCGTTAGGGAAAACGTCAAAGAAATTCTGGAGATGACTTCTCTTAATAAAATTCTAGACATTGTTAGCACCCGGAATGAAGCATTAAGCAGAATATCGGCTAAGTAGATATGAAGGATAAAACTAAAATCATGCTTGTTGATGACGAAGTCGATATATTGAAGATTTTCGAGAGATTCTTGAAACTCAAGGAATTTGATGTCTTAACCG
>JBDRKE010000041.1:0-7888 GCA_043814315.1 Candidatus Omnitrophota bacterium
ACCCTTAAAGATTATCCCCGCGCCGCTGCCGATGAGCCGCTTGACTTTTAGTTTCCGGCATTTAGGGCACTTGCGTAACGGCTTCTCGCTCATGTTCTGAAACAATTCAAAAGCATGCCCACATTGCGTGCATTCGAATTCATAAGTAGGCATTTGCGTCTCCTATGTGTCTTGATAGACAAAGAAATCCCAAATCACAAGCTCCAAATCCCAGATAAACACCAAATTCCAATTTATCAAACCCCAAACTTACAAGTTTTAGACATTCGAATTTGAAATTTGAAATTTATTTGGAATTTGAAATTTGAAATTTGAAATTTCAATCTCTATCTGAATGTCTTCTTTATCTTTTCCGTAAAACTTTCCTTATCAACCTCTTCCCCCGAGGCCCTCGCAAACTCTTCCATAAGCCGGCGTTGCTCTGAAGTTAGACGCGTAGGGATCTCTACGTTCACCCTGACTAATTCATCTCCGATATCCCTTCCGTGCACATCCGGTATTCCTTTTTCTTTAAGGCGAAAGATTTTTCCGCTCTGGGTTCCTGCGGGGATCTTCATGGTTACCTTACCGTTAAGCGTAATGACTTCAATCTCTCCCCCCAGGACCGCTTTAGCAAGGCTGATAGAGGCCTGTGTTAATATATCATTTCCGTGTCGCTCGAAACGAGAGTGCGGCAAGACTTCGATGATGACATATAAATCCCCATGGCCTACTATGCCAGCCTCTCCTTCTCCTCTGACCCTTAAATGAGAATCCGTATCCACTCCCGCAGGAATCTTGACCTTAATCTTGCGGGTCACCCGAGTCCTGCCCTCTCCGCGGCAGTCAGGACAGGGAGACTGCATAATGGAGCCTTCGCCCCTGCAGCGTGAACATGTCTGGGCCAATTGAAAGAAACCGCTTGAGACAACCCTGCGGCCCGACCCTTTGCACTGCGGACAGGTTGTTTTCCTGGTGCCTGGCTTTGCGCCACTGCCGGAACAGGTAGAGCATGCCTCATACCGAGGCACGGTGACTGTCTTTTCAGTACCGCTGGCTGCTTCTTCTAAAGTTATGCTTGCGGATATTTGTAAATCGCGGCCCCTGCGCCGAGAGCTTGAGCTGCGGCTGGACCTGCCTCCAAAGATGTCAGATCCCAAATCGCCAAATATCTCCTCAAAAATGTTGCCGCCAAAACCAGAATCGCCCATACCCTGAAAAACGCTGCTGAAATCCGCACCCTTAAATATGTCTTCATAGGCGTATTTCTGGTCAATGCCTGAATGTCCATACTGGTCGTAAAGCGCGCGCTTCTGGGAATCCGATAATACGGCATAGGCCTCAGAAATCTCTTTAAACTTCTCCTCAGCCTCTTTTTTCTGCTCGTGAGGGACTCTATCAGGATGGTAGCGTAGCGCCAGCTCCCTGTAGGCCTTCTTGATCTCATCAAGGCTGGCGCTTTTTTTCGCACCCAGTATCTCGTAATAATCGCGCTTCGTAGACATCATTAGTTAAATTCGAATGACAAAATTCAAAGCACAAAACAAATCCAAATTTCAAAATTCAAAACAAAAATATCTTATTTTGAATTTTGTGCTTTGACATTTGGGTTTATTTTTTATCGTCCTCTTCCTTATACTCCGCATCAATAATCTCTTCGTCTTTGCCCTTCTTTTCCTGAGGGGGCTCTTCTGGTTTCTGGCCACTGGTTTCTGGTTTCTCGCCCTGGCCCTGTTGCTGCTTGGCAGCAGCCTGCTTGTAAATCTCCTCAGCCAGTTTATGGGATGCCTTCGTCAAATCCTCCATCCCGCGCTTGATCCTATCCACATTCTTATCCTTAATAGCAGCCTTGAGGTCATTAAGTTTTGCCTCGATATCCGCGCGCTCTGCCTGGCTCACCTTATCGCCAAATTCTTTAAGAGATTTCTCTGTGGCATAAACTAAGCTATCGGCCTGATTGATAACCTCCACTTCTTCTTTTCTCTTGGCATCTTCAGCGGCAAATTTCTCTGCACTCTTAACCATCTTCTCGATTTCTTCTTTGGAGAGCTTCTTAGGCGCAGTAATCCGAATAGACTGTTCCTTGCCTGTGCCTAAATCCTTGGCTGCAACATGCACAATGCCATCGCGGTCAATATCAAATTTCACTTCAACCTGCGGCACACCCCGTGGCGCTGGAGGGATTCCCACTAAATCAAACCTTCCTAGCTCCACGTTATCATCTGCCATTTGACGTTCACCCTGTAATACGCGGATAGTCACTGCGGTTTGATTATCCGCGGCAGTGGAAAAAACCTGGCTTTTTTGCGTCGGGATAGAAGTATTTCTTTCAATTAATTTAGTGTTGACTCCGCCTAATGTTTCAATGCCCAATGAAAGAGGCGTGACATCTAGCAATAAAACATCTTTCACGTCGCCCGTAATAATGGCCGCCTGGATGGCTGCGCCCAATGCCACACATTCCATAGGGTCAACTCCGCGCTCGATCTTTTTACCCACATAATCCTCGACAAATTTCTGCACGATGGGCATTCTGGTCGGACCGCCCACCATGATGATCCGATCAATATCTTTGGCGGTTAATTTAGCGTCTGAAATCGCCTGCTCCATAGGGTGCCGGCATCTGTCAATAATCGGAGAAATCAAATCTTCTAATTTTGCGCGCGTAATGGACATGGTTAAATGCTTCGGCCCGCTGGCATCAGCAGTGATAAAAGGAAGATTGATATCCGTGCTCACGGTGGAAGAAAGCTCAATCTTGGCTTTTTCTGCTGCTTCGCGTAACCTCTGCACTGCCATCTTATCATTCATCAGGTCTATGCCGATTTCGCGTTTAAACTGTCCGGCAATATTCTCCAAAAGCTCCTTATCCATGTCTGTTCCCCCCAGCTGCGTATCTCCGGATGTGGATTGCACATGGAATACGCCCTGGTCCATTTCCATTATAGTAACATCCAGCGTGCCACCGCCAAGGTCAAAAACCATAATCTTTTGCGCCTTCTGCGCTTTTTCCAAACCATAAGCAAGGCAGGCAGCTGTGGGCTCATTGATAATACGCAAAACCTTCAGGCCCGCAATCTCACCCGCATCTTTAGTGGCTTGACGTTGATTGTCGTCAAAATACGCAGGGCAGGTAATAACCACTTCTTCCACCTTATCCCCTAAATACGCCTCGGCATCCTGTTTGATCTTCTGCAAGATAAAAGCAGAAATCTGCTGCGGCGTGTATTCCTTACCAAAGACCTTGAATTTATAGTCTGAGCCCATCTTTCGCTTAGCTGCCTGAATCGTGCCTTCTGCATTTATGGCTGCCTGGCGCCTGGCAGGCTCACCTACCAAACGCTGTCCGTCTTTTGTAAAAGCGACGTACGAAGGGAATGCCTTACCTGAGGCAACTCCTGCGCCCTCTGCTGAAGGAATAATAACCGGACGGCCTCCCTCCATAGCGGCCGCCGCTGAATTGGAAGTCCCCAAATCAATCCCGATAATTTTAGCCATATTAACCTCCTAAATTTTACGAACGCAGTGAGAAAATTTAAGCTTGTTTCCCTTCACCCTTCTTTGATACCTTAACCTTCGATGTCCTAATCACTCTATCGTTTAACAAATACCCTTTTTGCAATTCCTCGACAATCGTATGCTCCGGGAGATCCTTGTCTTCTACCTGCATCAAGGCCTCATGATAATGCGGGTCGAATAATTTGCCTTCGGCCTCAATGGGCTTGACGCCTTGCGCCTTGAGCATTTCATAAAGATGCGCCAAAATCATTTCAACCCCTTTTAAAAATGCTGCCAGGTCCTGATGCTGGGCTTGAGACAGCTCAACGGTACGCTCCAAATCATCCAAAACGTTCAACAGCTCTACAACAAGGCCTTCATTGGCAAACTTGAAAAAATCCTGCCTTTCTTTTTCCTGGCGTTTACGCGAATTCTCAAAATCGGCCTGTAGCCTCAAGAACCTATCCCAGTATTCTTTGGCTTTATCCGCCTCTTCTTTTAAACTCAGAAATTCACCTTCCTTTAAGGTGACGGTTTTTTCTTCCTGAGGATGCTCTTTTTCTTCCGGATTATTTTTATGTTCTTTGCTCATGGCCTTAAAAAATTTCAAACACCTCATTCACTAAATCGGAAATATATTCCAGCGTCGGAATAATAGACCTGTATTCCATGCGCATGGGCCCTAAAACCGCTATTTTACCCAAAGGCTTATTCTTCACCCGGAAACTCGAAACCACCAAAGCACAATCCTCAATCTCAGGACAGCCTAATTCATGGCCGATATACACTTTGACCTTTTCTTTAAAATCACGGTTGATAACATCCAGCAACCGGCGCTTGTCCTCGATGGCCCCGATAAGAATGCGTATTTTATCCGAATCCTTAAACTCCGGCTGTTCTAACATGCGGCTTAACCCCTTGTAAAATAATTTATCCTGCCAGTCCAGAAAAGAGACGATGCCCGCATAATGCGTAACAGAGGATATGAACTCCGATGTCTCCTCCAAGGCCTCATCAAGGCGCCTGATCTCTCGCTTAAATTCCTTGACAATACGCTCCTTTTCATTATCCAGCAGCTCCATCTGCGAAATAAGAAAATCAACGTAATAACGGTATCCTTTATCCGTAGGCACCCTGCCCCCTGAAGTATAAGGATGGACCAAAAACCCCTTATCCTCCAGTTCCACAAAGATACTCCTGATGGTCGCTGAACTCAAATCGAACACATTCGCAATATCTTCAGAAGCTACCGGAACCGCATCCCTTATGTATTTACTGATGGCGGATTCTAAAACGAGCCTTCTCCTGGATTCATAATCCACATTTCTAACCATAAAGCTCTCCTTTTAGCACTCTAACCCTTATAATGCTAAACCCCCGTTAGAATAGAATCCTCCCCGTTAGCAAGCTTTTCTAACGGGTAAACATTAATTTTAACACATTTTATTTCTTTGTCAACAGGCCTTCTGGCTTTATTTAAATATCAATTCCTTCTTCTCATTCACATCCACTATGAGCTTATCGCCTTCCTTAATCTTTCCCTCTAAGATTCCCAGGGAAAGCTTATCCTGGATGTTTCTTTGCAGGGCCCTTTTCAGGGGCCTGGCGCCAAAATGGATATCAAAACCCTTATCCGCAAGATACGCCTTGGCCTTTTCCGTTAACTCAAGGCAAATCTTTCGCTCAGCCAGCCTTCTGATAATAGGCCCAAGCTCAATGTCAACGATTCTTTTAATATCCTCTTTACTAAGAGGGTTAAACACAATAATATCATCGAGCCGGTTCAGGAATTCCGGCTTAAATGTCCTTCGGACTTCTTCCAGCAGCTTTTCCTTCATTTCTTTAAAGCTTGAGGATTCTTCTTTAGGGCTCTTAAAACCGATGGAGCCGTGTTGCTGGATGATTTCCGCCCCGATATTGGAGGTCATGATGATAACCGTATTCTTGAAATTAACGGTCCTGCCCTGGCCGTCTGTAAGCCTTCCGTCATCCAGAATCTGTAAAAGGATATTAAAAACTTCGGGGTGGGCCTTCTCAATCTCATCCAACAGAATCACCGCATAAGGCCTGCGCCTTACTTTTTCTGTCAACTGGCCGCCTTCTTCATATCCGACATATCCGGGAGGCGCGCCTATCAGGCGGCTAACGCTGAACTTCTCCATATACTCAGACATATCCATACGGATTATCGCATCCTCGTCATCAAACAAAAACCAAGCCAGCGCCTTAGCCAGCTTGGTCTTTCCCACGCCGGTTGGCCCCATGAAAATAAAGGATCCCATGGGCCTGGCCTCATCCGCTAAACCGGAACGTGAACGCCGGATACAGGCGGAAATAATATCCACGGCTTCGCTCTGGCCGACCACCCTAGATTTGAGCCGCTCCTGCATCCTGATGAGTTTTTCCGTATCCGCTTCCATAAGCTTGGTTAAAGGGACACCTGTCCACTCAGAAATCACCTCGGCAATATCCTCATCGCCGATTTCCTGGCGCAGCATTCCCGACTCCTTCTGTAATTTAACAAATTCTTCGTTATGCTTTTTGAGGACCTGTTCTAATTCAAGAAGCTTTCCGTATTTTATCTCTGCCACCCGGTCAAGGTTGCCGACCTTTTCTGCATTGCTGGCTTCATTTTTAAGGTCCTCGATTATTTTTTTTGTCTCTTGGAGCTTAAAAATGATGGATTTTTCTTTCTCCCACTGCTTCTTTTTGATATCCAGCTCTTTCTTCAGCTGCTCCAGGTCTTCCTCTATTTTTTTGAGCCTTTCCAAAGAGGTCTTTTCCTTTTCCTTCCTAAGGGCCTGCTTTTCTATCTCCAGCTGCATGACCTTACGCTGCACCACATCAATCTCCGTAGGCATGCTGTCTATTTCAATCCGAAGGCGGCTGGCCGCCTCATCAATCAGGTCCACGGCCTTGTCGGGAAGATGCCTATCCGTTATGTAGCGCTGCGATAATGTAGCTGCCGCAATAATGGCCGAATCCTTGATGCGCACACCGTGATGAATCTCATATTTTTCTTTTAATCCTCTTAAAATGGCGATGGTGTCCTGGACGTCCGGCTCACCCACAAATACGCTCTGGAACCTTCTTTCCAGAGCGCTATCCTTTTCTATATACTTACGGTATTCATTCAAGGTGGTGGCACCGATGCAACGCAACTGTCCGCGCGCCAGCATCGGTTTTAACATATTCGAGGCATCAATGGCCCCCTCAGCGGCGCCCGCGCCGACAATGGTATGCAATTCATCAATAAACAAAATAATCTGTCCGTTCTTGCTCTGGATTTCTTTTAGCACGGCTTTAAGCCGGTTTTCAAATTCTCCGCGGAATTTGGTGCCTGCCACTAAACTTCCTAAATCTAAAGCCACGATTTTTTTATTTTTAAGGCCTTCGGGAACATCATGAGAAACAATGCGCTGGGCCAAGCCCTCCACGATAGCTGTCTTTCCCACGCCGGCTTCACCGATCAAAACCGGATTGTTCTTCGTGCGCCTGGATAAAACCTGCATGAGCCTGCGGATTTCTTTATCGCGGCCGATCACGGGATCCAGTTTATTCTTCAAAGCCATCTCCGTTATATCCTGGCCGTATTTCTCCAGGGCCTTGAATTTTTCCTCCGGATTTTCATCCGTGATGCGGTGCATCCCCCGAATCTCTGCCAACGCTGAGAGAATCCTTTCTTTATTTAACCCCTGCCTCTTGAATTCTTTGGTAATAACGGAATCTTCATCGGAAAATAAAGCCAAAAGGACATGCTCACCTGAAATAAATTCATCCTTTAAGGCCTTGGCTTCTTTTGTGGCATTATTAAGCAGGTTGTTGAAGCGGCCGGAGAAATAGACCTGAACGTTTTTACCGGAAACTTTCGGTCTTTGGCGCAAATCCTCCTCTAAGAGCTTTACGATAGAGCCGGCTGATATTCCGGTCTTATCAAGGGATTCTGACACAATATTATCTTCCTGCCTGAGCAAAGCGGTAAACAGTTGCTCAGGCTCCACCTGCTGTTGGCCGGCCTCCGTAGCAAGGCTTATGGCATCCTGCAGAGCCTCCTGTAATTTCAGAGTGAATTTATCTAACCTCATTTTCGTTCTCCTTATCTATATTAGCAGTCATATATCCAGAGTGCTAATTACAAGTCAAAAAAAATTTACTCTTCCTTAGTTTCAAGAATAATTTTTATTCCGTGAATGTTTACGTGTTTATCTTCCATAAGGTAATGCACATACTCCAACTTTTTGATATCCTTAAGTGAATAAAGTCGGCTCTTCTTACCTATTCGTTTCGGACGGACAACCCCTGCTTTATCCAGTTGTCGTAACGTCCAGGCAGGTAAATCCACAAGCTTACTCACCACGCTTATGACATAAACCGGTTCATCAGGACTTATATAGATGTCAAAAAGAGGCAT
>JBDRKE010000042.1:0-16607 GCA_043814315.1 Candidatus Omnitrophota bacterium
TAGATGAGACTGGTTTTGGCTTCAGTCCGAATTCAACCAAAGCCGCCTTTAATTTCTTAAAAACCTCTTTACGTATACAAAGGAGCTTTGTTAAATTCCCTCTGTAGGGGAGGGGGTAACGATCTATGGTATCATTCCCAAACAGTTGATTCTTATCCCTTGACAAACTACTTTTATGAGTTATACTGTAAATGGAAGGCGGAAAGGGACACATAGTTGTCTAACCTTCCACTGCAAGAGTGAGGGCTTTGGAGTTGAAAAGTGAACCTCCACTCTTGCTCTTTTTTTATTTGCGCTTTTAAAATTCCCCACCTTCAGTCTTTTCAAAAATCTCTATTAGATTTCTCCATTTCCTGCGTCTATTAGTAGTAGGAGGTGGGGAAATGAAGTCAACCAAGAAGTTAATCCAAGAGACAAAAGCACTAATCCGTTTATACTTATTCCTGAGGCACGAGGTAGGGCTCAGGGAAGTATGAAATAGGGGACGGTTCTATTCTTGATCCGCTACTAATTTTGAAAAATAGAAACGGTCCTTACCTTCGCTAAATCTCAGATTTACTTTTGCTGACGAAGCGGTATAATTAAAAAAGAAGTTTACATTCGCAGTTTTGACTACCCGATGGCCGCGATACAGGGGGACTAGGACTGCCTGCCGGGAGGTAGGGAGAAGATAGCATTACTGTAAGGCATAGGATGAAAGATAAGATTTGTTTAAATTGTCCTCAACAGAAAAATTGCAGTGATTCTTTTGTTTCATGGATATTTTTCATTATTGGGCTTATTGCGACTGTGGCAATTCGTGTTGTAACGGTTTTAATGAACATAAATCCTCTTTTTGGAAAGATGGCTTGGTATATCGGGGTGGGTGGTTTCTTGTTATTCTTTATTTATAAATTTAACGCGAATCGCGCGTTAGCGAAACTTATTGATAAAAAAGATCTCATTGAAAAGGCAAGAAATCAAAAGCCGTTTTCATTCGAAGAATATAGCTTAATCGCTGAAATATTTTGTAATTTAAAATCGGAGAAGGAGCGGATAAATTATTTCTTTATATTTGCGGTATCCGCTGTGGCATTGTTTCTTGCAATATTCTTCGATTTATTAAGGTAAGAGATTTGATAAACAGCAATAACAAAGGAGGAAATATGCCTATAGAATTACAAAAATTGCCCTACCCGAATAATGCCCTGGCCCCTTATTTAAGCTTAAAAACCATCGACTTGCACTATGGTAAACACCATGCCGGATATGTCGAAAAACTAAATAGCTTAATTAAAGGAACGCCATTAGCCGAAGAGCCCCTGGAAAGCATTATTAAGAAAACGGCGAAAGATGATTCAAAATCAACAGTATTTAATAATGCTGCTCAGGTGTGGAATCATGCTTTCTACTGGCAGTGCATGAAACCGAGAGGCGGGGGTTTTCCGTCTGGAGCCGTAGCGGATAAGCTGAAAGCTGATTTGGGCGGTTATGATAAATTTGTTGAAGAATTTAAGAATTCAGGATTGAATCAATTCGGGAGCGGTTGGGCCTGGCTGGTGCTTAAAGAAGGGAAATTGGCAGTTATGAAAACCTCAAACGCGGATACCCCGATTGCCCATGGGCTAAAGCCGCTGCTGTCTGCCGACGTCTGGGAACACGCTTATTACTTAGATTATCAGAATAAAAGAGGCGACTATCTCGACGCCTATATAAAAAACTTGATTAACTGGGATTTTATTAACTCGCTCCTTGTCTAGCAATTGATTTCTAAAGGAGGCCGATATGAGACCAAAAAATATCGCTTTGGTTATGGCGGGAATTTTGCTTTTTGTTGTTTTGCTTCAAAACACCCAAGTTGTTTCTGTCCGGTTTCTATTTTGGAAAGTTAGCATGTCCAGAATCATACTTTTGCCACTCGTTACGCTCATCGGATTTATAATCGGTTTTTTTGTCGGAAGAAAGTTGAAAAACTGATAGCCAGAATAAAAAGCTTTAAAGCTTTAAGGCCGTTTCTGTCGAGCCATAAATATAGCAATGAGTTCTGTTAGAAGTGCCCCCCAGGGACACTTCTATAGTAAACTTTTAATATTATTAAGGATATTCAGAAACGGTCTATAGATTTTCGTCTATAGATTTTCTGGGAGGATTTTCTTGGTATATTGTGGGGATGCTTAAGAACGGGGCGGGAGAGGGAAGTCAGTTTCCTCCTCAATAAAACTGTAGCGAAAATAGCCGACATCATCTATTGTATAAGGCTCAGGAAGTGTTAAAGGCAATACATTATATGAATATCCTGACTTGGCAGGGGCGAAGGTATTTCTCTCAAATAAAAGTTCATAAACAGGCCCATAGGCCTTATCAAATAATTCTATTTTAACAGAATATCTGTAGGCTGAGTCTTTATGGGATTGCAAAACTACTTTGACCTTATTCATCCGTTTCGGTTGGGGATCGGAATTCCCCAGATCCATTGTTTCAAAACGTATGTATCCAGCGTAGTCCGTATCGTTTTTACTCATAAAAAGATCCAGGCCCGGTTTTAGTTTTATCAACTGATTTGGTGGGAATGTCTTTGGACAAAACGTTGATATGGTAAAATAAGCAGAATAAAATACTATGAGCAAAAGGAGGAGTATTAATAAAAATCTGCCAAAACCTTCTTCAAAGAATTTAGCCAATAGCCTTCCTTTGCCGCAACAGAACATTTTTTCCGCTCTCTTTCCATAGCAGGGTTATACTTTAACAAAAGTATAACATAAAAGATTGCAGCTCGCAAGTAGGCCCGGCGCGCACTTATTCATTAGCAAAAGGCCGTCCTTTTTATGCTTGCATAAGCTTCTTTTTAGAGTTAAAATCCAGCTAAAGAACAGGAAGCAAGTTTTTTTAAATAACAAAGAAATTATTAAAGAGCAGAATTAGCCTGGAAAAGAGGTGAATATGAAGAAAGTCAGAATATTAATATTTGTTTTTGTTTTAACGATTCTGCTGCCTTCTTTATGCTTCTGTGACAGATATGTAAATTCTAGTGAACCCATACAAGTAAACGATGTTATTTACTTCGAAGATGATGTTCTAAGCGTTAGTGGAGCGGATACTTTGTCTGCAGTCAATGGACCGGCGGCCTCGAGCGTGGTCAGCATAAGATTCATTTATTTAGGCGTGGAAGACAATAAGATAATATTAAAAAGGATTGACCACCAGTGGCCTGCAAAACCAGGAAAAGAAGATCGCGAGCGGATTATAAATTTAAGTTTAAAGAAAAACCAGGCGTTATTAAAAGTGAAGCCGCCTAATGATAGATTAACATCTACCAAATTAATTATCACTGTTGTGGATGATTCTTATGGGATTAGAGTTGAAGAAGCAGATTAATCTTTTAAAATAAAAACCCCGTTATTTGCAACGCAAACGACGGGGTTTTTTGAATCGGGTTATCGGAAAGCTTATACTCTCGCTACGTTTGTTGCCTGCTCCCCCTTGGGGCCCTGGACTATTTCAAATTCGACTTCCATACCTTCCTCAAGGGATTTATAGCCGTCTCCTTTAATAGCGCTGAAATGCACGAACACGTCTTTGCCGTCCTCAGAAGTGATAAAGCCATAACCCTTTTGGTTGCTGAACCACTTAACTTTGCCTTTTGCCATTTGTTACCTTTTCACCTCCTCAATTTGCCCGCATTTAACGGGCCTGCAAATTGATCCCGAGCCACCGTCTGTTGCTTATCAGGTGCGAGGGATCTACCATAAAAAAACCGCAAAGCCAATAAATGATATATAAGCTTTACGGTTTCTTTAAGTACTTGCAAAATCTTGACTTCTCCTTACTCATGTAACCGAATTTAATATAGCAGTTTTTTGGATTTTGTCAATTCTTTTTTAACGAGCCTCCCGCTTGCATTCTTGCAGAATGCAAGAATGCGGGGCGCATTAATCCTTGACCCGTATTCGATGACTACTAATCTGAATCTTACGGGCCAAGGATAGGTTCATTTACCCATGTATAAGGTTGACTAACCCTCTAAAGTTGGTATAATATTATAACATTTTGGCAAATTGCGCCGATGTGGCTCAATGGTAGAGCAGCGCTTTCGTAAAGCGCGGGTTGGAGGTTCGATTCCTCTCATCGGCTTTTAGTCTTAATAGTTATGTCCAAGTTTCTCGAAGTTTTAAAAGACCGAAACTTCTTTTTTTTGTGGTTGGGCCAGATCATTTCGCAGATAGGAGACAGGCTCGGCCAGATGTCTCTCATTGGTTTTATATATCTGAGGGCGCCCGGATCCCCCATCGAGATCGCCAAGATTCTCTCCTTTACGATTATCCCGGTTTTCTTAATCGGCCCTATTGCCGGCGCGTATGTGGACCGCTGGGATAGACGAAGAACCTTGTATATTTGTGATTTGATGAGGGCGGCACTGGTCGTGATTATCCCTTTGTTCCTATTTTATAGGAAGGGGCTCTTGCCGATTTACTTTATCATATTCGTTGTTTTTTCCATAAGCCGTTTTTTTGTCCCTGCCAAGTTATCGATCATTCCGGACCTGGTGCAGAAAAAAGATTATCTTATAGCTAATTCGTTGATTCATGTCACCGGTATGATTGCAGCTACCGTAGGCTTTGGGATCAGCGGGGTGCTGGTGGAGTGGCTGGGGGCTAAAGGCGGGTTTTATCTGGATGCGTTGAGTTTCCTGGTCTCCGGGATCCTTATCTTCTTTATCGCCAGAAAACCAAATGTCTGCATGAGCCTTAAAAAAGTGGGCCAAGAAATCGTGGAGGTCATCCGTAAATCCGTTGCCCAGGAGATCAAGGAAGGTTTTTTATATTTCGTAAAAAAGAAAGATATCAGGTTTACGGCGGCCATCATTTTTATATTGTGGTCTGCCTTGGGCTCGGTTTATGTCGTTTTCATCGTATTTGTGCAAAGCGCGCTGCATTCGGCGACCAAGGACCTGGGCCTTTTAATCATGTTCTTAGGCATCGGTTTATTCTTGGGCTCTATTGCCTATGGCCGTTTCGGCCAAAGATTTTCTCACTACAAAATCATATTTGTATCTTTGATTTTGAGCGGCTCTATGCTGGTTATCCTGGCTTTTACCATTCATCGTTATCCTTATTTTATAGTGGCTGCAGGCTTGTCCCTTTTCTTAGGGGTTCTTATTGCACCGATCATGATCGCCTCTAATACCATCGTCCACAATGTCAGCGATAATGATATGATGGGCAAAATTTTCAGTTTCCTTGAGATTGTCATGCACTTAGGATTTTTATTATTTATGCTCATCAGCAGTTTCCTGGCAGAAAGATTCTCGAATCTTGCGATCCTGGTGGTTGTAGGATGTTTCTTAACGGCCCTGGGTATCGTTAACCTTATCATGGACCGTAAAGTGACATGGTTAAACTAAAAGAAAATAAGCATACCACGCAACACCATCCGATAGAGGCCCTTCCCATACCCGGCCGCGTGTCTATTCCCTTGAGCCAGCATTTAGGCAAGATTTGCGTTCCTCTCGTCCAGGCCGGCGAGACGGTGTTAAAGGGGCAGAAGATTGCCGAGGTCAACGCACACGTGTATGCGCCCATTCACGCCTCTGTTTCAGGAAAAGTTGTTTCTATGCAGGAGGCAGCGCATCCTGTCTTGGGCCGGTGCAAAGCGATTGTGATTGAAAGTGACGCACTCGATAAATCCCAGATCGCAAATCCCAAAACCCAAGAAGAAATAGAGGAATTAAATCCGCAAGAGTTACGCGCTATTGTCCTGGAGGCGGGTATCGTGGGGATGGGCGGCGCAGGATTTCCTACCCACATAAAATGTAATCCGCCTAAGCCCGTGGATGCCTTGATTATCAACGCTGCTGAATGCGAGCCGTATCTGACAAGCGATTATCGGTTGATGGTAGAGAAAACGGATGAAATTCTAAAGGGTATTGAACTTATAGCGAAATGCTTAGGCGTCAGGAATATCTATATCGGGATAGAAGATAATAAGCCGGATGCCATTGAGAAATTCAAAATTCCTGCCTTGCCGGCAGGCAGGCAAAATTCTCCCGACACGCGATTAAATTCAAGGCGGGATCCCGCTATCTATCAGAGAGCAGGGCGGGAAAAATTCAAAATCGAAGTCTTAAAATCAGAGTATCCGCAGGGAGGAGAGAAGCAGCTGGTAAAGAAAATCTTAGGAAGGGAGGTGCCCTCGGGCAAGCTTCCTTTTGAGGCGGGAGTTGTGGTGCACAATGTGGGCACTTGTTTTGCCGTTTACGAAGCCGTCTACAAAAACAAACCTCTGTATGAGCGCGTGGTAACCGTAACCGGCAGCTGCGTATCCGAACCGAAGAATCTTTTGGCAAGAATCGGAACGCCTATAAAAGAATTGATTGATTTTTGCGGCCCGCTGAAACAGGAGCCGGCCAAGATTATCATCGGCGGGCCGATGATGGGGATAGCCCAGTTCACGGTTGAGGCGCCCGTCATAAAGACTACCACAGGAGTTCTTTTATTCAATAAGAAAGAAGCCGGGATTTTTGAAGAGGAGTTTTGCATTCGCTGCGGCGCCTGCGTCAGGGCATGTCCCGCCGGCCTCATGCCGTGCTTGATTAATTTAGCTTCGGAAAAAGAAAAGTGGGTTGAGGCTAAGGCCTATAACGCATTGGATTGCATTGAATGCGGTTTATGCAATTATGTGTGCCCGGCGAATAGAAGGCTGACTCAATCTATCAAAAGGGCGAAGTTGGAGGCGGCAAGATGAAAGATATAATTCGTTATAGTTTAACTTTGGGCTTAATTTGTATTGTAGCAAGCGCTTCGTTAGCAGCCGTTAATTCTCTTGCTCAACCAAAAATAAACGAACAGGCAAAGTCGGAGGAAGAGGCCAGCCTCAAGGATGTCTTGCCTGAGGCAGATCATTTTGAAGCTGTCAAACAGGGAAGTGATATTCTGTATTATAAGGCCTTTGACAAAAGCGGTCAGCTTAGGGGAGTCGCTTTTAAGGTGGCTGGAAAAGGTTATTCCAGTACGATAGAGACCATGGCGGCTATGAGCGCAGAGGGGGATATCCTGGCTATAAAGGTATTGAGCCAGAACGAGACACCGGGTTTGGGCGCCAGGGTCACCGAGCCGGATTTTGCCGCGAAATTCTCCCAAAAAAGTATTGATGGTTTAACTGAAGTGGAAGCAATCACCGGCGCCACGATATCCAGCCGGGCTGTTATAGATTCCGTGGCTGAAAAAGCCAGGGAGGTGCTGGAGTTAATTAAAGATGAACAATAAGTTTATCGTCAGCGTTTCACCGCACCTGCATAAGGATGAATCTGTCAGCAGGATTATGTGGCTGGTGGTCTTGAGCTTACTTCCCAGCGGCTTGGCCGGCATATACATTTTTGGCAAACAGGCGCTCTGGGTGATGGCGCTGGGCGTATTTTCCGCCGTAGCCACAGAGTGTGTTTTGCAGGCGGTAACCAAAAGGAAGATATCCGTTTCAGACGGCAGCGCCGTTATCACCGGCCTGCTGCTTGCCTATAATTTGCCTCCGTACGTGCCCTGGTGGCTGCCGGTGGCCGGCTCCTGTTTCTCCATTGCCATAGGCAAACAGGTCTTCGGAGGCCTGGGGCAGAATATATTTAACCCGGCGCTGGTCGGCAGGGTATTTCTCATGGCCAGCTGGCCCCAATATATGACCGCTTTCACCAAGCCTTTGAATTATGATGCGGTAACCGCTGCCACACCCCTGGCCGCTCTCAAAGAAGGCAAGGTATTGGAGTCCATCTCTTACATGGACTTATTCCTGGGGAAAAGGGGAGGATGTATCGGCGAGGTGTGCATTTTGGCGCTCCTGTTAGGCGCTGTTTTTCTTCTTTGGCGCGGGTATATCTCCTGGCATATTCCATTTACCTATATTTTTACGGTAGGCCTCTTTACCTTTATATTCGGGCCTAAAGGATTGGGGACAGCGGACGGGTTGTTCCATATTTTATCCGGCGGCCTCATCCTGGGCGCTTTCTTTATGGCCACCGACTATGTGACCTCTCCCCTGACCCGTAAGGGGCAGATCGTATTCGGGGTGGGGTGCGGTTTGATTACGGCGGTTATCCGGCTTTGGGGCGGTTACCCTGAGGGCGTTTCCTACGCCATACTGATGATGAATGCCGCTACGCCGCTTATTGACAGGTACACTAAAAGTAGAGTATATGGAACTAAGAAATAAATTCAAATGACAAAATTCAAAATTCAAAATAAATCCCTGCCTTGCCGGCAGGCAAAATTCAAATTTCAAAACAAAAGATTTTATGTTTTGGATTTTGTGCTTTGTACTTTTTTTGTATTTTGAGCTTTGTTATTTGGATTTAACTTTAAGACATGCGAAGTTTAATTAAAGAATTCTTAAAAGGTATTATCAGGGAGAACCCCACTTTTGTCCTGGCGCTTGGGCTTTGTCCCACTCTGGCTGTTTCGGTTTCCGTCGTAAACGGCCTCGGCATGGGGGTGGCGGCCGGCTTCGTGCTCCTTGGCTCCAACAGCATCGTCGCTCTCATCAAAAATTTTGTTCCGGACAAGATCAGGATTCCCTGTTTCATCGTCGTGATCGCCACCTTCGTGACCATCATTGAACTTGCGCTTAAGGCCTACAGCCCTGTTTTGGACAGGGCCCTGGGTATTTACGTGCCTCTCATCGTCGTCAATTGCATCATCTTGGGCCGTGCCGAGGCCTTTGCCTCAAAGCACGGGGTGATGAGATCTTTGTTTGACGCCTTAGGGATGGGCCTGGGGTTCACCCTGGCTTTGATATTGATTTCCGGGATACGGGAGCTCCTGGGTTCCGGCAAGCTTTTGGGCCATACGGTTACGGGAAGTGTGGAGCCGGCCCTGCTTTTTATCATGCCTTCGGGAGCGCTCCTCGTTATCGGGCTGCTGCTTGCTTTCTTTAACCTGTTCAGAAAGGGCAAGGCCTATGAACGCCGCTAAATTCTTAAGCATATTCATCTCCAGTATCTTTATATACAACGTCATCCTTTCCCGGTTCCTGGGGCTGTGCCCTTTTATCGCCATATCCAAGGAAACCAGGCCAGCCCTGGCGATGAGCTTCGCCGTCACCTTTGTCATTACCGCTTCATCCGCCATTACCTGGGCCCTTTATCGTTTTGTCCTGGCGCCTTTCGGGATGACGTATCTACGCACCGTTTGTTTCATTCTGGTCATAGCGACATTTGTGCAGTTAGTAGAGATGGTGATAAAAAAGATTAGCCCTGCCACATATAGATTTTTCGGGATTTATCTTCCTCTGATCACCACGAACTGTGCGGTGCTGGGTGTTGCGGTACTCAACATTGATATGTTTTTTGTAAACGGCAAGGCCGTGCCGGGGAGTTTCTATTACTCGTTATTTCAAGGCCTGTGCGTGGGATTAGGTTTTGCCTTAGCTATGGTTTTGATGTCAGGGATCAGGGAGAGGCTGGAATTGTGCAGCATCCCGCGGGCCCTGAAGGAATTTCCCATTGTTTTCATCATTGCTTCCATCTTGAGTCTTAGTTTTATGGGGTTTAATGGCTTTAGGTTCTAAATGAATATTCTCCTTCCAATTTTAATGCTAGGTTCTCTGGGGCTGTTGTTCGGCATTGGCTTGGCCGTAGCTTCCAAGAAGCTGGCTGTGAAGTCTGACCCGCGCCTGGAAAAGCTCTACGGGCTGCTGCCCGGAGCCAACTGCGGCGCCTGCGGCGGGGCCGGGTGTTTTGGTTTTGCCGAGGACCTTTTGAGCGGCAAGCGCAGTTTGAGCGCCTGCCGGGTCACAGAGGAAGCGATCAAAAAGCAGATCGCAAAACTTTTAGGCAAAGATTTGGAGGCCGAGGTAAAAAGAATAGCCACACTGCACTGTTTTGGCGGGCTGAAGGTCAAGGAGAGGTTTTTCTATGATGGGATAAAGGATTGCGTGGCCGCGAACCTCGTCTTAGGGGGGCAGAAGGCCTGCGTCTTTGGGTGCCTGGGGTTTGGCGACTGCGTCCGGGTGTGCCCCTTTGACGCCATCAAGATGTCAAGTGAGGGTTTTCCTGTTGTCGATGAGAAGAAATGCAAGGCGTGCAATAAGTGCGTGCTCATCTGTCCCAAGAAATTATTTTCCCTCGCGCCCCTAGATTCCGTTAGAGACCTTGACGTGATAAGTAAGTTAGGTGGTGTCTCTAACGGGGTTTACGTGGCCTGCAGCTCCAAAGACATCGGCAAAGACACGCGCCTAGCTTGCCCTGTCGGATGCATTGCCTGCCGAAAATGCGAGCAGATCTGTCCTGTATATGCCATTACTGTCATTGATAATTTGGCGATTATAGATTATAATAAATGCACATCCTGCGGCAAGTGCGTAGAAGTCTGTCCCATGAAGACTATTCGGATTAGGGTATAGGTCGTAAAGTTGCAAAGACACAAAGTCGCAGGTTAGAATTTATAATGATATATTAAAAGCGGATTTCAGGATATCGGGACATCAGGATTTGGATATCAGGGAATCAGGATGTCAGGGGCAAAAACTAAAACCTAATTTCCGATATCCTGATAATCATTTCCTGATAACCGCAGTTAAGGCGACTAATAAAATAATTATACGGGAGTTATAATTATGAACATAGCCGTATTTGTTTCAGGCCAAGGCACAAATTTCTCTGCTATTATCCGGGCCGTAAAGAAAGGAAAGATTAAGGCTCATCTGGCCCTTCTGGTTTGCGACCAGCCGGGCGCCGGCGCTATAGGGCGGGCCAAGAGAGCAGGAATCAAGGTGGCTTTGGTCAAAAGAGAGGATTTCGCCACTAAAGAAGATTTTGAGGCACAGATTCTAGGAAGGCTTAAGGAGAATCAGATAGATTTAATCGTCCTGGCGGGTTTTATGCGTTTATTGAGTGCCGAATTTGTCCTTCAATATAAAGAACGCATTATCAATGTGCATCCGGCGCTCCTGCCTTCTTTTAAGGGGGCGCACGGGATAAAAGAGGCTTTTGATTATGGTGTCAAGGTGACGGGGGCAACCGTCCATTTTGTGGACGAGGCAATGGACCACGGCCCCATTATATTGCAGAGATCCGTTAGAATTGAAGAAGGGGATACGCTGGGAAGCCTTGAGGAAAAAATCCACAAAATCGAACACGTTCTTTACCCCGAAGCCTTAAAGCTCTTGACACAAGGCCAGCTGAAACGGGAAGGAAGAAAGGTAAGAATTTCTAATTCAACAAATCCCTCGCCCAGATAGACCCCCGGTTTAAATTGATTTTATCCTGCGTCTGTAAATCCAAAAGCTGCACTTCCGTAAAATCCTTGAACTCATAGGCCTTGATGCAATAAGCGATAACATCGAGCATTTTATCTCTCGCGTCTAATCCCTCCGGCGGCTTGCTGATTTCCTTCAAGGAATACTCAAAAACGAATACGCCATCCTGAAAGAGGCCTTCGGATTTTTCCATCTCGAAATATTTTTTAAGATTCTCGTTTTGGAATTCTGCGGCGAAGCGCTGGGTGATCTGTTCCGCCAGGAAATCGGGCAGGTGGATGTCGCTACCTTCAATATGATATCCCGTCTGATCGCCTACCGCTTCGGGAGACATCCGTAATTTTATCACGTATCTGCGGTTGGCTTCCATCCAGGGAATAAATCCCGCATAAGACTTTTTGATATCCAGGACATTGCCGATGATGATGTAATCGATGCCCAGGTTAATATCCGAGGCCACGAGGGCGTAGAAGGAGGGCGTGTAATCGGAGCTGATGAGAACGCGCCCGATGGTGGTCAATATGTTGCGTAATTTTTCCACCATTTCTTCATCAAAGATTTTATCTTTATCGATACCGTAGTCCTTATGCAGGATTTTTTCTAATGGCGCGTAGATCCATAAGGTCGTCGCAGCCCTGCGCGTGACAACGTCCAGGCGGTATTCCTCTTTGCAAATTTTCTTGACAAGACGGGGGATATCGTTTTCCTGATAGGTCGGATTTATTTGGTTAGAACATCCGGAGTAAAAAATAAAGAAGAGACTAAAAAGGAGGGCGGACTTTGCCGAATTCTTTAAAGATGGCCTCGATCTCATCATAATTGAGTTCGTCTTTGGAAAGAAGTTCCTGAGCGAAACGGTCCAGAAGGCTGGATTCCTTTGTTAACAGATCCTCGACTTCTTTGAGGCATTCCTGTAATATATCCTGCACTTCTTTATTCAATTGTCTTTTTACCTCTTCCGATACGTAAGAAGCGGTTTGCCCGCGAAACGCACCGAGATTACTTTGCATGGATTCCAGCATACCGTAATTGCCTACGAGGCCTGATTTTCCCATTCCCCATTCCCACACCATATGATGAGCTATCAACATGGCGTGGCTAAAATCCTGGCTTACGCCGGACGTCGTGACGTTCAGCTTAAGCTTTTCCGCCGCATAGGAGCCAAGGTTTACCTTTATATCTCCCAGATACTGATCTCGGGTGCGTACGTGTATTTCTTCACGCGGCTGGGGCATGACAAACCCCAGAGCTCCGCCCCTGGCTAAAATCGTGGCTTTAAATACGTCTTTATGAGGAGCGAGGAAATACATAGCTATAGCGTGTCCTGCTTCATGGTAGGCAATTTTTCCCCTTTCCTTCTGGGTGAAGACCACTTTATGCTTAATCCCCATTTCCACGCGGTCATAGGCCTCAGAGATTTCTTTCATGGAGATAGTTTCTTTTCTGTTACGGACGGCGATGAGCGCAGCTTCTCTAATGAGATTGGCAATATCGGCAGGGGTGTTGCCCACGGTTAATCTTGCCAGGCGCATTCGGTCAATGGTCGTGTCATACTTGACTTCTTTAAGATAATATTCAAATAATTTCTCCCGTTCTTCCAGATTGGGCAGGTGCACGTAGATTTTACGGTCGAATCTCCCCGGCCGAAGGAGTGCTGTGTCCAAGAAGCCCTCAGGGGCATTCGTAGCACCGATGACAATGACGTTAAAATCCTTCTCCTTAAGGCCATCCATTTCTATAAGGAGTTGATTGAGGGTGGTGTTGGATTCTGTCTGTCCGCCAAAACCGCGGTCCACGGAGCGCTGCGCACCTACAGCATCGAGTTCATCAATGAAGATGATGCAGCCGCCTTCGACTTCCGCCAATTGCCTGGCTTGTTTGAAGAGTTTGCGGATACGGCTGGCCCCTACACCTACAAACATCTCTATAAATTCGGAACCGGACATGGGGATAAAAGGCATGTTGGCTTCTGTGGCAATGGCCTTGGCCAAATAGGTTTTTCCGCATCCCGGAGGGCCTGTCATGAGGATGCCTCTTAAAATCTTGCCCCCGATAGCCTGCAGTTTGGCGCGATCCGTAACCAGGCGCACAACCTCTATGGCTTCTTCTTTGCCTTCATCCATGCCGATAACATCCTGCCAATGGATGCGGATCTCCTTACCCTTAACGGCCTTAACGCCTATCTGGGTGAATTTCATGTGGCCGCCGCGCATGATCCATATCCAGAGCATGCCGGTCAGCGGCAAAGTGATTATTTGAATGAGAATTAATACATAAAAGAACAGGGCGTATTGGGCGAGTGTCGCTTTCTTAAAATAAGATTCTGAGGTGGTCCAGGCATTGATGGCATTGCGTAGGAAAAATACGAAAGAAATACCGATAATAAGAAGCAAGACGCTTACAATGATGGCAATCCAGTGAAATCTTAAGAATAATTTAATTCTCTTTTTATTTATATCCCATTTTTTGTTGCTGCTTGAGTCTTTCATGCAACCAAAATAGCATATCTTTATTACTCTGTCAATCTTTTTAGAGGGGCTGTTTTGTATTGACCCCGTTTTAAAGTGTGGTATACTATGGGCCTGCATAAAATTGACTCCTCGCATAAGCACGCCAAATTATCTGGGATAATTTGGCGCATGCTCGGAGTCATTTCCAGACAACTTATAGCGGGGAAATTAGTCCCTCGTATCACAGAAGCAATAGATGGATACTCGGGATCATTTCCAGACAACTTATAGCGGGGAAATGAGGAGGCTATGATGGCAAAAATAAAAAAGGTTTTTGCGCGCGAGATACTGGATTCGCGGGGCAATCCTACGATTGAGGTTGACGTGATCTTGGATAGCGGGGTCTTAGGAAGGGCAGCTGTTCCTTCCGGTGCCTCTACGGGAGAAAAGGAGGCCCTGGAACTAAGAGACGGGGATAAAACCAGATATTTAGGTAAAGGCGTATTAAAGGCCGTGAACAACGTCAATACCATCATAGCTTCTGAAATAGAGGGCTTAAGCCCTGATTTCGAGAAAATCGATGCATTGCTTTTAGAGATGGACGCGACGGTTAATAAATCTAAACTGGGAGCTAATGCGATTTTGGGTGTTTCTCTTGCCGTTGCCAAGGCCGCTTCCTTTGAAAGGGATGAGCCTTTATATAAATTTTTGGGAGGGGAGAAAGCGAATATTTTACCTATCCCGTTGATGAATATTTTAAACGGCGGATTGCACGCCGACAATAACCTTGATATTCAGGAGTTTATGATTATGCCGGTAGGCGCGCCGACTTTTCGCGAGGCCCTGAGGTTCGCCGCGGAGATTTTTCATAACCTAAAATCGATTTTGAAATCAAAGAGCCTGTCCACGTCCGTAGGGGATGAAGGCGGTTTTGCCCCTAGCCTCAATTCTAATCATGAGGCTTTAGAGCTAATGTTACAGGCCATTGAAAAGGCCGGTTACAAGCCGGGGAAAGATGTGTATCTGGCCTTAGATTGCGCAGCCAGTTCTTTCTATGCTGACGGGAAGTACCAGTTTGAAAATTCTTCCAAAAACAGTCAGGATTTAATCCAGATTTATCAGGAGTGGGTTAAGAAATACCCCATTCTTTCCATCGAGGACGGTTTGAGCGAATTTGACTGGCCGGGCTGGAAGGAATTGACCATGAAACTTGGAGCCCAATTGCAGTTAGTAGGAGATGACATCTTCGTGACCAACCCGGAAATCTTCAGAAAAGGGATTGCGCAAAAGATAGGGAATGCTATACTTATAAAGTTCAACCAGATCGGCTCCCTCTCAGAAACCTTGGAAGCGATTCGTATAGCCAAAGATAACAAATACAAAGCCATTATTTCCCATCGTTCAGGGGAAACCGAAGATACGACCATTGCCCATTTAGCGCTAGCCTGCGGTTGTGGCCAGATTAAAACAGGTTCCTTATCGCGTACAGACAGGATCTGCAAATATAACGAACTTTTAAGAATAGAGGAAGAGCTAGGGGAGAAGGCTGTCTACGCAGGTACGCTCTGGAAATAGCGGGATGCTATCCACATTAAGAAGGGCTTTCTGGTTATTCGGCTTAGCGGTTTTCTTGCTGGTTATTTTTCTGCCGGGTTTTACAAAATTACAGGAACTCAAAGATAAGAATCGGGATTTAGAGGCCAGGATAAAGGAATTGAATATAGAGAATGCGCTTTTGCAGGAAGAACTAGGCCGTATTTTTAATGACCCGCTTTACCAGGAAGAAATCGCCAGGGACAAGATGGGGGTGGTGCGAAAGGGGGAGATTCCTGTCAAGATAATCCCGGAAAAGAAAAGATAAGTCTGGCAAAAGATAGATAGTGTGGTATAATACTTTAGTTCAAAGTACCTGTCTGTCGGCAGGCAGGTATAGTTTGGAGTTCATAGTTGAACTTCAATAGATGACAAGATAAGCAATAAATAAAGCAACACCGTTCTTTAACAACTTAAAGCTTAGAATAAGCTATAGCGAACAACATTCGCGGGGTGGAGCAGTCTGGTAGCTCGCAAGGCTCATAACCTTGAGGTCGCAAGTTCAAATCTTGCCCCCGCAACCACTTTATCAAGCCAAAGGACCAGTTTTGTGCCGGCCCTTTGACATTTAGGGCAGTGCCGCCGAGGGCTTTTGACGAGGCGGCCAACCAACTTAAGAAAATGGGGTCAGATTTATTTTAAATAAATAATTCTGGCCCCATTTTACTTTTGAAAAAAGTGGTGTAATTTAGATTGCTAAAAAGAATCAAGATTTAATATAGTACCGAATTTCTTAGCCGTTTAGAGGCAGGACGAGAAGGAACTTCTTATTGAAACACGTATTCGTATTGAGAGGGAGAATACGGATTAAAGAAAGCTTTCTTCCTTATTTTATACTTTATCTGGTTATCCGGGCTAAGAAACGGCCTTAGGTTGTCCGGTATATGATCGAATCGGTAGATTTTTTCTATAAAGGATTTGCCTTGGGCTTTCGTATCAACTGTTTTGATGCACCAGAAACGGTTCCACTCCCGGCGTTGCGGCTCGTTCATCGTGATTACGTAAAGACCAAAGGCCAGAATCATGAAAAGAGATATTCTTTTCATCGTTACCATGGTCCCCTGATTATAATTTACGCCTGTTACGGATAAAGTCAACATGATTTTTGTTGCTAAATTAAAATAGGGGCTGATGCGTTTCATTAAGCACTGATGATTACAGATAAATGATTCCCGTAAAGCTTTCCTTTAAAACCGGCAGATGATTACAGATAAAATCCGCTCTAAAAGTATATCTGCGATCATCTGTGTTTTTTCGTCAGTGATCATCTGTGCATTTAAATCAGCGATCATCTGTGCTAACAGTTTACGTTACTATGAAAATAATACATATTTCTAGCTCGAAAGT